>JBBDRI010000019.1:0-43610 GCA_040905545.1 Gemmatimonadota bacterium | reverse complement strand
GGGGTTGCCCCGTCCAGAGGTCGTCTCTCCTCCTCGCCGTAGCCCTGCTACGCCTCATCGTCGTTCCTACTCTGTCCATGGGCAAGACCCCCGCGCGCGGCCGCACCCCATTACTCGGACACGCTCCTAGCGTCCGTTCGGGTCCGCGCGTGAGTCCCCGCCGGAGTTCCAGCCCTGAAGGAAGCTCCAGCGATTTCCCCGAATTGCTGGGCCCCGTACATTACCCATGATCCCCGGGCTGGGAAACCTCCCTGCCCACTGGACCATTTTCCCCGACGCATCGGGTCTCCCATGTCTCCCCCCCTCCTCATGATCCTGGTCATGGCTTCACTGGCCTGGCCCGGTGACGGGGGAGCCCAGGCTCAGGCAGGGCCGCCTGGGGAGGATCCCTGCTTGTACGGCGTGGTGGGCACCCTCGAGGTGGAGAACGGGTCAGTCTTCACCCAGGAACAGATCAGAGACGCTCCGCGGTTCCCCTGGGCCTACCGTTTGGCAAACCGGATCCACGCCCGGACGAATGAAGACCTCATTCGACGTGAGCTTCTATTTCAGGAAGGCGATTGCTATTCTCCCCGGCTGGTGGATGAGTCCGTCCGACTTCTCAGAGGGCTCCCATTCGTAGCCGCTGCTTCCATCGCCCCTCCCGGGTGGGATACTGACGAACCCCTTCCGGTACCGTCGGCTGAGAGCCGAACCGATCTCATCATTCGCACGCGGGATGAGTGGACCACCAAGCCTCGGTTGAACATCCGTTCATCGGGAGACGGCCTCAAAGTCCGGGGCTGGGAACTTCGAGAAGAGAATCTACTGGGCACCGGCCGAACAGTTTCGGTGGCTGGGGGGCGGAGAGGTGGGGAACGGGAGTTCTCGTTTCTCCTTCAGGACCCCCAGTTCCTGGATACCAGGTGGGACGCCCAACTGCGCTTGGGGAGGAACCGGAACGGAAATTTCGTGGACCAGGTCCTGACTTACCCGTTTGTGGGCGAGGTGGGGCGACTGGCCGCCAGACAGCGCTTTCTGAGAGAAGAGGGTGAGTTTTTCTGGCCCATCGGGAGCCATTCCCCAGCGTCGGACCAGAGAATCACTCACCTGGCTATCCCTCTTGGGCGAGAAGTCACCGAGGTGACAGCAGCCGTCCGACTTGGCTCACCCGGCAATCTCACCGTCCTGGGTGTAGGGCTGTCGCACCAGGTATTGCGGATTCCGGGGTATCCCGGGCGACTGGCGCTCTCCCGCCGATGGGAGCCGATTCCCGAGTTGGATGTACCCCAGGAGTTGGTCACGGAAGTGTCTGGTCAAGCTCGGGGTCGGACGGCCACCTGGTTGAATCTCCTCCTGGGCCGCCGAGCCATCACCTTCCAGCAGCGGGTTGGCCTGGACGCTCTCCGGGGAACGCAGGACGTGCCACTGGGCACCGAGTTCGGTGTCATAGTAGGTCAACGCGTCGGTTCCCCCGATCCATACCCGGGTGCTCGGGAAGATGACCTGTCAGCAGGGGTTCGGATCTTCTGGGGATCCGCTCCAGACCCATGGGTTCTGCAAACGCATCTGGCCATGGAAAGTCGTCACTTCCGGGGACGAGCAGATGAGGCCCTCCGCTGGCGTGACGTCTTCCTGGATCTGGATACCAGGGCCTATTGGCTTCCTCCCCGCCATCCAGAGCACACCGTCCTCCTGAACCTCAGAGTGGCCGGGGGATGGCAGGTGGAGTCTCCCTTCGCTTTGGCTCTGGGTGGACTGGGGGGGATCCGGGGGTTTCGGGAGGAGACCTTCCCGGGCGGGCGGAAGGCGGTACTCTCCGTGGAAGACCGGTGGGCCATCGCCAGCCCTGCTTCCACCCTTTTCGATCTGGGGGTGACCTTCTTCACCGACATCGGGCGGATCTGGCCCGGAGAGGTTCCCTTTGGGCAGGATACGGGGTGGCGTGCGGCCGTGGGCGGTGGGTTGCGAGTGGGTTTCCCGGCTGGAACCGGTGGGGTGGCTCGCCTGGACGTGGCCGTCCCTCTCACCTCAGGGCTCCAGTTGAACGACATCGTGGTGACCCTCTCCATGCAGGAGGTACTGGGGCTTCTGGCTGGCGTGGGTGACCCTCTGCTTGCTCGCATCCGATGGGACCGTGTGGATCTGGACTTCGGAGGTGACCCGGGATGACCTGGGATCTGGGAGTCATCGGCTCGGCCCTTCCTCTTATCCCCCTGGTCTTGCTCACCGGCTGGGCCCCGTTCTTGACGCTGCTCTTCCTTTCCGCATGGAGCCTCGGGGGCCTGGGAACCCCGCTACCGGGACTTCTTCCTCGCCTGGGAGGACCGGGGTTTCTGGTGTCCTTCGCTCTTCTCTACGGGGGCAACCTGCTGCTCCATCGTCCTGCGGTGACGCGGCTTCCCTGGTCGCTGTTGCTGTGTCTCGCGGCACCTCTGGTGGCCATCCTCACCGTTCTGGTTTCCCAGGATCCGCCACCCCGGTTGGATTGGGTGGGTATGGGAGGTCTTATTCTCGTCGGTGCCATGGCCTTCTGGGCCCAGGCCACCCGCGGCGGGGTGAGGCTTCTGCCTGCCCTGCGGCAGCAGGGCCGTCCGTCCCCCATCCTCCTTCATCTGGCCGAAGATTCCCTGGTCCTGGCGGCTCTGGTGGCTTGGGCTGAAGGGACGGCGGTCTCCCTGCTGGTGGAGGGTTTCCTCCTTCTGGGTGTCCTTGTGCTGTCCCGTCCCGCGTGGCGCCTGCAACAGTTGGCACCCCACCTCCTCCGGGGTGCTATCCGGCTCCTGCTACAGGCTCCATCCTGGCGACCCTGGCAGGAGCTACCGGCATGGGTCCGAGCCGGAGGTTCCAGGGAGCTCCCCACTGGAAACGAGGAGCTGAGGGGTGGACCAGCGGCCCTTGTGGGCAACCCGGAGGTGGGGGGAATTCGGACGGGATGGCTGCTCCCGGGACCAGGGAGCCTTCTCTTTCTCTTCAGGCGGCGAGGGCGCACATGGGCCGTCGACCTCCATCCCGGACCTCTGCACCCCGAGTCCCACGGCCCGTTCGCCATGATCCTGCTGGTTCCTGGTGCGAGCCCGTCCTCCCCCTGGAGGCTGGTTGTGCCACGCGATCTCCCCCTGCTGGAGTTGGATGGCAGGAACCCGAACCACGCCCCCGGGTAACCGCTCCCTTCACCACTCATGGTAACAGGGCAGTCACACTCCTCCATGACCGAGAGCGGAAGAAACCTTTGACGCTGGAAACATCCTTTTTTAACTTGTACCGGCTGTTGCCCACAAGGCCGTTGGCTAGCGGGCACTCCCTCCATGGATTCTTCTCTCCCCGCTCCTTCGTTGGGCCCTCCTTGGCTCACTTCCTGATGACTTCCGCCTTCCTCCTCCATTGATAGAGAATCGAGGTAGAGCGAAACGTATGTTCTCCACCACACGGGGACTGGATTCATTCGACCAGTATCTTCAGGATGTGGAGAAGTATCCACTGATCCAGGACCCCGCCGAGGAACGGGCCCTGGCCCGCCGTGCGCGCACCGGTGACAAGGAAGCGGCGGAGCGACTGGTCACTGCGAACCTCCGCTTCGTCATCTCCTATGTGAAGAAGTATCAGGGTCGGGGTCTCGGTCTGGCCGAACTGGTCTGTATCGGGAACGAAGGGCTTTTGAAGGCCGTGAAGAAGTTTGATCCGGACAAGGGCGTCAAGTTCATCTCATATGCGGTCTGGTGGATCCGACAGACCGTGTTGCAGGCGTTGGCTGAGCAGACGCGATCCGTCCGGATTCCCCTGAATCAGAACTCGAACCTGGCCCGCTTGGCCAGGACGGACACGGCGTTGACCCAGCAGTTGGGTCGATCGCCCACGGACCAGGAGATCGCCGATGAGATGGCGGAGCCCGTGGATACGATTCGGGCTCTTCGCCGGGTGGCCGCCAGCGAATTGAGCCTGGATGCCCCCATCGATCGTGGTGACCGGGACAGCGCCTCGTTCGGAGAACGGTTCGCTGGCACCGATCCAGGTGATATCGAGGAAGATGTGGAGGCCATGGCTCGGCGCGACTTCTTGGAGACGATGTTCGAAACGTACCTGACGGAGCGGGAAAGGAAGATTCTCTACCTCTACTACGGGTTGGACGACGGGGAGGAGCGGACCCTGGAGGAAATTGGATCCCTCCTGGGCGTAACCAGGGAGCGCATTCGCCAGATCCGCAATCGGGCGTTCGAGAAGCTCAAGGAAAGCCCCCATGGAGAATCCCTGTCCGGCTTCTGGAGCGCCAACTAGCGCACTCATTTTTGAGTCGCCGCTTGAGGTCCACCCCCCCCTCGCCAACCGGCCCACCGACCTCCAGTCCCTCAGACCTCCAGCTCCACTTCCTCTTCCGCCTCTACCTCTCCACCTGCCTCCCCACTTCCCCGCGCCGAGAGAAGCACCAGTTCGCGGGCGTGGATGTCAACGGTTGGAATGGTAAGGCCATCCCGTTCGTAGCTGTCGTACTCCAACCGGCCCTCCAGGTAGACCCGGTCACCTTTGCGGAGGTAGTCCTCGGCAAACTGGGCCAGGCGGTTCCAGAGGGTCACCCGATGCCAGTCGGTGCGTTCCCGTTCCTGATCTCCTGCGCTCCGGTAGTTGGTGGCCATGGAGAAGTGGGCCACCTTGGTACCATTCTGAGTCTGACGGACATCCGGGTCCCTCCCCACGTGCCCCACCAGGATCACCTTGTTCACTGAGCGGCTCATACCCTGTCCTCCATCCATCCCCCTGGCCGTGCACTCTGCGGGATTGGGGGGGAACCCCGGCAGAGAAGTGGTCGCACGGTAAGGATGGTGAGGATCCTGGGGCGTCCCCATGGGAAAAAGGGACGATTGTTCCGCGATCCATGGTGACAGGCTATCACCAGAAGGGATCCCCGGGGAACTCAGGTGGACCCGGGTTGGCCAGAGTCTATCAGCCCTTGCAGTCGAACCAGGTCTTACCGTGCCCCACGTCCACAGCCAGGGGCACGTTCAGCTCCATGGCTCCCTCCATGGCCGCCACGACTCGAGACTGCAGATCATCCAGTTCCCCCTCCGGGACTTCGAAGAGCAGTTCGTCGTGTACCTGCACGAGGAGTCGAGCAGTGGAGCCGGAGCTGTCCAACTCATCCTGGAGTCGGGTCATGGCCACTTTGATGAGATCGGCAGCCGTACCCTGTATGGGCGTGTTCTGGGCGATCCGTTCTCCAAACTGTCGGATGTTCCAGTTCTTCGACTCCAATTCGGGGATGTATCTACGCCGGCCGGCAAGGGTCTCCACATATCCCTTCTCCCGGGCGGTTTCAACCTGTTGGTCCAGGAACTCCCTCACTCCCGCAAAACGCTGGAAGTACTCGTCAATGAAGCCCCGGGCCTCCTCCCTGGTGAGGCCCAGCTGCCGCCCCAGGGAGAAGTCTCCCTGACCGTAGAGGGTGGCGAAGTTGATGGTCTTGGCCCGAGCCCGCATCTCACCGGTCACCTCCGAGGCCAAGACACCGAAGATCACGGCTGCCGTCTCCCGATGCACGTCCTTCCCCTCCCGGAAGGCAGCGACGAAGGCAGGATCACCCGAGAAGTGCGCCAGGATCCGGAGTTCTACCTGGGAGTAGTCGGCAGCCAGGAATACATGGCCCGGATCGGCCACGAAACCCTTCCTGATCTCTCGGCCCACCGCAGTGCGGATGGGGATGTTCTGGAGATTCGGATCTGAGGATGAGAGCCTCCCGGTGGCCGCCACTGTCTGGTTGAAGGAAGCGTGAATCCGCCCGGTCTCAGGATTCACCAGCTGAGGGAAAGCGTCGACGTACGTGCTCCGGAGCTTCTCCAGCTGCCGGTACTCCATGAGCTGCCGCGGTAGTTCGTGGCCCTCAGCCGCCAGTTCCTCCAACACCGAGACATCCGTGGATGGACCCGTCTTCGTCTTCTTCTTCACAGGAAGGCCCAGCCTCTCGAAGAGGATCTCCCGGAGCTGCTGGGTGGAGTTCACATTGAACTCCGTTCCCGCCAGCTTGAAGATCTCCTCCTGGAGGCTCTGAAGGTCTCTGCCCAGCCGGTGACTCATCTCGTGGAAGAATGAAGCATCCACCCGGATTCCGTTGCGCTCCATACGCGCCAACACCGGAACCAGCGGCATCTCCATCTCCCGGAAGAGGGAGAGGAGCGAAGCCTCCTCCAGACGCGGCTCCAGAACGGCCTTCAGGCGCACCACCACCTCGGCATCCTCACAGGCGTAATCCCGAGCCGTCTCCAGAGGGACCTGGGCGAAGGGGAGTTCATCCCTACCTTTTCCCACCACCTGACTGTATGTAGTGGTACGATGCCCCAACACCTCCAGAGCCAGGATATCGAGGTTGTGCTGCCGTTTCCCCGGATCCAGCAGGTACGACGCCACCATGGTATCGAAGTGCACGCCGGCCACCGGGGCACCGGCCTGCTCCAACACGATGAGATCGTACTTCAGGTTCTGGCCCATCTTGGCCACCCCTGGATCCGCTAGAAGGTCTCTCAACGGCTGCATCTCAGGCGAGTCCAGCGAGGGCAGGTTCACCACAGCCCCGGTCTCTCCCCGTCCATCCAGATCGAGAAGGGAGGGAGGGGCCGTTTCGTGTGCGAAAGGGAGATACCAGGCCTCCCCGGCTTGAACGGAAAGGGAGATTCCCACCAACCGGGCTTGAGTGGGACGCAGGCTGGTTGTCTCCGTGTCCAGGGAGACGAGGCCGGCTCCCCGGACACGCTCCACCAACCGCTCCACTCCCTGAACATCCTGCACCAGCTGGAAATCCAGATGGGCCTGCCCTTGGCTCCCCCCTTCCTCCCCCACCCCATCGAACCGAGTCAGGAGGGTATGGAATTCCAGCTCCGCAAGGACCTGACGGAGCCGTGGAACATCGGGCTCCTGAACCCGGAAAGCCTCCAGATCCAACTCCACCGGTACGTCCGTGAGGATGGTAACCAGTTGGCGAGAGAGGCGGATCTGGGAGGCATGCTCGGTGAGAGCCTCCCGAGCTCTCTTCCCGGACACCTCCTCCCCCCGCTCCAGGAGGACATCCAGGGTTCCGTACTCCGCCAGGAGCTTGATGGCCGTCTTCGGCCCGATGCCCGGGGCTCCGGGAACATTGTCGGAGGCATCGCCGATGAGGGCCAGGTAGTCCACCACCCGTTCCGGCTCCACCCCTAGGCGCTCCGAAGCATTGGACTGATCCACCCACTCGGCGTCCACTCCCGACGGTCCCCCCCTGCCCGGATTCAGGAGATGGATACCGGGCCCCACCAGCTGATGGAAGTCCTTGTCGCCCGAAACCACAACCGCCTCGACACCCGCAGCCTGCGCCTTCCGGGCGAGGGTTCCAATGACATCATCCGCCTCGAAACCCTCCACGGCCACAACTCGATCGTGGAAGGCTTCCACCAGATCTCGGATGCGAGGCAGACTGGCGGCCAGATCCTCGGGCATCTTCTCGCGGGTAGCCTTGTATTCCGGGTAGAGTTCCTCCCGCTGGCTCATGCCCGAGTCGAAGACCACCGCCATGTAGTCCGGCGCATAATCTTCACGGATCTTCAGCAGGAAATTCACAAAGCCCCAGGGCGCAGAGGTGTTCTCACCCCGGGAATTGGTGAGGGGCCGATTTACGAAGGCAAAGTAGGACCTGTAGATGAGGGCGTAGGCATCGATGAGGAAGAGCCGGGGGATCGTCTTCGAAGGAGCTGCTTCCATGGAGCATGTCCGGACGAGGGGAGGGGGACGTTGGATACCACAAGAAGGGGGACCACCCCACCGGGCAGCCCCCCCTCTTCACCTTCCACCGCCGGCTCGGGAGCCTGCGGCCTTTTGCGGGTGCCTGAAGTCTACCGAGCCGCTGCGTGCAGGGCGTCGATCATCTTCTGAGCCGACTCTTCCATGTCGATGACCAGAGAGTCGATCCGGGACACGAAGTAGTTGTGGGCGATGCTCACGGGGATGGCGATGGTCAACCCAGCCGCCGTGGTGAGCAGCGCCACCTTGATCCCGCCGGCCACCAGAGTGGCCTCCACTTCACCTGCCATCTCGATGGATTGGAAGGCGATGATCATACCCACCACCGTTCCAAGGAAGCCCAGAAGCGGCGCAACGTTGGTGAGGGTAGCCAGTACCACCAGCCCCTTCTCCAACTTGCTCAGTTCAAGAAGGCCCTGATTCTCGATGGCCTTCATGACCCGCTCGGTCCCCTCACTGCGGCGCTCCAGACCCGCATAGAGGATGTTGGCCGCCGGGGCGTTGGAGTCTCGGCAAATCTCCACCGCCTCCTCGATACGCCCCTCAGCCAGCATGGTGTTCACCTGGTTGAGGATCTTCTTCGTCTTGCTGCTCTTGGCAAGGAGGTCGAAGAACTTCCAGATGATGACGAGGATCCCGATGAGGAGACAGAGTGCCAGAGGCCAACGCATGAACCCCATGTCGTCCCACAGGACGGTGATCTGCTCTCCCATTGTGAGATCAGGGGCCTCGATGCCCGGGATCTGGAGAAGCATGCTGTAAACCTTCGTGAGACCGACCAAAACGACCTCCTGCACGAGTCGTCGAGTGAAAGTGGACCGCCAACTCCCGGGTCACCGCCACACTGGGCGGGCCCGGGAGGAAGCCATAATGAGGGTACCCCTCAGGCCTGTCAACCCCCGATGGGTGAGAAAGTGCCGTCTGGCTCGCCACCTGCAAGGTCCCGTGAAGAAAGAACCTTACCGTGTTCTCACGGCCGGCCTCGCAGAGCACCGCCCAATACCACATCCGGAGATCCGCAATCTACCACTGCACCCCGTTCCAAAACCATGACGCGCTCCGCCAACAGTCCCACCAACGCCAGGTCGTGGGTCACCAGGAGAATGGCCAGCTTGTCCCGCTCCTGGATCTCTCGCAGCAAGCTCACGATCTGGGCACGGATGGGGGTGTCCAGGGCGGAGGTGGGTTCGTCCAGGATGAGGGCCCGGGGGCCCACCGCCAGAGCTCGGGCCAGAGCCACCCGTTGACGCTGGCCGCCGCTGAGTTCATGGGGGAAGCGAAGGGAGATCTCCAAGCCCAATCCCACGCTGGCAAACAACTCCTCCCGCCGCGCAACCCTCTCCGGGCCAGGCCAGGCAGCGAAGTGCACCTTCAGGATCTCATCCAGTGCCGCTCCCACTCGAAGTCGGGGGGTAAGGGAGCCGAAGGGGTCCTGGAAGACCAACTGGATGGCCCGCCTGAAGTGTCGCTGCTCGGCCCTATCCTGCGTTCGGACAGGCTTCCCCTGGAAGAGAAGCTGGCCGCTATCCGGCGCCTCCAGGCCGCCCAGGATCCGCGCCAGGGTAGACTTCCCGGCGCCAGAGGGGCCCACCACGGCCATGCATTCGCCTGCCCGTAGAGCGACGTCCACCTGGTTCAGCGCAGACAGACGACCTCGGGCCAGGAGTCGGGGGCCCGGGAGCGGATAGCCCTTGGAAAGCCGTCTTCCCTCAAGGAGGGGGGGCTTTGAAGGGAGTCCGTTCATCCGCCTTCCCCCTCATGGTTTCCCCGGCGGGAGGGTTGAGCAGAGGCCGGCCGGAGGGGAAGGCGATGCGGAGCCTCCACTTCCAGCCAACACGCAGCCCGGTGACCCATGGGTGGTTCCTGGGAGATACAGCGCTCCATCACGTATCCGCAGCGGGGGTGGAACCGACATCCCGTGGGCCACTCACCAGGTCGGGGGGGGGCTCCTGGGAGAACCGTCACCGGGGTGTCCCGCCGGGGTTGGGGCGGAGGGAGAGTGTCCACCAGAGCCCGGGTGTAGGGATGCCGAGGCGCCACCAGAACGTCCCGGGTCTCACCGGACTCCACCAGACTGCCGGCATACATCACCGAGGTGCGGCGGCAGAGCCGGGCGATGATGGACAGATCGTGGCTGATGAGGAGGAGCGCCATGTTTCGCTGGGCGATCAGGCGCTCCAGGAGAGTGAGGATCTCCCCTCGGGTGACAGCATCCAGGGCGGTGGTGGGTTCGTCGGCCACCAGGAGCTGAGGATTTCCGGCCAGGGCCAGGGCCAGCAGGGCTCTCTGGCGCATGCCCCCGGAGAGCTGGTGCGGGTAGGACCCCAGCCGCTCCCGGGGCTGTGGAATACCCACCTCGTCCAGGCGATCCACAGCCTCTCTTCGCCGGCCGGCCGCTCCGCCCCCGTGTACTCGAAGTGCCTCTTCCAGCATAGCTCCCAGGGTACGTACCGGATTCAGGGCCGTCATGGGTTCCTGAAAAACCATGGCCATCCCGCGGCCGCGACAGCGCCGCCAGCGGCGGAGTTCACCCACCAGCTCCTCCTGCTGGAAGCGGATGGAGGACGAAGGGTCGAGCTGGGCGGCTCCCGGGGGAAGCAGTCCCAGGATGGCCAGGGCGGTTAGGGTTTTCCCGCATCCCGATTCCCCTACCAATCCCAGGGTCTCGCCGTGGCCAAGATCCAGATCCACGCCGTCCACCACGGTGTACACGGCACCCTCCGCTCTGGAAGTGATGCTCACACGGAGGGAGGCCACCTCCAGCAGCGGGTTGGCCACCGTGGCCCCTGCCTCCCGGGAGCCCGTGAGATCGTTCATTGCCCCTGCTCCCGGGGGTCCAGAGCCGAACGCACGCCCTCTCCTGCCAGATTGAAGGCCACGACTGCCAGGACGATAGCCATCCCCGGGAAGGTCGCCAGCCACCAGGCCCCAGGCAGGTGATTCCGGCCCTCAGCCACCATGGCCCCCCACGAGGGAGCGGGAGGTTGAACTCCCAGTCCCAGGAAGGAGAGCCCCGCCTCCAGAACGATGGTATCCCCCATTCCCAGGGCCGCTGCGGCCACCACCGGAGCCGCAGTGGACGGGAGCACGTGTCGGAAGAGGATCCGGTGATGGGGGAGGCCCGCCACCCGGGCAGCCTGAACGAATTCCCGCTCTCGAAGACTCAACACCTCTCCTCTCACCAGACGGGCCACCGGAGGCCATTGGGTAAGCCCGAGAGCCAGGATGAGGAGACCCGTGGAAGGCTCCAACACAGCCACCAGAACGATGAGCAACACCAGCCTGGGAAAAGCCAGGACCAGATCCACAAGCCACATCAGGGCGCCATCCAATTTTCCCCCCACATACCCCGCTATACCCCCTACAAGAACACCCAGGGTCATGCTGATGGCCACGGCCAGGCCCGCCACTCCCAGGGAAACCCGGGCACCATGTAGCAGCCGCGAAAGTACGTCCCTCGCAAAGGGATCGGTGCCCAGGGGATGGAGGGTGGATGGCGGAAGTAGACGCCCCCCCACCAACTCCCCCTGCACCACCGGATCGTAGGGCGTGAGAAAGGGGGCCAGAATGGCCGCCGTCACGAAGAGACCCACTCCCGCCCACCCGATGCGAGCCATGACGGAGGACGCCACCCACCGTCTCACGTGGAACTCCCCTGCCTTACCCTCGGGTCCGCCACCTGATAGAGGAGGTCAGCCGCCAGATTCCCCGCCACCACCATCAATGCAAAGGCCAGGGAGCCCGCCAGCACCACCGGGTAGTCTCTCATGAGGATTCCGTCTACCAACAACTTCCCCATCCCAGGCCAGGCAAAAACCGTCTCCACAAACACCGCACCTCCCAGAAGAAGGGGAAGGTGGAGGCCTGCCAGCGTGATGATGGGGAGGAGGGCGTTGGGGAGCGCGTGCAAGAGAACCACGCGCCACTCAGGGATCCCCCGGGCCCGAGCAGCCCGGATGTAGTCCTCCCGAAGCACCTCCACCATACTTCCCCGAACGTACCGAGCCACCCCTCCAGCCAGTACCAAGGCCAGGGAGAGCATGGGAAGGACGAGGTGTCGAAGGCGGTCATGCACCTGTGCCCAGGGTCCCAGGAAGTCATGATTGACCGACACCATACCCGATGCCGGCAGTACCACGGGCCATCCCCACAGACGCGCTTGCAGGCTGAACAGGAGCAGGAGCATCACCGCCAGCCAGAAGGAAGGCATGGCATAGAAGAAGAGACTCACCCCTCCCAGGACGGCATCCAGAACCCCTCCCTTTCGGACCGCCTGCATCACGCCCACGCCCACGCCCAGCGCGAAGGCCAGGACAAGAGATGCACCGGATAACAGCAAGGTGGCAGGGAGGGTGGAACGCAGGAGGCCCAACACGGGCTCTCCCCGACCTGTGGAGACCCCCAGATCTCCCTGCACCAGGGCTGCCAGCCACTTCCCGTACCTGACGTGGAGGGGGTCGTCCAACCCCATGTTGGAACGGATCTGTGCCAGGGCCTCGGGCGAGACGCCAGGGCCTGCGTAGAGAGACGCCGGGTCCCCGGGAGCCAGATGCAGAAGAAAAAAGACCAGGCTCACCACCCCCAGCACCAGGGGAACGGCCCCCGCCACCCTCCAGGCTACCAAACGGATCACAGGAATGGCCTCAACGGACGTCCTCACCCTGCCGGGTTCACCGCCGCTCCTGGGTCGGGATCCACCACCGGGTCACGCCCACCCACTCCCCGCGGACGTCCATCTCCACATCCCGAATCCGACGGTGCATTCCCACCAGCCGATCTCGGAAGAAGAGGTAGGTGAAAGGCTGCAACTCGGCCAGGAGCTCCTGATACTGGAACCAGAGGGGACGGGCCTCCTCCCGGGACGGAATGAGTTGGAGGGTATCCAGCAGTGCGTCCACTCGAGGGTCCTGGAGTCCGGCAAAGCCAAAGGCCTCGGCTTCTCGCTCCGAATGGAAGAGATCCCGATCATCCACCCGCAAGTCCGGCACCCAGCCCAATACGAACCCCTCCACTCCGGTGCGCTCCGGGGAGGTAATGCGCCCCACCAGGGCTGCCCACTCCACCACCCGGGGAAGCAGTTCGATACCCACGGGCCGGAGTTGGTCCTGAAGTACCCCGGCCACGCTCTCCCGCACCTGCTCTCCCTGATTGTACTCCACCACGAACGAGAGCCGGAGCCCGTCGGCGTTCTCGCGGATCCCATCGCCGTCCCGATCTACCCACCCAGCTTCATCCAGCAGGCGACGGGCCTCTTCCGGATCATGGGGGAGAGCCTCTTCCATTGCCGGATTGTATGCCCAGTGGAACGGCGGGACCCCGGCATTCGCCACCTGCCCGTACCCCCCCAACAGCGCCTCCACCATCCCTTCCCGATCCGCCGCCAGCGTCATGGCCCTCCGCACCCGGGCATCGGCCAAGCGGGGATCCCGGGTATTCCACCCCACGAACAGATATGTACGGAACGGGAAGGTCACCACCCGGGCATCCTGGGAACCTCGGATGGTGCCCAGTTGATCCGGACCCACGCCGACGTACACGTCCACCCCCCCGGTGAGAAGGTCGGTGAGGAGAGTGGTCATCTCCGGAATCACTCGGTAGACCAGTCGATCCAACCGGGGCCGCCCCCCCAGGGCTTCGGGGAAGTGGGGGTTGGCCTGGAACACCCATCGGTCGTTGGTACGGTGCTCTACGAAGCGAAAGGGGCCGTTCCCCACGGGGCAGACATTCCCGAAGGGATGCTCCCGGAGCCTCTCAGGCGAGACATCTCCCAGGAGATGCGATGGAAGAATGGCCATGGATCCCCACGGATCCAGAGGCTCCGCGTGGGGGGTGAGGCGGAAGCGCACGGTGAAGTCATCCAACACCTCCACCCCCTCCGACCCGGGCACGTAGTGGGCCCAATACCCGGAGTTGGGAAAGCCGGTGGCTGGGTCGGTGGCCCGCAGGAAAGTGAAGGCTACATCGTGTGCCGTGGTGGGAGTGCCGTCGTGCCAGAGCACATCCTCCCGAAGATGGAAGGTGAGTTCGTCTCCCTCCGGAGAGAAGTCCCAATCCCGTGCCAGGTAGGGGGTTGGCCTCAAGGCTTCATCGGGGCGCACCAGGGTCATGAGATTCACGAAGCGCTGGTGCTGGTTCGCGGCATACTCCCCCGAGACCAACGCATTCATCCCGTCCACCATCTCGCCAATGGCGCCCACCACCCCGGTGCCTCCGTACTCCGGTCCCGGTGCCTGGGGAAGCTGAGATCCCAGGTGGGCCTCCACTGCTGCCAGGGCATTGGCACAGAAATCTCCGAAGCCCTCGGACGTGGCTTGCGCACCATCCTGGTCCGTGCTGCACCCAGCCAGGAGAGCGGATAGCGAGGCAGCCCTCATCCAACGCCGCCACCAACCCCCCCCTCGGGTGCCCAGGCGATGGAACACTCTCCCTTCTCTCACGCACCTGACGTCCATATCACCTCTCTCAGCCCCACGAAACCGCTGCGACCTCCGGAGATTTCCGGAGCCACGTCCATTCCGACGATTCATATCGGCGCAGGAGGTCTTGGGCCAGTGCTCCTACCTCTGCCACACTCCCCATCTCCCCTTCCGCTTCCTGAAACCCAGGCAAAACCTCTCCCAAGCCTTGAAGGAGTGCCCCAGCCACATTGTCCGGGGTTGGGGAGTAGCCCAACGACTCCGTGAGGGTGGTGGCTCCGGGAGAGCCCCCCCCCTCCTCCGGGCTGGAGGCCGCCCTCCCTCCGACACAGCGAAGACGGGCCAACGATTCCTCCTGGCTCCCATCCAGCAACACCGAGCCATGCTGTAGCAGAGCGGCCCCCAGGCGGGCCTGGGCACTCCCCACCACCTTCCTCCCGGCCACCATGATCTCGCCAGGTGTCGGGTCCCGAAAACAGGGGCCCGCATCGGGGGAAAGAACCCGACCCTGGGTGGTCACCAGTGCCGCCGGAACGCCCAACTTCCTGAGCCCCAGAACCAGTCCCCTGTGGATGAGAGCATAGGCCCCTCGGGCGCCCCCCAGCACCCGAGCCGGAACGGCAACGCTGTAGGTCACCTCGGCCTGATGGAAGACCGCCCTGCCTCCGGTGGGCCGCCGCACCACATCCACCCCCGTCTTCCTTGCCGCCTCAGGATTCCACACCCCGGTGGCGGGTTCGTGGCGTCCCAGGGACAGAGTGGGGCGGCTCCAGCCATAGAAGCGCACCACTCCACTGGACGAAGGAAGGGTGAGAGCCAAGGCATGATCCAGGGCCATGTTCCAGGGCCCAGGGTGTTCAGCCAATGAGAGCACCCGCCACGACAGTCGGGTGGGGGTGGGCACCGCCTCAATCCAGGGTAAAGTGGTCTCCCGGGTGGAGCACCGCCACCCGGGCCCGATTCCCCACCAGGGCCCTGAACCGCTCCGGATCCTGGGCAATGGGGGGGAAAGTATTGTAATGGATCGGAATCACCACCGCGGGCTGACAGAAATCCAAAGCCCTGACTGCATCCTCCGGACCCATGGTGAAGTTGTCGCCGATGGGGAGGAGAGCCACATCCACCTGACCCTCCAATAGTTTCATATCCAGAGTCAGGGCCGTGTCGCCGGCGAAGTAAACCCGGGCCCCCTCAAAGAAATGGAAGAGAAAGCCCGCAGGTGTGGTGGTGGCACGTCCCGTCTCGTCTCCATCCACCGCCCCACCGTGGATAGCAGGGGTCATTTTCACCCGGCCGAAGGGGAACTTCCACCAGCCGCCGATATTCATGGCATGGGTGTTCTTCACCCCCTTGGCCTCACAGTAGGCCACCAGCTCCACGGTGGCCACCAGGGTGGCTCCGGTGGATTTGGCCAGTGGAATGGCGTCGGGGAAATGGTCGAAGTGACCATGGGAGCAGAAGATGTAATCCAGCCTTCCCACTTCGTCCATTCCGCGATCCGCCACGGGATTTCCATCGAACCATGGATCCAACAGAATCCGGGTACCGTCGGTGAGTTCGATGGTGGCGGTGGAGTGTCCGTGATAGATGAGCTTGGCCATGGATTCAGACTCCCTTCAGGAATTCGCTTGCGGAATGATAGGTTCGGCTCAGTCCTGGGAATAGGCCTCCAGCGGCGGGCAGGCGCACACCAGATTTCGGTCGCCGTAGGCATTGTCCACCCGGCGGACCGAGGGCCAGAACTTGTGTTCCCGAAGCCACGGTGCCGGGAACGCCGCACGTTCCCTGGAATAGGGGAGGTCCCACTCGTCCGAAGTCACCAGGCGAGGGGTGTGGGGCGCTTCCTTCAAGGGGTTCCGCTCCCGCTCCAGGATTCCCAACTCCACTTCCTTCACTTCCTCCCGGATGGAGATGAGGGCATCGCAGAGCCGGTCCAACTCGGCCCGGGACTCCGATTCCGTGGGCTCCACCATGATGGTGCCAGGTACCGGCCAGGACATGGTGGGTGGATGGAAACCGTAGTCCATGAGACGCTTCGCCACGTCCTCCTCCGAAATCCCCGCCGCCTTCCGGAAGTCTCGAAGATCGAGGATGAACTCATGAGCAACCCTGCCGTTCCGGCCCCGGAAGAGAACCGGATAGTGATCCTCCAATCGCCTGGCCATGTAGTTGGCGTTGAGAATGGCCACCTCCGTGGCCCGCCGCACGCCCGTCCTTCCCAGGAGGGCGATATAGGCCCAAGAAATAAGGAGGATGGAGGCACTCCCCCAGGGAGCGGCCGAAATGGGTCCGATGGCCTTGCTCCCGCCCACGGACACCACGGGATGGCCCGGAAGATACGGTGCCAGAGCCTCCGTCACGCAAATGGGGCCCATCCCCGGCCCCCCCCCTCCATGAGGGATGGCGAAGGTTTTGTGGAGATTGATGTGGCAGACGTCGGCACCGTAGTCGCCGGGTCGGCAGAGACCCACCTGAGCATTGAGGTTGGCTCCATCCAGGTAGACCAACCCTCCCTGGCCGTGAATCACGTCACAGACCTCGCGGATCCGGGTCTCGAACACCCCATGGGTGGAGGGATATGTCACCATGAGGGCAGCCAGTCGGGAACCGGCGGCCTCGGCCTTGGCCTTCAGATCGTCCACATCGATGTTCCCGTCCTCATCGCACCGCACCACCTTCACCTCCATGCCGGCCATGACCGCCGAGGCCGGATTCGTACCGTGGGCCGAGGAGGGGATAAGGCAGACCGTCCGCTCCGTGTCACCCCGATCCCGATGACAGGCCCGGATCACCAGCAGCCCCGCATATTCTCCCTGCGCTCCGGAATTCGGCTGGAGGGACACCGCGGAGAAGCCGGAGATATCTGCCAACCAGCGCTCCAACTCCCCGAAGATCTCGCGGTATCCCGCCGCCTGCTCCGGTGGCGCGAAGGGGTGGAGGGTAGAGAAGCCCGACCAGGTGATGGGGAGCATCTGCGCGGTGGCATTCAACTTCATGGTGCACGATCCAAGGGGGATCATGCTGGTGGTAAGCGAAAGATCACGGCTCTCCAGTCGGCGTAGATACCGGAGCATCTCTGTTTCCGAATGGTAGGAGTTGAACACCGGATGATCCATGTAGCTGGAGGTGCGGGCCAACTCTGCCGGGAGGCCGGGGACCGTTTCCCCTTGAGCCAGCCGATCCACCATCCCGGAGGTACCGCCAAAGAGGGTGAGGAGGACATCCAACTCCTCCGGGAGAGTGGCTTCGTCCAACGCCACTCCCACCGTTCCGTCTCCGTAGTCCCGGAGGTTGATTTCCTTGCCCCTCGCCCTGGTCAGGAGAGCCTGGGCATCCCCGGTGGGACGAATGCGGAGGGTATCGAAGAACGTGCCCGTCAACACCTCATGCCCCAACTCCTCCGCCCCTTTTCGGAGGAGAAAGGTGAGGTTGCGGATCCGCTGGGCAATCCGCTTCACTCCCAAAGGCCCGTGGTACACGCCGTACATGGCTGCCATGACGGCAAGGAGGACCTGCGCAGTGCAGATGTTGGAAGTAGCCTTCTCCCTCCGGATGTGTTGCTCCCGCGTTTGGAGGGCCATCCGGAGAGCGGGATACCCGTCCCGATCTACCGACACTCCGATGATCCTGCCGGGGATTCGGCGCTTGAACTCTTCCCGTGTGGCGATGAAGGCCGCATGGGGACCGCCGTACCCCATGGGCACACCAAACCGCTGACTGTTTCCCACCGCCACATCTGCTCCCAACTCCCCAGGAGGAGTCAGGAGAGCCAGAGACATGAGATCTGCCGCCATGACCACCCGAGCCCCCAACTCCCGGGTCCGGGCGCAGAGGTCGCGGTAGTTCCAGACGGTACCGTCGGTGTCAGGGTATTGCACCAGGACTCCGAAGACGGCCTCGTCCAACTGGAATTCCTCCCAGGGGCCAACCACCACCTCGATGCCCAGGGGCTCAGCTCGGGACACCACCACCTGAATGGTCTGGGGATGGCAACGATCCGACACCAGGAAGCGGTTCCTTCCCTTCCCTCCCACCTCGGAATGCAGCAGGGACATGGCCTCTGCCGCTGCGGTCCCCTCATCCAGGAGTGAAGCATTGGCGATCTCCATGCCCGTGAGATCCATGACCATGGTCTGGAAGTTCAGGAGGGCTTCCATCCGACCCTGGGAGATCTCCGCCTGGTAGGGCGTGTACTGCGTGTACCAGCCGGGATTCTCCAGAACGTTCCGGCGGATGACCCCCGGAAGGACGGTGGCGTGGTAGCCCATCCCGATGAACGATCGGAATTGTTGATTCCGCCCTTCCAACTCCCTCAACCGACGGAAGAGACCTTCCTCCGTGAAGGGGTTCTCAGGGAGCGCCTCCAGGGCACCGTCCATTCGGATATCCGCAGGAATGGCGTCCGCCACAAGTTGCTCCAGCGAGGCGTATCCCAGAGTGTCCAACATCTGGCGGATCTCGCCGTCCCGGGGGCCCAGATGACGACGCACAAAATCCGCGGGGGGGTTCAGTTCCAGCGACATGACCTATCTCGAGGAAGGGGACCGGGGATCCCGGCCCGGAAGAAATTCAGGGTTGCCCGGATGCATATTCCAGACATGGAAAAGCCACGAGAGAAGAACCCCAGGGTGGTCCTGCCGTTCCGGGAACCGGAGCGACCCTCAGCCCTCCAGGAGGGCCTGGTAGGCCTGATGGTCCATGAGACCATCCACCTCTGATGGTTCCGCCACCCGGAGCTTGATCATCCAGCCGGAACCGTATGGATCGCTGTTCACCAACGAGGGGTCATCTTCCAGCGCCGGATTCACTTCCACCACCTCACCCTGCAGCGGACAATACAGATCGCTGACGGCCTTCACTGCCTCGATGGTTCCGAAGGTGTCCATCCTGGCGAAGCTATCTCCCTCGCCAGGGAGTTCGAGGTAGACCACGTCTCCCAGCTCGCCCTGAGCGTAGTCGGTGATGCCCACGATGAAAACGTCCGCTTCGTCGGTGGGTTTCAGGTACTCGTGTTCCTCGGTGTAGAACAGTCCTTCAGGGATCTGGGACATGACGTCTCCGGCCACAGGGTCATCCCGGGTTGCTACCCGGCTGATTCACAGTGCAGGAGAATAGAAAGCTCGCCAAGCCAGCGTCAACCCTGGACCCCTGATCCGGGCCGGCTGTACCGGCCCTCTACCCTCGGATAGATTGTTATCATAGGGAGTATCTTTCCTAGCGGGCCCAGATCCCGCCTCATCCCCACCCACATCCCATACCGGAGCCCACCTCCATGTCTTCACTCCTCGCCCATGCCCTTCCGCCGGCATTGACCCAACTCACCGACGAGGAGGTGATGTTCCAGGAAGCCGTTCGGGACTTTGCCCGTTCGGAGATGGCTCCCAGGGTGACGGCCATGGATGAGGCCGGAGTCCTGGACCCCGGCCTCATTGGGCAGCTCTTCGAATTGGGCCTCATGGGTGTGGAGATCCCCGAAGACATGGGCGGCACGGGGTCCAGCTTCTTCACATCGGTGCTGGTGGTGGAGGAACTCTCCCGCATCGACCCCTCGGTGGCGGTGCTGGTGGATGTCCAGAATACCCTGGTGAACAATGCGCTGCTCCGTTGGGGCTCAGCAGAGGTTCGGGAGCGATACCTTCCCCGAATGGCCCGGGAACTGGTAGGAGCCTATGCCCTCTCAGAGGCGGGGAGCGGCTCCGACGCCTTCGCCCTGAGCTGTCGTGCTACGAAGGATGGAAAGGATTGGGTCTTGGATGGACAGAAACTCTGGATCACCAATGGAGCCGAGGCAGGGCTCTTCATCGTCTTCGCCACGGTAGATCCGGGTGCGGGCTATCGCGGCATCACCGCTTTCCTGGTGGAGAAGGAGACTCCGGGGTTTTCCGTGGGCAAGAAGGAAGACAAGCTGGGCATCCGGGCCTCCTCCACAACCGAGATCGTCCTGGACGGGTGCAGGGTGAGCGCGGATCAGGTGCTGGGTCAGGTAGGGAAGGGGTACAAGGTGGCCATCGAGACCCTGAACGAGGGGCGCATCGGCATCGGTGCCCAGATGTTGGGGCTGGCCCAGGGCGCCCTGGACCACACGATCCAGTATGTAAAGGAGCGGGAACAATTCGGTCGTCCCATCGGAGATTTCCAGGGCGTGCAGTTCCAGGTTGCGGAAATGGCCACCGAGATTGAGGCGGCCCGCCTCCTTGTTTACAATGCCGCTCGGCTGAAGGATCGCGGTGAGCCCTTTCTGGTTCAGGCAGCTATGGCGAAGCTCCATGCCTCCCAGATGGCTGAGCGGGTGGCCTCCACGGCCATCGATCTCCATGGGGGGTACGGGTTCACCACGGAGTACCCGGTGGCCAAACTGTATCGCGACGCCAAGATCGGCACCATATACGAAGGCACCAGCAATATGCAGCTTCAGACCATCGCCAAGATTCTTCTGCGCTGAGTTTCGCCCTCATCCCCCTTCAGGGAGCATTACATGTTTGGTATCGGCATCGGTGAGATCGTCCTCATCCTGGCCCTCATCATCCTCTTCATGGGCGGCCGGAAGATCCCCGAGTTGGCCAGGGGCCTGGGCGCGGGAATCCGGAACTTCAAGGTGGGAATGCGAGACGACGATCCCCAACTGGGGGAGGGCGATGGGGACGCTCCCGACAAGGCCGGCCAGACTGGAGATGGAGATCCCCGTTGACGGAGACCCCATCGCCGGACCCACTGGCACATGTGGTGGTGGTACTGGACGAGCCCCAGAACCTGGTGAACATCGCCGGCGTGGTAAGGGCCATGAAGAACACTGGTCTCTCCCACCTCAGGCTGGTGCGTCCAGCGGAGTTCGACCCCTGGCGTATCACCGGGATCGCCCACCGGGCGGACGATGTGGTAGACAGTACGGAGATCGTGGATACTCTGGACGAGGCTGTGGCTGACGCCGTTTTCGTGCTGGGCACCACGGCCCGCGCCCGCACCGCCCATCGAAGCTGGGACTATCCCCGAAACTGGGCTCCACACCTGTTGACCCATACCCGCCGGGGGGGAACCGTGGCCCTCCTTTTCGGAAGGGAAGATCGGGGGCTTTCCAACCATGGGCTGGACCTTTGCAATGGCCTCTGCACCATCCCCACCCACCCGGACTACTCCAGCCTGAATCTGGCCCAGGCCATGCTCCTGGTGGCTTACGAGCTTTTTGTGGAGGCCACCAAGCCCACCGAAGAGGCCCTCCCGCTGGGGAAGCGCTATCAGCGGCCGGCCACTCGGCACGAGCTGGAACAGACATTTCAGGCCCTGGAGGAAGGCCTGGAGAAGCTGGATTTCTTCCGGGCCCGGAAGGCTGAGAGCGTCATGAGAACCCTCAGGACCATGGTGAGCCGGGCCGAGCCTGACGAACAGGAGGCCCGACTCCTCCGTGCGGTGGGATTCGAGATCCGGAACGTGGTGCGGCGTCAGGAATCCGGGTAGGCCGTCAAGGGCGGGTTGCGTATCCTGGAGCATCCTTGCCCGGACCCGCTCCCCAGGGTGTAACGTTCATTTCCAGGTTGTAAGCCGTTCCTCTCCGGCATATGTTGCCCGAGTATTTTACATCGGCCCGTGTAGGGTGACGTAGTGGGTTGACAAACACTCCTCTGGACACAGGCGGAGCCATGGTGCAGGACCCTGCACCCGCCTCTGAACATGCCGGGTACAAGCTCCTTCTGGAGTTGGGACATTCGCTTACCGGAGCCCATCGCCCCGAGGAGCTCTACCGGATTGTCTACAAGGGCCTCTCCCAGGTTCTGGAGGCCGGTGGCTTTTTCATTTCGCTCTACGATGAAGCCAGGGATCTGGCCACCGTGGTATTCCAGATGGAGTCCGGGGAGGAGCGGGAGGACCCCATCGTCTATCGCGGCTCGGACAGCCACGTGATCCGAACCGGTAAGGCCCTGCGAATTGACGATAATCTGGAATCCCACGCTCTCATGACCGTGGGGGATCCCGACTCTCCAACCACCCGATCGGCCCTGTCGGTGCCCCTCCGGCATGGCGGACGCATACGGGGCGTCGTTTCCGTCCAAAGCCACGCACCGGCCGCATACAGCGCGGCCGACCTGGAACTGCTCCAGGGAGTGGCCGACCTCGTGGCGGTGGCGGTGGACGCCGCGTGGCAACTGCGCACCGGAGAACTCCGGCGGAGAGAATTGGAACGGGTGCAGGAGATCGGGTGCCTCCTGGCAGACACCCTCCACGCCGGTGACGTCATGGAACAAGTGCTGGACGCGGCTCTGGAGCTACTCCAGGGAGACGGGGCGGCACTCTGGCTGGTGGAGGAGTCACGGGTACGTGTGGCCGCATCCGCAGGGCCCATAGCCGTCCCGGTGGGAACTGTTCTCCCCCTGGAGGGCGAAGTGGTTCGTCGGGTCATGGAGGAGAAGGCATCTGTGGTTCTGGACGATGCGAAGGACTCACCCCTCCTTCCTGAAAGCGCCAGAGCACTCATCCAGGCTCGCAGTGCCCTTCTGGTGCCCCTGACGGCCGGCGACGAGGTCCTGGGCGGGCTTTCGGTGGGAACGAGAAGTACCCGTCACTTCCGCGAGGATGAGACGCGCCTCCTTCAGCGACTGGCCAACCACGGCGCCCTGGCTCTCCGAAATGCGCGGCTTCACGCGGAGCTTCAGGCTCTTTCCCTTACCGATCCGCTCACCCAACTCCCCAACCGCAGACATCTGCAACTCCACATCGGCAGGGAGATGGCGGCTGCGGAGCGGGGGCGCAACCTATCCGGCGTGCTATTCGATCTGGACAACTTCAAGGGGTTCAACGATTCCCAGGGGCACGTAGCTGGTGACGAGGTTCTCCGGGCCGTGGGACGGGTGTTGGCGGAGGAGACCCGAGCCATGAACCTGGTGGCGCGGTACGGGGGAGACGAGTTCTTTGCAGTCCTCTCCGACACGTCGCTGGCCGGCGCCGACTACCATGCCACGCGAGTGCAGGAGCGGTTTGCCAGAGATCCATTCCTCTCTGCCCGGGGAATCACCATCAGCTTCGGAGCTGCGGCTTACCACAACGACATGAAGAGCGCCGAAGACCTCATCCATGCCGCGGATGACGCGCTCTACGGCTCGAAGGGCATGCCGCGCGGTGGTGAGCGCGGGACAGCGGGCAGCGGTGAGCGTCACTCTGGAGATGCAGTTACGGAGGGGGAGCAATGACTCTCGAACCCGCTAAATTGGGAGAGTTGGCAGCCTCCTGGGCACAGGAGGCTGGGCGGCTCACCTTGGGTTATTTTGGGGGGCGAGTGGACGCGGAAGCCAAGGGTGATGGCTCCCCGGTGACCCGCGCTGATCGTGAGGCCGAGACTCTCCTGCGCAACAGGATCCGCCAGCGCTTCCCCACTCATGGGATTCTGGGCGAGGAGTTCGGGGAAGATCAAGCTGGAGCCGACATCCGATGGATCCTGGACCCCATCGACGGCACACGCTCGTTTGCCCGGGGAGTTCCCCTCTACGGCGTACTCATCGGCGTGGAAGCCGAAGGCCAGCCATTGGTGGGCGTGATCCACTTCCCGGCCCTCTCCGAGACGGTTTGGGCGGCCAAGGGTCAGGGGTGCATCTGGAATGGGAAGCCCTGCCGCGTTTCACCAGAGACGAAGCTGGAGCGGAGTCTGGTCCTCACCACCGACGAGGAGGCCTTTCGGCAGAGAGCGGATGCTCCAGGGTGGGCGGCCCTGGGCAGGGAGGCCAACATGGTGCGAAGCTGGGGAGATTGCTACGGACACGCCCTGGTAGCCACCGGTCGAGCGGAAGTCATGGTGGACCCCGTCCTGTCGGCCTGGGACTCCGCCCCCCTCCTTACCATCCTGACTGAAGCGGGCGGCACTTTCACCTCCCTGGGAGGGGACATCACCCATCTGGGGGGGTCCGGCATCTCCACCAACGGGCAACTCCACCGCCAAGTGCTGGAGTTGCTGGCCACCCGTTAGAAGCCCGTTGAAGCACGGAGGGCTCCCGCGGTGCCTCCGCCACTCAGTCGGCGAAGGCCGTCTCCGCCTCCATGAGTTCAGCATCCGCCATGGGCTGCCACACCTGAATGACAGGGAAGGTGGTGAAGAACCAGCGAAGACTTCCCAGGAACAGGCCCAGGAAGAAGAGTGCGATGAGGGGTTCAGCCAGCCCCATCACAGGACCTTCGGGCCGCAGGGACGGCACCACCAGCAGGTAACGCTCCAACCAGAGACCCACCATGATGATGGCGGTGACCACGCCCAGAATCGCAGGGGTGGTCTTGGGCGTCTTACCCAGAAGCGCCGCGAAGGGCACGATGAAGCAGAGGAAGAGCACCAGAAGCGACAATGTGGACCAGGGCTCCACGGAACGATGGATGACCCATGCCTGCTCCCAAGGAAGCTTACCGTACCAGATGACGATGTATTGGGAGAAGAACAGATAGGTCCAGAAAATGGAGAAGGCGAAGGTGAGCTTCCCCAGGTCGTGGAGCTGTTGCAGACCCATGAACCGGTCGAAATCGGCATGCTGACCCTTCAGCCAGACCGTGGCCAGGGCCGTAGCGGCGATGCCTCCCCACAATGCCCCCATGAAGAACCATGCGCCGAAGAGGGTGGAGAACCAGTGGGGCTCCAGAGACATGGCGTAGTCGAAGATGAGGAAACTCATCACCGCAGCATAGACCAGGATAAGGGCGGGAGCCAGCTTCCGAATGGTCTTCCAGCTCCGCACCTCCTCGGCCTCCTGACCCAACCAGTTCTGGGTGAGGCGGTCTTTCCATCCCTTCAGACGTGGATCACCATCGTCACCCACGAGGCCCACGTCCGGCCTCACCATCAGTCGGGTGAAGTAGAGGGAGAGGCCGATGAGCGCCAGAAGCCCTACTACACTGCGGGTCATGAGGAAGGGTAGGTTCAGGTAAGCCGCCTTCTTCTGGACGATGGGGTCGTAAGCCATCTGCTCGATCCAGGGGAAGTAACTCTCCCCCAGAGTCAGCATGGGAAGAAAGAGAACGAAGGCGATGGGCAAGAAGGCCGCAAAACCCAGACTCACCCTTCGGACGGACCAGTTCCAGCGAGCCTTCACAATGGTGGTGATGGCCGCAAAGATCACGGCACCCTGGGCAATGCTGTAGAAGAAGAGCCAGTTGGACACGTAGGCCTGTCGGGCTCGATCCGGATCCGAGAGGAAGGTGACCACCAGCGCCAGCAATCCCACCAGGATCATCCCTCCCAGGAGAAGATCGCCGCTGCGGGTACGGCCGAGTCTCCGCACGGGGATTTCGCCGGGAATATCGATGTGCATCATGGTCTGCTGCCTACCTTATTGGGACCCGGCGGGGGCGTCGGCGCCAGCATCAGAACCGGCGACGGACCCCCCTCCCTGGAGTTGACGAACGTAGTTCACGATGTGCCAGCGATCGAACTCGGTGAGCTGATGTCCATACGCAGGCATGAGCCCCCGGCCCACCCGGATGATCCCGTAGATGTAGCCATCGGGATAGGCTCTGGCCTGCTCCGCCCGAAGGTCAAAGGGAGGGATTCCCGCCTGCGTGACGGTTCCGTTTCCGTCTCCCGCCGCTCCGTGGCAGGGCGAGCACGAACGAAGAAAGAGTTCCTCCCCCCGGGCCAGCGAAAGCTCGTCGGCCACCACCGGATTCGTCAGGTTCATCACCACCGGTGCCTGCGAAACCACGTCGAACTGTACGAAGGGGGGTGGGAAACTGGTGGGACCTTCCGCCTGACCCAGATTCACCTGCCCCTGCTCAGCCGGGAAGTTGGCTGCCGCGAAGGGAACCGAACCCTCTGCTGGGATCCGGGTGTTCTCGTATGGATCAAACGAGGGCTGGTCTCGCATACTCCGGCCGAAGACGCTGGCCATGATGTCGTCCAGGGGGGAACACGCGCCCAGCGTGAGGCCCACAAGAGCCAGGCCCAACACGCGCAAGGGCACCCGCAGCCGGCTTTGCCGGGTGGAAAAGGCAGGAGCGTCAGTCATGGGCCGTACCCTCCTCATCTTCCTGCAATTCCGACGCACCCGCCGCCTGGAGGATACGCGAGGCCTCCTGCACCACCTCGGGGCTCCCCTTCACGTAGACGCCAAAACGACCCGCACTGAACAGGGGATCGTAGACCACCAGAGGCCGAAGTCGGGGAATTCGCATATTGATGAACAATCCAATGACCGTGGAGAGCACTCCAAACAGTATGGTCATCTCGAAGATGATGATGATGAAGGCCGGTACCGACAAAATGGGCTTTCCCCCCACGATGAGGGGCCAGTCCATGGCGGTCCAGGCGGTAAAGGCCAAACCGGTGGCAGCCCCCGTCAGCCCACCCACCAGGGTGAAGACGCGGACCGGGCTGGGCCCGTGGCCCAGGGCATGCTCGATATGATGTTCCGGAAGGGGAGAGAACGTCGTGATCTCGCCCACCTTTCCCTTCTGGAGAGCCTTGATGGCCTCCAGCGTGGCGTCCAGATGATCGAAGGAAGCCAGGATTCCCCGTTGCGCCCCGCTCATGATGCCCCTCCCTGCTGGGCCCGCTTCCGCATGGGAGGCGGCAGAACTTCCTTCAACTCAGAGATGGCCACTGGAGGAAGGAGTCGAGTGAAGAGGATGAACCAGAAGGCGAACCAGCCGAAGCTTCCCACCATGATGCCCATTTCCACGATGGAGGGACGGTATACCCCCCACGCGAACGGCATGTACTCGTGGGAAAGCGAGGTGACGATGATGACGAAGCGCTCGAACCACATTCCGATGTTGATGAAGATGGAGATGACGAAGAGCGCCGCGATGGAGTGACGGACCCGCTTGAACCAGAGGAGGATGGGCACGATGCCGTTGCAGACGAGCATGGTCCAGGTGGCCCACCAGTAGCTTCCGAAGAGGCGATTCCAGAACATCTGCTGCTCGGGGGGCTCCCCACTGTACCACGCCATGAAGAACTCAATGAGATAGGCGTAGAGGACGATGAGAGAGGTAAGGAGGCACAGCTTCGCCATGGCATCGAAGTGCCGGATGGTGAGATACGCCTCCAGTCGGAAGAACTTCCGGATGGGCACCGAGAGCGTAATGACCATGGCCACCCCCGAGAAGATGGCGCCCGCCACGAAATAGGGAGCGAAAACCGTGGCATGCCACCCCGGGACGATGGACATGGCGAAGTCCCACGACACCACCGAGTGCACAGAGAGCACCAGGGGTGTGGCCAGAGCCGCCAGGTAGATGTACGCCTTGGAGAAGTGGTGCCACTCCCGGTCCGTCCCCCGGAAGCCGAACGAAAGGAGGGTGTAGAACTTCTTCCTGAGGCCCTTCGCCTGGTCCCGCGCCGCCGCCAGATCAGGGATGGTGCCCAGGAGGAAGAAGAGCGACGAAACGGTGAAGTAGGTGGTCACCGCGAAGACGTCCCACACCAGCGGAGATCGAAAGTTGGGCCAGAGCATGCGCTCATTCGGATAAGGAATGAGCCAATAGGCATACCATACCCGTCCCACATGGATCAGGGGGAAGAGTCCAGCCGTCATCACCGCAAAGACCGTCATGGCCTCAGCGGTACGATAGATGGACTGCCGCCAGGGTGCCCTGAAGAGGAAGAGGATGGCGGAGATGAGCGTTCCGGAGTGGGCGATACCCACCCAGAAGACGAAGGTGGTGATATACACCCCCCATCCCACCGGACTGGTGAGCCCGGACACCCCGATGCCCCGGACGATCTGGTAGATCCAGGATGTGAAGAAGAGGCCCACCCCGGCAGCCGCCAGGCCCAGGCAGATCCACCACCCCTTGTCGGGGGCGGCCAGCATCTTGAGAATGTCGCGATTGACCGCCCCGTAGGACTCTACGTCCGGGTGGGTCTGGACACCCCCTTCCTGTTCAGTTGCCGTCGCCATTAGATCAGTGTCCGCCGGATTCCACGGGATGGAGGGTGACCTTCTTGAGGTAGTTTACGGCCGGCTGGGTATTGATGAGATCGTCCAGCACCCGGTACGTCCGTTCGCTTTCGGAAAGCTGTGCCACCCGGGACTGGGGATCCCGAATGTTGCCGAAGACGATGGCCTCGGCAGGGCAGCTCTGTTGACACGCCGGGACCACGTCTCCATCCCGGACCCCCCGACCTTCCAGGACCGCCCGGTTCTGGGCCTCTCGAATCCGTTGCACGCAGAAGGAGCATTTTTCCATGACTCCCTCCGAACGCACCGTCACATCGGGATTGTACTGCCAGTTCAAAGGCTCGGGCACCTCGGTGAAGCGATGCCAGTTGAACACCCGGACCTTGTAGGGGCAGTTGTTGGCGCAGTAGCGGGTTCCCACACACCGGTTGTAGACCTGGGCGTTCAACCCTTCGGGCGTGTGGTATGCGGCGTACACCGGGCAGACCGGCTCGCACGGTGCGTTTCCGCAGTGCTGGCAGAGCATGGGAAGGTGCCGGATATCCAAATAGCCCGGAGCCGAGGCATCCACATGATCGTAGAAGCGTTCCAGGCGGATCCAGCCCATGTCGCGGCCCATGCGGACATTGGCCTCACCCACCACCGGCACGTTGTTCTCCGACTGGCACGCCGTAATGCACGCGCTGCAGCCGGTGCACTTGTCCAGGTCGATGGCCATGGCCCACCGGGGGTGGGCTTCCGGATCGTACTCACCGTGGCGCGCCCCCGGCAAAGGAAACGCCGTAGGGGAACCATCGGTGGGAACCGGAGCGAATCCGCCAGCCCCCTGGAGCTCCTGGAGGGTGCCATGTCCACCGTCATACCCCGCCACTGCAGCAACCCCAGCCTGCACCGCTTGGGAAACATTGCGGTTGCTCTGATCGCTGGAGCCCTCGATGGTGGCCAGGCGCAAGCGGGAACCTGTGGGTTCCAGGGTCACTCGGGTGGCCATGTGCACCAAGGCACCCGAGGGGCGTTCCACCTCGGTGGGGAGTAGTGTCATGGCATTCACACCCTGCCCATCCGCATAGCGGCCGTAGTCCTCATGACCGCTTCCCATGGATAGGGCGACAGTGTCCCGACGGATCCCGGGATAGAGCCAGACCGGGACCTCCACTTCACCGTGGGCGGAGCGGACCTGGACCATATCTCCTTCCCGGAGACCCAACTCCGCTCCGGTCTCCGGATGCACCTCCACCCAGGAGTGCCAGGCAATCTTGGACACCGGATCTGGCAACTCCTGGAGCCACGGACGGTTGGCCGAACGCCCGTCACCGAAGCGAGGCGAGGGATATACCACCAGATGGAGTCCACTCTCGTCGCCATCGAAGGCGGGAGGGTCAAACGACAGCGCCACATCGGGCGCCCGGAGGGCGGGGACGGCGGCCACCGGGGTGCTGGTTTCCACCACGCCCGAACGGAGGGCTTCCCGCCAGAACGCATCGAACGCCTCGCCGGAGCGACTGGAGGCGGCATGGACCTGGCTCCACCGCCCCTGCACGAACCCGCGGAAATTGTCTGCGCCGGTGGTGGCGCCCAACTGCGCAGCCAGGCCCAGAATCACATCTCCCGCAGGGCGCGACTGGAAATGCGGGACAGGTTGCATCACAGGCTGCTGGAGAGCCCACACCCCCGGTCGGGGGTTGGAATCACCCCAGCACTCCAGGGGATGGGACTCAGGAAGCACCAGATCGGCCAGGGAGGCCGTCTCATCCAGAGCCTGAGCCAGGGCAACCCGGAACCCCGCTCCTGCGAACGCCGCCTGGAAGCCGGAAGATGTGGGAAGCGAGTAGGCCGGGTTCGTACCGTGAACCATCACCAACCCCACTTCACCGGCCTGCATGGCGTTCATGGAAGCCTGCAGGTTGGCGAACGGCGCAGAGGGTGCGGTGAGATCCGAACGGGTGAGGTGCACGGTACGGCCCACGGAGCCGGCCACGGCGTTCAGAACCAGGACTGCGAGGTTGGCTGCTGTGGCATGACGATGCTGCCCCTGGACTCCCGGACCCACGGCCAACCCCGGGCCTGACGACATGAAGCGTCTGGCCAACTCCACGAGAGAGCTCTCGGGCACCCCTGCCTGAGCGGCCACCGAGGTGGGGTCGTAGGCCTGAAGCAACGACTGATAGGGGCCCGCATCCCCTCCCTCCCGGGCGATGACGTTGGCCAGGGCCAGGGCCACTGCCGCCTCCGAACCGGGGCGAATGGGTACCCACTCGTCGGCATTCTGCCCCGTGAGGGAGAGTCGGGAACCCAGAAATACGAAGGGCGCCTTGCCGCCACCCTCGTCCTGCGCGTTGGCGTGACTGAAGCCCCGCTGATACTCCACCGGAGACAGCCACGTCTCCATGAAGTCCGCACCGAAGGAAAGGATGAACCCGGCAGAGGCGAAGTCAAAGGTGGGAACCACATCGGTACCGAATGCGATGCGAGCGGCCTCCCTGAGAGGAGCTTCCGAAAGAGCCTCGTACTCAACCCGACGCCCCCCGGCAGCCGCAGCCAGCAGCTCCTGGGCTGCCGCCAGAGAAGGCCCTGTCTTGCCACTCAAAAGAAGAAATCGCCCCCGGGCCTGCGCGGCCTGTTGCTCCAGGAGCTCAAGGGCCTCGTCCCAGCCGACTTCCCGGAACTCGCCATTCTCCTTCAGGAGCGGTGCGGTGATCCGGTCGGGGTTGTACAGCCCCTGCAGAGAAGCATGGCCCCGGGAACAGAGCGCCCCCCGGGAGAGCGGATGGTTTGGGTTCCCCTCCAGCTTGACTGCTCGTCCCTCACGGGTCCGCACCCAGATCCCACATCCGGCAGCGCACTCGCCGCAGGTGGAAGCATACCAGGTGGCAATCCCCGGGGTGATTTCCTCCGGAGGCACCACGTATGGGATGAGACGCTCCACCTTCTCTGTGGAGCACCCCACCAGGGAAGCTCCTGCTCCCCCGACGCCGAGCACTTTCAGGAAGTCGCGCCTCTTGAGGCCTTCACTCATGGATTACCTCGATTCTCCCGGAGCACTGTGGGACGAAACAGCTGCTGGCAGCCGCCCCTCCCACATCCCGGGCTCCGGTCAATAGTGGCAGACGGTGCAGTCACGGGAGACGCCCTGTTCCATGTGACAGTTGAGGCACCATCCCATGCTCAGGGGCTGATTCAATTCCTGGATCACTCCGATTTCCTGAACCGCACCGTGACATGAGGTGCAATCCACACCGGCGGATACATGCCGCATGTGGGGGAAATGGACATGGTCCGAGACCTTGTAGATGCGGACCCACGGGATGGCTTCCCGGTTGTTCCAGTACTCCCGCAACTTCTCGATCTCCTGGGGATTTTGCTGGCCGGCGATGATGGTGTGACACCCCATGCAGGTGGCCACCGGAGGTATGCCCGCGCTCTTGGAGCGCTCGGCCGAGAAGTGGCAGTACTGACAGTCGATCTGGTAATCGCCCGCGTGGATGTTGTGGGGGAAAGCGATGGGCTGCTCCCGGCTCTGTGAGACTTCCTGGGGTACCGGAGCCCCTTCAGAAGCCACTTCCTGAGCAGCACCCTCGGCCATCTGCGGTCCGGAACAACCGGCCGAAGCCACAACGGCGACGCCCAGCAGCGCATTCAATATCCTGAAAATCTTCATGCTCACCCGTGGGAGTCGGCCGAATAGGGGCCACGGAGGGGAGGTGGAAAAACGCCCGGAAGGTAGATCGGCTACCCATATGATGTCAACGTGTTTCCCCACTCTTTTGCCTGGGGGCGAAACCTTTGACCGGGACCCGGTGTTGGAACCGTCCCGCCGTGCACCAACCCCCATTCAGTGAGGATCGCGACTTGTCTCCCACCTCCTCCGTGCCCAAGCGAGGTGAACCGCCCGAGGACACACGAGCACGTCAACATGAGCGTGTCTCCCATCCGGGGCGCATAGAGAATGTGGTGCAGGAGGTTTCCCGCTTCTATCGGGGAGACCCCCTGGGGGTGAAGCTCTCGCTGGCCGCCATCCTGGCCCGGGGCCACATCCTGGTGGAAGACGTTCCGGGCGTGGGCAAGACCACCCTGGCCAGGAGCCTTGCGGGAGTGCTGGACCTCCGTTTTCGTCGCATCCAGTTCACCGCCGACCTCCTTCCCTCGGATCTTTTGGGCGTTCCGGTGCACGATCCCACTTCGGGTCGGTTTCGTTTCCGCGCCGGGCCCATCTTCACCCAGGTCCTCCTGGCAGACGAGATCAACCGAGCTCCGCCACGCACCCAGAGTGGGCTACTGCAGGCCATGCAGGAGGGGGAGGTCACGGTAGACCGGGCCACCCGACCCCTTCCCAGGCCCTTCGTGGTGCTGGCCACGCAAAACCCCCTGGAACATCATGGCACCTATCCCTTGCCTGAGAGCCAGTTGGATCGGTTCCTCCTCCGCTTGGCGCCGGGGTACCCCGATGCCGCAGCCGAGCGGCAGATCCTCCAGGATCATGCCGGCTCCCCCAGGGCAACCGTACCCGATCCGTGTCTGAGTCCCGAGGATGTACTGGGCCTTCAGGATGCAGTGGATGCAGTCCGATCCGACCCTGGGTTGCTGGACTACATCCTCACGGTGGTGCGGAGGAGTCGAGAGCATCCTGGCCTCAGAAGTGGCGTGAGCCCCCGGGGGGCGGTGGCGTTTTTTCAGGCGGCCCGAGCCCTGGCGGTGGTGGAGGGGCGGAACCACCTCATCCCCGACGACGTTACCCGAGTGCTCCACCCCTGCCTGGATCATCGGGTGGTCCTGCGCAGCAGGGGGCGGGACCCGGAAGCCAGCCGCTTGGAGGCCGAAGCCATCCTCAGGGAGGTGGTTGAGGGTGTCGCTCTTCCAGTCTAGAAGGCTATTGAAGAAGTACAGGGCGCCACCGTTGGGAGCCCCAGGGCCCCCGCCTCCGCCGCCTCCACCTCCGTGGAAGCGCACACTTCGGCCCACAGGGGCCGGAGCCGTCTTTACGTCCGGCTCCCTGGCGGTGGGTCTCGCTGCCGTGAATACGGGAAACAATCTCCTCTTCCTGCTTCTGGGAAGTATGCTCGGGGTACTGGTGGCAGGTGGGTGGCTTTCCGAACAGCTCCTGAAGAGGCTCGAGGTAGGGAGGAGCTCCCCCCGCGGGTGCCACGCCAATGAGAAGGGAGTACTCCGTTACACCCTGGTGAATCGGTCCACCTGGGTTTCCGGGATCGGGGTGCTGGTGAGCGAAGTGGGAGTACCTGCGGAAGGTTGGGTGGGGATCATCCCCCCCAACACCAGCAGGGAGGTGCTGGCCCCTGTGCAGCCCACGGAGCGGGGCGTGTATCGGTTGCAGGCCGTATCCGTGAGTACAGCGTTCCCCTTCGGCCTCTTCCGAAAGTCCCGGCAGCTCCAACTGCAGGGCGAGTGGCGGGTATGGCCGGCACTTATCCCCGGAGCGGACGACCTGACTTCCCTGGGATCCTCCCAGCTGCAGGTGAAGCCCGCACCCATGGCCGGATCCGCCAACTCTTCCCGGGGAGAGTTCCGTAGCCTCAGGGAGTACCGCTGGGGTGATGCACCCACAGACGTGCACTGGCTGGCCTCAGCCCGTCAGGGGGAATTGGTGGTGAGGGAGTATGAAAGGCCCGATACCCGTGGCCGCTGGCTGAGACTGGATCTTGCTCGATCTCCGGGGGCGGAGGCCGAGCAAGAGCTTTCCCGCCTGGCCTCGCTTTTTCGCCGAGGCGCAATGGAGCAGGAGCCGCTGGGAATCGTCAGTCAGGCCGGCACCATGGCTCCCTGGGCCTTGGGTCAGGGACCGGAGCCGGCCCTGGATTTCCTGGCGGAGGTGCGCTTCGACCCCAGTCTACCACCTCTGGAGGGGAGCCCCGAGCCATGAGCACCCCCCTCCTCCATCGTCGGCTATCCATCCTCCTGGCCCTGTCCGGACTGGGTGCCCTCATGGTGGGGGGAGGGGCACCGTCGGCTTCGGCCGGGGTGGCTGCTGCAGTGCTCCTGGGCTCCCTCCGGTGGCGCACCGGACCAAGGTGGGGGCATCGATTGGAGCGCCTGGCCCTTCCCCTGGCCGCCATCCTCCTCCTCCGGGCCACCTACCACATCGCAGTGCTGGGTCAGGACGCCGTCTTCCCGGTGGTGGACCTGCTCCTGCTTCTTCTGGCGGTGGAAGCAGTGCGTCCCCTGGAGGCGGACAACGAAGTACGCCTCCATGCCCTGGCCTTTGCCCTCCTCCTGGCAGGTACCGCCTACCGGCCCGGAATCCTGTTCGCCCTCTGTTTCCTGGCCTTCCTCCTCCTGGGGATCCCGGCGTTGGCACTGGGACATGTGAGGGAAACCGACGACCGGCAGCCCCTTCCCCGGCGCATGACACCCACGGGGGGGCTGTCCGTATTGGGCACGCGTCCGCTGGGCGCCCTCATGTTGATTACCCTCGTCTTCAGCGGCGGGATCTTTCTGGCCTTCCCTCGCCTGTCTTCGGGTTGGATGGGATTTCCGGATGGCCCTTCAGTCCCCATGGCGGGATTCGGCGACCCTGTGACGCTGGGGAGCCTGGGAACCCGGATCCTGCCCAACCCCCAGGTGATTTTCCGGGTGCAGTTCCCCCAGGGCGACCGTCCAGCCACCCCCCTCTATTGGCGTGGACGTTCGTACGACAGGTTCGACGGTCTCCGCTGGTCTCGGAGTGCCGACCTTCCCCCGGCCCTGGCCCCCGGGGAGTGGGCCAAGTCGCGCTGGCCCGGCCCCGAGGTGGCTCAGACCATCCGATGGGCCGGTGCCATGGACACGTTCATTCTCTTTTCCCTTCACCCGGTCTTGTCGGCTCAGGTGGATGGTCCCGTGCCGCCCTTCCTGGATGGCTCCGGCGACCTGGTCATGTTTGGCCGCAGACCTGCAGAGATTCGTGTGCTCTCCCGGCCCACGCTTCCCTCTCCCCGCCAGCTCAGGGACGCCGACTCAGGGTTCATCCCTGCTTCCGAATACTTCCTCCAACTCCCGCCCCTTCCCACCGAAGTGGTGCAGTTGGCCCTCCAGGTGGTGGGAGAAGCCCGGAGTCGCTACGACCGGGTCACAGCACTGGAACGCTGGTTCCACGAGGAATTCCAGTACACCCTGGAACTCCCGGCTTCCCCCCGGGAGGCCACGGTGCCCCATTTCCTCCTGGAGCGGCGAGAGGGCCACTGCGAGTACTTTGCCTCGGGTATGGTGGTACTTCTCAGGACACTGGGAATCCAGGCTCGCCTGGTGAACGGGTTTCTGGGAGGTCAGTGGAATGATACCGGCGGCTTCCTGGCTGTCTCCGGGAACCAGGCTCACGCCTGGGTGGAAGTCTGGTTTCCCGGGTACGGGTGGATTCCCTTCGATTCCACCCCGCCTGGAACAGGTGCCCAGGGTCCCCTCCCCTCCATGAGCCCCTTTCAACTGGTGATGGACGGTCTCCGCTTCCGCTGGAACCGATGGGTCCTGGAGTTCGGCCAGGAAGACCAACTGAGTTTTCTGGACGGAGTTGCCCAGCGGTTCTCCACTGGTGGGGAAGGAGAGGAAGGCGGGAGGGAACCGGAAGACGGTGCGCTGAAATGGTTGGGGCTGGCGGGCCTGGTGGCCCTGGTTTTGGGTTTCGGGGTTCGGAGGCTCCAGACCCGCCGCCTGGGCGGGTCTACGGACCCGGCAGTGCGAAGCTACCTCCGCCTTCGCCGGCTCTATTCGCCATTGGGGGTGGAGGGACCGGAGCGTCTCCCGCCCCTGGCCTTCCTCCGGGAACTGGAGTCACGACGGCTCCCCGGCGCGGCTGAGAGCAGGGAGGTGGTGGAGGTGTACCTGGCCCATCGCTTCCAGGGAAGTCCCCTGGCAGCAGGTCATCGGCAGGCCCTTCAGGACGGAGTTCGCCGGGTCCGCAGGGAGCTGTCCGGTGGCGGGTAGGGTGCGGCCACGTCTTGCCCGGGTACGCCCCGCCAGAGAATTTCCCCTGAGGGAGGGGTGGAGTTATTCCAGACCCCTCCCATCCCGACCCCACTCCTTCAACCGGGACGCCCGACTTGTCGAACTTCCCCTGGATCCGACATCCCTTTCGGGACCCCTCGGGGCTCGAGGCAGAGCCCCTCCAGGTGGATGTGGGTCCTCTCCGGATCAGAACCCGACTCCGCTCCAGCGAGCTTCATGTCCATCAGTCCCGCCCGTCCGCCGGCCAGAAGCCAGGCGCTTCCCCTGAGGTGGCAGGGCGGTTGGACGAGGAGCCCACTGTGGGATGGTCCCGCTGGGCGCTACCCGGAGAGGTAACGCATCTGCGGCTGGACCCCGCCCTCCCGGATCGACCCGTGGTCGTAACCCCCCACGAACCCTTCCGTCTGCTGGACGGCGCAGAAGCAAGGATCTTCGTACGGGTACCGCTCTGGGCTCGGGTGGCGGTGGAGCCTGGCTCCTCCCACCTGCTGGACACCCCGTCCGTCATCATGTCGGATACCTGGTGGGGCGACCCCATGGACGGGGAGCTCTGCTATTGGTTGGCCACCTCGGCCCGAAGGGCGGTGGAGGCCCATCACTTCGAGCCACAGTTGGCCATCACGGTGCTTCACATGGACAATGACTCCGGCCAGGATCTGCTGGTAGACCGACTGGCGCTCCGGGTCAACCACCTATCCCTGTTCCGCCGTGGTTACGAGATCTGGTCGGAGGAGACCCGTGTCCGATACCAGGGGGATGACGAAGGAAGTCTTGTGGAGATGACCGGGCGCCCACCGAAGGAGGCCACCGGTGCGGAGAAGCTGGCACCCGCACGGACGCCCGCCCCCCGGGGAATCAGGGCTCGCACATTCGCTCGCTTGAAGGCCATTTCGTCGGTGGGGACGGGATGAATTCACTTTTTCTTCACCTCGCATCGGACGGCCTTGCGCCGCTGTCGCTTCTGGTTCTCCAGGCGACGGCGGCAGGCGACCCGGCGGCTCTCCCCAGCGCCCTTTCCCTGGGAAGCCTCCTGAGCCCTGAGCGGATCACGGTGTTGATTCGAACCGCTCTGGTACTGGGATTGGGAGTTCCATTGGTCTACGGAGCCTCGCGGTGGTTGAACGCCCTCGTCGCCAAACGCTACAACCCCCAGCGGGGGCTGGTGGCCGGGAAGCTACTCCTCTACCCCGGGGTCATCCTCGTGGTGGTTACTACCCTCAGCGAGTTGGGCTTCAGCCTCGCCCCCCTCCTGGGAGCGGCAGGGATCGTGGGAATCGCCCTGGGATTCGCTTCCCAGACTTCCGTCTCCAACATCATTTCGGGTTTCTTCCTTATTGGCGAACAGCCCTTCGTGGTGGATGACGTCATCCAGGTGGGCGACACCGTGGGAAGGGTTCTGTCGGTGGACATGCTCTCCGTGAAGCTCCGCACCTTTGACAATCGTTTCGTAAGGATCCCGAACGAAAATATGATCAAGAGTCAGGTCATCAATATCACTCGCTTTCCCATCCGACGGGCAGATCTGTTGGTGGGGGTAGCGTACAAGGAGAACGTGGAGCGAGTGAGGTTGGTGCTTTTGGAAGTGGCTCGAGTGAACCCGCTGGTCCTCATGGAGCCCGAGCCCACGGTGTTCTTCGACGGATTCGGCGATTCGGCCATCAATCTCCGCTTTACGGTTTGGGCCACGAAGGAGAACTTCGTGAAGCTCAAGAACATCCTGCAGGAAGAGATCAAGGCCCGCTTCGATGCCGAGGGGATCGAGATTCCCTTCCCCCACCGGAGCCTCTACGCCGGCTCCGCCACCGATCCCTTTCCCGTGCGGATCATCGCGGCGGATGTGGATGGGTCCGAGGCCCCTCCCATGCCCCCCGAATCTGCGCCTGGAACGAAGGAGAATACCCAATCATGAACCGTCCCCCACCCCACGAAGGCTTCCAGGAACCGGACGGAGTTCATCTGGCCACCATCAGTCATGAGGGCCGGTTCTGGGAAGTTCATCTCATCTTCGACGACACCCCAGGGCGGTCGGAGTGGCATCGGGCCCACCTCATGTTCACCCCTGCCGATGGGGTAGAGGGGGAGGGGCCCTACCGCACCACCACCCTCTTCATCGAGGACTCCTACGAGGGACTCATGCGGAAGGCGCGGGGGTTCCAGGACCGACAGCTCCAGGCGCTCCTGCGTTCGGTGCTTCCGTAGGAGCGTGTCCGGGTAACGCAGCTCGCCCCATTACCCGCACACGCTCCTAGGTCCCCGTCAGGGCCGGCGCAGCCACTTCCACAACTCCGGGACGGTGGGCCGCTTCCCCTGCATGAGGATTCCCACCCGATAGATCCGGCCTGCCGCCCAGGCAGTACCCAGCAGCGTCACCCCCATTATCCCCACCGCCAGCGCAGCCTGCCACACGGGAGCCGCATCCAGGGCTACCCGGCCGAACATGAGGATGGGAGCGAAGAAGGGAACCAGCGAGAGGATCACCGACGCAGTGGAATCGGGATTCTCCATGAGGGGGAAGAGGAGAATCACCGGGACCACCACCAGCATCACCACCGGAAACTGGGCCTGCTGGGCCTCCTCTTCGGTGGAGCACATGGCTCCTACGGCGGCGAAGAGGGAAGCGTAGAGGAAGTAGCCCAGGAGGAAGCTCACAAGAAAAAATCCCAGCAGCCCCGGACCAGGAATGAGGCCCGGCGGAAGGGCTGCCAGGTAGCCTGCCAACATCTCATCCGGCAACCCGGGAAGTACAGCCAGGATGATCAGGGCCGCCATACCAAGCCAGATGGCGAGCTGGCTCAAGCCCACGGCTCCCACCCCCAATACCTTCCCCAACATCAGCTCCCACGGGCGCATGGCGGAAAGGAGGACCTCGGCGATCCGCCCGGTCTTCTCTTCCAATACGGCCCGGAGAAGCATGGTACCGTAGATGAGAATCACCATATACAGGAAGAAAGCGCCTGCAATGGCCAGGGCCATCCGACCTTCGGAAGGCGGCGCTGGGGCGGTGCTCCCCAAAAGCCGAAATTCCAGCTTTCCCCCGTCCAATAGGCGCCCCACCGAGGCGGGATCTCCTTCCACCTCCAACCTCAACTCCACGGCCGTACGCACCACGGCCTGTTGGATGGCCAACCGTCGGAGGGGAGGGGGAGGAGCTTCTCCCCGCCAGAGGGCGCGGCCCTCGTTTAGCGTCTGGTGGTCCAACTCCAACAGCGCCAGATATGGCCCCAGTTCCATTCGGCGCACCAGGGCCTGGGGGGTGCCGAGCTCACCCTCATCCACCACCTCTACCGTAAACCCGGCCTCAGCCAGACGAGGGAGGAGGAGGGGAGTCATGACCCCCGTGCGATCCATCACCAACAGCCCCGACCCCTCCTGCGATCCTCGCCCCTCCATCGCCAGTGGAACCACGACCAGGCCACCCATGATGAGGGGCACCAGAACGGTGGAGATAACGAAGGCTCGGCTCCTGACCCGGACCAGATATTCTCTGGTCAGCACTGCCCAGCTGTTTCGCCATGGATCCATGCTCACTCCCACCCGTTCCGGCTCACGTACCGCACGAAGATCTCGTGCAGCCTGGGCTCCACTACACTGAACGACTGGATCCGGACGCCGGCGTCCACCCCCCGGACCAGAAGCGCCTGGGCATTCGCTCCGGGGTGGAGTTGCACCCGGATGCTGTGGCTGCTTGCCTCACCCCCGTGGCCCAGCGACTGCACCGATACCACTTCCGGACCGTTCACCCAGTGGGAGGGACCCTGGAAGTCTATCGCGACCACCCCTCTCCCCTCCCGCCGCTTCAGCTCCCGGAGTTCCCCATCCAGCACCTTGCGGGAGCCCGCCATGAGACACACCCGATCACAGAGCCGTTCGGCCTGATCCATGAGATGGGTGGACAGCAGGATGGTGGTACCCTGGGCCTGAAACTCCCGCACGATGATTTCCAGGAGATCCTGGTTCAGGGGGTCCAGCCCGGAGAAGGGTTCATCCAGGATGAGAAGGGCTGGATCGTGTAGGATCGTCCCGATGAACTGGACCTTCTGCTGCATACCTTTGGACAGCTCCTCCACCCGTCGGCCTGACCAGGCAGTGAGCTCCAGACGTTCCAGCCAGCCCCGAGCCCTGGCTTCGGCGTCTCCTCGGGAGATCCCCCGGATGCGAGCCAGGAAGAGGAGATGATCCATCACCTTCATGCGACGATAGAGGCCTCGCTCCTCCGGCAGATACCCCACCCCCGACTGTCGGGTCTTGTGAGGCGGGGCGCCAAGGAGGGCCACCTCTCCGGCATCGGCACCCAGGATTCCCATGAGAATCCGAATGGTGGTGGTCTTTCCCGATCCGTTGGGCCCCAACAGGCCATAAATGGCTCCCTGGGGAACCAGTAGATCCAGATCCTGCACCGCTCGCACCTGCCCAAAGGACTTGAAGACGCCCTGGAGCCTCACCACCGGAAGATCTCGGTTCATCATGGGTGCAACGTAGCGAAGGAATGATGACACAGGGGAGCCCAATAGACTTGTGATGGGAAAATCTCACCTCGATGGATCTCAGAGCCACCCTCAGGGGTTCCATATGATTCCCTGCGGAAATCTACACTCCCTCATCGAGTGGCACGGGGGTGTAGAACTCAAGCCCAGAGGCCGGGCTTGAACCGCCATCGACCTGGACCTGAAGAGTGGAAGGAGCCTGGATGGCCATCTACCGGACGCGCTACTACGGCGACGTGACTGTTGGGGTGGGAGGCAGAATCACAATCCCCCAGGAGATGCGGGATGATCTGGCAATCGAAGAGGGCGACGTGCTGACCGTGCGGGTGGAGGAGAACCCCCAGGGGGTGCGTCAGATGGTCATCCGCAGGTCGGAGCAGCAACCGGAAAGCTGACCTTCGTCAACCCTGGGCATCATCGTCAAGGGTAATGAAGCGAACCAGGGAGCGAAGGGCATCCCCCCCGTCGTGGTGCCACCAGGCCGGTGGCCACGCCTGATCTTCGAAGGTGGTGACCCGGGTCACCCCGGCTCGCCCCAACTCCATGGCCAGCCCCTCCCGCCGCGGGCTTCCCACCTCCAGGGCTGCGCTCTGAAGGTGCCGGCCATGAGGGGCCAGGAGGCCAGGGACCTCACCGAGATCTGCCACGCCCTTCACCCGGAGGGTACATCCCAGAGGGGAAGCCTGGAGCGCCGCGTCGGTCTCCCAGAGGAGGGTCCACCTCAGTTCCGGGTCTCCCAGGAAGCCTCCCGCCGCGCCCCCGGCGGCCCGCATCTCCGCAATCCCCCGTTCCTGCTGGATACGTGCCGACTGCTGTGGATCTCCATGGGTAGTGGGCCTGGGAAGCACATCCATCTCCCGGGCCAGGAGCCTCAACCAATCTTCCGGAGACACCCTTCCGCGCTCCTCCACCCACACGACGTGGGGAGAAACGCACCCGCGCTGATCGTACCACCACACGCTCCGTGCAGCCTGAGCGGCAAGGCGCCGGGCCTGCTCCAACCCTCCCAGCCGGTCTCGCCCCACCAACCCAACGCTGAGGCGATGGGCATAAGCCACCATGGGTATCCCGGCAGGCAGACGTGCCCGCACAGCCTCCACAGTCTCATCTCCTCCGTAGACCACCACCCTGCGGGCCCGGTTCAATACCAGCGTCTCCAGTTCTCCGGTGCCGCCGGGCCAGTAGACCACCTGCGCCACCTGTGCCAACCGTGCGTCGGCCTGAGCCACTCCGCGAGCCACCACCCTTGAGAGCACCTGATCTCCCGCCCCCGGCTTCAGGAGAACCGGGGTCTTTACCAGGAGGCTGCGCAGAAGGGAGGTGGCCCCCACTCCAGGCACCGTCCCGGAAGCAAGGTGGAACGCCAGGACATCTCCCAGGGCCCGAACCCGGCCTCCCCTTGCTCCCTCCACCTCAACGAACCCATCCAGCATGGTCACGGGGGAGAACTGGCTTTTCACAAGCGCCAGAAGACTCTCCTCGGTCCAGCCTGCAGCCATGTGCAGAATGACGTCCGAGGACATCCGGGGGGTCAGGCCCGATTCATCCGGAAGACGGGCCAAGGCCTCACGGTGGAGGGCGTCATCCGGATCCAGGAGCCTTCCACCCACACCTCCGAGAATTCCGCAGAGGCGTTCCACCGAGATGCCCTCCAGGATCACGGCGCTCTCTTCCAGACCGTTCAGAACAGCTTCCAGCTCCTGGAGAGTGTACACCTTCACCGTCCCTGGGCGTCCAGGAGGGCTTCCATGGTGAGAGAGCAGCCCCGGGGCTCAGCACCAATGGCCCGCCCCAGAAGGCGGAAGCCATCTCCCGCAGCCACCCCCAGATCCTCGGTGAGGACGCAGGCCACGGAATCCAGATTCGCCAGATCCAGATGGCTTAACAGGCCGGGTTCGCCTGGAGGCACGGGTTCCAGCGTCTCGGGGTGAAGTATCTGCGTGCGAAGCCAGGGCGGAGCCACATGGCGGCGGGAAGGCCCGGGATCTCCCGGCACCAACGTGGGCTCATAGAACTGAGAAAGCAGTTCGGTCATTCCGTACTCGTTCACCATTCGGACGGTGGGAATGCCCAAGCGCTCTTCAAGCGCTGAATAGAGATCTTCCCTGGATACTTCCCTCGATCGCCCCTTGAAGCCCCCCGTCTCCATGATCCTGGACCCCGTGGGAAGGCGGATCCGCCACCCTTTGGCATCCATGGCATCCATCCAGTGGACAAAAGCGAACGCCGTTCCCATGAAGAGCACCGGTTTCCCACCTTCAGCAAACTCCTCCAACGCCGCGTGAAGGGCCGGAACCTGGACGCCGGTATCGGGATGGGCGAAGTGGCCACTGCCTGGAGCTCCCCACGTCTTCATGACCACCTCCACCATGAATCCCAGGGAGGAATGGGGCGTGAGCGCTGTGGGCGGCACCAGGGAAACCATGGAGATGGGTTCGTCCTCGGGGATCAGGTGCCGCTGGAAGGTGGGCCGGAGGGAGGCTTCGTAGAGCTCCGGGTCCTGCACGTGGTGCCGGCCTCGTCGCCCCTGCCCACCCGTGGTTCCACTGGTGCGAAAGATTAGACGGACACTCCCGGGATCGCCCGAGATGAGGGAAAACTCCTTGAACGCGCGCGCCGGGACAGGTGGGATGTCCTCCCACCGCTCCACGGACCCTGGAGACCCCAATCGGTGGCGAACGAATGACCCGTACATGGGATTCTCATTCACTTGATGTCGAAAGACCCTGAGGGCCAGGGCGTTGAAACCCTGGTTGTCGCGGGTCTCCCACGAGGAGGGGTCGGATAGATACGCCTTCACGTCCTCTCGAAGGCGGGGGATGGAGTCAGTCACCCGACGAGCGGCGCACCCGGCCCGGCTCCAGCCCACCGGACTGCAGGATCTTCTCCTGGAGGCGTGAACCCTCCTCCTGGCAGAACGTCTCCAACAGGGCCAGGGCCTGCGTCACCGCCTCATAGCGCTCCCGGGGAAAGTCGTCTCCTTCCACACGGGCCAGGGCCCCCTCCAACGCCGCCAACTCGCGGTGGGCCTTCTCTGCGGCACGAAGGAGTCGGTTCAGGGCCTTCCGGGCTTCGGATTCTGTGGTTGACATGATTCAGAAGGCTGTTGAAGAAGTACAGAGACCACCGGGACGGGGTCTTGCGGTATCGGGCGAGGCGGCGCGCTGAAAGCCATG
>JBBDRI010000018.1:0-44106 GCA_040905545.1 Gemmatimonadota bacterium | reverse complement strand
CACCAGAATCACATCCCAACTCATGACCCTCCTCCTCCTCTCCCTGGCACCCTAGATTGCAGGCGGTTGGAGCCGCCCCTGGGTAGGATTCGGGTCAGGGAGAGGCCCTCTTCGTCCATACGCATCAAGGAACCCCAACCCCTTGTCCTTGGTCCAAACCGAACTTCTGGCCCTTCTCTCGCTGCTCTACGTGTGCCTGGCGGTCGTGGCACACAGGGGGAGCCGGGAAGCCGGATCCCAGGCATTCGCCGCAGGGCTCCTTGGCATCGCCATCTGGCTCCTGGGAGGGGCCGTGGAAGTGGAGGCCGAGAAGCTCGCCAGCGTGTTGGCCGGATTGTGGATCACCTATCTGGGGAACGTCATGGTTCCCGTGGCATTCCTGGTCTTCGCCCTTCAGTTCGCCGGACGCTTCGCCCCCAGGAGCCGCGAGGTCATCCTCCTCTCGCTGATTCCGGCAGCCACGGTGATCCTGGTGTGGACCAACGGGTGGCACGAGCTCATGTGGGCCCATCCTCCCGCCACCTTCGACCCCACGGAGGGATGGGTACTCGACCCGGAATGGGGGATCTGGTTCAAGTGGGTCCACGTCCCGTACAGCTATGCGCTCATTGCCTCGGCCATTCTCATTCTGGTGCGAGAATTGAACTCGCCGCTCTACCGCACCCAGGTTTCCACCTTCCTGGTGGGGGGTGCCATTCCGCTGATTACCAACTTCCTCTATCTGCTGGGTGTCGCCCCCCGAGTGACCCACCTGGCGCTGGGGGCAAGTGGCTTCGTCTTCACCTGGGGCTTTTTTCGGACCCGCCTGTTCCGACTCACGCCGGTAGCCTATCGGTCCGTCTTTGAGACCCTCCGGGATGGGGTCATCGTGCTGGACCGCGATGATCGGGTGGTGGAGTTGAACCCGGTGGCCGCCTCCATGCTGGTGGGTCGTCGAGACGATGCCCTGGGACGTCCGGTGGGTCAGCTCCTACCGGCCCAGTCACCACTCCTCCCCCTCCTTCGCCGGGGAACGGAAGTGGAGGAGGTGGTGGAGGGGATGGAGGGTCGCATGGAGGAGGTGACCATCACCTCGGTGAGGGGCCCCCGGGGTGAGCATCGCGGTCGGATGATTCTGTTTCGGGACGTGACGGCCAGGTTGCATGCAGAGCGAGCCCTCATGGAAAGTCAGGAACTGGTGAGGACCCTTGTGGACCAATCTCCGGCGGGAATCCTCCGTCTCCGGCCGGAGGGGGGAGACTTCCAGATCCTGGTAGCCAATCCGGAGGCCGGACGCATCCTGGGGCGGGAGACCACGCAAATCGTGGGGGCCTTCATGGCCCAGGAAGGAGGGACGGCGTGGGAGCCACTGGTGGCCGGACTGAGAGAGGCCAGTCGTGGGTCGGGAATGGCGGAACTGGAGCTTCCCTTCCGGGGACGTTGGTTCCGGGTGGAGGTGGCTCCTGTGGGATTGGACCTGTCGGTCACCTTCGTGGACATCTCCGAACGGAAGGCCAGGGAGCGGGAGATGGAGAAGGCCGCTCGCCGAGACCCCCTCACCGGACTCCTGAATCGGAGGGGGCTGGAGGCCCGCGCCGCAGAGATCCTGCTCCCGGGCGCCGGCTCCAGGCGAGCTTGCTCCCTTCTGTACATGGACCTGGACAACTTCAAGCCTGTGAACGACACCATGGGCCATGAAGCGGGCGACCAACTCCTGAAGGAACTGGCCGATCGGATCCGTGCGCTCCTACGGGCTCCGGACCTGGCGGCCCGTATGGGGGGCGACGAATTCGCCATCCTACTCCCGGGAGTGGATGGCACGGCTGCACAGCGGGTAGCCGAGCGACTGAGAGAGGAACTCGAGCAGCCCTACGTACTGGACGGCACCCCCGTGGTGTGTCCGGCAAGTGTAGGAATTGCGGTGCAACCGGAGCACGGGCAGACCCTCACCTCACTCCTGAACGCTGCCGATGCGGCCATGTACCGGGCGAAGCGGGAAGCTACCCGGGTATCGTTCCCTCCTCCCGACTGAACTCGTCACGGACGCGGCCCCACGGCGGTGAACATGATTTCCACCCGGGCGTCTCGAGGGAGGCGAGCAGCCTCCACCGTGGCCCGGACAGGTGGGTCCCGGGGAAAGAACTCCCCATAGACCGCGTTCATGGCAGCGAACTCATCCAGATCTGCCACAAACACCTGACTCTGAACCACGTGCTGGAACGAGAGACCTGCCGCCGAGAGCACGGCCCCCAGATTCTCCATGACTTTGCGGGTCTCTGCTTCGATTCCTCCGCTGACCAGTTCCCCGGACCGGGCATCCAGGGCGATCTGACCCGCCAGATACACCGTCTCCCCCACCCTCACGGCCTGGGAGTAGGGCCCGATGGCGGGTGGGGCCAGGGGAGTGGAGATGACCTCCCGGACAACCTCTGAGGCAGCTCCGCCCGACGGCGCGGAATCCCCGGGGGCAACACAGCCCGCCATGGCCCCCACCCAGATGAGCCCCACGCAGACCAGGGGTGCCACGCCCCGGCCTCCTGGGATCTTCGCAGCACGACCCACAATTCCATTCTTCCAATTCATTCGTCAGCCTTGGCTCGGGAAAGGTGTCTTCGGCTTCCTGGCTCCGTCTCGAAAACCCTGCTCCAGGGCATCTCGCGCCGGGCTTCCATCTGCTTCGGTCGCCAGAATCCCCAGCTTCTCCAGAGATCGTAGGAGGCGCCGAAGCATCCGTCGCCCTCCGTCCATAAGGCGCCTTCCCCTCAGCCGCGTTCGATCCAGATCCAGAAGGTGCAATTCCCAATGGGGTGCTTGGCCGGTGACCAGCAGATTCTTGCCATTCAGATCCGGATGAAATACCCCCTTATGGCCCATGACGGCAATGAGCCCACCCACGCGTTCCAGAAGCTTCTGCTGAAGCGCCGGCTGGGAGGCCAGCGAGGAAAGGGCCTTGGGCAGCTCCCTCCCAAAGGGGATGAAGCGGGTTACCACATCCGCTCTGTAGATGAGACCCGAAGGATACACAGCCACCGCCTGGAGGGGAGGCGTGGAGAACCCCAGCGCGGCCAGACCCAGGCTGGCCTCCCACTCCCGAAAGGGACGGTAGGTGGCTGGGGTTCTCAGGTACCGGTCTCCCAGCAGCGTGGCCAGCAGCCCCCCCCGGTATGCGTGCCGGATGGCCCAGAGTTCCTGCGATCCTCCCGCATCCTCCGGAGACTCCACCAGGTGGATGATCCCCCTCCCCACCAGCGGGTCGCCTTGCGGGGGTCGACTCTCCTGCCCGCCTGCCTCGTAAAGGGTGCCGTACTTCTCCAGCATGGTGAGGGCCCATACCCTGGCCTCCGGCGCCACTCTGAGGTGAACCCTCCCCCTGCGGATATCTTCGTACACCCCTGAGATCATCTTCCCCCGATCAATGGATCACCAGCAGCAGCAGTTGTGCTCCCTGGAGCACCGACCATCCCCGGGCCAGCTGCTGCAGGGCCTCCAGAACCCCTGCATCATCGGTGCGCACCTCCAGACCCACCGTCGGTGGGTCTACCCCTCCCCCTCCGTTGGGAGGCGCAGGAAACACCCGGAACCGATACTCCACCCGGCCATGGGAAAAGGGGAAGGTCTCGGGGAGGTACGGAGCCAGCTCCGCCGGCGCTACACCCCACGCGCCCGTCTCGGGGTAGCCCTCCCTGGTTGCGTAGTGGACCTCCGCCGCCATGCGCACAGTGTGGAAGTCACTCACCACCCGGGCGGCCGTGGCCCGCTGCACCGCGGTGTAGAGTCGAGGGGCGGCGATGGTAGCCAGGATTCCGATGAACACCATGACGGTGAGGAGCTCCACAAGGGTGAATCCTCGCCGCCCCGCCAGGCGGAACCTCCCTGAACCCATCACGACTCGCCCCCAGGGGGTTCACCCTGGGGGGATCCACGCATCATGGCAGGAGTCATGGCCGCCCGAAGAGCTGCGGCCAGCGGAGTGATGTCATCCCCACTCCGATATCGGATTGACACCGATGGATCCATGCTGAACAGCACATATTCGTTTCCGGTCCGTTCATACCCCAGGTCGGGGCCGTCCAGAAGAGCCTCCTCCAGGGTGTCCGGATAGTTCCCGGTGCGCGAACGGAGGTCCTCCAGGCCCAAGACCACCAGGTACATTCGAGCCTGGAGACCCATGGCTCGCTCCTGGGTGGTGAAAGCTGGACGCCCGGACTCTACGGCGAACCACCAGACGTTCCACCCCGCCACCACCGCCAGGAACACGGTGGCAAGGAGCCATAGGGGCTGACGGCGGGATGGGCTTCGGCCACCTGACGAAGGGGAGTTGCGGGAGCGCCCCACCTCATCCATGACTTCTCTGATGGTGGAGTCCAGCTCCGGCTTTCGCGCCCTCCCCCTACCGGCAGCGCCTCCACCGTGAAGTGGCCTCTCCCCTTCTCTTGAATCCAATTCGCCCTTCCCCTCCGGGGTGAGTCTCTTCCGGGGTGACTCCTTGCACCCTACCGGACGGAAGGAGACCTTCCACTGGCACAAGGTTCGGTTCAAGGATTCCTCTGGGGTGTCAAAGCTACGTCGCCGCCCCCATCCGGGCCATCCGAACGATTCTTTCCACCTTCGCCCTTTCGAGACCATGTCGCCTTCTCCCCTGGCCCCGCTGGCACTGGACGGCTGGTACCTCCTTCATCAGTTCTTTCAGGGTACGCCGCGCCATGCGGCAGCTCTGGTTTCCCGGTTCCAGGAGTGGGACGACCTGGACCATGGAGGGTGGAGTGCCGTCTACCGCATCGTCGGAGGAGAAGCCGACTACATGGTCATGCACTTCCGTCCCTCCCTGGAGGCCCTGGCGGAAGTAGAGGAAGAGCTTCTTCGCCGGGCCCCGGACTGGCAGCTGGTGAGCGACTATCTCTCCGTGGTGGAACTGGGGCTGTATGCCCTCACTGCAGCCCTGGTGGAACAGACAGCGGCGGAGGGCATCCAGCCGGGCTCCGAAGAGTGGCAGGTGAAGGTGAAGGAGTTGTTGGATGCCGAAGGCGAAAAGCGTCACGTGCAAGCTCGGCTCCACCCGCGTCAGCCCGAGGACATGCCGTACGTCTGCTTCTATCCCATGGACAAGCGGCGCAAACCCGGCCAGAACTGGTACACCCTTCCCCTGGACCAGCGGGCTTCCCTCATGATGGAGCACGGGAAGACGGGGCGGGGATACGCCGGCCGCATCTCCCAGATCATTTCGGGATCCGTGGGATTTGACGACTGGGAATGGGGAGTGACTCTGTTCGCCTCGGATCCGCTGGATTTCAAGCGGCTGGTGACCGAGATGCGCTACGATGAAGTGAGCGCCCTCTATGCCGAGTTTGGGAATTTCTGGGTGGGTTTCCGGCTACCATCCCACGAGTTGGCAGAGAAATGGGCGAAGGGCGAAGGCCACCAGGACGGATAGGCGGCGCGCGCAGACTGACCGGGATCGCTTGGGTCACCCTGGGACTGGCGGGTTGCGCAGTTCAGGTCACTCCTCCCGAATCTCCCCTTCGGCCGGTGACGGTTCTCCTCCTGGACCATGGCCGCCACGCCAGCCTGGTGCTTCCCCACGGCAAGCTTGGCGCCATTCGGTACTCCTATGGCGACTGGCGCTACTATGCCCTGAACCGCACGGGCTTCCGGAGCGGTGCGGCAGCCCTTCTCTGGCCCACCCAGGCAGCCCTTGGCCGACGGGTGTTGGGTGGCGATACGGCAGTCGAAGACATCCGGCGTACGGTGCGGGTACCCACCGACTCCATCTACCCCATCCCGGTGGATGCGGGTCTTGTCTCCGAGCTCTTGATGGAGCTGGAAACCCTGTTCGGTTCGGGCGCGATGGATGTGGTGCACGAATCCGCAGCCTTCAATCTGGCTTTCGTACCCCACCCCCAATCGTACTCCCTTTTCCGCAACTCCAACCAGATGGTGGCTCGGTGGCTTCGAGTCCTTGGAGCCACCACCCGGGGCTGGCCCATGATCTCATCCTGGCATCTGGAGGCGGCAGGAAGATAGGTTCACATCGGAACCCGTCTCAATTTCTTCATTACGGAACCTTCCCATGCCTCGCATGACTCTGCTTCTCGGCCTCCTGCTCTTCTTTCCGGTCCAACTCCGAGCTCAAGGAGTGGAGCTCCTGTCGCCCGATGTGCTGGAGTACGTCACCGTGCCCGAGGCCGTAGTGGCCCTCACGGGTGTGCGGATGGTCGACGGCACGGGCGCTCCGGCTCAGGACGGCTGGACCATCGTGTTTCAGAATGGCGAGATCACAGGAGTGGGTGCGGATGGTCAGGTGGAGATCCCAGCCAACGCCCGGGTGCTGAACCTTCCCGGCCACACGGTGATTCCCGGGATGGTGGGGATGCACAACCACACCTACTACTCCTTCGGGCCCCGGAGCGTCCAGATGTCGTACACCGGACCCCGGCTCTATCTGGCTGGGGGGGTCACCACCATCCGTACTGCCGGGGCCCAACACCCCTACGCGGAATTGAGCATGAAACGGGGTGTGGAGGATGGGCTCGTTCCCGGCCCCCGAGTGCATGCCAGCGGCCCCTATGTGTCAGGGGCAGTGGGTCCCGGGTCGGCCACCTCTTCCCTGATGTCGGAGGAAGATGCCCAGCGGGTGGTGCGCTACTGGGCGCAGGAGGGGGCCACCTGGCTCAAGGCCTCAGGAGGTATCAGCCGGGCCGTTCTGGGAGCCGCCATCGACGAAGCCAACCGCCAGGGCATCTCGTTCACGGGTCATCTCTGCTCGGTGACCTTCCGGGAAGCAGCAGCCCTGGGCATCCACAACCTGGAGCACGGCCTCATCACCAACTCCGACCACATCCCCGACAAGGAGCCCGACGTCTGCCCCCCGGACAACATGGTGCGGCAGGTGGAGGTGGACGTCTACGGCGAGGAAGTGAGGGAGACCTTCCGCACCCTGGTGGAGCACGGTGTGGCCGTCACCTCCACCCTCTCGGTCTATGAGCTCTTTGTGCCCGACAGGGCACCGCTGGATCCCAGGGTCATGGACGCCCTGGCCCCGGAGGCCCAGGACGAACTCCGGAAGTTCCGGGCCGATCTCGAAGCGTGGAGCCTGGGGTTGGTGGTTCCCACCCTCCTCTTCCAGAAGATGCTCCAGTGGGATCGGGAGTTTGTCCGCGACGGCGGCCACCTGGTGGCCGGCGTAGACCCCTGGGGGAACGGGAGCCTTCCGGGATACGGCGACCAGCGGAACTACGAACTCCTGGTGGAGGCGGGCTTCACCCCTGAGGAGGCCGTGAGGGTCATGACCCTGAATGGGGCTATCCTCCTGAAGGAAGACCACCTCTACGGCTCCATCCAGGTGGGCAAGCGGGCAGATCTGGCGGTGGTTCGGGGAGACCTGGTGGCAAACCCGGCCGACATCCGGAACATGACCCTGGTGTTCCGGGATGGCGTGGGATATGACCCGGCACGGCTGGAGGCCTCCGTGCGGGGTCAGGTGGGCATCCGGTGATAGGGGAGGTGACCAGGGAGCTCCTGCTCATGCGGCACGCCAAGTCGGATTGGGACCACCCCGGGCTGCAGGATCGCCAAAGGCCCCTCTCCACACGGGGCCGGAAGGCTGCGCCACGGGTTGGGTCGTGGATGAGGGAAACCGGGCTGGAGCCCGATCTGGTTCTCTGTTCCACCGCGGTCCGGACCCGGGAAACCCTCGAGCTTCTGGGGGACGCCATTCCCAGCGGGACACCCGTGCACTTCCTGGACGCCCTCTATCACGCCTCCGTCCATACCCTCCTGGAGGAGATCCGCAACGCCCCTCCGGAGGCGAAGTGCCTCCTGGTGGTGGGGCACAACCCGGGCCTCCATGAGCTCATCTGGAGGCTTCCCGTCCCTGGTAGCATGCCCCCGGACGTTCTCGCCCGACTGCGGCTGAAACTTCCCACCGGTTCCCTGGCCCATTTCCGTGCGCCGGACGGGGGATGGGGTTCGGTGGCGCAGAGAAGCCTGGAATTCGTGGAATGGATCACACCCCGGGAGTTGAGGTGATGAACCTGGATAGGAAGGCGGACCAAACTCCTCGCACCCCCTCTTGGGAGGTACCCCCTGATGCGTACGCGCGCTGTCATCTCGGCGGTGGCTTTCACCTGGCTGACCGCCTTCTCCCTGTTGGCCTGCACGTCCTCTTCCCCCGAGCCCTTCCACCTGGTGCTGGCCCAGGGCCGGGTCTTGGATCCCGAGACGCAGCTGGACGCCGTTCGCTGGTTGGGTATCCGGGACGGGCGAATTGAGGCCATAAGCGATTCGCCCCTTGAAGCCCTCGATACGCTGGACGCTTCCGGGCTGGTGGTGGCCCCTGGCTTCATCGACCTCCACGCCCACGGCCAGGATGATGAGAACTACCGCCTTTTCGCCCTGAACGGAGTCACCACGGCCCTGGAGATGGAGGTGGGGACAGGGGATGTGGAGGCGTGGTACGCCGAACGTGCCCACGGTACCCTCATAAATCATGGAGTCTCCGTGGGCCATTTGCCGGTGCGGATGGCCCTCTACGGCGATGCCGGTGACCTGCTTCCCAGCGGGGCCGGAGGGTACACCGTGGCTTCGGAAGGGGAAGTGGCTGAGATCCGGGGCGGGATCAGGAGGGGTCTGGCGGCCGGTGCCCTGGGGGTGGGGATGGGAATCCAGTACTCCCCCGGTGCCACTCGGTGGGAGGTGCTGGAGATCTTCCGGGAAGCCGCCGAACATAACACTCCCGTCTTTGTACATCCCCGTGCATTTGGCGAGTCCGAGCCCGGCGGGAGCGTGGAGGCGTTCCTGGAAGTGATGGGAGCCGCTGCCCTGACGGGCGCCCCCCTCCACATCGCCCACCTGAACAGCATGAGTCTGGCCGAAACCCCCCGCACCCTCCAGATGGTTGAGGAGGCCGTGTCCCGGGGAATGGACATATCCACGGAAGCCTACCCCTACAGCGCCGGCCTCACCTCCATCCAGTCGGCTCTGCTGGATCAGTACGAGGGGGCACCCGATTTGGTATTGGCCCAGCTGCAGTGGCCCGCCACCGGCGAGCGTCTGAACTCCGAGAGCTTCGCCCGCTATCGGGCCCAGGGGGGATGGGTGGTGCTCCACCTGAACACTCCCGAAATGGAGGCCCTTGCGGTGGAGCACCCCCTCACCGCCATCGCCAGTGACGGCGGGCTGCGAGAGGGAGTGGGTCACCCTCGCACCTCCGGCACCTATGCCAGGGTGTTGGGACACTATGTGAGGGAAAAGGGAAGCCTGTCGCTCATGCAGGCGCTGGAGAAGATGTCCCTGATCCCGGCCCGCCGGTTGGAGAGCTGGGCCCCAGCCTTCCGCACCAAGGGCCGGATCCAGGTGGGAGCCGACGCCGACTTGGCCATCTTCGACCCAGCCACGGTCCAGGACCGCTCCACCTACGCCGAGCCGGGGATCCCGGCGGTGGGTTTCCGGCACGTTCTGGTGAACGGGGTTCCAGTGGTTCGAGAGGGAGAGGTGGTGGAGGGGGTGACGCCGGGAAGGGGGGTCCGGTCGGGGAGCTATTGACCGGCCTCCCCTCTCCCGCCCAACCTTCCTCCTGACACCCACGCCCAGGAGGTCCATCCAGTGAGCCGCCCGTCCCTCCCCACCCCGTACCTGCCCACCATGGTCCGCCGCCCCCTCACCCGCCGGGACTTCCTCCTTCGCCTGGGTGCAGCCGGCGGCTCGGGACTGGCCATGAGCGCCATGAGCGCCTGGGACCTCATGGCGGCGCCGGCCGGCCCCAAACCCGCCTTCGCGGAACCCCCGAACCGGAACGCCCGGGTGCTGGTGCTGGGAGCCGGGGTTTCGGGCCTCACCGCTGGCTACGAACTGGGAAAGCTGGGCTACGACTATCAGGTGCTGGAGGCCCGGGATCGGGTCGGGGGCGTGAACTGGTCCGTCCGCAGGGGAGATGTACTGGATGAGACGGGAGGAGAGCGCCAGCTCTGTGACTTCGACGAGGGGCAGTACTTCAACGCCGGGCCCTGGCGCATCCCGGAGGGGCACAGGGCCGTGCTGGACTACTGCCGGGAGTTGAACGTCCCCCTGGAGTGGTTCATCAACGAGAACGAGGCGGGGTACCTCTACTTCGAGGGGGAGGAGATGGGTGCGCTGTCTGGACAGCGGGTACGCCTCCGGGACGCCCGGGCCGACCTCCGGGGGTATACGTCCGAGCTCTTGGCGAAGGTGGCGGACCAGGGGAGTCTGGATCGGCCCCTCACCCGTGAAGATCGGGACTCCCTGGTAGAGTACCTGGTGCGCGATGGCCGGTTGGACGCGGAGGATCGGGTCTACTCCGGCTACCGCACCGACTCCAACCCCACCGACCCCCATGACTTCGCCGCTCTCCTCCAGTGGGGCTTCGGAACCCGGTTCCGGCAGATGGGAGCCGTCACCTTTGGACACACAGGGGCCTTCTTTCAGCCCGTGGGTGGCATGGACCGCATCCCCCACGCCTTCGCTCAAGCCATGGCGCCCCGGGTAACCCTGGGCGCCGAAGTGCGCTCCATCCTCTTGTTGGAAGACGAGGTGCAGGTTGTGGTGCGCCACCGGGCCACGGGTGAGGAGGAGCGGCTCACGGCGGACTTCTGCATCTCCTGCCTCCCCCTCTCCATCCTGAAAGAGCTGGATGTGAACCTGTCGCCTGAAATGGCCCAGGTGGTGGTGGATGTGAGCTACTCCAACAGCGCCAAAATGGGCCTCCAGATGAAGCGCCGCTTCTGGGAAGAAGACGATGGAATCTACGGGGGAAGTCTTCTTTCGAACCTTCCCCTGGGTCAGTTTGCCTACCCCTCCAACGGACTGTATACCCGGAAGGGGGTGCTGCTGGGTTTCTACGGCAACGGAGCCATGGAGAACGCGACGGGCAAGCCCCTGATGGAGCTATCGAATCGGGAGCGCATCCAGCACGTCCTGGACCAGGCCGGGAAGGTCCACCCCCAGCTCCACGAGGAGTTTGAGACGGGGTTCACCGCCTTCTGGACCCATGTCCCGTTCAGTCGGGGTGCCTATGCTTCAGGGTCCCGCAATTTACTCCCCCAGCTCAGCCAACCCGACGGGCGTCTGTATCTGGGATGTGCGGCCGCCAGTGAGCAGGCCGCCTGGCTGGAAGGAGCCATCTCTGCCGCCTGGCGAACGGTAGAAGCAGTGCACCAGCGGGCCCTGGGGGAGTAGCCTGACGCCACAGGTGGTCCAAAGCCGTGGTTTACAGTGCCCCCTACTTCCACCCCGCTGCCACCTCCCGGGCGAAAGCTTCGAAGGAACGCGGGCGGGCACCCACGATCTCTTCCGTGGCATTGAGATCGTCCGGGCTGCCTGTGAATCCGCCAGCGTGGAACATGGCGTACATGATGCGGAAGTCGTACGCCATCCAGGCCGGGAGCATCTGGCGAGCCTGGGCCTCCCATGCCTCCAGGTCGTTCCCGCCATAGGCCACCGGCTTCCCCAGTGCCTGCGACCAGATGCGGGCGCAGTCTTCCCCGCTGAGTTTCTCGGGTCCCACCAGGGGAAACGCTCGCCGTTCCAGCCGGGAATCGGTAGCGGTGAGGGCGTTGGCAGCCGCCACGGCAATGTCTCGCACGTCCACCCGGGGAATCCCCCGGTCACCCACGGGCTGAGGATAGACGCCGTGGTCCACGATGGCATCCCGAAACCAGAAATCGTTCTGGTAGAAGTTGTTGGGCTGGAGAATCGTGTACGCCAGCCCCGACTCCCGGAGGGCCCGCTCCACAGCCAGCTTCGATGCGAAGTGGGGCACGTGGGGACCGCTCTCGGGGAGGTGCACCGACAGATACACCAGCCGTCCAACCCCTACCCGCTTCGCCTCCTCCAACGCAGTCAGCCCCTCGTGAAGCTCCGTCATGGCCACCGGGTTCAGCAGGAAGAGACGTTCGGTGCCCTCGAACACCCCGGCGAAGGTGGTGGGGTCGGTGAGATCAGCCACTACGCCTTCCGCCCCCTTGGGGAGTTCCTGCGCCTTCTCCGGAGAGCGGGTGAGAACGCGGAGATCCGATTCTCCCCGAGCCAACAACTCCGCCACTACCGCGCCTCCCACGGTTCCCGTTCCCCCCAGGATTAATGTGCTCATGCTTTCCTATCTCCCTCCCATGTCATGGCTCGAACTTCCCCGAATGGACGTTTGACTTTCGCCCCGTCGAACGATAATTGTCTCGTCTTCCTGGAATGTGGGGCTCACCCACCGGGGAATCCAGAGATTCCGGCTCCCCCCCAGGCCTACATCACTCCAAGTTTCACGATTTCAGGAGATTCCCGCTCATGCGGATCGCCTCACCCCTCTCTACTTCCCGGCCCATGAAGAACTGCCTGGGCACCGCCCTCCTGGTTCTTCTCACCGTCTTCGCTCTGCCGGTGAACGCCCAGACCCCCACCAACCCCTACCGACCCAACTACGAGTGGGGGAGTCTTCCCGATGATCGGGTCTGGGGTGCCGTGAGTGCCATGTATCCCACCCCCGACGGGAGCCACCTATGGGTGGCGGAGCGCTGCGGTCAGAACACGTGCGTAGGTTCCGACCTGGATCCGGTTCTACTCATGGATCTGGACGGCAACGTCATCCGGAGCTTCGGGGCCGGGCTCATCTCCTGGCCCCACGGCATGTATGTGGAGCCCAATGGGAACGTCTGGATCGCCGATGCATGGGCCAACGGCGCCGACGAGGTGGGGCTGGGTCACACCGTATTGAAATTCAGCCCCCAGGGCGAGCTTCTCATGACCCTGGGAACCCCGGGGCAGGCGGGTGACCCGCCCAACCGCCTCACCCGGCCCAACGATGTGGTGGTGGGCCCGGATGGGACCATCTTCGTGGTGGATTCCCACGGACCCGATGGACCGAATCGCATCGTGAAGTTCACTTCCGACGGTACCTATCTGGAAACCATCGGGGAAACGGGATACGCCCCGGGGCAGTTCCACGAGCCCCACGCCATCGCCATGGACTCCCAGGGTCGGCTCTTCGTGGGCGACCGCTACAACAACCGGATCCAGATTTTGGAGCAGGACGGCACCTTCGTCTCCACCTGGAGCCAGTTCGGTCGGCCCAGTGGGATCTTCATCGACAAGAACGATCTCATCTACGTGGCCGACTCCGAATCGGGCCCCGCCACCAACCAGATCACCGGGCAGCGCAACGCCGGATGGGAAAGGGGGCTGCGCATCGGAGACGCCCGGACAGGGTGGGTGTTCCACTTCATTCCCGAAACGTGGAACCGCCCCAACCTGGGGGTCATGAGCTTCAGTGGTCCCGAGGGCGTGGCCGTGGATCGGGAAGGGAACGTCTACGGCGCCGAGGTCTCCCAGCGACGGGTGGTGAAGTACACCCGCCTACACCCTCAGCTGGTTCCCGTGCGGTAGGGTCGCGGGGGTCAGGTCAAAGAAACGCCACGCAGACCGGAGGAACGGGGGATCAGGCCAGCAGGCTCGAGGCCCTACTCGCCGTGGGAGCCTCCGCCCTGTCGTGTCCCGCCTCCAGTCCGGAAAGGAGATGGTCCAGGACATCTGCCGCCGAGTAGCTCGTGCGGCCGGCCAGAAAGTCCTGCATCCGGAGGAGTTCGTCGCCACTGGTGAGGAGCGCACGTTCAGCTCCCTCTTCGTCATCCCTGGCCTGCGCATGACCGATATCGGCCATGAGGGCATTGCAGAGGCACTTTCGCCCCTTGGTCTCCTCCAGGGTTCCCCCCTTCTTCAGGAAGGTGTCCACCGGCTCTGCCGGGCAGCGGTAGCCCACCCGTCCATCCTCCCGACGATAGGCCGTCCGCAAGTAGCCCAGGTCACAGATCCGCTGGCGAGCCTCATACTCCGGAGCCAGTGCGTTCGTACCTTCGAGTTCCACCACCTTGAACGGAAAGCCCGTGGGTGACGCACGCAGGTCGGTCTTCATGGCCACGGTTCCGGCCCTGACCTCCTCCAGAACCTTCGCCTTGAGCGCCGGGTCCAGCCCACTCTCATCCGTGTAGGCGAACAGGGTCCCCACCTGGATACCGGCAGCTCCCGAGGCCAGGGCGTCCAGCAGCCCCTGGGGGGAGCCGCTGCCCCCTGCCAGCCAATAGGGCAACCCCAGTTCCTTCACCGCCTCCAGGTCTACCACATCGCGCTCCCCGTAGATGGGTTCGCCACGCTCGTTGATCTCCGTGGCACCCCGTGGAGGTGCGTTGTGGCCACCTGCGCTGGGCGCTTCGATGATAAAGCCGTCTACCCGACCGTTGGCCTTCTTCTCCAGCATCCTGGCCAGGGAGTGCGACGCGATGATGGGGAGAAAGCGGGGTCGGGGGAGCGCCTCGGGAAGTCCATCGGGCCAATGATCCGCAGGATCGAATCGGATGAGGTCATCTTCCTCACCTCGGGGCCCCGACACATCCAGACGCAGGGTTGCAGGCTTGTGCTGGGAAAACCGATCCAGGGCGCCGGGGATATCCTTGGGAATCCCAGCTCCCATGAGCACGTAGTCCACCTCTGCCAGCATGGACCCGTACAGGATGGATAGATTGGGCATCTGGATCTTGGTGAGGAGATTCATGCCGATGGGTCCGGAGTGACCCTCCTTGGCCAGCCAGACTTCCACGTAGCTGGACAGGACGGTGACCATCTCCCGGAAGGCGCTTACCTGCTGCTTCCACATGGGGAGAAGTTGATACTTCTCTCCCTCATCCAGTCCATGGGGCCGGAAGTAGCGATCCAGCACCTCATCTACCACTTCCGGGACGGGGAAGCTCTCCATGGCCCTTCTGAGGTGCCCTCCCAGATCGCCGTCCTGCAGCCTCCTCACGAATAGGGAGTCGATACAGGTTCCAGACACCACCCCCATATGACCCCGGCTGGCCACGGCGTTGGCCAGGATCCAGTTGGAGACACCAATTCCCATCCCGCCCTGGATGATCATGGGGAGTGCGGATGCGGAGCCTTGAGTCATGGAATTGCCCTCGAAGGGAAAAAGGTAGCGGCGTGTGGTTGTGCTACCCCACATGCCGCGAAACGGGCCGGATCGTCCCACGCCGACCCCAAGCCTATGGGTCGACGGCCCAACTTTCAACTTTGTTGGAAAGCTCACGAGGTTTCTTCTCGACCCTGGAGAGAGGGTCGTACCGTTGGCGTTTGACCCCAAACCCCCTATCATCGCGTGCGCCCACTACCGGTGTCGGGCGCCAACCAACTTTTGACGTTCCCCTGGAAAGGTCATTGGAAGGGTCATGAGCCACAGCGCCGACTGGATCATCACCGACGCCAACATCTGGTGCGGAGGACCACCCACCTCAAGGGGCTCCGAGCCACCGTCACCCACCGCCCTGGCACTCCGGGATGGCCTCATCCAGGCGGTGGGGTCCGAGAGCGAGGTCCTCGGACTCAGGGGGCCCGATACGGCGGTGTTTTCCCTCAATGGCCGATTTCTCATGCCCGGGTTCGTGGATGCCCACCTTCACCTGCTCACCGGTGGACTCCGGCGCTTCCACGTGAACTTGAAGGGCGTGGCCTCCCGCCAGGAGTTCATGCAACGGGTATCCGACCGTACCCGCAGTACCCCCAAAGGGAGTTGGATCCTGGGTGGCGACTGGAATCAGGAGGATTGGGGCGGAGACTTTCCCACCCGGGAATGGCTGGACCGGGTCACGCCGGAGCATCCCATCTTCCTGGCGCGCATGGATCTCCATCTGGGGCTGGCCAACTCCACGGCCCTGCGACTGGCGGGAATCGATGCCCACACCCCGGATCCGGAAAACGGCCACATCGATAGGAACCCCGACACAAACGAGCCCACGGGGATCCTTCGGGAGCGGGCCATGCTCTTCATGTATGACCTCATTCCGGACCTCACGGACCAGGACTGTGCCGCCGCACTGAGGGGAGGCATGCTGGAGGCGCTCACCCACGGCGTCACCCAGGTTCACGACATGGGGGCCGTGCAGAAGCTTTCCGAGAGCTGGCAGAGTCTTCGGGTGCTGCGAGATCTCGAGGCCCAGGGGCGCCTTCCCATCCGCGTGGGGTCGGCCCTCCCCCTGGCTCACTGGAGGGATGCGGCCGAGCTCATCGCTCAGAAGGGATCGGGAAGTCATCGCCTGCAGTGGGGAAGAGTGAAAGGCTTTGTGGACGGATCGTTCGGGAGCTCCACCGCCTGGTTCCACGAACCGTATCTCCATGAGCCCAGCAGTCGGGGTGGGCCGGTGTGCGACCTGGAAACCCTCCGCAGCGACATCCTGGATTCGGTGGGAGCGGGTCTCCAACCCACGGTTCACGCCATCGGCGACGCCGCCAACGACTGGCTGCTGGAGGTGTGTCGCCAGATGCAGACCCTCCATCCCGGAAAGGGAGACGACCTCCGGGTGGAGCACGCCCAGCACCTCACCCCGGCGGCTCTGGAGGAGTTGGGCGCCACAGGCCGCATCGTCTCAATGCAACCCAGCCACCTGCAGGACGACGCGCCCTGGTTGGAGGCCAGACTGGGCCTCGAGCGGATGCGGCGCACCTACGCGTTCAGGAGTCTCGAGGCCCGGGGAGCCCGGTTGGCCCTCGGGTCAGACTGGCCCGTGGCCCCCATCGATCCCCTGGTCACAGTGTGGAACGCGGTGAATCGGTGCCCACCCGATACCGGCCACGGGCTGGGGGAACCCTGGTGCCCCCAGGAGCGGATGGAGTTGGATGCCGTGCTGCGAGCGCACACCTGGGGCGGCGCGGTGGCTGGAGGCACGGCCGGTCACACCGGGAGCCTCCACCCCGGAAAAGCCGGCGACTTCGTGGTGCTCTCGGAAGATCCCTTCCGACTTCCGGCGGAGGAGTTGCACCGGGGCATCATGGTAGACATGACCTTCGTGGATGGGATTCTCCTGCATCAGAGAGACGGGTCGGGGGAATAGGCGAAGAGAGCAGCATATGATCGTATCCGGCTCCGTGGGGTCTTGCGTATGCGCAATACGTATTTAGCATACGTATTTCGCAGAGGGACATCCATCCCGTCCCATTCCTGCCTAACCTCAGACATCCGGCTGGAGGCCCAGGTGGGCGAAACCATCCTCATGCTCCATTCCCAGGCCAACAACCCATCGTTCCCCCACCTCATCGGGGGCCATGGCGACTGGGTCTGGCCCTACCGCAAGTTCAACAACCAGCCGGACGAGGGGCTGGAGACCTGGAATGTGGTGGCCGGAGGTACCGCAGCCGCCGTGTACACCTTCCAGCAGGAGGGGGTCTACGCCTACCTGAACCACAACCTCATCAAGGCGTTCCTGTACGACGCCAAGGCCCTCATCCACGTGAGCGGGGGGTGGGACGACGAGCTCATGACAAACACCTACATGCCGCGTGCGCTGGGAAGCCAGTGAGGCGTTGGCCAGGCGGGGAAGCCAGACGGGCTTCCGCCCGCCGCTGACAGTGGGCATCGGCCCCGCCGTAGATGTTGTAAACCACCCACGACCGGTGGGAGTCCCTGCGGGGGAGGGCCAGGGTTCGAGAACCCGGCGAACCCGGGGATCGGAACGATCGAAGGTGCGGATTGGCGAGGTTTTGACCTCCCCGCCCGTGGGGTTGTTTTCTCGGCGTGTGTAAATATTTCTTACTCGCGTAAAGAAACTCTTACATGCAGTCGCCGAACTCCCCCATCCGGGTGAGATGGTTCTCGAGAAGTTTCCGAAGTACCTGGGAGTCACCCGCTCTGCGTTCGCGAAGCGAGCTTCGCGGGTGCCATCGCGCCGGTAGCCCCTGATCGTGGACCGACCGTCACCACGGAGAGGCGGACCTCACCCCCCCTGAGCCGATCGATTCGGACCCACCCGGACCGGCTCACTGCCGTACAGCTCTCCGGGAGTGAGCGGACGGGAGAGGGGCTCATAGCCGGGAGCGTCGAACTGCGGGCAGATCTCGGCGAGTTCTGCGAACGTCACTTCGAGTTTCCGCCCGCCGGCCCCCTTCGCCCCGTCAGTCGGAGGCGAAGCAGTAGAAGAGGCCCGCGCCTCCCGTGGCCACCAGGTCTTCCTGACCGCATGCCCGGGAGGCGTGGGCCGAGTTCCATGACGCGCCGGGGGTGGTGCGGGTGAAACGGTCGTGGTGCCCCACCCAGGCGCTCCCGCTGCTGGAGCTGGTCCAGTTGCCGCAGGAGCGGTCATCTCCGGCCGGGAACGCCGTGCCGTCCATCCGGGTGCCGGTGAGGATGTCGTGGAAGTTGGGCGTGTCTCCCATGGCACCGGAGTTCACCTGCTCCCCCCGCTCGTTCAGGGCGTGCTCGTAGCTGATGTTGGCGTTGTTGTAGTGCAGGTCATCCACGTCGGCCGCAACCTGGGTACCTGCGGCGTTGAACCATGGCCCCGAGCCGATGCGGTCCCGGGCATCAACAGCCGCCTGCCCCCCCGAGGCCTGGGCACTCAGATAGGCTCGCCACTCCCGGTCGCCCGCTCCCGCCGCAGCTGCCAGGCGCTGACAGTGGGCATCGGCCCCCGAGAGCCCGCCCAGGTTCCCTCCCTGGCCGGGACCGACGCTGGTGATGAAGAAGCTGAGTCCTTCCAGCCGAACCTCCACGCCGGCCTCAACGCTGGCTCCGGTAGCCACCTCCACAACGGCCTCCGCGGTGTGACCTGCCTGTGTCCAGGCCGTAAGGACCAACCCAAGCATCGCTGCCCCTGCAGTCAATCTCTTCAACTCCAACATGATTCTCTCCAATCGGTTGAGGAAACGAGACCCATCGCCTGCCATCAAGATTACAACGCCTCCGGCCCCGGCCACGCCGGCCTACGGCCAGGGCAAGGGCATGTCGATGACTCCGGTTCGCAGAGGGGGTACGATGCCCAGGGTCAGGTATCGCTGGATCTCCCGGCCCGCCCTCCCCCTGTGGTTCTCATCCTGCTGCCCGTCGCCCGGAAAGGACTGGATCCAAGCCCCCAGATCCGCCAGTTGGCGCTCCGCCGCATCTCTCACCTCGGCGGTGGCCTCTTCATCGGACGCCAGCGTGAAGAGACCGTCCAACACCGCCCTCTCCACGGCCCGCCGGTAGTCTCCCTGACTGCCGGTACGGGACGCCGACGCCTCCCAAGTGGCGTTCACCAACCCGTCCAAAACCTCGTCTAGCGAGAGTTGGCCGGGGTCCCGATGGTGGAGAGACACAACCCGATGGGCTCGCTCCCGATGGAGAAGGTTGTCCACCACTTCCTGGGCGAAGCTGCGGGCCATGGCCAGGGGGTCCAGCACCGGCCCGGCGGGAGATTCGATCCACGGATCCAGCGCCTGGAAGCCCGAAGGGGTGGGAGGGATGAGATCCAGGATCCGATCCGGCACGGCCAACTCCTCCGGCGACAGCACGTTGTATATCGCTCTCAGCGCTCGTCGCTGGTCCGCCACGGGAATGGGCTCCACCGGGGTCTGTCCGTCGCCTCGCAGCGCGGGGTAGAACCGAGCCCCGCCCACATACTTCACCACTGCCTGCACGGAGTAGCGATGATGGAGGTAGCCGTGGGCCAGGCGGGTGTTGAGCCACGCCATGGGTTCTCCCGGCCGGATGGCCCGCTCGTCGAAGTGATCCAGGATGAGACGGCGCACAGCCTGGGTGCGCTCCAACGCCTCAAACATGTCGCTTCCCTCCACCCACTGATGCACCTCAGGGAAGGAACTGGAAAGGGCGTTGGAGGTGTTGTAGAGGTGCCCTCGGTCCAGGGCCTCACGGGCGATCTCCGCCAGCCCGCGCGCCTCGGACTCGGCGTCGGGGAACCATGTATAGGCGTGGCGAATGGCCACCGAATCGCTGTATCCCACGCTCAGTCGGTACGCCTGGGAGACATCCAGTCTCCCCTGGGCATCGATATCAATGAGGGGGAAGGGGTAGTCCATCACGGACGCCCGATCCAGGCTATGGCTGATGTGGTTGTGGGGAAGGCCGATGGTATGTCCCACCTCGTGGGCCACATGCTGGCGCCGGCGGTTCATGGCGAACTCTTCCGCCGTGATCTGAGGCTCGATGCCCTGGTCTTCGAACACCGGGAGAAGCCCGGCGTAGATGTTGTAATCCACCAACGACCGGTGGGAGTCCATGCGGGGGAGGGCACGGATGATCTCACCCGTGCGGGGGTCCCGGTGCTGCCCCCCGTTGGACGGGCCCGTGACGGTCCGGTGGACCACCGGAAGGATGGAGTAGCGGGAATCCATCCAATCCACCCCGTCGGGGAGATCGGGCGCCTGGATGGCGTTCCGGAATCCGGCGGCTTCAAAGGCCACATTCCACCACTCGATGCCTTCCCGATACGCCGTGCGGTAGGGCTCCGGGGTAGCGGGGTCCACATGGATCACGATGGGCGCCACCGGCTCCACCAACTCTCCCCGGAGATACGCTTCCGGGTCGCTGGGGATGAGGCGCCACCGGGGGGTGGTCCGGGCCCTGTAATCCGTGCCATCGAAGGGGGTGGAGAAGTCCCAGTAGCTTTCCGAACCTGTGGCCATGCGGGGATCATAGGCCCGGCGAGGCAGCGGCTCGTCGGGGAGCTGCACCATGGAGTGATGCTGTTCCACCGTGATGGACCGCGCGTTGGAGGCGATCTGGTTCACCACCCCGGCCGGGCTATCGGTGGTGAAGCTCAGCACCACTGACACTTCTGTGTTCCGGGGGAAGGCCCGGGTCTGGCTCCAGTTGATGAAGCTCAGGTCCCGGTCCACCTGGGCGTTGTGGCCGGCGTTCCGGTAAGAGGGCCCGCTGTTCCCCACATCGCTGAGGAAGAAGTCGGTGGCGTTCACCAGGAAGCGCCCGCCGGTGGACTCCACGATGGGCATGGAAGCGTGGACGGAGCGGGGGAACGACTGCTCCACCGCCCGGAGTTGAAACGGATCTCCGGAGCTAGCTGTCATGCCGGGATTTGCCTCAATGAGGAGAAGGCGGGGTCCGTTCCTCTGGAAATGGAGGACCTGGCTACCCACCGTCTGGCCCCGATCAGGACCCACGGTTCCCGTACCCTGCCGGATGCTCACCATATGGAGGAATTCCTCGTCCAGGCGGGTCACCTCCAGGTAGATCTGCCCGGTAGCCTCGTCCATGTGCACCGGGATGAAGCCGGCCTGGGACCGCATCCCCGCCGTGAAGGCCTGGATGGGGTCGGCGATCCGGGAGGCGGAAGTGAAAGACGGGAGTTCCACGTGGGATTCCGCCGGTTGAGCCGCCGCAGGAGCGGTAGAGATCAACGCGGCAAGCAGGAAGCCGGCCAAAATGGGAAAACGGGAACCTTCTACCATGACTCTCCTCCGATTATTCGATCTCGCCCAGGATGCAGACAGGCAAGGTGGGATGGGGAAGCGGAGGGGGCAATGCCGGTTTCATCTGGGCCAGGCGCCAGGTCGGCGTCCACGAGGACCACCCTCGAACCCCAAGTGGCGAGGCACGCCGGGGTTTGTTACGCTTCGTGCCATGTATACCGCTCCCTTACCCCATTCCGGGAACCGACCCCTCTGGGCGACCCTGGCCACCGGCATGGCCCTTGTGGCCATCGGCTGTGGCCCCCAGACCGACTCTGCCGACGCCGGTACCGCATCCCGGGCCGAACTGGATACGACCCTTGAGGCGCTGGAGGCACGACTGATCCTCGGCCTGCACCAACAGATGGTGGATCTCCAACAGCGGCACGCCACCGTCTGGTTCGCCGGAGAGGCTGAGAACTGGCCTCTGGTGGACTACATGATCCATGAGCTGGAAGAGTTGGTGGCGGAGGTGGAAGCCACCAACCCCGAGTACGATGGGGTTCCCGTAGCCGAGCTTCTGGGGGAGATGACCATACCGGCCATCGAATCCATGGAGGAGGCCATGCGCAGCGGTGACCTCATCGGCTTCAGAACGGCCTACGACCAGCTCACAGCCGCCTGCAATGGTTGCCACATGGCAGCGGACCGGGCCGCCATCGTCATCCAGCGGCCCAGCCAGCCTCCGCTCAGCAACCTCCGCTTCCAGCCGCAGTAACCTCTTTCGGCGTGACGGACACCACCGAGCCGGGGAAGCCGGTCGCCGCCGCCGGAGATTGGCTCCTCTACGGAGCCTACGGATACACCGGGCGCCTCCTGGCGAAGGAGGCGGTAACCCGAGGTCATCGACCCATCCTGGCGGGGCGGCGCCTCGAGCCCCTCCAGACGTTGCGGGAGGAGTTGGGCCAGCCCCTGGAGCTGCGGCCCTTCCCCCTGGACGAGCCCCAGCGGTTGGACGAGGGACTGCGCGGAGTGCGCGGGGTCCTCCACGCCGCGGGCCCCTTCGTGGAAACCGCAGAGCCCATGATGGACGCCTGTCTTCGCCGGGGGGTGCACTATCTGGACATCACCGGCGAGGTCCCCGTATTCGAAGCGGCCTTCTCCCGAGATCCGGAAGCGAAGAGGCGGGGCATCGTCTTCATGCCTGGCGTGGGGCTGGACGTGATCCCCACGGATGGGGTGGCAGCCCGCCTGCATCTGGCCCTCCCCACCGCGCGCCGCCTGGAGCTCGCCCTCCACTCTCCGGGCCGCCCCAGTTCAGGCACGATGCAGACCATCGTGGAGGCTATCCCCAAGGGGCTTCAGGTTCGGAGGGATGGAGTGCTCCAGGGAGCCCGCCCCATGTCCCGGAGCTTCCGCCGGAAGGTGGACTTTGGCCCGGAGAAACCATGGGGCCCCATGAAGGGACGAATGGGGGGGGAGCGGTCCGTGGCACCCTACACCTGGGGAGACCTCGCCACGGCCTGGCGCACCACAGGAATCCCGGACATCACCTGCTACCTCTCCACCCCGCCGGCTCAGGCCCGAATCCTACCTTGGGCACTCCCCGTCCTCCGGATCGTCCTGCAACGGGAGTTCCCACGACGGTGGGCGCGCCGAAGAATCGCCGGCGGGGCAGAGGGGCCGTCCGAGCACCAGCGAAATGCGGGGCGCACCCGGGCGTGGGGACGGGTGGAAGATGACTCAGGAGGGGCAGCGGAGATGGTAGTGGAGTTCCCCGAAGGCTACCGCTTCACCGCAGAGGCCGGCGTCCGCGCCATGGAGGGCGTCCTGGAGGCCACGGTCGCTCGGTCGGACACCCCGTGTAAAGGCACCCTGACGCCGGCTGGCGCCTTCGGTGCGCATTGGATCTTCCGCCTACCGGGTGTGGAGGTGGTAGTGGAGCCCGGGTAGGCGCTCTACCGCATCCGCCACCGGAGGGTCGCGGTGAGATGGGCGTTCCAGAGGTCTTTCCAGAGCTCATAATATCGATTCGTTTCCCGGGTTAGGATCCCCTCCGCCTCCACCTCCAGACCGTGCGCGAGCCTCCCCAACCACTGGAGCCCGAAATCGACGGAGGTGTGGTGTGGCAAGGGGAAATCGCCATAGGACGACATCTGGTAGAAATAGTCGTTGTTCTGGATCCGGCGCTGAATGAACGCCCCTGCCTTACCCCCGCTGTGGTAGAGCTCCCCGCCCAGGAACTGAGCATTTCCGCCGGGACCCACTCCAGCCCCGATGACCTGGCCCTTCTGGGTGTAGCCCTGAGGTGCCCAGAAGTGCACATACCAGGTGGGGGTGGCTCGAACCGTCCAGGTGGTGCTTCGCTCCAAGCGGGTGAGTTCGGTCGTCACAACCAGAAGGCGCGGGCCCTCCAGATGGGATACCTTTCTAAGCCCCAGCACATACGCCGAGGAGTGCTCCGGCTCAGTTAGGTAATCTCGCACGTCCCAGCCGTGGTCGTTTCGACCCCACTCCCCGTAGAGTTCCAGCCCGCTCTCGGGAAAAGCCCATCGTCCGAAGAAAGATGCCATCTGATCGCGGGTATCGTTGGCCTGCGGATCATCCGGTGTAACGAAAGCTTTCTTTTGGGTTCTCTGGAAGATCAGGAAGAGTTCCGAGGCGGGGAGGGATGCATCCGGGAAGAGTTGGTAGAAGGTGCGGGTCATCCCCACCGTGAGTCCTGGCACGGCGTTCGGGCTCAGGGCCACCATGGCACCAGTAAAGAACCGGTCACGGGTGGTCCGAGAGGTGTCGAACCACTCGGAGTGGCCCAGCCGTCCCCATAGCCACTGGCCTTCCACTTTCAGGGGACCCAACTGCAGCGGGCGCTCCGTCCGCAGGTCCACATGGGGGAATCCTGCAGCGTTGTTGGTGATCTGAAGAGACTGGGTTACGCCCGGACCCCACCAGAGGTTCTCGGTCCCCGCACCCAGGCTGAGGCCTCCCGCCGAGACCCGAAACGAGGTCTGGCCCGGATCCAGAAAGGTCACCGGATCCGGCCCGAACCGCTGCGGTAGATCGACATGTCGACTCCAGGGATATCGATAGACCGCGTCGCCCTCCCGGTCCGGGCGCCCCAACGGGAACTCTCCGTTGCGGGCGTGGACCAGGGTGGGCCTCACGGTGAGCGACAGGCGTCCCCACCCCAGGGTACCCCCCCCGTGCACTGCCGTGGTCAGCCCCTTCCCCTGCCACACCGCGCCGTCGTTTCGGACCATGGGAAAGGCGGAATTGAAGAACCCCTGCAACTCACCCCCCACTCCTGAAGCCCAGAACTCCGAGGTCAATTCACGACGCGGCTCCGGATCGGGAAGGAGGCCCCAGGGGTCGGCTGGGCCTCGACCCTGAAGGGAAGAGACGTGCACCGGACGTAGGGTGAACGATCCCGTTTCCGCCAGGCCGGCCACCTGCAGCACCCGGAGGTAATCCACCCGGGGATCCCCCACGGAAAGGGTCTGGGCCGCCAGGGGGAAGGCTGAGCATGCCCATACGACGGCAACAAGAATAGTGGCGGATGATCGAGGCATCAGAGGGCTCTCAAGACAAGGGTGGCGTTCGTGCCTCCGAACCCGAAGGAGTTGGAGACGGCCGTTCGGATCTGCGCGGGTCTGGACACCAGGGGAACATGATCCACCCCGGACTTCGGATCCGGGTCCGTGAGGTTGATGGTAGGCGGGATCCGCCCTGACTGCATGGCCAGCAGGCACACCGCCGCCTCCGCCGCCCCCGCAGCCGCCAACATATGTCCCGTCATGGACTTGGTGGAGCTCATGGGAATGGATGCGGCCCGGTGGCCGAAGACCGCCCTGAACGCCTCCACCTCCAGGGGGTCGCCGGTGGGGGTTCCTGCAGCATGGGCGTTCACGTAGTCGATCTCGGAGGGCGAGAGTCCGGCATCCCGCAAGGCCGCCTCCATGCACTCCCGTCCGCCGCGGTGTTCCGGGGCGGGTGCAGTAACGTGATACGCGTCCGCGCTGGTCCCATAGCCAGCTACCTCTCCGTAGATCCTCGCGCCCCGGTTCCGGGCGTGGTCCAGCTCCTCCACCACCACGATGGCAGCCCCCTCCGACATGACGAAGCCGTCTCTCGCGGCATCGAAAGGGCGGCACGCTCCCTCGGGGTCGTCGTTTCGAGTGGAAAGGGCGCGGAGTTGGTTGAACCCCCCTATGGCCATCATGCACAGGGGCGCTTCAGCTCCGCCGGCCAGGGCTACGTCAATCTCGCCACTTCGAATCCTGCGAGCAGCTTCACCAATGGCGTGAGCCCCCGTAGCACACGCCGAGTTGGGTGCCAGGTTCAGCCCCCGGAACCCCCATCGTATAGAGACGTACGATGGTGCCATGTTGGAGAGCACCTGGAGGATGAAGAAGGGGTGGATCGCGCCGGGACCCCGGGCCAGCGCACGCGTGTGTTCCTCCTGCGCGGCGGCGAGCCCGGCCACCGAGGACCCGATGATAACTGCACCCCGGGAAGGATCCGCGGGCGGACCCGAAAGCCCCGCATCCTCCATGGCCAGCTCGGCCCCCACCATTGCGAACTGTTGGAAACGGTCCATCCGCCTGGCTTCCTTCCGCCCCAAGGCGCCGATGGGGTCGAAGTCCCGTACCTCTCCCGCAAAACGGGTCTGAAGGTTGGAGGCGTCGAAACACTTGATGGGCCCGATCCCGCTCCGGCCCTGGTCGATGGCCTGCCGAAACGGCTCAACTCCGATCCCGCAGGGGGTGATAAGCCCGAGGCCCGTCACGACGGCACGACGCTGCATCTTCTCGAATCTCTGGAGGCTGGAAGGGAGAAAAACGAAAGAGTTGGTGGAGGGCGGATCACATCGCTTCCGCAGTGCAGCACATTAGAACCTCACCCGGGGAGAGTGGGCAACCCCGACCCCCTCAACCCCGGAGCCCTCGTCGCGGACCGCCTGCCAGCGGCGAAATCGGCAACGGGATGGCGCGGAGCACGCGCTTCACCGGCCGGTACGGTCGGGCTCGATGGGCTTCTCGTAAAGCCTCCACTGCCGATAGGCTTTGAGTCCAATACGGCGCAGGGGGCGGATCATGGCCTCGTTGTCGGCCAGGATCCACGACGCCTCAGCGCCCAGTGCACCGTATTCCTTCGCCCGGCGCATGGCCTCTGTGGCAAAGAGTGGAAAGATGCCACGAGTCCGGAACCGACGGCGGACCCCCATGGCGACTACCCGCCCGGTCCGGAGGCGACGCTTTCCCATCATGAGCTTCACGAGGCCGGTGGGAAGCAGGCGCCCCGAAGGGATTCGCTTCTGCACCTGGTGATAGTCGGGGAGAATGAGCATGAACCCAGCCGGCTCCCCTTCCACCTCGGCGACGAACGTGAATTGGGGGATCGCCATGGGGGCGAAGTCCCGCGCCAGGGCCCGGAACTCCTCCCGGGTCATGGGGACGAACCCCCAATTCGGCTCCCACGCCTCGTTGTAGATGGTCCAGAGGGTGTCGATCTCGGAGTCGACGTTGCCCACCCGTATGTCTCGGAAGGTGATCCCCAGGTCCCGGCGAGCCCGCTCCCCCTGCCGATAATAGATCTCCGGAAGATCGAAGCGTTGGGCCAGGAGAAACGGGAACGCCAGGAGATCGTGAACTCTTTCCAACCCCCACCCTTCCAGGAGCGCCTCGTAGTAGGGAGGGTTCCAGGTAGTCAGGATCATGGGATGGTGCCGGAATCCCCGAACCAATAACCCGCATTCCTGGTTCATGGAGGGGCTCGTGGGCCCCCTCATTGCGGTGAGTCCCCGCCCGGCCAGCCAGGACTCAGCTCCGTCCAGAAGTAGTCGGGCCGCCTCGGGGTCATCCCGGCACTCGAAGAAGCCGAAGAAACCCACCCGGTCTCCGTGGACCTCGTTGTGCCCCCGGTTCTCGATGGCTGCGACCCGCCCCACCACCTCACCGTCTCGGTGCGCCAGGAAGAGCGCACGATCCATCCGCTTCCAGATGGGATTCCGCTGCTGGTCCAGGAGATGCCGCTGCTGTATCCGGAGGGGGGGAACCCACTGGGGTGGAGGGTTGGGAGTGTGCACCACCCAGGGAACGTCAATCCACCGGGAGAGGGCCCGCTGGGCCCGGAACCGCTGAGCCGGGGAGGCGAGCCACGAGGTCGGCGTGGGGCCGTCCTCCGGAAGAAGTTCAAGACGAAGGGTCACGCCAGCGGGGGAAGGGGGGATGGGGCCGAGGCACTGGATTGGAGATGGGGTCCAGCCGGAAAGCTATGAACGGGCGCCCTGTCGCGACAGGGCGCGTATCGCGTCACCCGGCTCGCCCGGACACCCGGCTCGCCCGGAAGGAAGTGCTCAGCTAACTTCGAACTGAAGATCCGCTATTCAGTTCAGGAAAGAGGCAGCACGCACATGGCATTCCTCCCTTCCCGAGAGCCCGAACCCCATGGGGCCCGGCGCCGAGCCATCCTCGAGGCACACCCCGAGATCCGCTCTCTCATGGGAAGGGATCCCACGACCTTTCTCTGGATCGTCTTTCTCGTGGGCCTTCAGGTGGCCATGTGCTGGGTGGTCTCCATCTCCCCGCTCTGGATCCTCCCCCTGCTCGCCCTGCTGGTGGGGGCGTTCGCAAACCATGCCTGCTTCGTTCTCATTCACGACGCCATCCATGGACTGGTCCTGCGGGGTTCGGTGGCCAGCCACTTCACCGCCATCCTGGCCAACCTCCCTACGGCGGTCCCCTCCGCCGTCTCGTTCCGCACGTACCACCTTCAACACCACCAGCATCAGGGAGTGGATGCCCTGGACGCGGATCTTCCCCGGCGGTGGGAGATCCGGCTGTTCAACCGGGGCTTCCCGGGGAAGCTGGGGTGGATCTCGCTCTACGCGCTCATCATCATGTTCCGCCCCCTGGAGCTCCGAGGAAAACCTCCTGAACTGGGATGGATGGCGGTGAACTTCGGGGCCGTGCTGGCCTTCGACCTGGCGGTGGTCCTGATCTTCGGTCCGGCGGCGCTGGCGTACCTTCTCCTTTCCACCTTCCTGGGACTGGGACTCCACCCCGTGGGAGCCCGCTGGATCCAGGAACACTTCGTGGTGGCCCCTCCGCAGGAAACGTATTCGTACTACGGGCCCCTGAACCGAATCGCCTTCAATGTGGGATACCACAACGAGCACCACGACTTCGCCGGGATCCCCTGGAGCCGCCTCCCCCAGGTGCGGGCCATGGCTCCGGAGTTCTACGATACCCTGGTGGCGCACCCCTCCTGGCCCGGACTCCTCTGGCGCTTCCTCACGGATCCGAAGGTGACGCTGGAATCCCGAATAGAGCGGGAAACGAGGTTCGGGCTGAAGAAGGTAGAAATCTGATGCTCCGCTTCAGAGCCGACTTGAAAACCCTGGTATGGATGGGAGCCACCACGGCCCTCCTGCTGGTGCAATGGCGTGGCGATGGCCACAACTGGGCGCTCTACGGAGTGTACCTCTACCTCTCCATCAGCGTCGCCGTAACGGCTCACAACCACAATCATGTGCGGATGTGGAAGAGCAAGGCGCTGAACCATCTCACCGACCTGTGGATCACCCTCTTCTACGGATTTCCCATCTTTGGATGGATCCCTACCCATAACGCCAACCACCACAAGCACAACAACCGGGATCCGGATCACACCAAGACCTGGCGATTCTGGGAGGCCAACAACCTCTTCACTTTGGCCATCTACCCCGCCGTGAGCGCCTACTATCAACAGCGGGCCATTGCCCGATACTTTGGGGAACTGTGGAGCCGAAACCGTGGGCGGTTCTACGCGGCGCTTTCGCAGGTTGTGGTTCTGGTCTTCTGGGTGGTAGGCGCCCTTCTACTGGACTGGCGGAAGGCGCTGGTCTACGTACTCATCCCTCAGCAGGTTTCTCTCACCACCGTCCTCATCTTCAACTATCTGCAGCATGTGCATGCAAATGAAGAGGACGATTGGAACCACTCCCGTAACTTCACCGGACCCGTCCTCAACTTCCTCCTGTTCAACAACGGCTTCCACACGGTCCACCACCAGACTCCTGGACTCCACTGGAGCCAGACGACAGCCGAGCATGGGCGAATCCAACACAACATCCGCCCGAGTCTGAACGTATCGTCTGCCCCCTGGTACATGGTACGAACATTCGTCCTGGCTCCGTTCGTGCGCGGATATCGGACACGGGGAATGCGGGTGGAGCGAGAGGAAGCCATGAAGAGTTGAACTCTCGCCGCGGGTCAAATATTCTCGACTTCATCGGTTGGATCAGGGGCCACGACTCCTGCCGGCCGTCCTCATCCACGGCGAGCCATCATCTCTTCCACCATCCTCACGGCGGTGCCGGGTCCGTCCTCCCGGGAAAGGGCCGCCGCCACCCCGTCCGCCCTTTCCTGGTAGCCGTCCGTCTCCAGGAGGGCCTCCACCCTCGTGTCCCATCGAGCCGCCGTGAAGCGCCTCATGGCCAGCAGAGGTGGACCCACGCCCAGCGCCTCCACCCGACGGGCCCAGAATGGCTGGTCCATGGCGAAGGGAATGCACCCTTGAGGCCGCCCGGCCCGGAGCACCGCCCCCACAGTGCCCGCTCCCCCATGATGCACCGCAGCCCTTGTCCTGGGGAGGAGCCAATCATGCCAGGGGCCCTCGTAGGCGTCGATGAAGTGGATCCCGTCGTCATTCTCGAGCCCCTCTGGGGAGAGCGCCCACCCCCGGACCAGCACCACCCGCACTCCTCGACGCCGAAAGGGCTCCACCAGGGCCCTGGTGAGGCGGGGCCGATCGCCTCGGTACACCATGCTCCCGAAGCCGACGTACACAGGGGGGTCGCCGGCATCGAGGAAGCGCACAAGTTCGGGATCCGGGGCCCACGCCGCCCCCGGAGGCACCGTCCAGTAGCCCGTTGCCTGCCAGTGGGAAGGCCACTCCGGCGGCCTCGGGAGCACCGTGGGGCTGTGTCCGTGGAGGTGCTGCACCGGAACACCTCCGGGACCCGCTTCGGCGCCGCTGGCCCTCCATGGGACGGAGAGTCCCAGTTCCCTCCGACTCCATCTCTCCACCTCCTGGCGAAGGGGGGTGAGGGCTGCGGGAATCAATCGATAACTGAAGCGATTGAGCACGCGCCCCAGATCCTTTGAGAAGAGATAGCAGCACGGGTAAGCCGAAGTAGGGCACACCACCGGTAAGGTGTGGGCCTGCACCAGGGGGACCCCCATGTGCTGGGCCAAGGCCGGAGCGGACATGATCTGGGGGTGGGTAACCAGAACCTCGGCACCTTGAGCGACCTGACGCCACTCCACCAATGCCCCATGGAGTGTCTCCAGCACCCTCTGCCACCGGTCCACCACCCCGCCTTCCCCGGACGGGCTAAAGAGACGCTCGAATGCCTTGAGGGGCTCATATGCCAAGGGGGTGAAGGAGAGTCCGTGCTCCGCCGCCAGAGGCGCAAAACGCCCGTGGGCCGCCAGGCGAACCTCGTGTCCGTGGTCTCGAAAAGACCGAGCCAGCGCCACATAGGGCTGGGCGTCGCCCCGCGAACCCATGGTCACGATCCTGACCCTCATGCCCGGCACCGCCCCCCCTTCATACGGGGCTCCGACTCTCCCCGAACTGGGCCTGGTAGAGGCGGGCGAAAACTCCGTCCCGATCCAGGAGCTCGTGCCACCCCCCCGATTCCACAATACGCCCCTGGTCCATGACCAGGAGGTGGTGGGCGCCCCGCAAGGTGGCCAGGCGATGGGCCACAACAATGAGGGTCCGTTCCCGGGAGCGGCCCTCGATGGCCCGGAGCACCGTCTCCTCCACCACGCTGTCCAACGCCGAAGTGGCCTCGTCCAGAATGAGGATGTCTGGGTCGCGGAGAAGGGCTCGGGCAATGGCAAGGCGCTGGCGCTGTCCTCCAGAGAGGCGAACCCCTCGGTCTCCGATCTCCGTATCCACCCCCCTGGGGAGGTTGGCCACGAACTCGCCCAATGCCACCTCGTCCAGGACCGTCAGAAGCTCTCTGTCGGAGGGAGCGCGGTCCAGCCCAAACGTCAGGTTCAGCCGAAGGGAACGGTTCAGGAGCCAGGTCTCCTGGCTTACCACTGCCATGCGATGGTGAAGCGAGGCCAGGTCGAATTCCCGGATGTCGGTCCCATCCATCCAAATGTTCCCCGGGGGACAGTCTGAGAAGCGGGCCAGGAGGTCGACGAACGTGGTCTTTCCCGACCCGGTCTCGCCCACGATGGCCGTCATGGCCCCGGCGCGGATCTCCGCATGGAGTTCCTGGAGAACTGGCGATTCAGGGGTATAGGCGAAGGAAAGTCCCTCTACCCGGATCCCCTCTCGCAGCCTGGTGAAGCGCCGCGTCCCCGAAGGAACCCGATGCTTCCCCTCGTCCCGGAAGAGGCGGGCTACCGCCTCCAGCCGTGGGAACTGCTCTGCCAGGTCTACCCGAAACCGGGTGAGCGTCCGCATCTCGGTAAAGCTATGCTGCACGAGGAGCAGAAAGGCCGCGAAGCGTCCCAGATCGCCGGGACGGAAGTCCTGGCTCAGAATCATCACCCCGCCCTGCACGGCCAGGAGGATCCCCAGGATGGCCACTTCCGCCAGGGGCCAGGCCAGTGCCCCCACTCTTGCCTGCTTCACTGCCACCCCACGGGCCCGTTGGAGAATCTCCTCGTGGTCTTGCACCACCGTCTCCTCCCGGGACACCGACTTCACCAAGGCGATAGTGGCCAGGAGATCCAGGGCATCGCGGCGGGTCTCCCGCTCCACGTCGGCCCCCGCATGGGCAATGCTTTCCAGCCGAATCCGGATCCTCCGCATGATCCACATCACCGGGGGAAAGGTTACCAGGAAGGCCAGGGTGAGGGGGAGGGAGAGGGCCACCATCACCCCCATCTTCACCAACAGCCCCACGGCCCGCTGGAAGGTGTCTTCAACCCGGTGAAGCAATTCGGGCGCCCCGGCGGCCCATCGGAGCTCGGTGTCCAGTTCGCCCAGTGAGCGGTTCTGGAAGTACCCCCGACCGAAGGTCAGCACCTGTCGGAAGGTGGCCGCGCTCACCGCCGCCCGATACCCCTCGTTCCGAGCGCTTACATAGATTTTTCGCAGGTACTCGCTGGCGAGGAATCCAAAGCGCCCCCCCACGATGAGAAGGAGGATCAGAAGGAGAATCCAGCGCTCCCCTTCCGCCGTTCCCCGCCACCCATCCGGGGCCAGGGAAAGGATCCACCCGAAACCCCGCGACTCTTCCAGGAATGCGAAGCCTCCCTCGGCCACCGCGTTGGAGAGGGGAATGAGCAGGGCAAAACTGAAGCCCATGAAAACCCCTCCCAGGACAACCAGGAGCACTGGAATCAACAGCTCCACCAAGCGGACCCGAGCCACCTTCCAGTAGGTGGCCAGAACCCAGGTCACGTCGTCAGACAGCCCGTCTTTCCAGAACATAGGTATCACTGTGGCAGGGAACCCATCCGGTGGGGAAGAAGAGGGCGAGAGGAGATGCGTGGCAAGGCGCTCAGAGGCATGTGGATAATCGTGAAGACAATATAGCCCCCATGGCGGGCACTGCCTGCCCTTGGCTCACGGAGGCTACAAGCCCTGGTACCGGTTGCCCTTGAGCCTTGCGCCACGCCATTGTGTGAGGCTCGGCCCCTTCATTCTTCCACGGACTCCTTCTCATGATTTCGGCCCGGCGCGGCTATCTCACCATGGCGGTGCGAAAGAGGCAGTACCTGGAAATGGCGGTGGACATGGCCCTCTCGCTTCGGGAGTGGAGCCGACTTCCCATCGCCCTCGCCACCGACGAGGCGCTGCGAACTCGAGCCGAAGCGCTCCCTCCAGGGGTCTTCCACGAAATCACCCTGGTAGAGCCCCGCTTCCTTCGGGGACGAGCCATGAAGTACGGAGCGGCCCTGGCCTCGCCCTTCCAGGAGGCCATCTTCATTGACTCCGACTGCCTCGTCCTCTCCCCTCCGGATCCCATCTTCCAGATGGCGGGGCCGGGCCCCCTCACCTTTATCGCCGAGGTCCTCAATCCAGAGGACGACCGTAACCACCAGGGCTTCTCCACCCGCCACCTCATGCAGCGACTGCAACTCTCTCGTTACTTCAAGAGCCACAGCGGGGCCTTCCACCTCCGAAGAGCGGGCGCCATCCCCCTCATGGAGGCATGCCTGGAGTGTTACATCAACGAAATCCTCCCGCTACGTAGCCTCTTCCGTCCTTGGCGCTTCCTGGGCGACGAGCTGGGTTTTGGGGTGGTGGGGGGGCGAAGGGGATTCGACGCCTTCCAGGGGCCCTCCCCCATCTTCTGGGGGAAAGAGATTCTGGAGTTGAACCCGGAGGCACCGCTGCGGCCCATCCTCCACTTCATAGGGCCCGTCCCTTCCCTGACCTTGGAGCACCTCTTGGAGGGCGTGCGCCGACGGCGGAGGGAGGTAGGCCTTCCGGAGGAAGCTTCCGTCGCTATCTGGAGAGCGGAGGCCGGTCACCCCGGTCCATGGACCCTGAGACCTGAAAGGTGAAGTTGGGCGTGGGCCCTCATCATTCTGGATATCTTTGGGGGAGGGGCCACCGCGTCTGGCTTCCTTGCCCACCCCTCCCACTCTAGACTAACCTTGTCCGTCTTCCCACCCTCCCCGCGCACCCCGCCCGCGCCTGCCCATGCCCCTGTTCGTCACCACGCTCTACCTTGTTGCCGCCCTCGTGGGGGCGTCGTTTGCATTGGCGGAGTTCCGGCTCCTGCTGCGGTTCGTTCGGCATCGAAAGGAGGTCCGGGAGGCCGTGGCTTCCCGAGTCCCTACATCACTCACCGCCGGGGTGGGAGGGGGGGTCGACGAAGGTTACGAGCCTCCCATCGTCACGGTACAGCTCCCTCTCTATAACGAGCGGTTGGCTGCGCGGGATCTCATCCTGGCGGCGGCGGCCCAGGAGTATCCCCGCGACAGATTCGACATCCAGGTCCTGGATGACTCCAACGACGAGACCACCGAGGTGGTGCGGGAGGCGGTGGCAGAGGTGCGGCGGCGAGGAGTGCGCATCGAGCACATCCGGCGAGAGGTGCGGACCGGATATAAGGCGGGGGCCCTGGCCCACGGTCTGGAGCGGAGCGATGCCGATTACGTTGCCCTCTTCGACGCCGACTTTCGTCCCGCTCCCGAATTCCTTCATCGAGTTCTGGTCCAGGAGGATGCCTTCAGGGATCCGTCGGTTGCATTCGTTCAGACCCGTTGGTCCCTGGCACATTCGGTGAGGGGCATCTTCCATGCCGCGCTAGCCCTGCTGATGGACCGCCACTTCTATATCCAGAAGCCCACTCGGGTCTTCGCGGGGCAGGTGACCACATTCAACGGGTCTGCGGGTGTTTGGCGTCGTGCAGCCATCGAGGCGGCGGGAGGGTGGTCGGCAGACACTCTCACGGAAGACCTGGATCTGAGCTACCGATGTGCGCTGGAGGGGATGAGGGGAGTGTACCTCCACGACGTGACCGTGCCCAACGAGCTCCCCGAGCATATGCGTTCGTTCAAGATCCAGCAGCGCAGGTGGGCGCGAGGGAACGCCCAGTGCTTCAGAAAGCTCACTGGTAGGGTCCTGGACTCACGGAACCCCCTGCGGGACCGGTGGGAAGAGGCGTTCCTTCTGGCAGGGTACGGGATCCACCCGGTGATTCTGGCCAACCTGCTCCTCTGGCCGTGGGCAGTACTCTACGTAGATCGTACCTTCTTTTGGATCATGCAGGGGATCATGTCGCTGGCCACCCTGGTGGCGCCAGTGAGCTTCCTCATCACCCTCCGGGAGCGGGGCGAGCCTTCGTGGATGGATGCGTTGGGCCAGGCCATGGCGGGGCTTTGTCTCGGGATGGGGCTCATGGTGAACAACACCGTAGGCCAGATCCAGGGCTTCCTTTCGGGAGAGGGAGCCTTCGTCCGGACGCCCAAAGGATGGATGACCACAGGCGTCGGGGCCGCAGGGACGTTGCACCCCTATTCCAGCCCCCTCCACTGGACCTTCTTCGCCGAGTTGCTGGTGATAGTCTACTGTCTGATCACCGGGGCCATGCTCATCGTCGCGGGAGACGCTCTGTGGTCTCTGCCGCTGTTCTTCTGGGGTGGCTGCCTGGGGTTGGTGGTTCGCCTCCAGATGACGCCCCAGACCCAGCCGGCTTGAGACGCCTGGACCATGCCGCAAAAGGCTCCTGACCACGGTGTCCTTGAAACCCACCAGTCGACTGATCCGCCCGTGGGGTCCGTGCGAGTTCGAGACAGCTGAGGCGATCTTCTTTACCGAGATCCCCACCCAGCAGGCGGATGCGTTGGTCTGCGAGTGGGCTCCCACGGCGGAACTGTTGCGCTTCCCAGGGCCCTCCGCTTGGTACAACTGCGAGCCCTGGACTCCCCTGGACGGCCTGCAAGCATCCATGGCATTTTGGGGGCTTGCCCCACTTGTGCATCACCTTCAGACTGCGCTTCGTGAAACAGAACTTCCTCATCGTCGCCCTCCTAGGCACAATGCTGTGGGGGCCACCGGCGTACGCTTCGGCCCAAGAAGGTTCCGCCCCCGGGCTCGCCGAGGCCGATTCCCTCTATTTTGCGGGAAATGCCGAGGGATCCCTGGAGCTGCTGACCACCGGGGGGTTCTGGCGAGAGGACCCCGCCCCGCGGCGCTGGCGTTCCATCCGGGCCTTGGTGGCGCTGGGGATGGAGCCCGGCACGACCGCAGAACAGAACCGATGGCTGGACCAGGGGGTCGCCCTGGCTCAGGAGGTGAAGGACCAGGGTCCACCCACCCTGGACGAGATCTTCTGGGGTGCCGCCGCCCAGGGACGGCGAGCCCTGAACGCCGGCCCTCGATACGCCGGAGAGCTGGGCGTTCGAGCCCGCGACGACGCCCGCCTGGTCCTGGCGGCAGACCCTCTTCATGGGGGTGCTCACAACGTATTGGGTCGGGTTGGCCTCGAGGTCATGAGTCTCTCCCGGATTCAGCGGATCCTCGCTCGAGCCACGGGCGTGACCTTCCCAGGAGACATCGACTGGGAAGAAGCGGAACACCATCTTCGGCGCGCCACTGAACTGTGGCCGCACATGGTGCTCTACCACCTGGATCTCGCCAAGCTCCTCATCAAGCGGAATCGCCAGGACGAGGCCCGCCGTGCCCTTCAGCAGGCGTTGGCGACCCCTCCCCTCCACCCCCCTGACCCGGTCCTCAAGGAAGAAGCCGGCTTGCTCCTGGCGACCCTCGACACCCAGGACGCCAGGTGATGGCGCAGCCACCGGCCGGCGATACGAGCAATGCCACGGACGGTCCTTCCGGGTCCGTGGCCGGGAACCGCATCGACATCGTGCTTTTCCACGTGGATGGACTCGTCGAAGGCTATCGAGAGTTCTACGAAGCACACTGTGGCGCCATCCGGCCCTGCCAGGTGCGCGATCTGGGCGAGCTGCGATACGTTCTCCGCTCCATCCACCGATATGCTCCCTGGGCCCACCGGGTCCTCCTGGTCGTTCAGGATAGGCGGCACGTGCCGGAGTGGGTCGACCCGTCGGCGTTGGAGGTCGTTCTGCACGAGGACTTCATCCCCCACCGTCATCTCCCTACTTTCCAGGTGTCAACGCTTCAGGGGCATATGCATCGCATACCGGGCCTGTCGGACCAGTTCATCCAGTGGTGCGACGATTACTTCCTGGGTGAGCCGGTGACTCCAGACTTCTTCTTCGACGCAGAGGGGCTCCCCCGCAACGCAGTCTACGACTCACCGATCTGGCCGGTGCTGCGTTGGTTCAGAAATGACCTCTACATGGCGTCGCTTCTCAACACTCGGAGAGTACTCCACGAGATGCTCAGGGGCCGCCTACCTTTCGGTGTGAAGGCGTGTTTTCTCTTCCCCCACATGCCAGTGGCCGTTCGCCGGGAATGGTGGGCGGAGATGGTGGACTCCCTCTCGGACCATCCTTGGTTCGCACAGACCATCACTCGCAAGTCCCGGGCCGATGGGTCGGAGCCATTCCAGGACCTCATTGTAGACCTGTCCTACATCTCCTGGGTCGACATGTACAAGCGGAGGAAATCGTCTCTGCGCCGCTACCTGGAGTGTGCTGCCATGCAGCTGACCCGGCTCCTCGCCGTCATCCGGCGAAAGCTGGGTTGGGCGTCTCCACCCATGCTTTATGGCACCTTCAAGATCCGCAACGACCCCACGCGTACCGCCGCAGCCATGGCATCCCTCGCCGGTCACCCACCGAGATTCTATTGTGTCAACGATGACGCCTATGATCGTTTCGTCGCTTCGGACGGGTGCGTCTACCACGACGGATTCGAAGTCCACCCAGACTCGCTGAGCGTGTTCCACCGCACCATGGAACGACTTTTCCCCGACCGTTCTCGCTTCGAACGGGTTGTCCCTGGCGAAGGCGTTGGAGGTGATTGATCGTCGGCCGGCGGTTGTCATGTTCGACCTGGACGGCACCCTGGTAGATACCATGGAGGCTCTGGCCGCTCTGGCGGCTGAGCTCCTGCACTTCCACCATGGCATACCCATGGACCAGGCGACGGAGCTCTATCGCGAGACTTCAGGCATCCCTTTTCGCAATCAATTGGAGCTGATTCTCCCAGGCGCCGCGGGGCTCGACCAGACGTCCGGGAAATTTGAACATCGCAAGGCCATCATCGCTGATTCATCATATCTATCGGAAGCCCGGATTGACGCACTCCAGACGCTCCGACGGCTCGGATTCGGCATCACGGTGTCGTCCAGCAGTGCCCAACACTTCGTCGACGCATTCCATAGCCGCGTCGGGTTCGACTTCGACCTCGCGCTGGGTTACGCACCCGGGCAGACCAAGGGACTTCGGCATTTTGCCAAGACCTGCCGAGCATTGAACACCACTCAGAACGAGCTTCTGTTTGTTGGAGATTCTCTCATGGACGCCAAGTTGGCAGCCGGCGCCGGGGTGTCTTTCATTGGACGCCTCGGCACATTCACCCATGACCGCTTCTCGGCCGAGCACCCGGGAGTTGAACTCATCCAGGACGTGGTGGAGTTGCCGCGTCGACTCCAGCCTCTCCTCCGGTGAGCCAAGTCATCATCCTCGCCGCCGGTATGGGGCGCCGGCTTGGTACCCTCACCGAGGCGCGTCCGAAGGCGGTGGTGGAGGTGGCCGGGCAACCCCTCATCACCCACACCCTACGCTTCGCGCAGCGGGTGGGATTCCTCAGGCGAATCGTCGTGAGCGGTTTCCATGCGAGCCAACTACGCAGGTGCGTGGAGGCCGTCGACCCACAGGCCATCGTGACGGAAACTCCCTCCTACCGAGCCGGCAATGTGCATTCGCTCCTGGCCGGAACCACGGCGCTCCATCCCGGCGGATTCCTCCTCATGAACGTCGACCACATCTACGCCGCCCCCGTTGCCGACATCGTGCACGGTGTCGCGGAAGGTGCCACAGACGTAACGGCTTTCGTCGACTTCGACCGTACGTTGGGACCCGACGACATGAAGGTGGAGCTTCTCCACGGTCGGGTAGACAGGATGTCCAAGACGCTCCAGCGCTGGGACGCCGGTTACGTGGGAATGACATTCGTTCCGGGAGCGGTCCGGGACGCCTATCTGGCGGTCGCTCACCAGGCCCTGAACCGGCACGGGCCCGCAGTCAACGTGGAACAACTCCTGAACGACCTGGCTGGAGGCGGCATTCCTCCCGTCATCCAGGACATCAGCGGTGTCGGCTGGTGGGAAGTGGACGATGAGTCCGACCGGACGGCCGCCGAAGCGGCCCTCTCCGGGAGAACGGTGTGACCTGGCCCCATGTCTCCGTGGTCATACCTGCCTACAACCATGCTGGCTGGCTGGAGGCCGCCATTGCCGGCGTCAGGACCCAGACCCTGGCGCCTGTCGAAATCGTGGTGGTGGACGACGGGTCTACCGACTGCACCGCCGAAGTTCTGGAGGCACTTGCCGCTCCGGACCTCCGGGTGGTGCATCAGGAGAATCAGGGGGCGCACGCGGCGCTGAACCGGGCCGTGGCCCTGGCTTCGGGGAGGTGGATCGCCATCCTCAACTCCGACGACAGATTCAGCCCCCAGCGCCTGGAAGAGGCGTGGGGTGTGACCCGGGCCACCGGGGCTCTCCTGGTTCTAGGACAGGTGGCATTGGTAGACGAGAGGGATACGCCTTTGGCATCCCAGCACCCCGTTGCTCGCTGGTATGCCCAGGCCCTGGCAGAGGCCGTAGCCGGCCCATCTCTGGCTTCCTCCCTGGCACAGCACAACGCCGCGGTCACCACCTCCAACTTCTTCATGCACCGGGAGCTGTGGCGCACCCTCCGGGGGTTCCGGGCGTACCGGTATGTACACGATCTCGACTTCCTTCTTCGCGCCATAGCGCTGGTCCCTGGAAAGATCATCCTGGAGCCGTCATTGGGTGGTGTGGTGTATCGGGTTCATCCCGACAACACCATCCGTGAGGATGAAGCAAGGGCCCTGGCCGAGCGGAGCGCCATGCTCAAGACCCACCATGGTCTCCTCCCCCGGGTCGACAGGGCCTGGGGCCGCATTCGGTGGGCCACGGCCCTGAAAAAGGCGACGCGCGAGCTCGGTACCTCGGACCATGCCGTATCAGGGCTCCCCCCTGGGAACAACCCGGAGCCCCCTCTACGGTGCGGACTCGTGGTGGCCCGGTTGCATGCGGGAGGGGTGGAGGAGGTGGTAGCCATGCTTGCCACAGGGCTCCCGAACCATGGCTTCGGGACCTATGTGCTCTGCACGGAAGAGGGCGGAGCTGTGGCTCAGGAGCTCCAGCGAAGGGGAGTCCCGGTCACGGTGGCCCGAGACCCGGCGGGCATCCGCCGGTGGCTCCAGAGGGTCCGACCCCACATCGTCTCAACCCACGTTGTCTCTGCGGAGGTCATGGAGACCTTGACCGGGCATGGGGTTCCCGCCGTGGAGACCGTGCACAACACCTATGCCTGGTTCAACGAGTCGGAGTGGTTCGGCGAAGGGAAGAAGGCTCGTCAAGCCAAGGCGCTGGTGGCCGTGAGCGAGACAGTGGCCGCCTATTATCGAAAGCGCGTGGCCGCACCCCCCCCCATCCATGTGGTGCCCAACGGAGTGGCCCCAGGACGGGTGTCAGGCGTGCCCCGGCCCTTCGCCCGCCGGGCGCTGGGGCTATCGGAAGATGCGCCAGTGTTCGTCCACCTCGGACGATTCGTGCCGGAGAAGAACCAGATTGGGGTGGTGGGTGCGTTCCGTGGCCTGGCCCACAAGTACCCCCAACTCACCCTCCTCGTGGCAGGACCCGGGCACACCTCAGCCTATGCTCAGGAGGTTCGTCGGGAGGCGCACGGCCTCTTGGAGGCCGGGAAGGTTCGGATTCTGCCACCCCAGGAAAATGTGGGCGTGATCCTATCGGCGGCTGACGTGTTCGTATCCCATTCCTGGTTCGAGGGATGGAGCCTGGCGGCCACCGAGGCCCTCTGGTTGGGCAGCCCCGTGGTGTTGAGTCACGTCGGGGGGAGCCCGGAGCTGGTGGGAGAGGGAGGTGACCGGGGCAGGTTGGTGCCCAACCCCCTGGGCAACCCCCTTGCTCTGGACGCCGACGTCCTGGTCCAGGCCCGCGAGAGCGGCGGCCGTAGGCATGAGGATGCCCTCCAACTGGCCCTGGAGGAGATGCTGCAGGAGCTGGAGTTCTGGAGAGGTGAAAGGGAGGTCATCCGGCAGCACGCCCGCACCCATTGGTCGTCACAGGAGATGGTTCGCCGTTACGCCCTTGTTCTCCGTCCCCTCTGTGACTCGCCCTGATGGTCGATCAGAAGTGCTCCGGGCCCCGGTTGAAGCGCCGGCTCCGGTCCACGTCCCGAGACGTGAACCCGCTGCCGATACGATTCACCTCGTAGGTGATCCTGAACACCGGCGAACCTCCCCCGGCCAGGGGCGCGGCCAGATCCACTCGGGTGATGTTTCGGGTTCCCCGGGGAAAACCGATCCGGAGTCCCGCGCCGCCGCTGGCGTACCACGGCGAGTCCATCCCATAGGGTGCGTCTCCGGCCCAGACCCGTCCCGCATCGGCAAAGAGGGTCAGCCCCAGATCCAGAGCAGACCAGTCGGGCCAGTTGAGACGGACCCTGTCTTCCACCACCAGAAAAAGCCGCCGCCCCCCGGCCACGGCGTCTTCGGGAAGCGATCGCACCCCATCCCGTCCACCCAGGGAGAGTTGGAAGGGCAGCGTAGTTCGCCCGCCGCCCGCCGCTGAGAGCCGCACGAAGAGGGTGTGGTCCGGCAACGCCCCGGATCGCCCGTAGGCGACGAAGTCCGCGCCCATCAGGACGTCACGCCAGAGTCCGTCGGCCCGGCCGGCTTCTGCGGTCATGCCGCCATGCAGGAGCGAAGACCCCAGAGCGATACCGTAGCTGCCATGGACTCGGGCAAAGACATCTTCAGCGTCAGGGATGCCGCGGAAGGGGAGCACCGGGAGTGAGCGACCCACCGTGACCCCGGCGAAGTAGCCGAGTCCCACATTGCTGAGATCCCTCACGGCATCGAGTCCCTGGTATTCGCGGTATCGATAGCGCCGAGTACCCAGGTGCAGTGCCACGCGCGTGGCACCCCGATCCCCGAGTTGGCGGCTCAACGTCTCAGGCAGCGGGGCAGCATCTCTCCAACCATCCCACAAGTCATCTTCGGCAAGCGGCCTGGGGCCTTCCACCATGCGCGTAGCCTCCCGGCGGAGGCTGGCGCCCACGATCACCGATGCGCCGGGTGGGCCCAGTCTCCTCGCCGCCGCCAGCTCGAAGGCTTCCCGGAGGTGGGCCACCACCACGTGGGACGGACCCCCCTCGACTCCCGTGGCGTAGGCGAAAGCAACGGGAGATCGCTGGTACGACTGGGAAACCGAGGTTCGGCTGGTCTCCCCGAGGAAGGGATAGGCAATGCGCTGCCCGAGGTGCCACCCCTCCGGTGAATCACCGAAGGCGATGGAGGCGTCCGTTCTCCCGAACAGACGAGGTGTGGATACGCCGAACGAGCGGCTACGTACCTCCTGGCGATGATATCGAGAGAGCCTTGCGTCGATGCCCCGGCCCAGGAAGTTGCGCTCGGTGATGTTGGCCCGTTCCAGGTTGATCCCATCGTCGTAGGTCACCGAGCCGCTCACCTGAGTGGACCATTCGTCCAAGGTGCGAACGCGCACTGTAACCGGGTCGGCTCCATTCTCCTCAACCGTGACGCTTACGGCCCGGAGGAATCGATAGCTGTCGAGGAGGCGCTGCGATTCCGAGAGGAGCCATGGATCGAGGCAATCCCCCTCCCGGAAGAGGAGTTCGTTCCGAATGAACGCGGCTGAGGTGCGCAGGTGCAGTGCGTTGCCCAGGGCCATTCCCCAGCGCACAGGTTTCCAATCGGCCCGGGAGGGGGCGAAGACGTCGCCATTGTCCACCACGATCCGTCCGATGTGCGGGCCGGAACAGGCCACCGTTTCCTGGGCATGGGCCTGGGCCTGGATCGTCGGCACCGTCAGGGGAAAGAGGGCAAGCGCCAGCGCACCCATGCAACGGATAAAGAAAGATGACGGGAGCACGGGGTGTTCCAGGGCGGATGGCCGAGAGGAGGGGCGACGACCGGTCACTCCCCGGACGGGATGGGAAGTAAGACGGGACGGGAAGGCTAGGATCGGCTTCGGTTTGGTGCAAGCCGGGGCTACCGCCCTCCGTTCGGTTGTCTGTATGACCACAGTCAGATGCCCAGGCGCCCTCTGAGGCGGGCCAACAGGCCCAATGGCAGGACTTCTTTCCGAGCCCTGTGCGCCAACTCCAGTAGGGTATCCACTCTCCGAGTCCACGACTGTTCTTCGGCGAATGACGCCATCTCCCCCGGGGTGGCGGCCGCTGGCCCCGTGTCCACCGCTTTGGCCACGGCGGCGATAAAACCAGACGGATCCGAGCACCCTGTCACGCCGGGAACGTCCCGGAGCGGTTCCAGGGCCGGGGCCACCACTGGAAGGCCCATAGCCAGGTACTCGTAGACTTTCAAGGGGCTGGTGGCCTGTGTAACGGCATCGTCCTTCCATGGGAGAATCCCCACCTGAGCATGGGCCAGATAGGCGGGTAATTCATACTGGGCCTTGAGCCCCAGAAAGGTGCAGTTCTCCGGTAGTCCCTCTCCTTCATTCCGGTGGTCGCCGATGAATACGAAGGATATGTGGGGGAAAGCCCGCGCCACTTGGTATACGAGTCCCCAATCCATCCACCCGCCCCAGAGAGCGCCAACGTAGAGGGCCACTGGCCCAAGTGGGAGGTCGTGGGGGCGTAAGTGGGTGCTGGCCCCGGAGAAGAGGCGTCCATTGAAGGCGTTGGGGAGGAGAGTCACCGGGCGCCGGGTCCGCTCCTGGAGGCGCTGCTGGAGGGCGGGGGCGGTAGCCACCAGGGCGTGAGCCAGCTCCGCCACCCGACGTTCGATGCCACGTCGATACCAGCCGTACCCCAACTCCGATTCCCATTCGTCGATGAGATCGTAGACGCAGACTGCCCCCAGATAGCGGGCCTGTCGGAGAACCGGGAGCCAGGAAGACACGGCGATCTGGGTGAGAACCAGAGCCCGGGGATGGGACAGAAAGGGGTGGAGCACCGCCCAACCCTTCCGTCCTGCCACCTCCTCTATCCTCGTCTCCACCAGCCGAGGGTGACTGAACGAGAGGCCCAGGTCCACCGTCTCCGTCACCTTGCCGTGACTCACGAATAAGACGGCATGATCCCGCTCCAGGAGCTCCAGGGCGATCTGGGCACTCCTCTGCCCCCCTCCGGTGTCATGGATGGGGTTGGCGGAGAGGATGACCGCAGTGGCTGGAGCAGGGGCCGTCATCAGGCGGACTCGGCGCTAGAAGGCTGTTGAAGAAGTACAGGGACCACCGGGACGGGGTCTTGCGGTGGCGGGCGAGGCGGCGCGCTGAAAGCCATGCCGTAGCATCGGTGAAGCGTGCCAACG
>JBBDRI010000017.1:0-44130 GCA_040905545.1 Gemmatimonadota bacterium | reverse complement strand
GGGGGGGTTGCACCGTCCAGAGGTCGTCTCTCCTCCTCGCCGTAGCCCTGCTATGTCTCGTTGTCGTTCCTACTCTGCACAGGTGCAAGACCCCCGCGCGCGGCCGCACCTCATTACCCGGACACGCTCCTAGTGTCCGAGTAATGAGGCGAGCCCAGCCGTTTGGACCTGCTGCTACGACGCCTCCGGTGACAGCGGCGGAAGGCGGGCCTCAATGGCACTGCGATTCTCCTCCTCCCACGGTGGCAGCTGCAACGCCTGGCCCAGGGTTTCGAGGCTTTCGTCCACCAGGAAGCCAGGACCCTGGGTGGCGACTTCGTACAGGATCCCCCCTGGCTCCCGGAAGTAGATGGAGGTGAAGTACTGACGGTCTCGCACCGGGGTCACGGAGGGTACCAGAATCCCGATCTTCTCCCGGGCCTGGAGCTGGGCCTCGGCATCGGGCACGGAGAGGGCCACGTGGTGCACGGTGCCCAGGCCGTTCACCCCATTCGGGGCCTCCGTGTCTTCCAGGATTTCCAGGGTGGCGCCTGCCCCACCTTTCCCCAGGGAGATGAGGGTTCGGTGTCCCTCCATGTCCACCACCCGTCCACCCAGGAGGGCGGTGACGAACCGGATGGAAGGCTCGGACTTCCGCACCGAGAGGGCCACGGAGTGGATGCCTCGGACAGCCGCTTCCGCCGGGACTCCGCCCCCGGTCCATGGGGGGCGAGCATCATGGCCCGCTTCCCGGAGTTCGATCTGGAGGCCGGATGGGTCGTCCACCTCCAGGGCGCCTGCACCGAAACGAAGAGGAGGCATCCGGTAGGGAACTCTCCGGGACTCCAGGCGCTCTTTCCAGAAGGGGAGTGACCCGGAAGGAACGGAGAACGATGTTACCGTGATCTGCCCGGCTCCTCGGACCCCGGGGCGCACTCCCTGACCGGCGTAGGGGAAGGTGGTCATGAGGGTGGAAGGGCTCCCCACCCCGTTCCCGTAGTAGAGATGGTACACCCCCGGGTTATCGAAATTCACCGTCTTCTTCACCAACCGAAGGCCCAGCAGACCGGTGTAGAAGGCCATGTCGGACGCAGCGTCCGACACTGTGGCGGTGACGTGATGGAGGCCTTGGATACCGAGGGACATGATTTCCTCCTCAGCTGGATGGGGAGATCCGTCTCAGCCCCTGGCCAGCGCCTGGTCCAGGTCGGCTTTCAGGTCGGCCGGATGTTCCAACCCCACACTGAGGCGAACCATCCCCGGCGTGACCCCCGCACTCCGGCGCTCCACCACCTCCATGGAAGCGTGGGTGGTGAACCAGGGGAGGATGACCACGGTCCGGGAGTCCCCGATGTTGGCCAGGTGTGAGGCCAACTGCACCCGGTTCACGAAGCGGCGAGCGGCCTCTTCGCTGGAGGTCTCGAAGGAAAGCACGGCGCCGAACCCGTTCTGGAGTGTGCGCTTGGCCACTTCGTGGGATGGGTGGCTCTCCAGCCCGGGGTAGTGCACCCGTTCCACCTCGGGGTGGTTCTCCAGCCAACGGGCCAGGTCCATGGCCGTGGCGCACTCCCGCTCCACCCTCAGGGAGAGGGTTTCCAGCCCCTGAAGAGCCAGGAAAGCGCTTTGGGGAGACAGCGTCATCCCCATGGTGAAGAGACCCAGGTCATGGGCCCGGAGGCGGAACGCCAACTTCCCCGCCCGGCTCAGGTAACTTCGACCCCGGGTGTCCAGGCGGGAGAAGGCCGGGAAGTTGGGGTGCGCCCAGTCGAAGGTGCCTCCATCCACGATGGCGCCCCCGATGAAGGTGCCGTGGCCGCCGATCCACTTGGTGGCGGAGTGCACCACGATGTCCGCTCCCAGCTCCAGGGGCCGGCACAGATATCCCGCACACCCCCAGGTATTGTCTACCACCAGGGGAATCCGACGCTCCTGACAGAGGGCGGCCAGGGCAGCCAGGTCAGGAACCGTGCAGGTGGGGTTGGCAATATTCTCCACCCAGACAGCCACTGTCTCGTCCCGGAGGGTGGCTTCCACACCTTCCACCGACTGTTCCACCACGTCCCAGTGGCAGCCCCAAGGTGCCAGGATCTTTCGGGCCACGGCATAGGTGCCTCCGAACATCTCCCGTGAGAAGACCACATGCTTCCCGGGGGCTGCCAGGGCCAAGAGGGTGGTGGTGGTGGCTGCCTGGCCCGAAGACAGCGCCACCCCTCCTGCACCTCCCTCCAACGCCACGAGCCGATCTACGAAAGCCTGTACGGTGGGGTTGTGCATGCGGCCGTACTGGTTTCCCACCACCTCGCCGGCGAAGAGGGCCCGGGCATGGTCTGCGTTCTCGAAGACGTAGCTGGAGGTGGCGTAGATGGGCACCGCCCGGGCTCCGGTGGTGGGATCCGGTGTCTCCTGGCCAGCGTGGAGTTGGAGGGTGTCGAAGTGGAGGGGCGGGCGCGGAGCGTCAGAAGACATGGATGGGCCGGAAGGAAGGGGCAGGGGGAGTAGCGGGCGGTGGCGAAGAAAGCCGTGGGTGCCTTACCATAAGCTACGAAGAGCTTCGTTGACAAATGCAGAAAGGAGTATAATCTTGAAACTATAAGATACGTAGGTACGCGATTCGTCCGTATCCACACAGCCCCATTCGGAGATATCGCGTTGCATGCGAAGTCACCCATCTCACCGGAGCGCTGCCATGTCCTCATCCGATGCCGTCCGCTTTACCGACCGGGAGCTGGACATCATGACCGTTCTCTGGGAGAGGGGCGCCTCCACGGTGGCCGAGGTGCGGGAAGCCCTCTCGGACCCCCTGGCGTACACCACGGTCCTCACCATCCTCAGGATCCTCGAGGAGAAGGGGTATGTGGGCCATGAGGAGGAAGGCCGGGCCTACCGGTACCATACCCTGGTGGCCCGGAAGGCAGCAGGGCAAAGCGCCCTCAAACGACTTGTGGATGGTCTCTTCCAGGGGGCCCCTGAACTTCTCATGGCGGAACTGGTGCAGGAACGAGAAGTCCCGGAAGAAACCCTCAAGAAGCTCCGGACCCTTCTGGATGAGCGCCTGGAGGAGGAATCGTGACTCTCCTGGCGCAGGTATTCGTGGTGGGAGGGCTCCTCACCGGTGCGGCCCTGCTCCTGGAGAGAGGTCTCCACCACCTGGGATGGCCCGTTCGAGGGGTATGGCTGGGTGCGCTGTTGGGATCGACGCTCCTTCCCCTTTTGGCCTGGCAGGGAGCGTGGTCGGGCTGGCGAGGATGGAACGCCTTGGCGGGAGGCGGGCTCCCAGACCCCGTGGGTGTCATGACCCTGGAACCCCTCCGCCTGGTGCTCCAGGATGTATCGCCCGGGTGGTGGCAGGCCCTCCCCCCGGTGGTGACCTACGCTGCCGCCGCCATCTGGCTCTTGGGATCCACGGGGCTGGTGGGAATGGTGTGCCGGCAGGCCCTGCGGCTCCGAGGGGAGCGACAGGGATGGTTTCCCTCTCGTTTGGAGGGAACTCCCGTCCTGCTTTCGGAGAATCGCGGGCCTGCTGTAGTGGGCCTGGTCCAGCCCGAGATCGTGTTACCCCGGTGGGTGTCCCATCTGCCCCCTGGAGATCGACGGTTGATTCTGGCCCACGAGGAATCCCATCGGCGGGCCGGCGATACCCGGATGTTGTTCATGGGGCTGGCTCTGGTCGCCATCATCCCCTGGAGTCCTTTCCTCTGGTGGCAGTTCAGACGCTTGAGGTTGGCGGTGGAGGCGGACTGCGACGCCCGGGTGCTGAGAGGTACCGGGGCCTCGGTGGCAGCCTACGGACGTCTCCTCTTGGAGGTGGGCGGGCGGTCCCACCCCTCGCCACTCCCCCTCCCGGCCCTGGCCGAACCCCCTTCCACTCTTGAACGGAGGATCCGAACCATGATTCGACCAACCCCCCGATACCCCGTCCTTCGAGCCCTCCCATATGTGGGACTGGGCACCCTTCTCACCCTGTGGGCGTGTGACGCTCCGGATCCCGGTGCCCAGGCGGTGGGACCCCAGGAGGTGCAGGCGCCTGCCTTCAGTTGGACGCAGGTGGCCGAGCAACCCACCTTCACTCCCTTCACCGTCCGCCCTGAGATCACCAACATGGGGGGACTCGCCGAGTCCCTGGAGCGGGAGTACCCGCCCCTCCTCCGGGACGCCGGGATAGGTGGGACTGTTGTAGTCTGGTTCCTCATCGACGAAAGGGGACAGGTCCGGGATACGAAGGTGAACGAATCCTCAGGACACCAGGCCCTGGATGAAGCCGCCCTGCGTACGGCTCAGACCTTCCAATGGACGCCGGCGAGAAATGGTGATGAGACGGTCCCCGTTTGGATCGCGCTGCCTATCACCTTCCAGCCTCGGTAGGCGTCCGGGAGCGGCGTCCAACAGGCGGTGTTCTGGTTGGGTCGTAGCCGGGATCCCAGGGGTCCGCACTTTCTCGGGATCCTTCCGCCGGGGGCACCCACCCGGAGACTCACCAGCAGGGGGATGTAGCCACACTCGGTTTTACGCAAACACTCCTCAGGTGGTATTGCTCTGTCCCCCCCAGCGTCCCTCCCCCATATTGGCCCCTTCGTTGATCCCCGGATCCTTCACCGGGGCCCCTCATCGGAAGGCGCCAAACCATGAATGCCACCCTCCCTGAGCTCCTCACCAACCCCTTCATCGCAGCCATTCTCATTTACCTCCTGGCCCTGGTGGGGGTAGGGGTCTACAAAGGACGGGGGGTGAAGGACAGCGCCGACTTCATGGTGGCGGGGCGGGTGCTTCCCTGGTATGTGCTGGTGGGGACGCTCCTGGCCACCTGGATCGGGAACGGGAGCCTATTCGGAGGTGCCGGGCTGGGGTACCGGAATGGCTTTGCCGCACTCTGGTACTCGGGGGGTGCCTGGATCGGCATCATGATGGTGTACTTCATCGCCAAGCGGGTGCGGAATTTCGGGAAGGTGACCGTTCCCGACATCTTCGAAGCGAGATACGGCACCACGGCCGGAGTGCTGGCCACCGTCATCACCGTCATCGCCTATCTGACCATCGTCTCCTACCAGTTCAGGGGAGGTGGACGGGTTCTCAATATCATCTCCGAAGGGGGCATCTCCGTGGAGGCGGGGATCGTCATCACGGCCATCTTCGCCATCACCTATACGGTGCTGGCCGGGATGGTGTCGGTGGTCTATACCGACGTGGTGAACGGCGTCCTCATGATCTTCGGGGTCATCGTTTCCATCTTCTTCATGCTCATGGCCGTGGGGGGGTTCCCCGAAGTGGTGGCGGTGGCGGAGGAGGCCGGGAAGTGGAGCCTTTTCGGGAACTGGGCCGACGAGCGCGCCACCTCCACCTCGGGCCCCCTCATCGCCCTGTCTTTTCTGGTGCCCACCATGCTCCTCCTCATGGGGGACGCCAACGTCTATCAGCGCATCTTTTCCGCTCGGGATGGAGGTGAAGCCCGGAAGGCCGTCCTGGTGTGGGTAGTGGGCGTGATGTTCCTGGAAAGCGCGGTGGCTCTTCTGGGGCTCACCGGAAGTGTTGCGGCCAGTCAGGGTCTCCTCCCTGAACTGTTTGCCGGCGGCCTGGCGGATGATGCAGCGAATCTCTCTGAGAACGTGATCCCCGAGATTGCCCTCAGGGGGGTGCCCATCTGGGTGGGCATGACGTTGGTGGCCACCATGATGGCCATCATCGTTTCCACCGCCGACTCCTTTCTCCTGGTGCCGGCCACGAACCTCACCCGGGATGTCTACCAGCGCTTCCTGGCCCCGCATGCCCCCGAGGGGCGGGTGGTGTTCATCAGCCGGACCATGGTGCTGGTGCTGGGCTTCATCGCCTACCTCCTGGTGGACCAGTTCCCCACCATCCTGGCTGCCGCCTACACCGCCTACCTGGTCTACGGTTCGGGGATCACCCCGTCGCTCCTGGCAGCCTTCCTCTGGAAGCGGGCCACGGCAGCCGGAGCAGTGTCGTCCATCCTGGCCGGGGCCGGGGTGACCCTATTCTGGACATTCTTCCTTTCCCGACAGGACTTCTTCTCCAGCCTACCCGGGCTTCTCCAAGAGGTGACCTATCCGGCGGTGGCGTCGTCCCTCATCGCCCTCGTGGGGGTGAGCCTCCTCACCCCCCGGCCGCCGGACAGCGCATGGGAGCCCTTCTTCCGGGAGGAACCTCTGGCAGAAAGCTGACGGGAAGGGGTGCTTCCCGCCGCCCGGAGGCCGGCTGGAGAGCGGGATGGTTCCAGCGGAAAGTTGTGACCAAATCCGCAAATGCCCCGAAGCGCAGCTTTTATGCCATCTTTGGTGATACACCCCCGGGGCGGCCTCGTGCTTGCCTTTCTCCCACGGTGAGAACCGAGTATTACCAATGGAGGGTAGGGGAGCGGTGGAACCTCGGATCCAAGGAGCCTCACAGGTGACAGACGGAGCTACCGACACGGCACTCCACGTACGCGGACACCGGCGGAGGGGCCAGACCCTGGCCGTTCTCACCCTGGCCTTCGGTTCCGGCTTTGGCATCCTGGTTCTGGAGATTGCGGGCGCCCGACTCCTGGCCCCGGTGTTCGGGCTTTCCACTGTGCCCTGGACGGCCATCATCGCTGTGGTTCTCACGGGTCTGGCGGTGGGGAATGGCGTGGGCGGTCGACTGGCCGACCGGGACCTTTTCCCCCTCTCCTGGCTCTTCATCCTGGCGGGTTTCGGGACCCTCATTCCGGTGGTCTGGTACGATTTTCCCTACGCGGCGTTGAATCGCCTGGGTTTCCTCTGGGGCGCTCTCACGTCGGCTGTCCTCTTCTTCGGGCTCCCCAGCTTTCTCATGGGGTGTGTGACCCCGTTTCTCATCCGAACGGACACCGAGTCTCTCACGGAGGTGGGTCGACGCTCGGGAGATGTGAATGGGTGGGCCACTGGGGGTTCCATCATCGGGACCTTGGCGGCGGGCTTTCTCCTCATCCCAGCCTTCTCCCTGAACTGGATACTGGCGGGAGTGTCTGCGTCTTTCTTTCTGTTCGGGGCTCTCGCCGCGTCGTTGGAGCAGCGGCGTGTCCGCGTAGCGGTGTGCCTTCTCCTCATCCTGCTCCCCTTTGCAGGCGCTCAGGCATCGGCGTTCCGTACAGCAGGCTTCGTCCATACCACCGAGACCCTCTACTCCTCCATCCAGGTGGTGGACACCGAGTGGTATCCAGGTGTGGCGGTTCGGGAACTTCGTCAGAATGGTTCGGTTTCTTCAGCCGAGATCCTGGAAACAGGGGAGCCTGCCCACCGCTACCAGATCACCGTGGGGTGGCTGCTGGCAGATCGCATCGACGATGTGGAGTCTGTGCTTCAGTTGGGCGGAGCGGCCAACACCCTCCCCGTAGCCCTGAAGCGCTGGCAGCCACGGCTGGACATTACGGTGGTGGAAATCGACCCCTGGGTGGTGCAGGTGGCCCGAGATCACTTCACCTACGGGACCCTGCCTCCCGATGCGCTGAATATGGTCATTGACGATGCCCGGCACTTCCTCCACCGGGATGACGGGACGTACGACGTCATCATCTGCGACGCCTACGACCACCTGTACTCCGTGCCGTGGACTTTGGTGACCCGCGATGCATTCCAGGCGGTGGAGGCGCGGCTGGACTCCGATGGGGTCTACTTTCTCACCCTCTCCACCCCTCTCGAGGGTCCTGGCGAGGTGTTCATCTCCCGCATCGTGACAACGCTGGAAACTGTGTTTCCGGCGGTTCGGGTCTTCCGGACCGACCTGGACATGCCGCCTGAAACCGCCCAGGAATTGGTGTTTGCCGCGGCTCGGGATCCTGGCTTCCTTCCCAGCAACCCGGCGTTGGAGTTGGAGGTGCAGGGACTGGGCCGCCCCTTTACCGATCAGTACGCGCCTCTGGAGTATCTCCAGGTCCGGCGTCTTCTGGCCGACCCGGTCTGGAACTGAGCCGGAGTAGAAGCTCGGTGTAGCGGTCCGCCGCTCCCCGGCTCTGCTGGATCCAGCTTTGCCCCGCCTGGCCCATGGCCACGGCCTCGTCGGGCTGGTCCAGCAGCGTTTCCATGGTCTGGCGGAGGTGAGCCGCGGATGTCACCTCCTTCGCTGCACCCCTGGCCAGGGCCTCGGCGGCCTCCGCGCGGAAGTTCTCCATGCGGGGTCCGAAGATCACGGGCACTCCCTGCGCCAGGGCTTCCAGGGGGTTCTGCCCCCCTCCCACGGCCAGGCTTCGCCCGATGAAGGCCGCGGCGGCCTGGGCGTAGAGGGTTGCCAGCTCCCCAACGGTATCCAGGAGGATCACGGGCGGGGGTGAAGTGGTGGCGTGATGGAACGCGCTTTCGGGCTCATCGGCATGGGCCAGGCGGCTCTTCCGGACGGTGGGCACCCGGAGGGAGCGAGCGGCCCGCTCCACATCCGGGATCCGTTCCACGTGCCGGGGCGCCAGGAGGAGACGCAACCGGGGATACGTTGCCACCAGCTCCCGATACACGATGAGGAGGGCTTCCTCTTCACCCGGGAAGGTGCTTCCGCCCACCAGGAGCCAGGCATCCGGGGCCACTTCCAACTCCCGGCGAAGCATGGCCCGGCTCCGGGGGTTGGGTACGGGAAGGTCCCGATCAAATTTCATGTTGCCCAGCACCGCTACTCGCTGTGGGGAAAGTCCAAGAGCCACGAACCGACGGGCGTCTTCCTGCGACCGAGCTCCCACGAAGGTGAGGTGGCGGAGAAGCCAGCGGTGGTACCCCCTGAGGGGGAACGCGCGTCCTCGTTGGAACGTGGCATCCGAAACCCGGCCATTCACCACCACCACGGGAACGCGTCGGGCCGCCGAGGTCACCAGCGTGGGCCACAGTTCCGACTCTGTAAGCACCAGCAGGGCGGGATCGACGCCCCTGAGTGCGCGGCCCACGGGCCAGGGAAGGTCAACCGGCACGTACCGGTGACCCATGGAGGGGAAGGCCTGGCGAAGGGTGTCTCCCCCTGTCGTGGTCATGGTTGAGACCTGGAGTTCCACCGAAGCTTCGCCCTCCAAGCGGGAAAGGACCGGCGAAAGGGCCAGCATCTCTCCCACGGATGCACCATGGATCCAGATGCGCCGGGGATGGGGGGGGAGGGATCGTCCTCCGGCCAGTCGTTGGTTCAGGGCCAGGCGGTGGCCTCCCTTCCGGAGTCGATGAACGCCCACCGGTATGAGGAGTGGGGACAGCAAAGTGGCGCCCAAGCCCCAGGTCAGGGCCCCGATCCGACCCGGGAGGACGGGGTCACGGGGAAGGGTTGCCGGGAGGCCCTCGGGGAGGTCTCCAGCCGTCAGGGTTGGGATATGCTCTCCAACTCCACCTGGACGGGAAGCCCCTGGAACTCCTGCCGAAGCATGATGTGGGGCGCCTGTTCCCGGAGATGGAGAGTGAGGGGAAGCTGTCCCCCGGTGACCTCCACCCGATACGCCTGGAATGCCCCGGCAGGGACGGTGACCGGTTCCACCGCGCCCACCGCATAGCGTAGGGTCTGGAAAGCTCCGGTACTGAGGTCCAGGACCTCCACCGCAAATACCGCTCCCTCCCGCAGTTCCAACGACGGCAGCAGCAGGTCGTCCATCCCCGGTAGGAGGCCGCCGGCGGGCAGCTCCACATCCACCTCCCGGCAGCCTCCCGCCTGGGGTGGGAGGGAAGCGGTTCCCGTCACCCGATTTTCCGCCACATGAAAGTCACCCCGGATGGTGGTGGGCCCCTGGACCGCATTCTGGCTGGACCGCACCGGGGCCAGCGTGCCGGCATGGAAGCGCACCTCCACCTCCTGCTGACCCAGAGCTCCCTGAAGGCGGGTTTCTCCCACCCAATCCTCACCGTCCCTGGCCAGGGAATAGGTCACCGTGCCCGCCGGACTCCCCTGTAGCATGAGCCGATACTGGAGGGTGGACGCCGTGAGCAGATCGGGCCGAAAACTCGCCGGTTCGCCGGCTGGAGCGGGAGCCAGATCCTCCCGGGAGAGGGGGTTGCCGTCCACGTCCACAACCTGGATGGCGTCCACGCCCTCCAGGGCCTCCAACCCCGGCAGGAGGGCGGGGGCGTCGCCCACCACCACGATGACGGATCTCTCGGGTCGGATCCACCGGCGGGCGGCAGCTTGGGCAGCCTGGGGTGTCACCTCGCGGATCCGTTGGGGATACTCGGTGAACGTCTCGTCCGGAATATCCAGGAGCCGGGCTTCGGCATACTGGGATGCCACCTGGCCGGGGGTCTCCAGCCCCAGAGGGAAGGAACCCGCCAGGTAGTCCTGGCCGGCCTGGAACTCCCCGGCTGGAATTTCCTCGGCTCTCAGTCGGCGAAGCTGATGGATCATCTCGGCCACAGAGCTGTCTGCCACCTCGTTTCGCACTTCCGTCACCGCTACGAAGAAGCCCCGATCCCGATAGCGGGTGATGAGGGAGTTGGCACCGTACGTCCATCCCTTCTCCTCTCGGAGGATCTGGAACAGACGGGAGTCCGCCCCTCCTCCCAGGATCCGGTTCGTCACCTCCAGGGGGAAGTAATCCGGATGATCCGGTGGGATGGCCAGATGACCCATGAAGACGGTGGCCTGTACAGATCCCGGGCGATGGATGAAGTGGAGCTCAGTCTCTTCGTGGACCGTCGGCGGGGGATGCGGCTCCAACTCCGCCTGACCCGGCAGCCACTCCCGGAACACCTCTGCCAGCAGGGGTTCTACCCGCTCCCGAGTCACGTCTCCAGCCAGAACCAGAAGCGCTTCGCCGGGTCGGAACAGACTCCGGTGGAACTCCATGAGCTCACCCCGGCCAATGGCCTCCACGGAGGAGGGCTGGGCCCGGCGGCCGTAGGGGTGGTCGCCGTAGACCTCCTGGAGGAAGCGTCGCAGGGCCAACTGCTGGGGCTGACCCTGAGCTGCCTGGAGGCTGGACAGGGTGCGGGTGCGCACCAGTTCCACCTCACTTTCCGGGAAGATGGGGTGCAGGGCTACCTCTGCCAGAAGCCCCACGCCCAACTCCAGGTCGGTCGCCAGAACCGATGTGGAAACCCCCATGAAGTCGAGGTTGGCGAAGGCATTCAAGGTGCCTCCCACCCCCTCGATGGCCAGCGAGATCTCTTCGGCCGTGCGCTGGGGCGTACCCTGGGTGAGGGTCGACGCCATCATGGATGCGAGCCCTGACCGTTCGGGTGGGTCGGCTGCGCTGCCCCCGGGGACATAGAGTGCCGCTGTGACGAGAGGGAGCCCGGAATCCTGCACCAGGAGCACCCGGAGTCCGTTCTCCAGCTGGAACTCCTCCAACGGCGGGATGGCCAGTGGCACCGGAGTAAGGGGTGGGGGGGCGTCTACCGTGCCTGCGTCCTGGGCCTTGGCCTGAGGCGCACACAGCAGTGCGCCGGCGGCCCAGGTCATCCCCAGGAGGAGAGTGGGGATTCGGGGAAAGGTGATCATTCTCATTGTCCGCCTCCCCCGCCCGTGCGCGTGATGATCTCCAGTTTGTTGCCTGGAGCCAGGTAGCTTGCGGCCACGCGTTGCACATCGTCAGGGGTCACGGCCTGGAAGACATCCACTTCCTCATTCAGCCGTTCCGGTGAGCCGTGAAAGTGATTGGCCGACTGCAGAGCCTCGGCCTGCCCCATGGCGGTCTGCCGCTGCCGGAGGCGGGAGGCCAGGACCCGGCGTCGGGCCCGATCCAACTCCTGGGCCGTGATGCCGCCTTCTCTTACGCGCTGAACCTCTTCCTCCAGGACTTCCCCGATACGTTCCGGCTCCACTCCCTGATTCGCCACCGCAAAGAACCGGACAAGGCCCGGCCCCAGGCGAAGTTGGGGTGTGAGTGAGTAGCTCTGGGCCACCTGGGTTTCCCGCACCAGGCGCCGATGGAGCCGGGAACTCTCACCCCCGCCCAACACCGACGTGAGGAGGGTGATGGCAGGACCGTCGGGGTGGGACACGGCCACGCCTCCCCATACCGAGGTGTAAGCCGGGAGGGTGGCGTTGGGGTCTACCAGCTCCATGGAGTGAGGCAGGTGCGGAAACGGGTCCTCACACTCCACCTGCGGGGGGGCATCGCCCATGGGGATGGCACCGAAGTATTCCTGGATGAGCTGTCGCACCTGCCCTGAGTCGAATCGGCCCGTCACCGTGAGGGTGGCGTTCGCGGGAGCGTAGTAGAGATCGAAGAAGTCCTGAACATCCGGTAGCTGAGCGGCGTTCAGGTCTTCCATGGACCCGATGACGGAGTGGGCGTATGGGAAACACGAGGCGGAATCATAAGCGGCATAGTACGACGCTTGGAGTTGCGTTGTCCCGTAGGGACTGTTGTCTACCCTGAGCCGGCGCTCCTCTTTCACCACCTCCACTTCTCTCCGGAGGCTCTCTTCCGTGATCTGGAGAGACCGCATCCGGTCAGCCTCCAGCCAGAGGGCCAGATTCACCCGCTCCGGAGGGACCGTCTGGTAGTAGTTTGTACGATCTTCGGTGATGGAGGCGTTCAGATTTCCCCCTGCCCTCTCCACCAGACGCATGTGCTCTCCTGCCGGTACCCCTTCGGATCCCTGGAACATGAGGTGCTCGAAGAGATGCGCGAAACCGGACCGACCGGGGCGTTCGTTCCTGCTTCCCACCCGGTACCAGAGATTTACGGCAGACGCTGTGGCCCCGGCGTTGGGTGCCAGGATCACCGTAAGGCCGTTCTCCAACTGGTAGTTCTCGAAGGTCAGGTTCCCCGCTGAAGCGGAGGTTGTGGCCGCGCGCTCCCCGGGGCGCTCCTGGGATACGGTTTCCACGGCTCCCCCCAGCAACAATCCGGAGAGGACGGTGAAGAAGACGACAGGGTGTATGATGGGCATGGCGGTTCCGGGGATGGACGAGGATGATCGATCCTTGCAGGGAACGGGCCGGACATGGCGCCGGGTACGGCGCCGGAGAGGGCGGCGCCTGACATGGCAATGGCCGGACGGGCCTATTCTACTGTAGACTGATGGGAGCAGTTCCAACGGGCAAAGTCCCATGGGGCTGGTTCCAACGCGCACAGTCCATCCCGACGGGGAGTCCTCCATGTCCAGACCGAAGGTTCGGCCGAAGTCAACGGCTTGCCGCCTCACTCGATTGCTCTCTCTCACCGTGACCCTTTCGGTTGGGATGGGGGGCGGCAACCATCTGGAGGGCCAGACCGGGTACCGCACGCCGCCTCCGGAAATCGTACGACTGTTGGACGCACCTCCGACTCCGGGCCTGAACGTGGCCCCGGGGGGCGAGTGGGCGCTGGTAGAGCATCAGGCAGCCATGCCGGCAATTACCCAGTTGGCTCAGCCCATGCAACCCCTGGCCGGATGGAGGGTGAATCCCGCCACCCGGTCGCTCCATGCACCGCCTCGAATTCTGGGTTTGTCGGTGCTCCGGATCGCCGACGGTACGGTGCGTCCGGTGGAGATGCCGGAGGGGGGGTACGGAACCCCCATCTGGTCTCCCTCAGGGGATCGGTTCGCCGTGCCCAGGGTGACGGATGCCGGGGTGGAGCTCTGGGTGGGAGAAGCGGCCACCGGCGAGGCTCGTCCCCTTTCGGGGCCCATCCTGAATGCGGTGCGGGGGGCTCCGTGCAGCTGGATGCCCGGGGGCCATGAACTCCTCTGCCATCTGGTTCCGCCGGATCAGGGGGCTCCCCCGGAACGTCCATTGGCCCCCCCTGGACCCGTGGTTCAGGAGACCACCGGCGAGGAGGCTCCCGCCTGGACCTACCAGGACCTGCTGGAGGATAGCCATGACGAGGCACTCTACGATCACTTCATGACGTCGGTGCCCACCCGGATACCCGCCAACGGCGACCCTCGCATCCCCGCCGCCGCCGCAGGCGTTTACGACGTCTTTCAGCCGTCTCCCAACGGGGAGTGGTTCCTGGCCGTGCGGGTGGTGCGGCCCTACTCGTACCGGGTGCCCGATGCACGCTTCCCCCGGCAGGTAGAGGTGTTGGACCGGAGTGGAGAGCAGCGCATTCCCGTGGCCTCCATGCCCCTGGATGAGAGCGGACCCGAGCATCTGGGATTTGCCAGGGCCGGCTTCCGGGGATTCTCGTGGCGCCATGACGCTCCCGCCACCCTGGCCTATCTGGAGGCCCTGGACGGAGGGGATGCCCGACGCGACGAGTCCCATCGGGATCGGGTTCTCCTGCTGGACGCACCCTTTACCGGCGAGCCGCGGGAACTCATGCGAACGGGGTATCGGGCCGGTGGCGGGGGTTTCGGCACCGGGCACGGGATCCTGTGGAGTGGGGAGGATGGGTGGGCTCTGGTGCCGGAGTACGACTGGCCCACCCGGAGGGCCCGGGTGTGGCGGGTGGACGTCAACGACCCGGGTGACGCCCCGTACCTCCTCATGGACCGGAGTGCCGACGACTGGTACGGCCACCCAGGGACGCCCGTAACGGAGAGCGGGGAGACGGGATACCCTCTCCTCCTCCGGGATGGCCCGTGGATCTTACTCACGGGCCCCGGTGGTTCCCCCGACGGCGATCTCCCCTTCCTGGACCGCATGGACCTCCGCACCGGGCAGACAGAGCGGCTTTTCCAGACGGCGGTGGGAAGCTATGAACCGGTGGTGGCAGTGGTGTCCACTTCTCCCCTGCGGCTGCTCACCCGCAGGGAGTCCCAGACCCAACCGCCTGACTACCATCTGGTGGAGCCTGGCTCCGACGCTCGGCGACAGGTGACGAGCTTTCCGGATCCGTCGCCCGGCCTGGAGGGCATCCGGAAGGAGCGGCTGGAGTACGTCCGCGCTGATGGGGTGCCCCTCTCAGGAGATCTCTATCTGCCGGCGGGATACCAGGAGGGGAGTCGGATCCCCGTACTGGTGTGGGCCTACCCCAGGGAGTTCGCCGATCCGTCGGCGGCCGGTCAGGTGAGGGGGTCCATGCATCGCTACACCACCCTCCCCAAGAACGCCTCCCATCTCTATTTCCTGCTGGAGGGGTACGGGGTGCTGGATGCGGCGGCCATGCCCATCCTGGGGGCGGCTGAAGCCAACGACACCTTCGTTCAGCAATTGGTGGACAACGCCCAGGCCGCCGTTGATGCACTGGAGACCCGGGGGGTGAGCGAGCGGAGACTCATGGGGGTGGGCGGCCACAGCTACGGCGCCTTCATGACGGCCAACCTCCTGGCGCATTCCGATCTCTTCCAGGTGGGCCTGGCCCGGAGCGGAGCGTACAACCGGACCCTCACGCCCTTCGGATTCCAGTACGAGCGGCGGACCTACTGGGACGACCCGGAGCTCTACTTCAACGTGTCGCCGTTCATGCATGCCCATAAGATCCAGACGCCGGTTCTCCTCATCCACGGGATGGCCGACCCCAACTCAGGGACCTTCCCCCTGCAGTCGGAACGCCTGTTTCAGGCCCTGAAGGGGCTGGGTGGGACGGCCCGCCTGGTGATGTATCCCCACGAGGGCCACGGGTATGTGGCCCGGGAATCCGTCATGGATGCCCTGGCGGAGATGCTGGATTGGTTTTCCCGCCATCTGGAGGTTCCACCGCTGATTCCCTGACGTCTCCCGGAGCCAGCTCCCAGAGCACCCAATGGTGCACCCACCGGTTCAACTCCACCCGCCGTACGATGCGGAGGTGGGCTTGCTGAAACAGGGCTTCCCACTCTTCAGCGGGACGAAGGTGAACGGGCTCTGCGTCCAGGAAGGAGCCGCCGCCGCGGAAGCGGTTCACCAGGCCGTCCAGAAACAGCACCACCCGGCGCCCGGGAGCGCTTCGGTAGCAGGACTCCGTTACCAGGATCCGGGTGCGTGCCACCCGACGGGACTCGGCCAGCGCTGCCCTGGGCTGGGCCATATGGTGCAGGGTGAGGGAGAGAATCACTGCATCGAACCCTCCGTCAGGGAAGGGAAGGTGGGCCCCGTCGGCCTGCACAAAGGGGAGGGTCGCCTGATTGAAGACGTACCGATCCGAAAGCACCACGCGGTGGCTTCCTGGCGAAGGTGGACCGGGGCGTTGGGCCAGCGCCTCTCCCACCCATCCTTCCCCCGAACCCACATCCAGGATGCTGCCGGATCCCAGGTAGGGCGACAGCTTTCGGGCCTTGCGCACCCCGGACCATCGGAGCAGCCGGGGCCAACTCGTTCCCACCACCGCCCCACCGGCGAAGGCTCCCCATCCCCCCCAGAACAGGGCCGTCAGGGTCCCATGATCCACCCCCTGGTAGCTCAAGTAGGTGGGAAGGGCGGCCCAACTGGCCCAGAGCCAGGCTCCGGAGAGGAGGGGTGCCAACGGAAGGAGGGGGAGAAGCCAGAGGAGGTACCAGGGGTGTACCGTAGTGGCGGTGACCAGGTACAGGCTGAACACCGCTACGGCGCCCCTCAGCCAGGCGGATCCCGAAGTCACCGGATGTCGAACGGTGATGACCAAAACCCCCAGGAGGAAAGCTGCCCGAAGGAGCGGCCCCAGGAGCTTCCCCTGATCCTGTCCCGTCAGGCTCAAGGCTGCATCTTTCAGCAGGAAGTACAGCCCGGCGTTGTACTCAAAGAGTTGGACGTAGAGGTTCAGAGAATCCTGGAGGTTTCTCAGCGCTCCCGGCGTCCAGAAGGCGACGGTCAGGGCTCCACACCCAGCGGCGGCCCAGAGCGGAGCCTTCCACCAACCCGGGCTCCGGGAGATGCTCCAGCGCAGGAGGAAAGGTGCCAATACGAAGGGGATGAGCTTCACCATCCCCGCCATTGCCAGCCCCGCCCACGCCCAACTCCGGGTGTCCCGCATGACGCCCAGTGCCAGCATGGCCAGGCCAGGCACCAGCAGGGCTTCCGTGTGTCCGCTGCCGGCCGTGGCCAACACCACCAGGGGGTTCCAGGCGTACAGCACCGCCAGTCGGCTCCGGGGGCTCCAGGATCGCGGACCGACTCCTTCTGTTTTGCCCTGGTCCCGGGCAGAGGCTCTCAGGAGGAAGGCCAGCCCCATGAGTTCAACCCCCACCAGGAGAAAACGCCACAGGCGAAAGGCACCCTCCCATCCCCAGAAGGACAGGGACCAGGCGGGGAGCAGGAAAAGGAGTTGTGAGAGTGGCGGGTAGACCGAGTGATATTCGGGTGAGTTCAGGAGGGGGAGGAGGATCGGGCTACCCAGGCCCTGTGCAGCCGCCTCCAGGGGAGTGAGGGCATAGGGACTCACTCCCTGGAGGGAGATGAGCCCATCCCAGAGGTAGCGAAAGTGATCGTCCGAGAGGTCCGGGGTGGTGAGGAGGAGAATCGCCCGGAACGCAGCCGCCCAGAGGAAGATGGCGGCGGAACCCGGTGCCCCCTTCCGGAAGGAGGCCAGGAGGATGACGAAGGCCACGCTCCACGGCACAAGGAGCAGAGCCACCTGGCTTCGGTCCACCCCCAGGAGTGCCATGGCCAGGAAGCACCCCAGAAGGAGGAATGGCGTCATCCCAGGCTTTCCGTGAGAACCCGGATCCAATTCCCGCCCATGATCAACGCCACCTCCCTGGAGCTCGTAACGCGGCTCGCCCCATTACCCGGACACGCGCCTAGTCCCGACGGGTGCTGATGTCGATGATTCCCGCCGGATACCCGGTGCCATGAAGGGTAGTGGCCTCTCTGGCGCTCATGAAGCGGGCGGAGCCTACGTCGCTGATGGGGATGGATCGAAGCATGTTCATGTCACCCAGGCGGCGGCCGTTCATGAAGATGATGGGATAGCTGGCTTCGGCCGGCGCCTGAAGGCTCACGCTGCCCCGGGTACGCAGCCAGTTGGGCCGAAGCTGTTCAATGACCTCGTAGGCTGTCTGCAGACCGGGACGCGCATCGATCTCTTCAGTGGAGATGAACGTGCTGGAGCGGGAGGTGCCTGAACCCCCGGTGGAAGCGCAGGCCCCCACAAGGAAAGGGAGCGCGATAAGGATCAGGACCAGAGTGAGAGGCGAGACCGTTCTCATCCTGGAGACGGGGCGGGACGGGGAAGTGGACATGAACACGGAGCCTCCTGGAGTGGATGCATGGACAACTCGCACAATGCAGCCCCGAAGCCCCTCTCTGTCAAGTTATGGATCCCGTGCCTTTTCTCCACGCCACGGGGCAGGCATGTTGTGGGGTTGCGTCCATCCATAGGGAGTGCCCATGAACCAAGCGGAATGGAACCACATGGAAGAAAGAGCCCTCCCCTTGAGGGCCCTCATCCTCTCGTTGGGTGCTCTGGCGATTCCGGTGGCCGCTGCGTTCCTTTTCCCCGGCCAGGTGTTGGAGGATTCGGGCCCTCTCATCTGGCTCACCGCACTGGTTCCCGCCTTTCTCCTCACCTACTACCGAGGATGGGGTGGGGCGTCCGTGGGCCTGGCTACTGGTATGGCCGCGCTTTCCATGACCCACGCCGTGGTGGTGATCACCGGTCGGGGTGCCCCCAACTGGGGGGTTCTCCTGGGCGTGGTAACGGTCCTCATCGCCATCTGTCTGGGCGTGGGGTGGATGGTCGAACTCTTGCATCGGGAACGAAGGGCGGCCGAGTCCATGGCTCTCACCGATCCCCTGACGGGGTTGGCGAATCGCCGGCATGCCGAACTCATCCTGGACACCCAGTGCGCGGCAGCGGAGCGAGGTATGTCCCTGTCGGCGGTTCTCTTCGATCTGGACCGGTTCAAGGAGGTGAACGATAGCTATGGGCACGCGCAGGGCGATCTCGTCATCCAGAGCTTCGCCGAGATCCTCAAGGACGGGATTCGCCGAATGGATCTGGCCGTCCGCTGGGGGGGTGAGGAGTTCCTTCTCATCCTCCCGGCGTCCGCTCCCCTCGACGCCAAGGTGGTGGTGGAGCGTGCTCTCGAGGCATTGCGGGATACGCCTTTCGCGTGGGGGCGGGTAACAGTGAGTGCCGGGGTGGCGGGATACCAGAAGGGGATGGGGGGATCCGACGTTCTGGTGGCGGCGGCCGACAGCGCTCTCTACCGGGCCAAGGCCGAAGGGCGAGATCGGGTCGTGGTGGCGCAGGGGCAGTCCGAGGGAGGCACTCCCGGCCAATCCTCCGGCCCCGCAGCGGGCCATGCTTCGGGCCTACCGGCGGCCATGACGCCTACCCGGCGTCCAGGAGGGAAAGAAGAGTCAACTGGCCCCACCCGGGTTCTTCTGGTGGACGACGACCCCGGGACCCTCCATGGCGTAGGGAGGTTGCTCAAGCGCCTGGGGTATATGGTCTACTCCGCCTCCGACCCCACCAAGGCCCTCACGCTGGCCCTGGAAGCCTCTCCTCCCTTCGATATTATCGTGACGGACCTCATCATGCCGGGCATGAGCGGATTTACGCTGGTGGAGCAGTTGGAGGAATCTGGATTGCGCCTGCCGGTGCTCTATATGTCGGGGTACGTCCATGGGGAAGTGGGGTGGCCGGGAGCACCAGGACTCCGCCACCGCTTCCTGGAAAAGCCCATGGGGTTGGCCGAACTCACCGTGGCGTTGGAGGAACTCACAAATCACCCCGGTGAGAGGGGCACTCCCGCAGGGGACGGCTGACTTAAAAAAGGATTGTCGATTCCCCGGAGTTGAGGTTACACTTGGGAAAGGAAGATCTATCTTGCCCAGGTCCGAGTTGAACTCCAGGGCTGGATTTGGCCTCCCTCTGACTTTCCATCCGCTCAAGGCAACCCATGATCCACCATTCCCTTCCCATGCGAGCAGGTGCCTTCTGCTTCGCAACCCTCCTCCTGGCGGCCTGCTCGGACGGTTCCTCCCCCTCCGTGCCCCAGGCCGACGAATTCCCCACCCAACTCTCGGAAAAGAAGGGGGGTAACGGGAACGCCAGTGAGACTGCCCCGGTGTTTTTCGAGGATATCACCGACGACGGTGGATCGCCTTTGCTGACCCGATTCTTCTTCGCGGCCTGGAACGCCACCAGCGGGGCCATCGATGTCTGCGAGGTCCGGCCCTCGCTGGAAGTGGGGAGGGGTAACTTCCGCGTCGCGTTCCCCGACGGAACGTTCCGGGTGAGCGCGAACCAACAGGCTGCCAACCTCCAGCTGCGGGTACGCCACATCCGGGACGACGGCACCACGGGCGAGGTGATCTACCGGGGTGAGGGCCGCTGGAAGGCCAGCCTCTGGTATGCGTACGACGATCCCATCGCCCAATCCGGCACGGCGAGGTTCCTCCATGGGACCTCCGATGTCCGGGGCACAGATCTGGTGGCCATCGACGGGTCGGGTCGGACCCTGGACAGTGCCTGGTGCAAACTCACCAGGGCGGCGGCGGGCTTTGAACCCACGTTCTGGATCGCCTACTGAAGGGACGCGGATGGCTGAGTTCCGGGGGCCCGTCTTCCCAGTAGGGGAGGCGGGCTCCTTTCCTTCTTGCTCCCTGCGAAGGGAGGGACGGAGCGTCAACCCTCTGGACAACCACACCCCTTCTGTCGCAAGGTGGGGGCGAGACCTACCTCATTCCGGAGACTTTCATGCGCGCATTCCACCCCTTGGCCGTCCTCTTTTCCGTCGCATTCACGGCCGCCCTTTCAGGGTGTGGAGGTGGTGACGTGCCCGACGCAGGCAGCGGTGAAGGAGACCCGGAAGTCCAGGCACCGGCGGCCCCGGCCGCTCTTCTGGAATCTGTCCAGGGTCTGGTGACTGCCGGCCTGGGCACTTCGCAGGTGGAGGCCAATGCCGACATCCTTCTGGACAGCATCGGTCCCAGGATCTCGGCCCTGGAGTCTGGGGAGCAGGCTCAGGCGTTTGCCCTGGACCGCTTTCGGACTTATGGGCTGGAGAATGCCGGACTGGATCCGTTCCCCCTCCTGGGGTGGGATCGTCAAAGTGCCTCACTTCAAGCCTTCACGCCCCGGAGCCCGAACCCCGTGACCTTCCCGGTTCTCTCCCTGGGCCACGTGGGAAGCTATAGGGTGGAGGCCGGGCTCCTTGACGCAGGATTCGGTACGGCGGAAGAGATCGCGGCGCTGGGGGAGCAAGTGAGGGGGTCCATCGTCCTGGTGAGCGTGACCTCCCCTCCAGACTATGGTCGGTCGGTTCATCGCACGGAGAAGGTGACCCTGGCGACTCGGGCCGGGGCTGTGGGCTTCATCCAGATGAACGAACGTGCGGGCCCCCTCATTCCAGTCGGGGTGGCCACCATTGGCGATGAGGAGACCTCCATTCCCGCTGTTGCCGTGGACAACGCCTCCGGGACGCAGTTGAGAGATTGGTTGGCCGGGGGAGATCCGGTGAGCATCGAGCTGGAGGTGGAGAACTGGATGGAGCGCACCGAAGCCGGCAACGTATTGGGTGAGATCACCGGTGAGACCGACGAAGTGATCCTTGTGGGAGGACACCTGGATTCGTGGGATCTGGCCACGGGAGCCCTGGACAACGGATCCGGGAGTCTGGCTGTGCTGGAAGCGGCCCGTCTCCTTGCGGAGCACGTGGCCCGTACGGGCCAACGTCCCCGCCGGACTATCCGCTTCGCCCTCTGGATGGGTGAGGAATTAGGGCTCTATGGCTCTCGGGACTACGCCCGACGCCTCCAGGAGTCAGGTGACATGGCCCAGGTGCGGGCCGTCTTGAATCTGGATGTGGTGGGTGATCCCACCGGCCTGGGGGCCATGGGACGGCCTGAGGTTCGGGACTTCCTCAGATCTGTGGCGGCTTCCGTCTCGGCCGGAGGAATCCCTCTGGAAGAGGAAATCTCCAGTGGCGGGGGTCTGTACTCCGATCACCAGCCCTTCCTGCTCCAGGGGGTTCCCATCGTCAGCATCCAGAGCCGCAATCCCCCTTCCGCTGCGGGCGTGGGTCACACGGCAGACGATGTCCGGGACCATATCGATGAGCCGGGGATCGGTCGTTCGGGGGTTACCGCTGCGGCTCTGCTGTGGACTCTGGCCAATGTGGATTCGTTTCCCATGGCCCATTGGCAAGAGGTTCGCATAGGGGAAGTCCTTACCGAACTGGGGTTGCGCGATCCGCTGGAGAGGGGAGGCGAGTGGCGCTGGTGAGGGCGGCGTAAGTCTGGCCCAGGCATGGAGTGAAGTTCGGGCAACCGTAGAGCGCGGCGTACACCCGAGAATATTGTTGCACCACCTTCACGTAGTGCCGGGTCTCCCTGAAGGGGATGTGTTCGTGGAACACGTCGAGGTTCCGATACTCATCCATTCGCCTCCAGTTTCGCGCTCGAGTGGGCCCGGCATTATAGGCAGCCAGAGCATCGGTGACCTGACCATCGAATCGCCGCAGGAGGTCTGACAGGAAGCGGGTGCCTATGGGGATGTTCACCTCAGGCTCCTCAAGTCGGGCTGCCGTGAACCCCGACATGCCCATACCACGGGCCACTTGGGCGCCGGTGGCCGGCATGATCTGCATGAGGCCCACTGCGCCGGCCGAGCTTCGTATGGAAGCATGGAACAGGGATTCCTGTCGGATGAGCCCTGCCACCAGGAACGGGTCCAGGCCCCGGGCCCGCGCCTCCCTGACGATGATTTCGCGATGGGGGAAAGGGTGCACGATGCGGAGGAGCCGTAGATTCCAGCTTCCCTCCCGACTGTGGATGGCTCTCCCCAGCACCACGCCTTGAAGAGGGAACCCTCCCTGGATCAGCGCTTCCGCCCAGGCGTAATCGCCCCCTGGGAGGGAGGTGAAGAAGGTCTCCAGGCGCTCCAGTTCGAAGGCCAGGGAACCCGGCGTGGGCACTCGCTGATGCACCCGGAGCCGAAAGAGGGCGTTGGAAAGCAGGGGCTCCAGATCGGATCGCGGCTCTGGGCCCAACGGTAGGGACGTGGGAAGGACTGCCTCGCCCAGGCGCTCTCCTGCCAGAAGCCCGTAATAGGATAACGGGTCTGAGTCATGGGCCTGGCGGAGGTATGTCATGGCCTCCCCTGGCTTCCCGTCTGCCTCAAGCACCAGGGCCGCCCAGAAGGCGCCCAGTTGGCGGGAGGCAGATCGGGGATGATCCCGGGCCACGGTGGCGAAGAGTGAGGATGCGGGGTCCAGTTCACCCAGCAGATAGTGCCGTGCCCCCGTTCTCACCGCTGTGACTTCGGCCTCGGGATCGTGGAAGCCCAGAGCATATGCCTGCTGGAACCCCTGGGTGGCCCTGGATTGGTCGCCTCTCTCTGCATCCAACGCCGCCACGTCCATGAGGGCCCGCCCTGCAATATCCGGACGGTGGGTATTCAGCGCCGCCACCCGCAGAAGGGTGGCGGCTCCCTCCCGGATATGGCCCTGGGCCACCTGGGCCTGACCTCGCAGCAACTCGACCTCTACCGGGGTATCGCCCAGAGGGGCCAACCATTCCAGGGCCTTGCCGGCGGCACCGGTGGCCAGGAGGGCTTCGCCCAATTCCAACCTCAGGTCTACGGCCTGGGGAGCCGGAGAAATGGGCTCTCCCGGAGACCGGGCGTCTGCAAGGGCAATGGCACGGGGCAGCAATTCCACCAATCTGGCGTGATTGCGGGTGGCGCGAGCTGCCCGAAGGAGTTGGCCCTCCCATCCGGCCGGAAGTTCCTCCACCGAAGGCAGGAGGTTGAGAGCCCGTGTCGCCCAGGGTGAAGCGGGCGCCACGGTGAGCACCTGGAGGAGCGCCAGTCGGGCCTGGTACTCATTCTCCTGGGTATCCCAAAGGCGGGCCGCCTCCAGCCACGCCTCAGCTTGATCCACCGGTGATTGGAGTTCGTCAGTGGCCCTCATGGCGGCTTCAGCCGCCAGGGTTTCCTGGCCAGACCGGTCCAGGGCATCCACCGTCAGTTTCCACCCCCACTTCCGGGTGACGGGGTTGGGGTGGAGTGCCCACGACTCTCCGGTACCCTCCGTCGCCACCGCAGGAACGTGCGTTCCCAGGCTCTCTTGCACCCCTGCCGGGTCCCCTGCGTGTGCCAGGGCTTCGCCTTGAAGCACGGGGAGCCAGTCTGCCAGAACCGGTGCCGCTGCACCCAACCGCCGATAGCCATCCAGCGCCGCGCTCCACTGCTCCTGGCCGAAAGCTTCACGCACAGAGTCCACCAAGACGAGGAGCGACTCCTGGGTGGTGGAGTCCAACGGCGGCACCATCAGAAGTTCCCCCACCGGATCCGGGCCTTCCGGAAGCCCGCTCGCCTGTTCTTCGCCACTGTCGTCGGCCTCCAGGAGGTGGGAGCAGCCCACCAGAAGAAATGCCGAAACCAGGATTGGACCGAGCAGGCACGGAAAAACAAGCCAGCCTGGAAGGAAGGGGCTCCGCCGGAGGGGCGGGAGCGACAGCGGTGAAAGAGCCATGGCTGCGGACGGTGGGTGAGAGAGGTGTGGCAAGACCATACCCCACAGCGGGACAAAGGGCCAACGGGAGGGAAGTGGGCGGGTTTCAGCGGCGTTTGAAAGAGGGTGACGAAAACGACAGTTGTTGACAAACAGGTCATGAACACGCAACAAGTGTCCCATTCGATATCGGACGAATGCCGATATCCGTGATCCGTCCCACCATGGAGAGCGTACTCATGAGAATTCGATCGTTGGGGGCAGCGTGTCTGGCGCTGAGCTTGGCCTTCCTCGTGCCCCACGGGGAGGTGCAGGCGCAGGCGTTGGGTACCATTACTGGAGAAGTCATCGATGCCGGTACGACCCGAGGGCTGGCAGGGGCCCAGGTCTACCTCGCCGGCACCACCGTGGGTTCCCTGACCAACTCCTCAGGTCGCTTCCTCATCACCAACGCACCCGCGGGGGCGCACACCCTCCGGGTGGAGTTGGTGGGCTACGGAGCGCAGAACCAGCAGATCACCATCACGGCGGACCAGACCACCACGGCCAGCTTCGAGCTTCGCCAGACGGCCATTGCCCTGGACCAGATCGTGGTTACGGGCGCCGGTGTCGCTACTGAGCGACGGCGGCTTGGGAACACCATCGCCACGGTGGATATGGCTCAGTTGGACGAGGCGCCCGTCTCCAACATCTCCGAGATCCTCACGGGTCGTGAGCCTGGAGTGATGGGACTGGTCTCGGGTGGGATCGCCGGCGAGGGAGCCAAGATCCGGATCCGGGGCTCGTCGTCACTCTCCCAGTCCAATGAACCCGTCATCTACGTGGATGGAGTTCGGGTAGACAGCCGTGGTGGCTTCGGGCCCAACGTGGGGGCGGGAGGAGGTGGTGCCCCTTCGCGCCTGGACGACATCAATCCGGAATCCATCGAACGCATCGAGATCCTCAAAGGTGCGGCCGCCGCCACTCTCTACGGGACTCAGGCCTCCAACGGGGTCATCCAGATCTTCACCAAGCGGGGTCAGAGTGGCGCTCCTCGTTACGATGTAAGCATCGAGCAGGGCTTCACGGCCTACCCCCTGGATCGATTGAAGACCCATGCGGGCTTCGTCACCGGACAGAGTGCGTCGGGAAGGGATGTGGGGGTGTCGGGAATCCAGGAGCGCTACGGCCTGAGTGTACAGCCGTACGAGGTCTTCGAGGTGGATCTCTTCCCCGATCTGTTCGGGAATAACCGGGGGCATGCCCAGACCTACTCCGCCTCTGTAACGGGTGGAACGTCGGCCGTGACCTATTACCTGTCGGGCCGAATTCACGACGAGGACGGGCCCTATGATGGCTCGGCCTTCGAGCCCGAAGGGTTCCAGGTGGCCAACGACGAAAACCGCCGCATGAATTTCAACGCCAACATGGAGCTCTTCCCCACGGAGGATCTCCGGATCCGGGTCTCCACCGCCTACACGGAGGCCTTTCACGAGACCCCCGACAACAACAACAACATCTTCGGCGTGGTCTCCAGCCTGGTGAACAGCAGGCCGGAGAAGGCGACCGCCTCAAACCTCTTCGGCTCGCCGGCCTTCGCCACCACCCGGGAGAACTACCTCCGGCGCACCACACAGGATGTGCAGCGTTACGGGGGGGCATTCACGGCCGTTTACCAAGCCAGCTCCAACCTCACCGTGGACGCCACCATGGGCATTGACTTCGTGAACCAGCGGGCGGCCCGGGTCCTTCCCTTCGGCTGGAACGTGGATCAGTTTACGGGTTCGAACATCACCGGGCAGCGGGTGGCCGCCGACCGGAACCATCGGGAAGTGACCCTGGACGTGAAGGCCAATTACAGCACCACGTTGGGACAGAGCCTCACGGCTGACTTCCTGGTGGGCGGCCAGGGCTTCCTCACCCAGACCAAGCAGCAGTCCGGCACCGGGAACGAGTTCGCCGGCCCAGGGCTGGACGTGGCCAGCGCAGGTGCCCTTCAGACCATCTTCGAGGGCTTCCTGGAGGAGGCCAACGTAGGGTTGCTGGCACAGACGCAGCTGGGGTATCGGGACTATGCTTTCCTCACCCTGGGAGGTCGTTACGACAAACACTCCGCCTTCGGTGAGAGCGCAGGTGCAGCCCTCTATCCCAAGGCTGGCCTGTCGGTGATTGCCAGCCAGCTCCCCGGATGGAACAGCGACCTGGTTTCCACCCTCCGTTTCCGGACGTCCTGGGGGAAATCCGGTTTGCAGCCCGGGGCCTTCGACCAGTTCACCACCTTCGCTCCCCTGGCTTCGTCCGAGGGGCCGGGAGTGGCGCCGTCCAATCTGGGCAACCCGGATCTGCAGCCCGAGATCACCACCGAGTGGGAAGTGGGCGCTGAGGTAGGGTTCTTCCAGGATCGGACCTCCATAGAATTCACTTACTGGAACCGCACCACCGAGGACGTGCTGGTAGATCGGCAGTTCGCACCCTCCGGCGGCTTCCGCTTCCGGCAGCTGGACAACATTGGTGAGATGACGGCGTGGGGAACTGAGGTGGGGCTGAACCTGGTGGCCGTCAGCCGACCCAACTTCTCGGCGAACTTCTTCGGGAACGCTTCCTTCCTGAGGCAGGAGATAACAGATCTGGGGGGAGCGCCACCCCTGAAGGTGGGCGGATCGTATCCCCGCTACCGGCAGTTCACCATGGAGGGCCATGCTCCCGGGGCCTTTTTCGGACCCATCCTGGACAACAGCGCGGAGATCCCCCTCCACCTGGGGAACTGTCAGCCTCTGTCCAGGTCGGAACTCACGGCATATCTCTCCCAGCCGCGGAATCCCACCGTGCTCCAGCCGTTCGTGCTGAATTGCGGGACCCCCGAAATGCTCCAGAACTTCCTTGGTAAGCCCGTCCCGGACTGGCAGGGAGCCTTCGGGAGTGACATGACCATCTACCAGAACTTCTCCCTCCGCACCATGTTCGAGTATCGGGCGGGGAACTTCCACATCCACGACCTGGACGGCGCCTTCCGGCGCTCCCACTCCCTCATCGGTCGGAATATCCGGGAGGCGGCGGAGGTGGAAGCCACCCTGCTGAACCCCGCCAGCACGCCGGAGCAGAGGGTGCAGGCGGCGGAGAAGTGGGTAAGGGAACTCCAGGCCCTCTCACCGTACGACGGCCTGAACGAGATCCACGAAGCGGACTGGCTCAGGCTGCGAGAGGTGAGTCTCACCTACCGGGCGTCGCCGGAGTTGGCTGGTCGCGTGGGGGCCAGCAGCCTCTCCCTCACCGTGGCAGGCCGGAATCTGGCCCTCTGGACGAAGTTCCCCGGCACCGACCCGGAGTTGAGTGTGGCGTCCCGGGGTGGCGGCGGTGGGCTGGATGACAACTTCCAGGACGGTACGGTTGGGTGGGGAGTCCCCATCCCCCGCCGCCTGGCCTTCACCGTCCGGGCAGGCTTCTGATGCGCGCCCTGATCCGTAGACCTTCTGACTCGAGCGAGGATACCATGACTCGAATGAACGGCACACGGCTCCGGGGAGCGTTCCTCGGTGCCCGACTCCGAGGGGGACGGACCACCATGGCCGCACTGGCCATGGTGGGTGTCCTCACCCTCAGCGCCTGCGACGACCTTCTGGAGGTGGAGAACCCCAACCAGCTGGTGCAGGAAGACCTCCTCTCACCTGCGGCAGCGGGGGCCCTGGCCAACGGGGCATTGTCTACCGTTTCCCGTGGTTACGGCCAGATCGCCCTGCTGGCGGCAGCGGCTGGTGACGAAGTGGTGTTCACGGGCTCGAGAGACGCCTGGATCCAGCTCCAGTCCGGCGACCTTCGGGACCCGGCCAACGAGTTCTCCGACGCTGCCTGGCCCTTCATCACCGAGGGTCGCTGGATGGCGGATGAGGCTGTGAGGATTCTGGAGGGGCATGACCAGGCCGGGAGCCTGACCAACCGGACGAACCTGGCCCGGGCTCGGCTCTACTCTGCCATCATGTACACCCAGATTGCCGACCTCTGGGAGGACTTCGTGTTCTCCAACCGCACCGAAACCAACCCACCCATCGGTGAAGCGGGCATGCTGGGACTCTACGATCAAGCCGTGGCCAATCTGGATGGAGCTCTGGCCATAGCCCAGGCCACGGGCAACTCGGCGCTTCAGGCCACCATCCTGGCCCAGCGTGCCAGGACGAAGCATGCCAAGGGGGTGAGGGGAAAGATCACCCCTGCCGGTTCCACCCCAGCCAACCCCCTGGTAAATGACGGGGGGGCGAACGCCGATGCCCAGGCCGCCCTGGCCCTGGTGACGGGTGACTGGATGTTCCGCTTCACCTACAGCGCCAACACCGTAGACAACAATTGGGGTGCCTGGGTGAACGAGCGTCTGGAGCTGAGGCCTTCGAACACCTACGTCCAGGCCACCGAGGATGACAAGCGGGTGGCGAGCATCACCCTGATGGATCCCATTGATGACATCCCTGCGCCGGGGCTCTCCGCCATCATCATGGAGGCTGTGGCTGCCCGGCAATTTGGGCCCCTCACGGTGGTATCGGCCCGAGAGCTCCACCTCATCCTGGCGGAAGCTGCACTGGCGCAGGGTGACGACGCCGGCTTCACCATGCACATCAACAACCTGCGGGCGCTGGATAGCCTGACTCCATACTCCGGTCAGGTGGCCGCCATGGACTTGCTGAAGCATTCCCGTATGTCCAACCTCTACAATACCGGTCGGCGCCTGAGCGACCACTACCGCTTCGGGACGAAGTCCGCTCTCTGGAACCCGAACTTCGAAGCGGCCAACCGGCCCGGGACCCTATTTCCCATCGCCCAGTTGGAACGCACCTCCAACTGTCACCTGTTGGGAGCGTGCTGACCTTTCACTTCTTGCAGCGGGAGGTATGCGCCGGTCCGGCCTTTCGGGTCGGGCCGGCGCTTCTCCTGCTGCTGGCCCTGGGGTTTTCTCTGGGGGGATGCTACAGCTACCGACCTCTCATCGGAGTGGATCCGGCCCCCACCGACGAGGTGAGAGTGCGTCTGGCGGATGCTGCGGCCACGCAACTGTCCCAGCGGGTTGGCGTGCCCCTGAGGTCGGTGGAAGGCACCGTGCTCCGGGTGCCCGCCGATACTCTCTTCCTGGATGTGGGCTGGGGCTCCCTCTATACGGGGACAGTCTTCGAGGGAAGGAGGGATACCCTTTCATTCGGACGTTCCCAGATCCTGGAACTGGACCGGCGGGAGTTCTCCCGGGGCCGCACGGCGCTGGTGGCCGGTGCCCTGGTAGGTGCCGGGGTCTGGATCATCCGAGCCATCAGCGGGAGCGGAGGTACGTCCGGTGGGCCTGGTGATGGGGGCAACCCCACGTTCTGACTCTCCCGGACTCGCCCGTCAAAGCTGAACCTCAGCGGATGGGGCCGCCCCCCTTCACCACGCGCCCATCCTTCAGCACCAGTTCCACATTCCGTAGCACGCTCATCTGGGAGAGAGGGTCGCCCCTCACGGCGATGATGTCGGCGCGACGGCCGGGGGCCAGGGTTCCCACATCGTCCTCCACTCCCATGAAGCGAGAAGGCCAGAGGGTGGCGGCCTGGATCACCTGCATGGGCTCCATGCCCCATCGCACCCAGAGGTCCATTTCCCTCCAGGTGGCGTCGTTGTGGAACATGGTGGGGATTCCGGCGTCGGTCCCGATGAGGAGCTGAACCCCTGTCTCCCGGAGTTGCTGGAACTTCGTCTCCAGCCGTGGAATCCGGGATGGGAAGAGGGCGTAATAGGGGAGGTGGGGAATGGCTCGGAGGGACTCCCGGATCTCATTTGCCATCTCCTCGGGCATCCCGTCCCGCCAGGATGGGTCGTCCAGGCGTTCCGGAAACACCTCGCCCGTGTAGTGCATCACCAGGAGGGGCGAGACCGTGGGAGTCCAGTAGAGGGAGGCGTTGCGCTCCTTCAGGGCCTCCATGATGTCATCGGGGAATGCGGGGGCCGTCCCCAACCCTGTGTGTTCGAAGTTCTGTACCCCTGCCCGAAGTCCCACCCGGATCTCTTCCATCCGGTGGGCATGGGCCACCACTGGAATGCCGGCGGCGCGGGCCGTTTCCACCACCGCGGTGACTTCATCCACGTTCAAGAGATCCTGGTCGATGAGCTTGATGACGTCGACACCGGCGTCGATGACCTGCTGGACCTTCCGGCGAGCATCGTCTGGGCCGTTCACCCCCCATCGATAGCCCTCTTCATAAGCCTGATAGGCGGCTCGTTGAATGAAAGGGCCGGCGATGAAGAGGTTGGGGCCCGGAATCTCACCCTCCCGGACCTGCCGCCTCACCTCCAGCAACTCTTCCATGGGGCCTCCCAGGTCCCGGGCTGAGGTGACTCCGGCTTGCAGGAGTTGATGCGCGGCGATGGGCATGGTTTCCAGATGCCGCTCTCCATAGACCTCATGCCACCGCGGATAGTCCCCGTGTCCCAGGAGCTGCATATGGACATGCATGTCCCACAGCCCCGGCATGACCGTCATTCCCTCTGTTGAGATCCTCAGGGTGCCCGAGGGGATGTCCACCTCGCCCAATCGACCCACGGCCACGATCCGGTCTCCCTCCACCAGGATCACCCCGTTCTCCAGAGGGGGTGCACCATACCCGTCGATGATACGTCCGCCTACCAGGGCCACCCGGTCCGGACTACTCTGGGCGTGGGCCCCCTCCGGCACGATGGTACCGAGAGTCAGGAGAATCGCCACCATCAGGACGGTAGCTTGGGAGGAGTGGTTCCAAAGGGCAAAACGATGGGTCCGATTCATCTGAAAGGTCTCTGAGAGTTGAATGCAAGAGGAAGAGCAGGATGGGGAAGGGCGATCAATGATCGGACTGCTGGAATCGCACGACCTCATGCGAGTCCAGTTGGAAGCGGTCACCTGGATTCAGGAAGAGGAAGGGCAGGGGCGGGGGAAGTGACCCTTCGCCCTCCGGGCCCCGGTCACGTCGTATGTTGTAGATGGCCACCCGGCTTTCACCCAGCACCCGCGCCTCCGCGCCTTCGATGAGGAGTGCGGTGCCTTCATCCAGACCAATTCCCATGAGCTCCGGGTGGAGTTCCACCACTTCAAGAAGATCCATCTCCCTGCCCCGGCTGAAAAGGTGCTGGTCCACGGCAGCCCCTTCCAACGCTCCGAACCCCTCCTCGTAACCAGGGGCCATGACGATCTCGTTGGTGGCCGGATCCCCCCGGATGAGGTAGGAGGCCAGAATGGACGCCCCGGCGGAGGTCCCACCCACCACCCCCCCCCGCTCCAGAACCCCCAGAATCTCCCGGTGCACCCGGGTGTGGAGATACGCATCCACCAGTCGCCACTGCCGGCCTCCGGAGATCCACACGCCGTCCGCTTGCCGGAGGGCGCGACTGAACTCGGGTGAATCGGCCTCCTCCCGGCTTCGGGTATGAAGCACGGTGAGGTTCCAGGCCCCGGCTGACTGGAGCCCAGCGACGAGTCCATTGGCCTCGGTGTACTCGTCATCTGCTCCGGCGGTGGGGATCACCACGATGGTTGCCTCTCCCCCCCCGGCCCGCTCCACGAACGTTTCGAAGATCTCCGGACCCAGTCGGCCGCCGCCGGCCAGGAGGACCGCCCCATTTGGAGCTGCAAGGGAAGGGGTAACCTGCACGGGGCCGGGATCTCCCAGCCCCCCGGAGGCCAGGGGTCGTGGATCGCTCTGGGAACAAGCGGATACCACCACAATCCACGAAAGAAGGGCCGGCATCGTCCGGACGGTGCCTGGCCGGGAGCCCGCCGGCCTCTTTCGTGAGGCTACCGGTGGGCTGGGGGCGGCGGTCATGAAGTCACTGGTCATCACCTGGGGCAAGTCAAGCCTGGGTGTAGAAGGGATTCTCTCCGCTGGAATGATCGGTCACATCATGGATGGCCGTGACCTCGGGAACGGCCTGACGGATCATGCGCTCCACCCCTTGCCTGAGGGTCATCCGCGACATGGCGCACCCCTGGCATCCTCCTGTCATCTCCATGAAGACCTCGGTCTCCTTCACATCCACCAGCACGATGGCACCGCCGTGGGAGGCCACTCCCGGGTTCACCTGCTGGTCCAGGACCGCCTGAACCTTGTCTGCGATGGGGCCAGTGGGCCGAACCGCAGGAGGGTCCAGGCTCTTGCCCGGTGCCGGTCGGATCTCAAAGCCGCTCTCATTCAGCCGTTCAATGAAATCCACGGTGGCACCCTCCAGGCGGGGGGCGCTCTCCCGGGCCACCAGCACACTGAAGTCTCCCTGATCCAGAACCATGTCTTCCGGCGACTGCTCCAGGGCGGGGACCAGGGTAAGCTCGAAGGCGGGTGCCAACGGACTGCCGTTGCGAAGCTTGATTCGAAGTGCTTGAGCTGTGTCACCGCTTCCTTCCATGAATCCCAGGACCATCTCCCGGGCTCGATCCGTAAACGTCAACATGTTCCGATCCAGCTCCTGCCGTGGGGAATTGCGTTTTCCGACGGTATTACTATCCCTGCGGGACAGCAACTCGTTCCATTGCCGGTATGCTCCACACGGAGCGGAGCCGCCCCCCATGGTGCCCATGACGAGGTTCGCCCCGTCACCCGAACGCGCTCATGGCGTTGCTCCCGGCCCTCCCCGGGTCTACAATCCCGGTTCCGTTTCCCACCCCTCGTTACCTGTGTCGGTTCGCCGACCACTCCGCAATCCCATGGCCGACGCTTTCTCGATGGATACGCTGGTTTCCCTGGCCAAGCGCCGGGGCTTTGTATTTCAGTCGTCCGAAATCTACGGAGGCACGGGCTCGGTTTGGGACTACGGGCCTCTGGGAATCGAGCTGAAGCGAAACGTGAAGGAACTGTGGTGGTCCCGGATGGTGCATCAGCGGGACGACGTGGAGGGGTTGGATGCCTCCATCCTCATGCACCCCCGGGTCTGGCATGCCTCAGGTCACGTGGAGGGGTTCACGGACCCGCTGGTGGAGTGCAAGGTCTGCAAGAAGCGATTTCGGGAAGACCAACTGGCGGCCCAGTCATGTGGAAGGAAGCCTTCCAAGGCGCCGGGAGAGGGGGGCGATTGCCAGCTGGGTGAGCCCCGGCTGTTCAACCTCATGTTCAGGACCTTCATGGGGCCGGTGGAGGAGGACACCAACGTGGTGTATCTCCGGCCGGAGACCGCCCAGGGTTCTTACGTGAATTTTCTGAATGTCCAGACGGCCTCTCGACAGAAGGTCCCTTTCGGCATCGCCCAGATAGGGAAGGCGTTCCGCAACGAGATCACCCCGGGGAACTTCATCTTCCGTACCCGGGAGTTCGAGCAGGCCGAGATGCAGTTCTTCGTGGAGCCCGGGAGCGACGAGGAGTGGTTCGAATATTGGCGGGATGAGCGCATGGCCTGGCATCGTTCCCTGGGGATCCAGGAAGGGAAGCTCCGATTCCACGAGCACGGCCCGGATGAGCTGGCCCACTACGCCAAGCGGGCCGTGGATGTGGAATACCAGTTCCCCTTCGGATGGAAGGAGTTGGAGGGAATTCACAACCGGACGGACTTCGACCTGGGTCGCCACCAGGAGTTCTCGGGGAAGCGGTTGGAGTATGTGGATCCCGGGGGGGGGAAGCGGTTCCTTCCGTACGTGGTGGAGACGGCGGTGGGGGTAGACCGCACCGTATTGGTGCTCCTCACCGACGCCTATCGGGAGGAGGAGGTGGAAGGAGAGACCCGGGTGGTTCTGGGGCTCCATCCCCGGGTGGCTCCTGTGAAGGCGGCGGTGCTCCCCCTTATGAAGAAGGATGGGTTGCCGGAGATGGCCACGGCCCTGGTGAAGGAACTCCGACAGGCGGCGGTTCCAGTGTTCTACGACGAAGCCGGGTCCATCGGGCGCCGCTACCGCCGACAGGATGAAGCCGGTACACCGTGGTGCGTCACCATCGACGGGCAGTCCACAGAAGATGGCACCGTGACAATTCGAGATCGGGATACCCTGGAGCAGATCCGGGTGGATTCCAGCCGTGTACGAGCCTGGATCCAGGAGCGCCTGTCAGGAGGGTGATGGGGCCCTCCTTGTGCGGTTGCGGAAAGGGGAGGGAACTCCCGCTGTTTTGACACCTCGGAGCGCTGGGCTATTATGCCCACCGCACAGGGGGAGGATGCAGTTCGTCTCCCCTTCCATGCTGCGTACGCCGAATGTGGAGGAGTAAGGAATTGGCCACCGGATCGAACGTCTTCACTTCCCGCTGGGGGATGCTCCTTGCCATGCTGGGCATGGCCGTGGGAACGGGGAACATCTGGCGCTTCCCTCGAATCGCCGCCTCCAACGGGGGCGGCTCGTTCCTGGTGGCGTGGGTGGTCTTCCTGCTGGTGTGGTCCATTCCCCTCCTCCTCCTGGAATTCGGCATGGGGAAGGGCACCCGAAAGGGCACCGTAGGTGCGTTCGTTAAGACGCTGGGGCCCAAGTTCGGCTGGATGGGGGCTTGGGTGGGATGGACCGCCATCGCCATCATGTTCTACTACAGCGTGGTGATGGGGTGGACCATCCGCTTCTTCTTTGCCACGCTCTTCGGAGAAATTCCCACTGCGGTGCCAGGCTCCTTCTGGGAGGGGTACGCCGCGACCCCAACGGCTCTCCTCACCCACGCGGTTGCCATGGCCTTGGGGGTCTTCGTCGTCTCCAAGGGAGTTCGGGGAATCGAGACGGCGGCCAAAATCCTGATTCCATCTCTCATCATCCTGGTACTGGTTCTGGCCATCAAGGCCATAACCCTTCCCAATGCCTCGGCGGGCCTGGCCTTCCTCTTCACGCCTGACTGGGGTGCCCTGGCCAACTACGAGATCTGGCTTCAGGCCCTCACCCAGAACGCCTGGGATACCGGTGCCGGCTGGGGTCTGGTGCTGTCGTACGCCGTCTATATGCGGGCGCAGGAAGACACCGCTCTGAACGCCTTCGTCATTGGCTTCGGGAACAACTCCATGTCACTCCTGGCGGGGATCATGGTGCTGTGCACGGTTTTCTCGGTGATGCCCGGCGCCGCAGCCGAGATCACCGGCGCGGGGAACGAAGGCCTCACCTTCATCTGGGTGCCGCAGCTCTTTGCCCAGATCCCGGGCGGCCAGTTCTTCATGGGCCTCTTCTTCCTGGCACTGGTTTTCGCGGCGTGGACCTCGTTGGTGGCCATGATCGAGTTGGCCACCCGGGTACTCCTGGATATGGGGTTTGAGCGGAATCGGGCCATCGCCGTGGTGGGGATCGCCGGGCTCCTCTGTGGGGTGCCCAGCGCACTCTCCATGTCCTTCTTCGGAAACCAGGACTTCGTGTGGGGCGTGGGACTCATGTTGTCGGGCTTCTTCTTCGCCTTTGCGGTCATCCGTTCGGAAGGCGGGATTTCCCAGTGGCGGGAGACGTACCTCAACACCGGCGATTCCGACATTCGCATCGGGGCCTGGTGGGATTGGGCCATCCGGCTCGTTCTGGTTCAGGCCGTGGTGCTCATCGCATGGTGGCTCTGGCAGGAGCGGGGAGAGAACCCCTTCGATCCGTTCGCCACCTTCAGTCTTGGGACGGTGCTCTTCCAGTGGGGACTCGTACTGGCCGTCCTGATCTTCCTGAACAAGCGGCTGGTGGCCCGGCAGACGGCGGACGTTCCGGGGTCGTAGCCCCCCGCCATGGAGTGGGAATCCTTCCAGGAGGAAGCGCACCGCATCTATGAGGAGATCCCTTCCGAGTACCGGGAGGGGATCGATGCGCTGGCTGTGCGGAGGGAGGCCCTTCCCCATCCCACCCACCGGGACATCTACACCCTGGGCATGTGCTATACGGAAGCATATCCCTCCGGTTTCGAGGGCCCGGAAACCACCCGTTCCGTGGTGGCTCTCTATTACGGGTCGTTCCAGCGATTGGCCGAGCTGGATCCGGACTTCGACTGGGATGGCGAGCTGTGGGAGACCCTCACCCACGAACTCCGGCACCATCTGGAGTGGCTGGCCAACGAAGACCAGTTGGAGGGGGTGGATTATGCCATGGAGGAAGGGTTCAAGCGGGCCGAGGGCGAGCTGTTCGACCCCTGGTACTACCAGTCCGGCGATCCCATGGCGGAGGGCGTGTACCGGGTGGAGTATGACTACTATCTCGAGCAGGAGTGGAGGGAGGAAGACTTCGCGGCTGCCCGGGAGATCACCTTTCGGTGGCACGGTGGGGAGTGGGCGATTCCTCGCCCGGACACCCTGGGAGACGTCCACTTTGTCTGGGTCCACGGGGTGGATGTGGGACCGGGAACCCTTCAACTGGTGTTGCTTCGCGAGAAGTCCCTTCGGAAGGCGGTTTCGCGCTTCTTCCAGGGCCGGGGTCCGGAGCTCCTGGAGTCGGAGGCGGAAGCTCGGCACCCCCGGCAGGCCATCGGGTAGGGTCAGTCATGTCCCTTCATGATGAGTATGCCCGGGTGACACCCTACGAGATGGCCCTTCCAGGCCGAGCCTTCGTCAGGGAACACATGGATGCGGTGGCCCGGGAAGGCCGCCACCGGGAGCTATCCCTGGAGGATCCAGGCACGTTTCGGGTGCTGGAATCCACTCAGCTGGCTCTGGAGAAGATCCGGATCCAGGAGGAAGGATGGGGTGGCTTGGACCCCTATGCCGACACCCTCTATCACGCCTTCCACTTCTGGCGGGCAGGGGAGCCTCTCTTCCTGCTTCGCCTTTCTCTGGCCCGGGCCCTGGTGGAGGATCGGTCGTCGGTGCCTCCGAACGAAACCGGTGCACCCTGGAACCCTCCTCTCCCGGCGCCTGCGGGCTATCTGCAGCTCCCCCGGAACCTCTTCTGGGTGGAACTGGAGCCCGAGGGGGTGGCCGAAAGTGTCGACGGGATCTTCTGGAGCCCTGCGGGTTCGGGAAGGCTGGCGTTCACGGTGGTGGCTGGAATGAGAGACGGAAGGCCAGGGCTGGGAGTGCTTCCCCTACCCCCGGTGCCCATGGAGCACCTTCCTCTCTGGCCGGCTGTACAGGGACGGCGGGAGGGCCAGGATTTTTCCACCACCCTTCCTGGCGGAGAGCTGGACCACCTCTACTCCATGGAGACCCCCGGGGAGATCCTGAAGCTCATGGCCAGGACATTCCAGTACATGGCGGAAGTGCCCGGATCCGTCAGCCCTTCCACCGTAACCAGGGGAAAGGCTGAGGTGGGTGGGGATGGGGCCTCGCCGCTTCCCTCCACACTCCCATTCCGAAGGGTGGAGCTGGCGCCCCCGGCGGCCGACTCCCAGGCCCCCGGCAGAACGTCCCAGCCCGAGGTGAACTGATGGCTCGGCGGGAATCCAGGCAGGCTCTGAAGGAACGGGCACGCGAGGTGTACAGGCTCCTGGACGCTACCTATCCCGATGCCCACTGCGCCCTTGACCACGAGAACCCCTTCCAGCTGACGGCAGCTACCATCCTCTCGGCCCAGTGCACCGACCAGCGGGTGAACATGGTCACCCCGGAGCTCTTTCGTCGCTTTCCCGACGCCGAGGCGCTGGGGGGAGCCCGCCAGGAGGAGGTGGAGGAGATCATCCACTCCACGGGATTCTTCCGGAACAAGGCCAGGAACCTCATTGGAATGGGAGATGCCGTGGCCTCTCGTCACGGGGGTGAGGTCCCCCGGACCATGGACGAGCTCAAGGCCCTGCCGGGAGTGGGGCGGAAGACGGCCAATGTGGTGCTGGGAAATGCCTTCGGAATCAACCACGGGGTGGTGGTGGATACCCATGTGAAGCGTCTCTCCACCCGGCTGGGATTCACTCGGGCTCGGACTCCCGAAGCCATCGAGCGGGACTTGATGGAGATCTTCCCCCGGGAAGATTGGACCATGCTGTCCCACCTCCTCATCTTTCATGGGCGGCAACTCTGCCCGGCACGAAAGCCCCGGTGCAGGGAATGCCCCGTGGCCCACCTGTGTCCTTCCTCCGAGGTAGTCTCATGACTTGCATCCACCCTTCGACCTGGATCCACCCTTACCTCCGTCCTATAGCGCTGAGTGGGTTGATTTCCCTTGCGGTGGCCACGTGCGGCTCTGCCGGGAATGACGATCCTGCTGCCTCGGGGGCTGATCCTGCCCTGGGCATGGCTTTCACCGGTATGCGGCTGGTGGACGGGAGAGGTGGCCCCCCCGTTGACGATGGAATCCTCTGGATCCGCAATGGCCGGGTAGAGGCGGCAGGTCCGGCGGGAACGGTGGACCTCCCCCAGGGGGTTCCCACCCGTACCCTCCCGGGTCGGACCATCATGCCGGGGATCATCAATGGCCACGGACATGTGAGCGGCCTGGTGGCCCCGGGAGACGAGTACAACCGGGCCAATCTGATTCGACAGTTGGAGATCTTCGCCCGGTATGGTGTCACCACCGTGGTGAGTCTGGGAGGAGACGGTCCGGAGGCGGTCCAACTGCGGGAGGAACAGGAAGCCCCCGGTCCGGGGCGAGCCCGAATCTGGTTGGCAGGGCCGGTCATCGCTCCCTGGACGGAGGAGGAGGCTCGGGAGCAGGTGGCCCAGGTAGCGGCCATGGGGGCCGACTGGGTGAAGATCCGGGTGGACGACGGTCTGGGCCAGAGGGAGAAGATGCCCTCCAACGTGTACGCCGCTGTGGCGGAGGCTGCCCATTCCCACGGACTCCCGTTGGCGGCCCACATGGTTGATCTGGAAGACGCCCGGGGCCTCCTCAGGGCGGGAGCCGATCTCCTGGCCCACTCCGTGCGCGACGCCCCGGTGGACGACGCCCTCATCTCGGAACTCGTGGAACGAGGGGTGTGCTTGAGCCCCACCCTCACCCGAGAGGTGTCTACATTTGCCTACGGAGAACGGCCGGACTTCTTCGATGACCCTTTCTTCCAGGCAGGCGCATCCCCGGAGGCCGTATCCGCGCTCTTGGAGCCGGAGCGGCAGGCCGGCTTCCGGGCCAGCGAGGCGGGACGCTATTTCCAGAACGCTCTTCCCCAGGCCATGGAGAACATGATGGCCCTGCATCGGGGCGGCGTGGGCATTGCCTTCGGTACCGATGCGGCACCCAGCCTCGGGCGTTTTGCCGGGTACTTCGAGCATATGGAGATGGGAATGATGGTGGAGGCTGGGATGACCCCTGGGGAAGTGGTCCATTCCGCCACGGGCGTGGCGGCAGCGTGCACGGGGCTGGAGGGAGTGGTGGGAACCCTGGAGCCGGGGGCCTGGGCCGACTTCCTGGTGCTGGGTGCGGATCCTCTGGCGGATATCCGGAACCTGCGACAGCTGGAGGAAGTCTGGGTTGGCGGAGAACCTCTGGCGGTTCCACCCTTCAGTGCCACCCCACGGGAGGGCGGCTCGACCAATGGAGGGGAATGAACCTCGGCGAGGTCGTCTGGGGAGCGGTGGTCGGCATGGGGGTAGCAGCGTGCCTTGCCTTCCCAACGGGTTCCCTGGATGCTCAGGCGAGTCTTCCAGAATGGGTCTTTCACCGTCCTTCACCGTGTGAGGGTGAAGTGGCCCATCCCCCAGGGCCCAGTCCTGAACTCCACTGTATCCCGCTCTTCCCCTCCGTGGCGGGAGGGGGTGCCCGAGGCTGGGCTGAGATCTTGCCTGGGGGAGGGCCATTCGGAGCGCGGGTAGATGTCACGGGCGTAGCCCTGCAGCCCTTCCTGCTGCATCTGGAGAACCTCCCGGATCCGGCTGAACTGGGCCCGTACACCACCTACGTGGCCTGGATCACCTCTCCCACCCTCCACCCCTGGCTTCGGTTGGGGGAAGTAGGGGAGGGACTGAACCTCACCGGGGAGGCCGGCCTGAATCAGTACATGGTCATGGTCACGGCCGAAGATGGGGGAGAACTGGCGGCTCCTGAAGGCCCCATCGTGCTTCGAGGCACTTCTCCCAGCCACCGGTTGCAGCCCCATGACCTCCCCTTCTTCCTGGCCGAACTGGCGTCGGCGCATGGGGGTGAGCCACACTCCATGGGCGAAAGCACCCCCACCGGTGGGGCGTGGCCCATGCCCCCCATGCATCCTGCGGTTTCCATGCCTGCGGCCCTCATGTCGTTGCGACCGTCCGTGTCGCCTTTCTGGCCCGGGGGGATACCGAGGGGAGGGTCGGGGGACGGGGCCGGTGGGGCGTGGCCCGTGTTTGGCGACACGCCGCAAGCTCGACCCCGAGAGTCAGTACGCCTCCACGAAGGAGATTCCCTCCACCTTCAGGCGGGTTTCGTGGAGCGAACCGTGGCGGGACACCGATTCCTGGCGTACGGTTTCAACGGTCAGGTTCCGGGCCCCCTTGTCCGAGCCCGCCAGGGCGCACGGGTTCACGTGGAGGTGGCGAACCGGACGGACTGGCCCACGGCCATCCATTGGCATGGGCTCCGGCTGGAGAACCGATTCGACGGGGTTCCAGGCCTCACCCAGGCCCCCATCCAGCCGGGAGATGATTTCCTCTATTCCCTGGATCTGCCGGATGCCGGGGTCTTCTGGTATCACCCCCATCTCCGGGAGGACATCACCCAGGGATTGGGTCTCTTCGGGAACCTGCTGGTGGAGCCCATTCCGGAGGATTGGTACTCCCCCGTGCACCGGGAGGAGGTCCTCATCCTGGACGACCTCCTCATGGGTGAGGCCGGCCCGTTCCCCCATGGTTTGGAGGCTCCCACCCATGCCCTCATGGGTCGGTTCGGCAATGTCCTGCTTGTGAACGGCGTGGAGAGTTGGCATGCGGAGGCCGCTCCCGGTGAGGTCGTGCGTTTCTTCATCACCAATGCCGCAGCGGTGCGTCCCTTCAACCTCTCCATCCCCGGTGCCCGCCTCAAGCTGGTGGCCTCGGATGTGGGCCCGTTCCAACGAGAGGAGTGGGTGGAGAGCGTGGTGGTGGCCCCTGCGGAGCGCTATGTGGTGGATGTCCTGTTTCCCGCCCCTGGAGACTACCCGCTCCTGAATCGCGTCCATGCCGTGGATCACATGGGGGGCGTCATCTTCCCGGAGGAAGACACCCTGGGGGTGGTGCAGGTGAAGGGGGATCCGCCTCAGCCCGGGCCCACAGCGGCCTTTGCCGAACTCCGGCTTCATGGACCCGTGGACCAGGAGATACGGGGGGCCCTTCAGGGAATGGAGGCGTTGGAGCGGAAGGAGCTCCATCTGGAGCTGGAGACGCAAGGTCTTCCCTTCCCCCTCACCCCCCTTCTGCGGATGGAGGCAGGGTGGTCACCCGGGGTGGAGTGGGCCGGGACCATGCCGGACATGGACTGGTTGGCCACCGGACGGGAGGTGCGCTGGATTCTCCGAGATGCCGCCACGGGCGCAGAGAATGAAGAGATCGGGTGGCGTTTCGCAAAAGGAGAACGGGTGTTGCTGCGGGTTGTGAATACCGCCACCACGCTGCACCCCATGCAGCATCCCATCCACATCCACGGGCAGCGCTTCCTGGTGCTCTCCCGAAATGGGGTGGAGGTGGACAACCGGGCGTGGAAGGACACCGTTCTGGTGCCCACGGGCGGCGTGGTGGAATTATTGGTGGAACTGTCCAATCCTGGTGACTGGATGCTACACTGCCACATCTCCGAGCACCTGGAATCGGGCATGATGTTGCACTTCACGGTGGAGGACTGAGGATGTTCCGAATGGCACGGTTGGGAGCGGCAGCATTGATGGGCGTGCTGGTGGCGGGGGGTTCTCCTGCGGAAGCCCAGTTGGTGGAGCAGCTATCGTCCACGGTGCAGGCCTACGTCTCGGTGTCCGACCCCGTGGTGGCCCTGGTGGGCGTCACCGTGGTGGATGGTACCGGCTCGCCGCCGCAACGGAACCAGACCGTGGTGCTGAGGCAGGGGAGGATCCAGGCCGTGGGGCCCTCGGGCCAGATTTCAGTTCCCGGGAACGCCCGGGTGTTGGAGCTGCCGGGCCACACCGTGCTGCCAGGGCTGGTGGGCATGCACAACCACACCTTCTATACCACCCGGGGAAGGGGGGTGCAGCTGTCGTTTACGGCTCCGCGCCTGTATCTGGCTTCGGGCATTACCACTCTGCGGACCACAGGGGGGAGGGAGCCCTACAACGAAGTGAACATGGCCAGGGAGGTGGAGCAGGGCCTCCTTCCAGGCCCCCGGATCATCCTCACCGGCCCCTATATCACCGGTAGGGGCGGCGGGAACAGCATGGCCCAGGTGTCAGGCCCGGATGAGGCCCGGCGGGTGGTGCGGTACTGGGCGGAAGAGGGTGCCACCTGGTTCAAGGCGTACACGCGCATCTCCCGGGAGGAGTTGGGTGCGGCCATCCAGGAGGCGCACTCCAGAGGCCTGCGCTTTACGGGACACCTCTGCTCCGTCTCGTTCCAGGAGGCCGTGGCGCTGGGAATCGACAACCTGGAACATGGCTTCTTCACCAACACCGACTGGGTACCCAACCGGGCTCCCGACAGCTGTCCGTCCAACCTCCTGGGCCTGCTCTCGGAGGTGGACGTGGCGAGTCCGGAGGTGAACACCACCATCCGTGCCATGGTGGAGAACGATGTCTCGCTCACCTCTACTCTGGCCGTCTACGAACTCCTGGTGCCCGGTCGTCCGCCGCTGGAAGAGCGGGTGCTCTCGGCGCTGGCGCCCGATGCCCGGCAGGAGTACCTATCTGTGAGGAGCGAGATCGAAGCCCAGGGCCAGGGTCACTTCATGGTGGATGTGTTCCGAAAGGGTCAGGCCTTTGAACTGGCCTATCACAGGGCTGGAGGTCTCCTGGCGGCCGGGGTGGATCCCACCGGGATCGGCGGGGCGCTACCGGGTTACGGCGACCAGAGGAACTTCGAACTGCTGGTGGAGGCCGGCTTCACACCGGTGGAAGTGGTGCAGGTCATGAGTCTGAATGGAGCCCGCATCCTGGGAATGGATGATGAACTGGGCTCGGTGGAAGTGGGGAAACGGGGTGACCTGGTGGTGATCCAGGGCGACCCCATCTCCAGACCCGAAGACATTCGAAAGGTGGTGACCGTGTTCAAGGACGGCGTGGGCTACGATGCAGGGCGGTTGGAAGAGGCGGTGCAGGGCCTGGTGGGTGTCCGATGAGGGGCCGGCGAATGGGAGTGGGAGCCCTTATCCTGGCGTTGGGAGGCTGCGGAGGGGGGGATGCGCCCGCTCCCACCTCGGGCACCCCTTCTTCGGTATCGGAGTCGGTGGACGCGCTCCCCCCGGGGGTGCAGGCTCGTTCCCTCAGCGGGGAACTGCTCACGGCGCCCGCACTTCCTCCGGACGTGGAGGAAGCGAGACAGGCAGACCTGGCCGAGGCCCTGGCGGAGTTGGAGGCCAATCCGGGAGATCCCGACGCCCTCATCTGGGTGGGCCGACGGCAGGCCTACCTGGGAGAATACCGGGACGCCATCGAGACCTTCTCGCAGGGGGTGGAGGCTTTTCCCCAGGATCCACGCTTCTACCGCCATCGGGGGCATCGCTGGATCACCGTGCGGGAGTTCCAGCGGGCCGTGGACGATTTCCGCCAGGGGGTGGAGCTCATTCGGGGGACCCCGGACGAGGTGGAGCCCGACGGCATGCCCAATCCCTCCGGCATTCCCACCAGCACCCTGCAATTCAACATCTGGTACCATCTGGGGCTGGCCCACTACCTCCGAGGGGAATTCGAAGAGGCCCTGGAAGCGTATGAGTCATGCATGGAGGTGTCTACGAACCCGGATGCCCAGGTGGCCACCTCCTACTGGCTCTACCTCACCCTCGGGCGCCTGAACCGAGACCAGGATGCCGCTGCCGTACTGGAATCCATCCGGGCCGATATGGACATCCTGGAAAACCAGGCGTATCACGATCTACTCCTCCTGTACAAGGGGGAGCGCTCACCGGATGACCTGCTCGGTCCCCAGGACGGGGAGGGTTCCCTGCAGGCCACCACTGCGGCCTATGGCGTTGCCATGTATCACCATCTCCGAGGCGAGTCGGAGCTGGCGACATCTCTTCGCCGCCGCATTGTGGCGGAAATCGACCAGTGGGCGGCATTCGGCTATATCGCCGCCGAAGCGGATCTAGAAGGCCGTTGAAGAAGTACAGGGGGCCGCCTCGCCCGCTACCGCAAGACCCCGTCCCGGTGGTCCCTGTACTTCTTCA
>JBBDRI010000016.1:0-44729 GCA_040905545.1 Gemmatimonadota bacterium | reverse complement strand
GGTGCTCGTAACGCGGCTCGCCCCATTACCCGGACACGCTCCTAGGAGCGTGTCCGTAGATGGGTGGGCTTCCCCTCGCTCAACGGAGGGAATAGCCTTCATTCACAGGAACTTTCCCCTTCTCCTTTCGTAGCATGAACCAGCGGCAATCTGCCGTCCAGAACCGTATCCAGCGAGTGACTCCATGGCCAGGCGACCCTCACAGATTCCGTATATGGCCGCAGCACTCTTCACGCTGCTTCTGGTAGTGGCGGCATGGGTGGGTCGCGACCGATTCGCTCCGGTGGGTCCGGGAAGCCTGGCACCCCAGTACGAAGCCACGACGCTAGCCGGAGAGCCGGCAACCATCGAGGACTACCGTGGAAAGGTGGTGCTCCTGAATATCTGGGCCACCTGGTGTGCGCCCTGCCGTTACGAAATGCCTTCCATGGAACGCCTTTATCAGGAGTTCCAGGGGCACGAGTTCGAGATCGTGGCGGTGAGCATCGACGCCCCCGCGGGGCTCCGGGATCCCGGCGGAAACCCCGGGGGGAACATCCAGGCGTTCGCAGACTCCCTGGGCCTCACCTTTCCTCTCCTCCACGATCCTTCGGGAGGGATCCAGCGGGCCTATCAGACCACGGGAGTGCCGGAGTCGTTTCTGCTGGCTCGGGACGGCACCATTTTCCGGAAGGTGGCTGGAGCCACAGAGTGGGATGCTCCCCACTATGTGGAGTTGATCCACCGGCTCCTGGAAGGCTGAAGTCCGACCCGTGACCAACCTTCTCTTCCGCCTCATCACCCATAATTGGAGCCTCAAACTTGCGGCGTTCGCCCTGGCCATGCTCCTGTGGACATCCGTGCGCGTGGAGGCTCCCAATCGGCAAACCCTGCCGGATGTACCGGTGAGGGTGGAACTCACGGATCCCCAGTGGGCTCTCGTCTCCGCTCCTTTGCCTGCCTCGGTGGAGGTACGGTTCGCCGGACCCTCCCGGGAACTCTTCCGCATGGCTCTGGATCGGCCTGCCATCGTCATCCCGGTGGACCAGGTGGAAGCGGGAGACACGGCCATCATCCTTCGACCCCAGTGGGTCCGAATCGGTGATCGACCAGGGGTGACGGTGGAGGATATCCAGCCCAGTTCCGTGCGGCTACGGTTCGAGGGAATCGAAAGGGCGGCCCTACCCGTGCGGCCCCGCCTCACCGGGCAGTTGCCTCCTGAGCTGGCTCTGGCGGAGCCCATCGTGCCCGATCCTCTCTCGGTGCAGGTCATCGGGGCCGCCAGTCAGCTGGAGGGGCTGGATTCCATACCCCTGAGTGCCGTTGACCTCTCTACCCTGACCGTGTCAGGTCCGGTTCCGGTGTGGGTAGATACCACAGCCACGAGGGGGCTTCAGGTTGCGCCGGGGGTACTCTCCCTCAGAGTGGTGTTGGATGCTGCGACAGAGCGGGAGGTTCCCGGGGTTCCCATCCTCTGGCCGCAGGGTAACCCTCCTGAGGGTTGGATCTGGGACGGAGTCGCGCCGGTAGTACGAGTGCGCGGAGCCCAGGGCCTGGTGTCCGCCCTCGACCCTGATGGACTGAGCCTGTTGCCCCAGCTGAATGGCATGGCGGAGTTGCTGGATCAGGAGGAAGGGAGCGATAGCCTCGAGGTCTCCCTCACCATCCAGGGGTTGCCGCCCCTGCTTCAGGCGGAAGTGGCTCCCGTGACGCTGACGCGAGCCGCCCCGGACGGGGTCTGAGGCGCGTGATGCTCCTGGGGATTGAAACCAGTTGTGATGAGACCTCCGCGGCGGTTTTGAAGGACGGTCGGGAGGTCCTGGGGCATGTCATCCTGTCCCAGGATGCCCACAACGTTTTCGGGGGAGTGGTCCCCGAGGTGGCTGCCCGGGCGCACCTCAAGGTGCTGGACCGCGTGGTGAGCCGGACTCTCCAGGAGGCCGGGACATCCCTGGGTCAGCTGGAGGGCATTGGGGTGACCGCCGGACCAGGGCTTATCGGCGCCCTTCTGGTGGGGGTCTGCTGGGCCAAGGCCGTGGCCCGGGCTCTGGATGTTCCCCTGGTGGGAGTCCATCATATGGAGGCACACCTCTTCGCCCCGTCGTTGGAAGACCCACGCGCTGAACCGCCCTTTGTGGCCCTCCTGGTGTCGGGGGGGCACACGCTGCTCCTCCATGTACCGGAGTGGGGTCGGTATCGCCTTCTGGGAGAAACGAGAGACGACGCCGCCGGAGAGGCCTTCGACAAGGCGGCCCGCCTTCTGGGACTTCCCTACCCGGGCGGGCCCGCAATCCAGGGCGTGGCCGAAGGAGGAGATCCCACCCGATACACTCTGCCCCGACCCATGCTTCGCAGCGGGCAGGGGCCCCAGGAACGAGGTTATCTCGATTTCTCCTTCTCGGGGTTGAAAACGGCCCTTCTCCTGCAGGTGGAAGAAGTCACAGCTCGCGGAGAACTGGAAGCTGAGGTCCCGCATCTGGCGGCATCCTTCCAGCAGGCGGTGGTGGACGTACTCGTGGGAAAGACCCTTCGGGCGGTAGAGACCACAGGGTGTTCCCGCGTCCTCCTGGGCGGAGGAGTCTCTGCCAACGGTCCTCTGAGGGAGGCGCTGGCCCGGGAGCTGTCTGACCAGGGCCAGCTTTTCCACTCCAGCCCCCGGTTGGCTGTAGACAACGGAGCCATGGTGGCTCGAGCCGCGTGGTTCCGACTTTCCAGAGGCGAAAGGGCGGGTCCGGAGTTGAATGCCATGGCGTCGCTCCCGTTTCCTGGATTGGTGCGGACCTGAGCCGGAATTTTCGACCTCTCTTCAAGGACTGACTTTCGTGCTACCCGTTCTCTTTCATTTGCCGGATTGGTTCCCCTTCCTGGGAGGGGAGGCCATCACCTCATTCGGGGTGATGATGTTCCTGTCGTTCATGGCTGGAGCTTGGGTCCTCCGTGCCGAGATGGCGCGGGAGAACATGGATCCGGACCAGGCCTGGGATCTGGTGTTCATGGCGGTTCTGGGGGGGATCCTGGGGGCGAAGCTCTACTACATCCTCCTGAATTATCCCCGCCTGGTTGAAGATCCGGCCGGCCTCATCTTTTCCCGGGGTGGATTGGTGTGGTATGGCGGGCTGATGGGAGGGGCGGCGCTCGTCATCTGGCAGATCCGTCGGATGGGGCTGCCGCTGGCGAAGACTGCAGATCTGGTGGCCCCGGTCCTGGCAATTGGTTACGCGGTGGGGAGGATAGGCTGTTTCCTGGTGGGGGATGACTACGGGCGCCCTACCGATTCGTGGGTGGGGATCAAATTCCCCGAGGGAGCGCCACCCACCCGGGTGGATGTGCTGGAGCGGTATTTCGGCGTGACGGTGGATCCGGCGTTGGTAGCCAAGTATGGCGAAGTGGTCCCGGTGCACCCCACCCAGCTCTACGAGGTGGGGCTCTCGCTGATCATATTCGCCATTCTCTGGAAGCTCCGGCGACATCTGCATGCTCCCGGATGGCTGTTCATGCTGTGGCTCTCCCTGGCGGGAGCCGAGCGATTCTTCGTGGAGTTCTTCCGGGTGAAAGATGATCGGTTCCTGGGAGCTTTCACGCTGGCCCAGGTGATTTCCGTAGTCCTCATCCTCCTGGGGATCTGGGGAATGAACCGACTCCGGAGGCAGCCCGCCCGGACTCGGGGATAGAGCTGTGGCTGTCACCGTCCTCCACGCTTCTGACCTCCATTTCGGCCGCCCCCATCTCCACGGGGCATCCGAGAGGCTGCGGGAACTGGTGACGACAGAGGCACCGGACCTTCTTGTCTTCTCCGGCGATTTCACCCAGCGAGCCAAGGTTCGGGAGTATCGCGAGGCCGCCGCCTTTCTGGAGTCGCTTCCACCCATCCCCAGGGTGGTGACCAGCGGGAATCACGACGTGGCACTATACCGGTTCTGGGAAAGGCTGATCTTTCCGTTCCGGAACTATCGAAGGTGGATCCATCCCCACCTGGATTACGAGATGGAGCTTCCCGGCATCTCGGTGGTCTCCCTGTCTTCGGCGGCTCCTCGAAGGGCCATCGTGAATGGACGGCTCTCACGTGCGCAGCTGGACTTCGCCCAGGAAGTGCTGCTTCGGGCCCCCTCACACCACCTGAGGATGGCCGTGATCCACCATCCTCTGGTCTCTCCGGAGGACGGAGTGAAAGCGGCCCCCATCCCCGGAGCAATGGGAATCCTGGAGCGACTTTACGGGATGGGGGTGGACCTGGTTCTGGGGGGGCACTTCCATCGAGCCTTTGCCCGGGAATGGAGTCCTCCCCCCCCCGTGGAGGGGGATGCCAGGGAAGGGATGGACCATCCCATGTGCCTGGTCATGGCTGGAACGGCCACCTCCGCTCGCGGACGGGGAGTGGAGCGAGACCGGAATTCAGTGAACCTGATTCGCGTGGATTCCCGAAGCGTGACCGTCACGCCCATGGCCAGAGAGGCACCAGGAGACGAACCGTTCCGCCCTGACCCCGTGCGCACCTTCCGTCGCCGTATGCGGACCGGGTTGGGCAGGGCCTTGGGGCTATTGGGCGCAAGCCTCCTGGCTCTGGCGGTGGGAGGCTCGGCGCTGACGGCTCAAGCTGGATTGCAGACGCAGCTTCGGCCCGAGGTGACGGAGGTCGACTTCCAGGGGAACTTCAGCGTTACCAGTCGAAGCCTGTCTGCGGCTATTGTCACCCGACCCACGGAGTGCCGTTCCTTCGTGCTGAAGCCCTTCTGCATCTGGGGGGCAGACTTCGCTCTCATCCCTGCATTCCTGCGCAGCCGCGAGCTTGCCGACGACCTGGCTCGGGTGCAGATCTTCTACTACCAGCGGGGGTTCCGGGAAGTGCAGGTGGATACTGTCGTCACCCGCGATCCCGAGGATGGGACGGCTGGGGTGGTGTTCCAGATCCAGGAGGGTCGGCCCATCCTCGTGGATACCCTGAGGTTGGTGGGGCTGGACGACCTGGACGATCCCAGCGTGGCGGAGGGTCTCCCCATATCCCTGGGAGACCCACTGAATCTCATCGCCCTGGATGCTGCCAGGGATACGCTGGAAGTGCGGTTGCAGAATCGTGGTTTTGCCCATGCCGAGGTGCTCCGCAGCCTCTTCATTCCCCAGGGCAGCTATGGAGCCCGGGTAGAGTATGATATCTATCCGGGTCCGGTTGCCCGCTTCGGAGAGATCCAGATCAGCGGGAACGAGGCGGTGGCTACCACCGCCGTCCGGCGAATGCTTCCCTTCCGGGAAGGGGATGTCTACAGCCGGTCAGAGATCTTCCAGGCCCAGAGGAACCTGTTCAATCTGGAGGTCTTTCGGTACGCCAACGTCACCCAGGATCTGGAGCACCAGCCGGACAGCATCGTTCCCATGTCGGTCACGGTGGCCGAGGGGCAAATGCGGAGCGTCCGGGCCGGGGGGGGGTGGAGCTCTGCCGAATGTTTCAACACCGAGGCTCGCTGGTCCGGTCGCAACTTCATGGGGGGCGCTCGCCAACTTCAACTCCGGGGGAGGGCCTCCAATCTCCTGGCGCCCACTCTGCAAGAGTCCATCTGCAGACAAAGTGGGGTGGGGGCCTACAGTGATCTGAACTGGCTGCTCTCGGCTGAGTTCACCCAACCCTGGTTCTTCTCCTCTCGCAACTCCGTCACAGCCTCCATCTACGGGGAGCGGCAGAGCTTGCCGGATGTTTTCATCCGGCGGGCAGTGGGGCTCAACCTGGGAATCACCCGCAACCTGGGTGGTGGCACGGGGGTCACCCTCTCCTACCGGCCGCAATTGGCCGAGCTGGATGCAGCCGAGATCTTCTTCTGCATCTCCTTCCTGGTGTGTGACCCTGGAGATATCGACCTGCTTCAGGGCCGGAACTGGCTGTCACCGGTGGGAGTCACCCTCACCCGGGATCGGACCAACCGAGCCATCTCCCCCACTTCCGGTTACACGGCCCTCCTGGACCTGGAGCTGGCCCATGGCGGCACGGCGTCGGACTTCGGGTACCAGCGCGTCATCGGAGAGGGCACCCTGTTGCGGGAACCCTCTCCCGGCTGGATCGTGGCGGTGCGCGGCCGGGGGGGCTGGCTCCGGAGTGCTTCGTTCCAGGGTCTTTTCCGTCAGGATGAGGCCGTGGAGGTGGCGCATCCCCAGAAGCGCTTCTATTCCGGGGGTGCCAGTTCGGTGAGGGGGTTCAGCCAGAGTCAGTTGGGCCCCAGAGTCCTCACCCTTCCGGTGGAATCGCTGGTAGGGGGCGTTGGGAATGGGGCTGTCTGTCCTCCTCGGGCCATCATTGACCTGACCTGTGATGCGACCGTGCTGTCCGATGACCGCTTCCTCCCCCGGCCCACCGGGGGGAGCCTTCTTACCGAGGCGAATGTGGAGCTTCGCTTCCCCCTCTGGGGACCGCTCGTACAGGGAACTGCGTTCATGGATACCGGACAGGTCTGGGCGGATGGCTCCAGCCTGGAATTTTCCCAACTGGAGTTCACTCCTGGAGTGGGGGTGCGATACTTCACCCCCATTGGCCCGGTCCGTCTGGACGTGGCCTATCGCACCGGGGCGGCTCAAAGCCTGCAGGTAGTCACTTCCCAACTTCGACCGTACGATCCGGATCGGGATGCTCCCGATGACCAGGTGAGGGGCCCCGATGGAGCCACCCTTCCCTTTGTGGCATCCCCGGAATTGGCTCTTCTGGATCCGCAGGTGGTGTATGGGGCTGCAGGCCCCTGGTCGTTGCGGCGGCTCCAACTGCACTTCTCCATCGGGCAGGCCTTCTGATGGGACGAGTGGTGAGGTGGACGGGATGGCTTTTCATCGCGGCAGCAGCGGTTGTGGTGATCCTGTTGGGGGTTCTCACCTTTGTGATCCGCGTTCCAGCGGGGCAGGAGTTCGCTCTGGATCGGCTGTTGCCTGTGGTGGAGGGGACCCTGGATGGGACGCTGGAGGTGGGTGGAATCCGGTCCGTCTCTCTCCTTCGGGGGGTCACCCTCCAGCGGGTGAACCTTCGGGGCCCTGATGGTGAACTCTTCCTGTCTGCGGACTCGGTTCGTCTGGGTTACGGGCTTCTTGGGCTCTTTCGGGGGAACATCGAACTCCGCCCCCTGGAGCTGTGGGCGCCCCGGATTCGTGTCTTTCAGCTTTCTGAGGGGGAGCCCTGGAACGTGGAGCGGATCTTCCGTCTGGCGGCGGCGGCGGAAGACGAGGGCCCGGGCGAAGCGGGGTCTGAGACCGAGGGGGGTGACGGGCCTGGCTTGAGCCTCGTCCTGCGGGACGTGGAAGTGGTGGATGGATATGTGTTGGTAGAGGCACCGGCTTCCCAGCTCTTCTTCGAGTTGGATCGGCTTCAGGCCGGCTTGAGTCGGGTAGCTATCCTGGTCCCTGAGGCGGAGGGAGAACGCTATCATCTCAGCCGGTTGGCCTTCGTTGGTCGCATGTCCCCAGGTGGAGAGGCAATTCAGGTAGAGGATGCCCGGGGCTGGGTGGAGCGGCGAGTGGGGAGTGTGGAGTTTCTCCTGGACCGCTTCTGGCTGCCTGGCACGGAGCTATCGGGAGGAGGGGAATTCACCTTTTCTGGGCCCCAGGGGCCGGAGCTGGAGCTGGACCTCCGAGGAGATGTGGTGGCACTGGAAGACTTCCTCTGGCTGGACCCCCGGCTTCCTCCTGCCACCGGGGCCATGCGCCTCACAGCCTCGGGTCCACTGTCGGCGGGATCCTGGCGGGTTACCGACATGGACCTCCGCTTGGCGGAGAGCCGGCTACGGGGGCAGGTGGGACTGGAGTTGGCGGATGGATTCACGCTGACGGAGACGGACGTGGAGGCCCTCCCCCTGGATCTCCGCCACCTGGCTCCGTGGCTGGAGAGCCCCTTGCCCATGGAGGGGAGTGTCCAGGGGAGGCTTCGTGCAGATGGCCCGTTCACCGACCTTCGGCTGGGAGGAGATCTGGCATTTACCCCCACCGGGGCACCGTCGTTGAGAACCGGGGTCCAGGTGGCGGGAACCGTGCATCTGGGGGAGGCTCCCGGGGCGAGGAATCTGGAACTCACCCTGAACCCACTTCCCTATCCCATCCTCACCCTCCTCTTTCCCGACTTGGACCTGCCGGGTACGGGCCAGGTCCGCCTCATGGCCAATGGTCGCTTGAGCGCCGGGATGCGAGTGGAGTTGGCGATGGAACACGGGGGTGGCGGACTCCCGGATAGTCGGGTGGACGTGACAGGACGGCTTCGCGGTTCTCTGGATCGGCCGATTCTGGATCTCCGAATTCTTTTGAGCCCTCTGGCCCTAGAGACCGTAGGCACGGTCCTGGGGAGGGAGGAACTCCGGGGGGCCATGGAGGGGGAGCTGACTTTACAGGGGGGGTTGGATGCCCTCACGTGGGAGGGTCAGTTCCTGACCCCGGGCGGGACGGTCATGGCCTCAGGGGCCGTGAACGCCAGGGACCCGTCGGACCGATACGAGTTGAGCGCCTGGGCAGAAGGGCTTGAACTCCATGACTTGGTGGCGTCACTGCCCGATCCTTCCCGCGTGACGGGGGTGGTGCGGCTGGGGGGGCGAGGACTGGACCTTCGGACCTCCCAGGGCAACGGGGTGATCCAGTTGGGACCGTCGCGGGTGGGGGCTTTGGAGTTGGATACCCTGGCCCTCCACGCCCACCTGGAAGGGGGGCGCATGACCCTGGATACCCTCCACGCGGTGAGTAATCTGGTTCGGATTTCGGGGGGCGGGGTGCTACCGGTGGATGAGGGGTCGGGCGAGGGAGATGTCACCATCAGTGCCGTGGCCCGGGACCTATCTGTATTCCGCCCACTGGTGCCTTCCAGCGGCGCCATCGCTGCCGACACCTTGAGTCAGCTGGAGATGGATATCCTCCGGCTGGAGGGGCTGGATCCGGACACCCTTCAGGGAGTCCAGGCTCTGGCCCTGGAGGGGGCCGTGGAGGGGACCGTTCGGCTTCGGGGTTCCCTGGCCCGGCTCCGGGGTGAGGGGGAGATCCACCTGGAGGGGGGGGCGTACGGCTCCAACCGAGTCCAACGGGCCGTTCTGATCGTCCAGGGAGACTCCCTCATGGACTCCCGGCGACGGCTGGAAATGACCCTTGACGCCGATTCCATCCAGGCGGGTCCGTTGACCTTCGCCAGTGGCAACCTCTGGGTGGATCTTGCGGGAATGGCGGGGGATGGGCGGCTCCACCTGGTTAGGGATGCCCAGGAGGAGTATGGGGTGCAGGGGGCCTTCCATGTGGATTCCACCCGGGGCGGGGGTCTGGCTCTGGAGGAGCTGTCCCTTCGCTTTGACAGCGTGACCTGGAATCTGGATGGCCCCGCTTCGGCCACGTGGGATCGCCAGGGTGTGAGCCTGGAGGGATTCCGGTTGATCCGTCCTGGTCCCCAGGGCATGCACATCCAGGCGCAGGGCGTCATTCCCCTGGAAGGCCCTGGCGACTTTCAGCTGGATGTGCAAGGGCTGAGCCTGTCGCGCATCACTCGGATCCTACAATCCGAGTTGGACCTGGATGGATCCCTTGATCTGGAGATGTCGTTGAAGGGGTTGGCGTCGGCCCCCATCATCTCGGGACGCATGGTCACCTCCGATTTCCGCCTGGCGGAGATGGGCTTCACCCGTCTGGACGGGGGGTTGGACTACGCCGAGGGTCGACTTTCAGGGAACCTGGGGGGGTGGAGGGGCGAGCAGAACGCCCTCGATGTCTCCGCGTCGTTGGCGGCGAATCTGAGCCTCCAGGGTGACCCGGTGCGGTTCCCCAACGAAGACGTGGATGTCCGTATCGCCGTGGATTCCCTTCCTGCCGGGGGCTTGCTGGCGTTCCTGGAGGTGTTGGAAGAGCCGCAAGGTGTCCTCGATGGGGAGATCCGGCTGGGGGGAAGGATGGCCGACCTTCAGCCCAGCGGTTCCCTCCGACTCCGGGGGGGCGCAGTGGGCCTTGCCGCGGCGGGAATCCGGCCGTCCGGCATCCAAGCGGATCTTACTTTTACGCCCGATCGTCGGGTGGAGATCGAGGCGTCTGCCCGGTCCAGGGGAACGCTGGCAGTCCGAGGTTCCATTCTCATGGAGCCCGTGGCAGATCCCACCTTCGATCTCACCATTTCCGCCAGCGGCTTCCAGGCGCTGGAGCGGCGGGATATGGCCGGAAGACTGGGGGGCGAAATGACCCTCCAGGGCCGATTCCAGCGGCCCGTTGTGGGGGGGCAGGTTCGGGTGGAGCAGGGGGTTCTCTTCCTGGAGGAGTTCGCTCGTTCCGTGGAAGTGGTGGATCTCTCCGACCCCAGATTCTTCGACGTGGTGGACACTTCGCTGGTGAACGTTCGTTCCCAGTTGGCGGCCAGTCAGAATCCCTTCCTCCAGAATCTCAGGGTGGATGTAGAGCTCCGGGTGGAAAGGGACACCTGGATCCGGAGTCGAGAGATGAATGTAGAGATCGGGGGTGATCTCCTGGTGACCTATTCCCGGGCTGACAAGGAAGTGGTTCTCGTGGGCCCCTTGAGTGCATTCCGAGGGAACTACACCCAGTTCGGTCGGCAATTCCAGGTTCGGGAAGGTACGGTGGAGTTCGTGGGTACTCCCGGCTTCGATCCGAATCTCTCCATCCAGGCGGTGAACCGTATCCGGAGGCAGGGAGGAGAACCTCTGGACATCATCGCTACCCTGGACGGCACACTTCTGGCCCCCGTGGTGAGCTTGTCCAGCGAGTCGCAACCGCCCATCGCAGAGTCGGATCTCATCAGCTACCTCATTTTTGGACGCCCCAGCTATGCCCTGGCATCGGGGGAGAGTTCGGTGCTCCAGGGTGCGGCCGGGGCCGGTGTGTCGCTGGGCCTGGGGACGCTGGCGAGTCAGTTGGGATCGGTGGTAGCCCAGCAGATCGGGGTGGACTACTTCGCCATCACGCAGTCCCAGGCGGAGGGTCAGGTGGGAGTGAACCCCGGGGTTGCCGGCACGTTCGCAGATACCCAGATCGAGCTCGGTCAGTACGTGTGGGATGACGTATTCCTGGCGGTGGTGCTGCGTCCCCTCACGGGTCTGGCGGCGGGATCGCAGAATCAGATCCCCGGGGCCAGGGTAGAGTGGCGCTTCTCCGATGACTGGACGCTGGAGGCTTTCGTGGAAGACCGCTTCTACCGCCAGGGGGTTTCAGGCTTCGGCGATCTGGGAGTGAATCTCTCCAAGATCCTGGGGCTCAGCCTCTATCGGCAGTGGGCCTACTGAGACGGCCGATGCCGGAGCCCCGTGCCAGGTCTCGTGCAGGGGCACCTGGGGAACTCCAGCGGGTAGATTGGAAGGGTTGGCCCACCGGCTCCGGCTCGGCAGTTGAGGTGAAGTCATTTCAGGCCGCGGACACTCATCAGGAGCATTGATATGGCACAATTGCGGGTTTTTGTCCTCATGGCGGGACTTACAGCCATGTTCGCTCTTCTGGGAGGTTTCCTGGGGGGGCAGCAGGGGGCCATCCTCTTTTTCGCCATGGCCGCCGTCATGAATTTCGGGATGTATTGGTTCAGCGACCGTCTGGTCTTGAAGATGTACAAGGCCAAGATCATTGGACCGGAAGACGCCCCTGACCTCTACCGCATGGTGGACGAACTCAGGCAGCGGGCGGAACTTCCCATGCCCGTGGTGGCCGTGGCTCCTTCGGAACAGCCCAACGCCTTCGCCACCGGTCGCAACCAGAAACATGCCGTGGTGTGTGTGACTGCCGGTCTCATGAGGACCGTGAATCGAGATGAGATGGCGGGGATCATCGCCCACGAACTGGCCCACATCAAACACCGCCATATGCTGGTGGGGACCATGGCAGCCACCATGGCGGGTGCCATCGGAATCCTGGCCAGCGTGGCTCGTTGGGGAGCCATACTGGGCGGCGGGAGAGACGGCGATAACAACCCACTGGTGCTCATCGTCATGTCCATCGTGGCACCTCTGGCCGCCATGATCGTGCAGATGGCCATTTCTCGGCAGAATGAGTTCCAGGCCGACCGAACGGGGGCTCTCATCGCCGGGTCCCCCCGGGGACTGTCCAGTGCGCTGGTGCGCCTGGAGCAGGCAGCCCGGCGAATTCCCATGGACGTGAACCCCTCGGCGGCCCATCTGGCCATCGTAAATCCGCTGGCCGGACGAAAAGGGAAGGCGTTCACCGGACTGTTTCGCACCCATCCTCCCACGGAAGACCGGGTGGCGGCACTCCGGGAGCTGGAGCGGGATGGAACGTTCTGATCTTGCGCACGAGTCTCCACCCCCCAGCCTCCGGAAACCGTCGCTGAATGTCGCGTGATATGCTGGTCATCCGGGGTGCCCGGGAACACAACCTCAGGGATGTGGACCTGGATCTCCCCCGGGAGAAGCTGGTTGTCATCACCGGCCTGTCCGGTTCCGGGAAGTCGTCCCTGGCGTTCGACACCATCTATGCCGAGGGGCAGCGGCGTTATGTGGAATCGCTCTCCGCCTACGCCCGACAGTTTCTGGGCCTCATGGAGAAGCCCGATGTAGATACCATCGACGGGCTTTCGCCGGCCATTTCCATCGAGCAGAAGACCGTGAGCAGGAACCCCCGGTCCACGGTGGGAACGGTGACGGAAGTATACGACTATCTCCGGCTCCTCTGGGCCAGGGTGGGAACTCCCCACTGCCCGTCTTGCGGAGAGCCGGTGCTACGACAATCGGCTACCCAGGTGGTGGAACGGATACTGGCCCTACCCGAGGGCACCCGTTTGGAGATCCTGGGCCCTCTGGTGCGAGGCCGGAAGGGTGAGTTTCGGGATCTCTTCCAGAAGGTGAGGAAGGACGGCTTCATACGGGTGAAGGTCAACGGGGAGGTCCACGACCTCAGTGCGCCTCCAACCTTGAATCGATACGAGAACCACGAGATCGCGGTGGTGGTGGATCGGGTGGTGGTGCGGGAAGAAGACCGTTCCCGTCTGGCGGATTCGGTAGAGACCGCCCTGAGGGTTGGGGATGGGCTGGTGGAGGTGGTGGAGCATCCCCGAGGAGGAGAACCCGTCTCCCATGTGTTCAGTGAACGGTACGCCTGTCCCCATTGCGAGCTGGATCTGGTGGAACTCGAACCCCGCCAGTTCTCGTTCAACTCACCCTACGGTGCTTGCCCGGAGTGCGATGGGCTTGGGGTGAGAAAGGAAGTGAACCCCGAACTTCTGGTTGCAGACCCGTCCCTTTCCATTCTGGAGGGAGTCATCCTGCCCTGGGGAGAGCCATCGGGACAGCTCAGACGATCGGTGATTCCAGGTCTGGCCCGGGCATATGAGTTCGACCCCAAGGCAGCGTGGGGGGAGCTGCCGGAGGAAGCGCGTACAGCCATCCTCCAGGGCTCCGGGGCCATGAAGATCCAGTTCCCGTACAAGTCGGGTGCAACGGCCGGGAGCTACGAGGAGGTGTGGGAGGGAGTGAAGGCCGGAGTGGAGCGGCGTTATCGGGAAACCCGCTCCGACTCGGTGCGAAGCCAGCTGGAGGAGTTCATGTCGGGGCTCCCCTGCGGAGTGTGTGGAGGATCTCGCCTCCGCCCCGAATCCCGGGCCGTCACGGTGGCGGGGAAGACCCTGGCTCAGGTGGTGGAGCTGTCCATCGACGATGTCCTGGATTTCTTTCAAACCGTTCCGGTGGATGGGGAGAAGGCCTCGGTCCCCGGGGCACTGCCCCGGGAAATCGCAGGACCCATCCTGAAGGAGGTGAGGGAGCGCCTCCACTTCCTGGCCAACGTAGGGCTGGGGTACCTCACCCTGGGGCGCTCTGCCGAGACCCTCTCTGGAGGGGAGGGTCAACGGATCCGGCTGGCCACCCAGATCGGGAGTCAATTGGTAGGGGTGCTCTACATCCTGGACGAACCTTCGGTGGGCCTCCACCAACGGGACAATGACCGACTCCTGGATACCCTCTCGGCTCTTCGGGATCTGGGAAACAGCGTTTTGGTGGTGGAGCACGACGAGGATACCATCCGGGCGGCGGACTACATCGTGGATCTGGGCCCCGGGGCCGGGCGCACCGGTGGGGAGGTGGTGGCCCAGGGGAGCCTGGAGGACATCATGGCTGAGCCCCGCTCCCTCACCGGCGCCTATTTGCGTGGAGAGCGGGAGATTCCCATCCCTCCTTCTCGGCGTCCGGTGGATCCCCAACGGACCCTCACGGTTCGAGGCGCCCGGGGACACAACCTCCGCTCGGTGGACGTGGAATTCCCCCTGGGCTGTTTTGTGGCGGTCACCGGGGTGAGCGGTTCCGGAAAGTCCACCCTGGTGAATGAGACTCTCTATCGGGCGGTGGCCCGGAGCCTTCACGGGAGCCGGGCGCTTCCGGAAGCCCACGACGGAATAGACGGCCTGGGCCTGGTGGACAAGGTCATCGAGGTGGATCAGTCGCCCATTGGCCGCACGCCCCGCTCGAATCCGGCCACCTACACCGGCGTATTCACCCCCATCCGGGATCTCTTCGCCTCCCTGCCGGAGTCCAAGGTGCGAGGGTACTCCGCCGGACGGTTCTCCTTCAATGTGAAGGGAGGGCGGTGTGAGGCGTGCTCCGGCGATGGGCTGGTGAAGATCGAGATGCACTTCCTGCCGGATGTCTACGTGCCTTGCGATGCCTGCCGGGGGCGGAGATACAACCGAGAGACCCTGGACGTGCTCTACCGGGGAAAGAACATCGCCGATGTGCTGGAGATGACGGTGGAGGAGGCCCGGGAGTTCTTCGATCCGGTACCCCGGGTGCGGGATCGCCTGGAAACCCTCTGCGACGTGGGGTTGGGATACATTCACCTGGGACAGGCGGCCACGACCCTGTCGGGTGGGGAGGCCCAGCGGGTGAAGCTGGCCACCGAGCTTTCGCGCCGCGCCACGGGGAACACTCTCTATATTCTGGACGAACCCACCACTGGATTGCACTTTGAGGACGTGCGGGTTCTCCTGGAGGTTCTCCACCGGCTGGTGGACCGGGGGAACACAGTGGTGGTGATCGAGCACAACCTGGACGTCATCAAGACGGCTGACTGGATCCTGGATCTGGGGCCGGAAGGGGGCTTTCAGGGAGGAGAGCTACTGGCGGTGGGGACACCCGAGGAGGTGGCGGAGAACCCCGGTTCCCATACCGGTAGGTACCTGGCATCCCGCTTCGTTGCGGTGCCGCTGGAAACCGAAGGGGCCGCCTCCTCGTAGAGGTGTCCGGAAGGGCCGGCTGCGAGTGCCGGATCAATCTCCCGAAGGATGGAGTCAGACATGGTGACCCGAGACGATGTTGAAAGCTTCCTGATCCGGATGGATCTGGGGCATGAGGAAATCGCCGAAGGGATGTTCCTGGTGCGTGCCCGCCAGGATGACTTCCCCATTGTGGTGAATCATTCGCCGCCCCTTCTCATCCTCAGGATGAAGGTGATGGATCTCCCCGAAGGCCTTTCGGATCTGGATCTGGCCCCGCTCTTCCGGACCCTTCTGGAGTGGAATTCATCAGAGGTGGTGCACGGGGCCTACGGTATCGAGGAGGCGGGAGAGTTGGTCCTCACCCACACCCTTCAGTTGGAAACCCTGGACTTCCAGGAACTGCAAGCTTCCCTTGAAAGTCTTCAAATGGCCGCTTCGGCGCATCTGGATCGGATTCGCCAGCTGGCCTCCCCCCACGGGGAGGAGGTGGAGGCATGAGCATCTTTCAGCGTATTTCTTCGCTCTTCAAGTCGAACATCAATGATCTCATCAACCGGGCCGAGAACCCGGAGAAGATGCTGAATCAGATCATCGTGGATATGCGGGACCAGCTCTCCAACGCCAAGCGGGAGGTAGCTGCCGCCATCGCAGACGAGCGAAAGCTGCGGGCTCAGTTGGACGAGGAGGCCAAGCAAGCCCGGGACTGGGAACAGCGGGCCATGCTGGCCGTACGGGAAGGAAGGGACGACCTGGCTCGCCAGGCCCTCCTCCGGCAGCAGGAGCATGGGGAGCGCGCCGCTTCCCTGGATCAGACCTGGCGAGCTCAGGCTGCCGAGACAGAGAAGCTGAAGCAGTCTCTGAAGCAGCTCAACGACCGCATCGAAGAGGCCCGACGCAAGCGGAATCTCCTCATCGCGAAGCAGAAGCGAGCCCAGGCACAGCGGCGCATCCATGAAACCATGTCCGGGCTATCCGATACCTCGGCCTTCGACGCCTTCAACCGCATGGCTGAGAAGATCGAGGACTCCGAACGGCGGAGCCTGGCCCAGGCCGAAGTGACCGAGGCCCTCTCCGGTGACACCCTGGAGAAGGAGTTCGTCCAGCTCCAGAGCGGCGACAACATGGAAAGCCGACTTCTGGCCCTGAAGCAGGAAATGGGCCTCCTTCCCGCTGGTGAGAAGGAAGAGCGGAAGCAGCTGGGGGCCGGCGACGGGGAGGAAGAGGCGGTGGATCGGTCCCAGGCGGACGGGAAGGTGGTAGATGCCACCGCCCAGGAGGACGATGGGAGCGACAACACCATCCACGAGGCTCAGCTCCTGGAGGAGTTCGACCGTCTTCAGCAAGGTGGGGAGACCCGGAATTGAATCAGGTCTATCTCAACGGGGAGTATCTTCCCCGGGAAGAAGCCCGGATCTCGGTAGAAGATCGGGGTTTTCTTCTTTCCGACGGTGTCTATGAGGTCACCCCGGCGTATTCAGGTCGTTTCTTCCGGATCCCCCACCACCAGTGTCGGTTGGCCGGTGGCCTGGAGGCTCTGCGAATCGCCCACCCCCTGGACCAGATGGAGGAGGTTCATCGCCAGTTGCTTCGTCGCAACGGGTTGGAGGATGAGGAGGTAGCCACCGTCTACTATCAGGTGACGCGTGGGGTGGCTCCACGCAGCCATCACTTCCCCCTGGATCCGGTTGCCCCCACCATCTACGCCACCGCATCGGCCTTCAAGCGGCCCGCCAGGTCCAGGTGGGAGGAGGGGTATGGAGCCATCACCGTTCCCGACCGCCGCTGGAGCCGGGCCGATCTGAAGACGATTTCTCTTCTCCCCAATGTCCTGGCGCAGCAGGCGGCGGCTGAGGCAGGGGTGAAGGACGCCCTCATGGTACGGGAGGGAGTGGCGTTGGAGGGGGCGCACAACAATGTGTTCTTCGTTTTTGGCGAACAGGTGGTGACCCATCCTGCCACCCAGCGGATCCTCCATGGCATCACACGAGGCTACGTGCTGGAGCTGGCTGGAAAGGAAGGCTTCCAGGTGGTGGAGCGACCGGTGCAGATAGAGGAAGTGGCGGAAGCCTCAGAGATCTTCTTTACCGGAACCACCACCGAGATCCGCCCCACGGTCCAGGTGGATGGCCGCCCGGTGGGGCATGGGGTGGTGGGGCCGGTGACCCGACATCTCTACGACGCATTCCTTGCAGGCGTGCCCAGGGAAGTTGGGCTCATCCCGGCGGGGGCGCCTCAGGGATAGAGGAGGTAGGGGGTCCGGACGCCCCGGAACGCCTCCGCTTCCGCCTGCCAAGCCTTCATGAGCATGTCCACCCCCTCGCCCGATGAGAGGGTCTCCCGGAGTTCGTCCGTCCCGGCCAACCGGTCGAAGTGGGAGGGAATCCACCGCCACTCTCCATCCGAGAGCGCCCTGGCTTCCCGGAGGAGCAGCGCGGCCGTGGTCACCGGGTTGTACACCTCAACATTGGTGACTTCAAGGCGCACCCCGCCCACCTCCTCTCCTGGGAACTTCCCGTCGCCGGGGTTCTGCGGAGTGAACCGGACTGGGTGGAAGACCACTCCCGGTGGGTCGAGTGCGTTCATCCGCTGAGTCAGCTCCTGCCCATCCAGCCACGGAGCCCCCACCACCTGAAAAGCCATCTCCGTTCCCCGGCCCACCGAGAGGTTTGTTCCCTCGAAGAGACAGGTTCCGGGGTAGTGCTGAGCGCTCTCCAGGCTGGGCATATTGGGGGAAGGCGGAATCCAGGGCAGCCGGGTTTCGGTGAGGAGCTGACTTCGCCGCCACCCATCCATGGGTATCACGGTGAGGTCCGCTTCCACGCCGAACCGATCCCGGAAGAGGAGGGCCAGTTCCCCCGGCGTCATGCCATGCCGGATGGGCAGCGGGTGGAGCCCAACGAAGGATGAAAACGCCGGGTCCAGGACGTTTCCCTGGATCAACTCCCCGCCCAGGGGATTGGGCCGGTCCAGCACCAGGAAGGGGATGCCGGCCTCACCCGCCGCTTCCATGGCCAGCGACATGGTGTAGATGTAGGTGTAGAAGCGGCTTCCGATGTCCTGGATGTCGAAGATGAGGAGGTCCAGCCCACTCAACATGGCCGGGGTGGGCTTCCTGGTTTCGCCGTAGAGGGAGTGTATGGGGAGGTCAGACGCCTGATCTCGGGTATGATCCACCAACTCTCCCGCTTCGGCCGCCCCCCGGAAGCCGTGTTCGGGAGAGTAGAGGGCCACCAACTCCACCTCCGGGTGTTCCAGAAGGAGATCCACGCTGGAACGTCCCTGGGCATCCACACCGGTGTGATTGGTCACCAGGCCCACCCGCCTCCCCACCACGCGATGGAGTGAGTCCCGGAGAAGGACGGTGATGCCTGGAACGACGCCTGGCGATGGGGGCTCGGATGGGGGCTCGGGAGATTGGCTACAGCCTGCCACAGGCAGGGCTCCCAGGAGCGCCGTCAGGAGGAGGAGGCAGGATTGTCGAGGCCAATGGCGAGGCATAGTTTGCCCAGTGGGGTAGAGGAAATACGGGCGGTCGATTCCTCCTCCTGCCGCCCGCTGGAAATCTTGAGATGAGGTGAACTTCCCTCCCATCACGGGCGCCGTCAACGCGCCCCCCGCCGGCTCCGCATTGCATTCATGACTGTTCTCACCCGAATCAAGTCTCCCGTGAGGGATGCTCCAAGAGGGTTCGGGGTCCTGGCCCTGACGCTTCTCGTGGGGTGCGCCGGCCCGCCGCCCGCGCCGCTCCCCGTCCCGGCGACCGCTGATGTGGATGTGGAGGCTTCCACCCAGGAAGAAGTCGGAGAGGAGGATGCCGGAGAGGAGGAACAGGTGACTGAGGTGGAGCGCACCGCGGGTCAGCCTGTGGGACGGATGCGGGGCCGGGATGGGTCGGCAGCGCCAGGCGGGCGCGGCTTCATGAACTCCATCCTGGACCGGCCTGTGACGAGTGGGGCCCCCGCCCCCTGGGATCTGTCGGCTCTGGACCGTCCGGGACCATGGGCCCAGGCCACCCTCCAGGGTATGAGCCTTCGGGAGAAGGCGGCGCAGCTCATTATGCCCTGGGTCATGGGCGACTTCGCTCCTGCGGGCAGCAGCGGGTACGACCGGGTGCTCAGGTTGGTGGAGGAAGACGGAGTTGGGGGGATCATCATGTCGGTGGGCACTCCCATGGAAGTGGCCATGAAGCTGAATCACCTTCAGACCAAGGCTCGGGTTCCCCTCCTGGTGGCGGCAGATCTGGAGACGGGGGCGGGGTTTCGGTTCAGGGGGGCCGTGCAGCTTCCAGGGGGACAGGATCTGGGTGGGGCCACGGACTTCCCGTCGCTCATGGCGGTGGGTGCTACCGATGACCCTGGCCTGGCCTACGAGATGGGGCGAGTCACCGCTCTGGAAGCACGGGCGCTGGGCGTGCACGTTCCCTTCGCCCCGGTTCTGGACGTGAACAACAACCCGGACAACCCCATCATCAACACCCGTTCTTTCGGAGAGGACCCGGACCGGGTGGCCGTTCTGGGAGCCGCCTTTGTCCGAGGTGTCCAGGAACATGGAGCCCTGGCAACGGGGAAGCACTTTCCGGGACACGGAGATACGGAAACGGACTCCCACCTGGAGCTGCCGGTGATCCGGGTAGACCGGGCCCGAATGGAAAGGGTGGAGCTGGCCCCCTTCCGAGCCGCATTGGAAGCGGGGATGGGGGGAATAATGACGGCTCACGTTTCGGTTCCCCAGCTCACGGGGGGAAATGGCCTTCCAGCCACCCTGGCCAGCCCGGTGCTCACAGGACTGCTCCGGCAGGAGATGGGCTTTCGGGGGATCATCTTCACGGACGCCATGGACATGAGCGCAGTGGATCGACGCTTCCCCCGAGGCGAAGCCACGGTACGCGCGGTGGAGGCCGGCGCAGATGTGATCCTCATGCCGCCGGATGTGCCTGCGGCGCTCAATGCCCTGGTGGGTGCCGTGGGGTCGGGTCGGATCTCCGAAGAACGGTTGGATCAATCGGTGCTGAGGGTGCTGGCGTTGAAGGAGTCCATGGGACTGCACAGGGAGCCCAGGGTGGACCCCGATGGGGTGCTGGCCCAGGTGGGGATCCAGGACCATCTGGATCTGTCCCAACGCATCGCCGAGGGGTCCATGACCTTGCTGAAGAATGAGCGGAATCTCCTTCCCCTCCTGGGCACCCGAACGGCACGGGTGCTCTCGGTGACCTACCGCCGGGACAACGATCTTCTGGCAGGCCGCTGGTTCAATGCCACCCTCCGGGGAAGCTACCCCCGCCTGCAGGCTCGGGAGGTGGGAAGGAGCAGTGATCCCGCAGTGTATGGCCGGCTTCTGCAGGATGCTCGCAGTTCGAATCTGGTGGTGGTCTCGGTTCACGTGGCCGCTGTGGCCTACTCCGGCGATGTGGCGGTGGCGGGGGAGTTGTCGGGTTTCATCCAGGAGCTGGCCCGAGCTCGCATTCCCCATGTGGTGATTTCGTTCGGCAATCCCTACCTCCTCAGGGAGTTCCCCGAAGCCCAGGCGTACCTCCTGGCGTGGAGTGGCGCCGAGAGTAGCCAACGGGCGGCGGCCCGCTCCCTGGTGGGGGCGATTCCCATCCGGGGCCGCACGCCCACCCGCATCCCACCGGGCTTCCCCATCGGCCATGGGATCCAGTTGGGAGGGGGCGAGTGAGCCGCGGGGGTGCCGGTCCGCGTGGCCTCGGCCCCCGGGGACGTAGCGCCGGATTGCTTGCTCTGGCATTCCTGGGCTTCTCGTTGGGGTGTGGAGGGGGGATGGTGTCTGAGCCGCCGGCAGCTGTGGCGCCGGGCGAAGCTCCCCTGGAAGCGGCCGCTCCTACTGCGGTCTCCGGCTTGCAGAAGGAGTTGGATGAGGCCTCCCGGCGGTGGGTGGACTCCACCATGGCTTCCCTCACCCTGGCGGAGGAGGTGGGTCAGTTGGTGTTTCCCTGGATTCCCGGCGGATATGCAGCCCGCTCCAGCCGGGAGTTCCAGGAGTTGGCGGCCTGGGTAGAGGAAGATCGGATCGGTGGGGTGGCCATCTCCATCGGCTCACCCCTGAGCTACGCTGCCAAACTCAACGCGCTTCAGGAGCTGGCGGAGCTCCCCCTGCTGGTCACCTCCGACTTCGAGAACGGAGGCCCCGGCATGCGCATCAACCACAGCTACGCCCTTCCCTCCCTTCTGGCCCAGGGCGGAGGAACCAGCTTCCCCCCCACCATGGCATTTGGGGCCTTGGGTGACGACCAGTTGGTCTACGAGTACGGAAGGGTTACAGGGGTGGAGGCCCGGGCCGTGGGCGTGCATCTCATCTTCGCTCCTGTGCTGGATGTGAACTCCAATCCTGAAAACCCCATCATCAACACCCGTGCCTTCGGAGAGGATCCCCATGAGGTGGCGCGCCTGGGTTCCCTCTTCATGGCTGGGGCCCGGGCGGGGGGCGTACTTACCACGGCGAAACACTTCCCTGGCCACGGAGACACCCGTATCGACTCCCACCTGGCCCTTCCCGAAGTGGAGGCCCACCGGGCCCGCCTGGATTCGGTAGAGCTGATTCCGTTCCAGAGGGCCATACGGGAGGGAGTGGATGCGGTCATGACGGCCCATCTCTCCATGCCCAATGTTCTGGGGCCTGGAGCTCCGCCGGCCACCCTCTCGCCGGAGCTCATGACGGGGCTTCTCCGGGAGGAGATGGGATTCCAGGGGCTCCTTTTCACCGATGCTCTTCGAATGGGAGCCATCACCGATGGGTACGGTGCGGGAGAGGCCGCCGTTCTGGCGCTGGAGGCCGGCGCCGATGTCATCCTCATTCCCGAGGATGTGGGCCAGGCCCTCCAGGCGGTGGAGTCGGCGGTAACCTCCGGTCGCGTGCCTCGGGACAGGGTCCGCGCCTCCGTCCGGCGAATCCTGGAGGCCAAGGCGCGGGTGGGGTTGCATCGAGGGCGCGCGGTGTCCCTGGAGGGAGTGGACCAGGTGGTGGGGAGCGGGGAGCACCTGGCTCTGGCCGACAGCTCCGCCGCCCGGGCCATCACCCTCCCCCGGGACCGGGAGGCCCTGATCCCCGTGGACCCCGCTCGGGTTGGGCGGGTGCTCAGTGTGACATATGCCCGATCCACCGACCTTCCGGCAGGACGGGCCTTCGACGCGGCTCTCCGGACCTTCATCCCCGGACTGGAGTCCGCTCGAGTGCATGAGTGGACTCCCACGGGCGAGTGGGACGATCTCGTCCATCGGGCCTACTCCGCCGATCTGGTCATTGTGGGCGGATACCTTCCCCCCCAGGCCGGCGCAGGCACGGTGGGGGTTCCGGAACCCCTGGTCCGCTTCGTGGATGTGGTAGAGGGAACCCGGCCCTTGGTGCTCATTTCCTTCGGAAGCCCGTACATCCTCTCCGCCGTTCCGCAGGTGGGAAGCTATCTGGTGGCGTGGGGAGATCGGGAGGTGGCCCAGGTGGCGGCGGCCCAGGCCCTGGTGGGTGCCACAGGCATCTCAGGGCGTCTCCCCATATCCATCCCCCCCCTCCACACCCGGGGGGAGGGACTGGTCAGGGAGAGTGTGCCTGGACGCGCCATGGCGGTGGGCACTCGTGGCGATGCGCTGGACGAAACGGGCATCGTGGCCAGGGGGAGGGACGGAGGCACGCCGGAACGGCCCCTTCCCGACAGCCATGGCGCCGAGGCCTCGGATGGCTGGCTGGAGCGTGATCCGTTCCTGCCCATGACCCGCTCCCTTCTGGAAGCGGATCCCCGGGAGCTGGGAATGTCTCCCCAGGGACTGGAGGCGCTGGATGCCCTCGTGCTGGAAGCCGTCGCGGACTCCGCCAGCCCGGGGGCCGCCGTGGCCGTGCTTCGCAGAGGACGGCTGGTGCGGCTCCGTGGATATGGTGATCTGGCCTATCCCCCAGGGAGTGGTGAAGTGACCCCCCATTCCGTCTACGACCTGGCCTCGCTTACCAAGGTGGTGGCCACCACGCTGGCGGTACAGCTTCTCATGGCGGACGGTGCCGTGGAGCTGGATGCGCCGGTGGCGGGCTACCTTCCGGGATGGGAGGGCAATGATCCTCGCAAGCTCCGGGTCACGGTTCGGGATCTCCTTCTCCACCGGGGCGGGCTTCCCCCCTTCCGGCAGTTCTTCCGGGACATCCGGGGGCGGAGAGGGTTCCGGCAGGCCATGTCGGACCTTCCCCTGGATATGGAGCCTGGAACAAGAACGGTTTACTCCGACATCGGCTTCAAGACCCTGGGGCTGGTTGTGGAGGAGGTGTCGGGTCTGACTCTGGACCGATTCCTTCAGGAACGGGCCTGGGGGCCTCTCCGGCTGGAGAGTACGACCTTCCGTCCTCCCGTGGAGTGGCGAGATCGGATTGCGCCCACCGAGGTGGCGCCCGACTTCAGGTCGGGGCCCCTGCTCGGTGAAGTGCATGACGAGAATTCGTGGGCCATGGGTGGAGTGGCGGGTCATGCGGGGCTCTTTTCGTCCGTGTTCGATCTGGCACGGCTCACGGCCCTGCTGGCCGGCGGGGGGAGCCTCCCTGCATGTGAGGCCATTCCGGGATCGGGTTCCCCATGTCCCCTGTCGGGTGCGCCTGCCGTGTCCCTTCTCTCCCCCGAGGTCATGGACACCTTCACCCGCTCCTCGGCGGGGCCCGGGAGTCGAGCCCTGGGGTGGGATACCCCGTCTGGACGATCCTCGGCCGGCGATTACTTCTCCGTGCGATCCTGGGGGCACACCGGCTTCACCGGCACCTCCATCTGGGTGGATCCGGAGCTGGATCTGGCTGTGGTGCTCCTCACGAACCGGGTGCACCCCCATCGGGACAACACCCGGCACATTCCGTTGCGAAGAGCCGTGCACGACGCAGCGGCCCGGGCCGTGGTGGATCGGGAGGTGCGGGAGCGGTAGCGGTGGGCCCGGTCGCCCATCACTCCTGCAGCGCGAACTCAGGTGCCGGCTCCCGGAGGTTGTAGCGGGAGCCCATGACCCGACCGTAGGCTCCGGCCGTGGCCACCAGCAACACATCTCCCTCCCGGGTTTCCGGGAGGAGCCGGTCTGAACCCAACCGATCTCCACTCTCACAGATGGGCCCCACCACCTGCACCACCGAAGCACCCGGTTCATCCAGGCGGGTGAGGTTCACGATCTCATGGAAGGCCCCATAGAGAGCCGGTCGGAGCAAGGAGTTCATTCCGGTGGCGAGCCCCACATACCGGATCTCGCCCTTCCCCTTCACCTGCGTGACCTGAGCCAACAGCACTCCGGCTTCCGCCACCAGGAAGCGCCCCGGTTCCAACCAGAGTTCCAACCCAGGGTAAGCTTCCTTCACAGTTGCCAGTCCCGTGGCCAACTGGGGGAGATCCAGTTCTTCCTGACCTGGCTTCTCCGGCACCCCCAGTCCACCCCCCAGGTTCAGGGCCCTCAGGTGGGGGAATCGGTGAGCCTGCCCCGCCAGCGTCTCGCCCACGCGACCCCAGTGGTCCGGGGCCAGGATCCCGCTCCCGGAATGGGTGTGAAGGCCTACCACACGGATGTCGTGGCGATCCACCAGTTGCAGGAGTTCATCCAGTTCGAAGAAGGGGATTCCGAACTTGGAGTGTCTGCCGCCGGTGACCACCTTCTCGTGATGACCGGACCCCCAGCCTGGATCCATGCGAAGGAACACCTCCCTCCCCTGGAACAGCTGACCCCAGTGCTGCAAAGGATGGAGAGCATCCAGGGTCACCGGGATTCCCCGATCCAGGGCGAAAACGTACTCCTCCCGGGGAGCGAAGTTCGGAGTGAAGATCAGCCGCTGGGGGGGGAGATGGGGGCAGCATTTCTGCACGTGCTCCAGTTCACCCTGTGATACGCATTCCAACCCTCCGCCTCCATCCACCAAGGTGCGGAGGATGGCAGGATGCGCATTGGCCTTCATGGCGTAGAACACCCGGTCCACCTGTGGGATTTCCATCAGGGTCCGGAGTTGCGTGGCCACGGTGGGGAGGTGGTACGCGTAGGCTGCCCCGTGGTCCCGACAGAGTGCTACCAGGTCGTCTTGCTTGACCCTCCACCACCGGGGCCTGGGAGGTGCCGCCGTGGCACCGTTTCGCAGCAGTTCCTGCCATGTGGGGCCGAACACCTCGGGCTGGGCGGCTCCCGAAATGAGGAGGGAGTGGAGCTGACGGACCAGCCGCTCCGCCTGGTCCTCATCTACCACCACCGTCAGGTTCAGGTCGCTGGCTGCCTGGCTCACCAGATGGATCCGGTGCTCCTCAAAGGCCTGTAGCGCCGGCCCCAGACGGTGCAGAAGACCCCGGATCCGGTTCCCAACCAGGCTCACCGCCGCACAGGGGCGAATCACCTGCACCCGGCAGATGGGCGTAAGCCCCTCCACCAACCGGTCCAGCACCCAACCCTCCAGGAGGTTTGCCCGGGGGTCCAGCGAGACCGTGACATTCGTTTCGGAAGTGGAGACCAGATCTACGGACAGTCCCACCTCCTCAAAGACCTGGAAGGCACGGGCCAGGAATCCAACCTCATGCCACATACCCACGGTTTCCATGGATACCAATACCACCTCGCTCTTCCACGAGATGGCTTTCACCTGCGCCGGGCCGGAGTCCGGGTCCGGACCGATGATGGTCCCGGGAAGGGAAGGATCCAGGGTGCTTCGCAGGTGGATGGGGATGCCCCTGGAGCGGACGGCCGGGACACAGCGAGGGTGAAGTACCTTGCTCCCGGTGGTGGAGATCTCCTGGGCCTCCTGGTACCCCAGCTTTCGCAGCAGGCGGGCGCCGGGTACCAGTCTGGGGTCTGCGGTGAACATGCCGGGCACGTCCGACCAGATCTCCAGACGATCTGCGCCCCATCCCCCCGCCAGATAGGCCGCCGCCGTATCGGAGCCACCTCGACCCAGCACCACGGTGTCCTCATGGGTGTCGCGGGCGGTGAAACCCTGGGTAAGCGCTACCCCGGGGAGTTCGTCCAATCGACGACTTAGCTCAGGATCCAGGTCACTGGAGCACTCCGCAGAGAGCCAGTGGGCCGCTGTGCCTGCCGGCCTTCCAGCTTCCGAGGTGAGAAGTTCCCGGGCATCCAGCCAATCCACCGCCAGTCCCTGGTCCTTCAGGAAAGCGGCACCCAGGACTGTGGCCATGCGCTCACCGAATGCCAGGATCCGAGCTCGTATCCTGGGTGTGACCTCGTCCAGGAGGGCGACCCCGGCGGCGATCCGTTGTAACTGCTGCAGTTCACTGTCCAGCAGAGCCGGCCCGTCCACCCCCAACTCCTGGGCCAGCAACATGTGCCGGCTGGTGAGGGCATCCAGGATCTCCTGGGGGTCGCCGTCTCGAGAACGATCAGGAAGCGCTTCCAGAAGGTTCGTGACCCCGGCCAGGGCAGAATGGACCACCAGGACATGGTGGCCCTGGTTCCGGAGTTCGGTGACCACTGCCAGGATCGTATTCCAGGTTGAGCGGGATGAGACACTGGAGCCGCCGAACTTCAGGACGATACGCTGAGGCGGGGAGGGCGTGGGTTCGGGAGGGCGGGTCATGGGGACCGACATGCAGGGGCAGGGGGAGACCTTCCGGCATCCCGGGGAATCAAATTGGAGGGTAGAGGCGCGTTGGAGCCGCACCAACCGGAAGCGTACACAATAATCGATGAGGCTGGAGAAGCTACCCCTGCGCTGTGAGCCATGGCGGCCGCCGCCTTCCCCTCCATAGCTTCCCCTGTGAAGTTCAGACATCCCCGTCCCCAGCCAGATGCAGGAGACCCACTATGTTGCGCATTCCCCTCCTGGCCGAGACCCGGCGGACCGAAGGATGTGAGCGGTGACCTCATTCACGCTCCTGGATCTGGGGGTGCTCCTGGTCTACCTGGGAGGGGTGACGGCGTGGGGGGCGTGGTTGGGTCGGAACCAGACGGGGGGCACCGATTACTTCCTGGGGAGCCGGGATCTCCCCTGGGGAGCCGTACTCCTATCGGTGGTGGCCACGGAGACCAGCACTCTCACGTTCCTCTCCATTCCCGGGGTGGCGTACCTGGGAAATCTGGGCTTCCTGCAACTCACCCTGGGTTACCTGGTGGGCCGGGTGGTAGTGGCGGGGGTGCTCTTGCCGGCTTACTACAGGGGAGAAGTGGCCACGGCCTATACGCTTCTGGAGAACCGGTTCGGGACAGGTACCCGACGCTTCACATCCGGGATCTTCATGGTGACCCGCCTTCTGGCGGATTCGGTTCGTCTCTTCGCCACTGCCATCCCTCTGGCCCTCATCACCGGGTGGCCCTACGCCACCTCAATCCTGGTTATCGGGTGTTTGACCCTGGTCTATACCTACTTCGGGGGGATCCGGGCGGTGGTCTGGGTAGATGCGCTGCAGATGGGTCTCTATCTGCTGGGAGCGGTGGTGGCGCTGGTGGTGCTGCATACGGTGGTTCCGGGAGGGTGGGGAGGAATCCTGTCACAGGCTGATGCCGCCGGGAAGTTGGAGTGGCTCAACCTCACGCCGGATCCAGCGATCCCGTACACCCTTTGGGCTGGACTCCTGGGTGGAGGATTCCTCTCCATGGCGTCCCATGGCACGGACCAACTCATCGTGCAACGGCTCCTGACGTGTCGGGATCTGGGCCGCTCCCGGAAGGCCCTGGTGGGCAGTGGGCTGGTGGTGATGGTACAGTTCGCCCTCTTCCTCTTGGTGGGAATCGGGTTGTGGGCCTTCTATCAGGGGCGCACCTTTGACGTGCCCGACGCCATCTTCGCCACTTTCATCATCCAGGAGCTTCCGGTGGGAGTCACCGGCCTGCTCATCGCCGGCGTGTTCGCTGCGGCCATGTCGTCCCTTTCCTCCTCCATCAACTCCCTGGCGTCGGCGTCGGCGTACGACTTCTGGGCGCCCATGAAGGGGAAGGTTGGAGATGAGGCGGCCATCTTCCGGGCTGGCCGAGCATTCACCCTTCTGTGGAGCGGACTTCTGGTGGGGGCGGCGATTCTCTACATCCCGCTCAGTCAGGAATCCACGGCCGTGGAAGTGGCGCTCACCATCGCCTCATTGGTCTACGGCGGTCTTCTCGGCGCGTTTCTGTTGGCCGCTGGATCCCACCGGGTCCGGCAGCCCCACGTGATTCTGGGAATGGTCGCGGGTATAGGCTTCGTTACGGTACTCTGGCTTACCGCCGCCGCATCGGTGGGGTGGCCATGGTTCGTGCCGCTGGGAACAGCGGTGACCATGGGGGTCTCGTGGGGACTGGCCTGGATTCGTCCGGCTTCCGGACAGGAGGAGGGGAAGTGAGAGGTGTAGTGGTGGGTGTGGACGGAGGGGGTACGGGAACCCGGGCGGTGGCTCTGGACCTGGAGGGTACGGAGTTGGCTCGGGTGGAAGGTCCCCCCACCCTCCTGGAGCCAGGCCGCCTGGAGGCGGTGGCGCAGCGGGTCATCCACCTCTGTCGGGAGGTTCTCAGGGAGGCTGGGGAGCGCAATGTGGCTGTAGCCCTCTGGACCGGCCTGGCGGGTGCCGGGCAAGAGGCCCTTCGAGCACGTCTGGAGGGCATCCTGGTGGCATCGGGGGTGGCGGGAAGGGTAGGGGTGGGCACCGACGTAGAGGCTGCGTTCCAGGCTGCATTTGGCGCCGGACCCGGTGGCGTGCTCGTGTCCGGGACAGGTTCGGTGCTCCTGGCACGCTTCCGAGAGGGAGGGAAGCTGGAGCAGATTGGGGGATGGGGGCGCTTCCTGGGAGACGAGGGGAGCGCATACGCCGTGGGAATGGCCGGTCTCAGGGCCGTGGTGCGGGCTCGGGACGGAAGAGGGGGGCCCACGGCGTTGACGAACGTCCTTCTCCAGGCCACCGGGGTCCAGGAGGAGAGCGAACTCATCACCTGGGTGACCTCATCCCCGAAGGATCATGTAGCTGCTCTGGCGCCCCGGGTGGCGGAGGTGGCACAGGGGGGCGACGGTGTGGCCGACGCCATTCTCGCGGATGCGGCTCAGCGGCTCAGGGAGCATCTGGAGGTGGCGTGCCGCAGATTCCAGAACGTGGACGGATCCCGGGCCGACTCCGGGGGCGCACCAGATGGTCCCACCGAGGCCCATTCAGGGTCTTTCCTGGAGTTACCCATCACCTTCCACGGGGGCCTGCTGCGGGCGGGCCGACCCCTTCGGAGCAGGGCCGAGAAGGCCCTGGCGGGGCTTCCGGTTCGACTGCTTCCCTTCCCGGTCAGGGCCGAGTTGGGGGCGGCTCAACGGGCGCTGGCGTTGCTGCCTCAGGGCCGATAGCCGAACACGAACCGGAGATTCAGGAGTCCCTCTCGGCGGAGTGGGTCATCAGGCCGCCTGCGGACGGCCATGGGAGAGTAGAAAAGCTGGAGGGCCCCGGTTCCGGCGTTGCCCATGCTCCACCCAGCCCCCCCCAGGACCGAGAACCCCGTGACCTCTGCCTCCAACCGCGTGCGGTCCCAAACATCGCCGTAGCGTGCATTCACCTGAAACGCCATCAACTGGCGGGCAGCAGCTACTCCCAGATGAAGCCGTACTCCGGGTCCCACGGGGGGAGAAGTGGCTGTAAGCTGCCCACCCCAATACGCCTGCCTGTGGCGGTCCCGGGATGCCTCCAGACACCCCCATGGATTGGTGGTGGGATCGGATCCGGCTCTGGCCTGCCGAGCCGGGCAGGTAAAGTCACCACGCACCGAACCCACCTGGCCCATGAGACGTCCGGTGAATCGAGCCCAGGAAAGGTGGGCGAATGGCCGCTCCACGGCCACGGCCAGGAGGTGGGGGCGAGCGCCGTTCAGCTCCACGGGAGGAACCCATCCCAGGGAGAGATGTGTCTCGCCTGGCCCCTGGAACGAGATCCGCAGCCGACCGAAGGCAGGGGACTTGTTCAGGTCCTCTTCCTTCGTGCCGTAGAAACCAACCGTTCGGCGGTGCAGGTTGAGGTGGGGGATGGATCCCCCTTCCAAAGCCAGGGCAAAGCCCCGGGCCTCGCTGGCGCCCTCCCCGAAGCCCGTGAAAAGGGTAACGGAGGTGAAGTACCGCAGGGCCCAGACCTCCGGTCGGGATGTGGGCAGACGATCCACCCCCCCCACCTCCCGGAGGGATGGGAAGGCTGACTGGGCGTGGAGGGGCAGGGCAGAACCGGAGTTCAGGAAGACCCAGGCCGTGAGGAGGAGATACGGTGAACAGAGGGTTTGTGGGCGTGCAGCGGAGAAGAGAGACCTTATCGTCATGGGTTCCTGGCAGCCCTCAGGGAAAGGTATAGGTAGAATCGGTCCTGGTTCCTTACCAGCCCCCAGAATGCGGAGTAGGGTTCGATTCCCAGCTGGGTGAAGTGCACAGGCCCGTAGGCCTCCACATGCACTCTGCCCTCCGCCTCCACCACCCGCCCCCGCATCTCGCCCACTGTGGCGCCACCAGCCGCTGAGAGTTCCACGGTCAGTCCAAATGGAAAGTCCGGATGGTCTGGCTCCTGTCGAGCGGAGACAAGCCGAACCTCCACCAGGGGATGCGTCAGGGCGTTCAACTGGTTCTCGGCAACCATGGCTTCCCGGATATCTCGACGATCGTCTGCGGAGGTGGATGAGAAGGCGCCCGGGATGATGCCCAACAGCTGGAGACGATCTTCCAATCGGTCCTTCAGCTCGGGATCGTCCACCACCAGGGAGTCAACGGGCACCGTGAGGTGGAATGACACGGCCTTCGGATTCTGGTCAGGAGGAAGCTGAAGCTCCATTTCCCACCCACGGGCAGCGATGAGGTGGTCGTGGGCCAACCTGGCCGCAGCCCCCGCCCTGCGGGTGATGACCACCAGGTAGCTGGAGTCGGGAATGACCTCCAATCCCGGCGGCTGCGCCAAACCGGACTCGGCGCGAGGCTGGCGGGGCGACCGCTGCGCGTCAGCACGCTCCGGGGACGTGACCAGGAGCGCCCATGCGGCGCTTCCCAAGACCAGCGGCCTCCACGGAAAACCCCCCCTCACTGGACCCGGATGACGCCCGTCATTCCAATGGACCGGTGTGGCTCACAGAAGTACTCGAAGGTTCCGGGCGTCTCAAACCGGTGGGAGAACGTCTGGCCCGCGGTCTCCATCTCCACCCGGGTCCATTCGCCGTGTCCGTCCGGGGTGATGGTGTGGATGATGGCACCCGCGTTTCGCCAGGTGACCCTCGTCCCCGCTGGAATGGTCAGGTCGTTGGGTGAGAAGCTGGTGGCGCCCAAAGTGATCTCCCTGTCGCCACCCTCCACCTCCGTGGGACGCAATTGAAGGGTCACGTTGGCTGTACCTCCGGCTGTGACGTTCACTGTCACTGTCGAGTCCTGTCCCGCCGCCGCCTCGAACCCGGCAGGTGGTGTGAAGGTCAGAGACCAGCTTCCCGTACTCACGTCACTGAAGGAGAAGCGCCCGTCATTCCCGGTGGTGGCGGTGAGTGATCCAGCCCCGGTCCGGGTCATGCTGATCTGAGTCCCCTGGACTCCCTGGTTGTCGCCGGATAGGACGCGCCCCTCCACCGTTCCGGTTTCGGGACCCGTGGGGTCGGGCGAACCGCCGTTGCTGCTGCCTCCGCACGCTTTTACCACCACGGCCACCACGGGAAGGGACATGACCTGGAGTGCTCTGGTGAGGAACGACCTTCTGGATGTCGAACGAAGAATTTGCATTGAATCTCCCTACATAAAGTGGATTCATGCACGAAACCCTGTATTTTATGATGATTCAGTATGGGGGGTTCTGTCAATGAGGGATTTCGTGCGCGGGGGTCGTCAGTTTCCGAAGGGGCGATCCACAGGGACGGCCAAGGACTCCCGGGCCGTGGTGAGGACCACCGTGGTTCGGGTGGTGGCGACGCCCTGGATGGGCTGGATGGAGTCATCCAGCAGGCGGGCCAGGTCCTGGGGATCCCGGGTGCGGACCTTGACGAAGAAGCAGTCTTCTCCCACCACGCGGTGCACCTCCTGCACCTCCGGCAGAGCCAGGAGGTCTGATACGATGGCTTCTGCGCTGGCCCCGTCGCCTGTTTGAACCCTCACGAACGCAGCCATCCCCATTCCCATCAGTCGGGGGTCGAGTTGCGTATGGTATCCCCGGATGACCCCGCCTTCTTCCAGCTTGCGGATGCGATGGAATATGGCGGAGGATGCCAGACCCACCTGCCTGGCGATCTCCGCGTTTGAGATCCGGGCGTTCTCCTGCAGGAGGGCCAGGATCTTTCGGTCCATCTCGTCCATGGGCATGCCTCGCTAGGAGCGTGTCCGAGTAATGGGGTGCGGCCGCGCGCGGGGGTCTTGGCCTACCGAAGGGCTTCTTCCAGAATCGTTGCAGAATCCGTCCGCTCGTCGCGGTATTTCACAATGACCGGGGCATAGAGGTGAAGGCCTTCCCGAGCTCCGAATCCCCTTGCCAGGGGGCGGGACCCAGGCACCACCACGGCTCCTTCGGGAATGCTCAAGGGAGCGTCCCGGCTGCCCCGGTAGACCTCTTCTCGCACCAGATCGTACACCGGGGTAGATGCGGAAAGCTGCACCCCCGGGGCCAGGACGGCCCGGCGGCCCACCAAGACTCCTTCGAAGACGCCGCAGTTTCCCCCCACCATGGCCTCCTCCTCCACCACCACCGGACGAAGGCCCACTGGCTCCAGAACCCCTCCAATCTGGGCGCCTGCACTCAGGTGCACCCGGGCCCCTATCTGAGCGCATGAGCCTACCAGTGCGTGGGAGTCCACCATGGCGCCCTCTCCCACCCAGGCTCCAACATTGACGTAGGCCGGCGGCATGATGACGACTCCTGAAGCCAGATGGGCTCCGGCGCGTACCGAACTGCCTCCCGGTACGATGCGGACGCCGTGGGCCTCTCCGTCCACCGGATGTAGGGGCAATGTATCCCGATCGAAGAAGTCGGCAGGGGTGCCGGGCACCCGGCGTGTTACCCCCACACGGAAAGCCAGGAGAATTCCACTCTTCACCCATGGCACGGCCTTCCAGGCACCAAATCCACCCTCCGTCTCCGGAACCGCAGCCCGCACCGAACCCTCCTCCAGGGCTCGGAAGAGGCGAGCCACCGCGCCACGGACTTCGGTAGGGGCGGGTGGCGTGGTCCCATGGGGCTCAGTGAGCTGCTGGATCTCGAACTTCAGGGCCTCGGTGTCGGTCACGGAATCAAGTCTCCCAGGTGAGAATGCCCACATCCCTGAGCGCCGTCTCCAGCACCTCTCGCTGGGCAGGGGCCAACCGAACGAGGGGAAGACGAACCCGCTCGTCCATCCGCCCCAGAAGGGCCAGGGACGCCTTGAGGGGTACGGGGTTCGAGTCTACGAAGTTGGCTCGGAAGAGAGGGAGGAGGCGGTAGTGGATCTCCCGGGCCTCCGCCATGAGACCCTGGCGACTCGCTTCCACCAACCGGGCCATGTCCGATGGAATCTGATTGGCCGTGACCGATACCAGGCCATCCCCCCCTGCAGCCAGGATGGGAAGGGCCAGCCAATCGTCGCCCGCCAGTACACGGAATCCCTCAGGGCGGGACGCGATGAGGGCCATGACGCTGTCCAGCTGGCCGGTGGATTCCTTCACGCCCACGAAGGGGGTGTCCTCTGCCAACTCCAGGATGGTTTCCGGCAGGATGGTACATCCCGTTCGGGACGGGATGTTGTAGATAACCACCGGAACGCTCCCGGCATCGGCCACGGCCCGAAAGTGGGCCAGAAGTCCCCGCTGGGAGGGTCGATTGTAGGGGGGGGTGCCGCAGAGAATCCCATGGGCTCCCGCCCCAGCGGCTCGCCGGGAGAGGTCCATGGCCACCCGGGTGGCGCTGGAACCCACCCCGACGTAGACGGGCACCCGACCGGCGGCCGCCTCAACGCAGCAGCGAACCACACTCTCGTGTTCGTCTGCGGAAAGGGTGGATCCCTCTCCGGTGGTGCCGCATGGCATGAGGACGGAGACTCCCTCCCGGATCTGCCACTCCACATGGCGTGCCAGCACCTCAAGGTTCGGCGAACCGTCTTCCCGGAAGGGGGTGGGAAGGGCGACCGAAAGGCCCGATGGATCGGGAGAGGATGGGCTGGAATGGGAGGAGGCCATAGGCAGGTAAGGTAAGTGTCCGGAGCGCCGGGGTCAGGGGGGAACTAGAAGGCCGTTGAAGAAGTACAGGGACCACCGGGACGGGGTCTTGCGGTATCGGGCGAGGCGGCGCGCTGAAAGCCCTGCCGTAGCATCGGTGAAGCGTGCCCTTCTAATCGGCCTCTCGCCGAAGCTCTGAATCCAGAAGGTCATCCAAAGTGAAAACCCCTGTGCGACCCGGCAGCCATTCCGCGGCTCTCAGGGCACCCAACGCAAAGACGCTCCGGTCCCGGGCTTCGTGACGGAGTTCTATGCGATCCAGGGGACCCTCGAACATCACGGCGTGCGCCCCGGGGTTCTCACCGGTCCGGAGCCAACCCACAGAAAGGGTGTCCTTCTCCAAGGGCCCCGAGCCGTCCTGGGGTGCTGCCCAGTGCCCCTTCGCCGGGAGGACTTCCACTAGCAGCTCTGCCAGGTCCCGGGCCGTTCCCGAGGGGTGATCCACCTTGTGCCGGTGATGGATTTCCAGAAGGGCCGGGTCGTACTCCTGGAAGGGTGCCATGAGTTCGGCTGCCTGTTTCACCAGGCGTCGAAAGAGGGCCACTCCCAGGGAGAAGTTGGATGCATGGAGAAGGGAGGATCCGTGCTCTCTCACCTGGGCGGTGACGTGGGGCAGGTCATGGGTCCAACCGGTAGTTCCCGACACCGTGGGCACGCCCGCCCGGGCCAGGGCCATGAGATTCCCCGGTGCGGCGCCGGGAACGGTGAACTCCACCGCCACGTCCACCCCACTGAGGCGCTCCGGGGTGAGGGCCGAGCCGCCGGGGTTTTCGGCCCGTCCGATCCGCAGCACCACTTCGTGACCCCGGTCCAGAGCCGCGCGTTCCACTGCCAGTGCCATCCGGCCCAGCCCCACCAATGCCAACTTCACCGAATCATCCTCCCGGGTGAGTCCCGTTGGAAACGAAGGTGTCGTGGATGCGCCGCACCACTTCTCTGGCCTGCGCCCCCTCCACCACCAGATGGAGGCTCACGTCCGATGCCTGGGATAGAAGAAAGATGGGGATGGGGCCCAGTGACTCCAGAAGCCTGCCGCTCATTCCCGGCTGCTCCAGAAGGCCTCGGCCCACCACCGTTACCGTGGCAAGGTGACGGTGCACCTCCACCTCCGCCAGTTGCTCCAGAGCCGGGAGGGCGGGTGAGAACTCGTCCTCCCGATCGACGGTGAACGCAGTGGAGGTGTGGGAGGTGGCTACCAGGTCTACGGGGACCCTGTGCCGGGCCAGGATTCGGAACACCCTGGCAAGAAATCCATGCACCATGAAGAGGGGGCGAGAGCGCACCCGCACCAACGTGATGCCCGGACGGAAGGCCACAGCCTGCACCTGGGGAACCTCCCGGGCGTCGTGGCGGATGAGGGTTCCCGGATCCTCTCCCTGGAAACTGTTCCGGATGCGCAGCGAGATCTTGCGCGCCACGGCGTGCTTGGCCGCAGACGGGTGTATGACCTTGGCTCCGAAGTAGGCCAGTTCCACGGCCTCTTCGTATCCCATTTCCCGGAGCACACGGGGGGCTTCCACCGCCCGCGGATCGGCACTCAGGATGCCATCCACATCGGTCCAGATGGTCACAGGTGCTTGCAGGGCTGCCCCCAGGATGGCGGCGGTGAAGTCCGACCCACCCCTTCCCAGATTCGTGGTGATCCCGCTGGCAGAAGCCGCTACGAAGCCCTGGAGCACCGGTACCCCGCCACCCCCCAACGCCGGAAGGATCCGCTCCAAAATCCGGGGATACGTGGCTTCATCGTCGGGTACGGCACGCCCCCCCCGGAGCTCGGTGCGAATCATGTCCCGGGCGTCCATGACCCGTGGCTTCCGACCGTCCCGGGCCAGAGCCAGGGCCATGAGGAGAACGGAAAGGTCCTCCCCGGCGGCCAGGATGGCGTCTCGCCACTCGCTTTCCCTTCCCACGGGTTTTCCCTCCTGGCCCGCCCTGGTGACTGACCCCTCCAGGGCGTCCAGCAACTCTCCCATCCGTTGGCCCACCGGGGTGCTGGTGCTCTCCTTCCCCAGGAGATCGGTGGCTACTCCCAGATGCCGCGTGCGGAGATCCTTCAACATGGCCACGGAAGCTTCTCGAGACGGATCCTCCGCCAGAGCCGCCAGCCGGTCCGTCACACCGGCTAGCGCCGAGACCACCACAACCGGCGCTTCGGGTGAAGTCCGGAGAAGGCGGGCCGCTCTCAGGAGGCGCTCCGCCGTCTCCACCGACGTGCCTCCGAATTTATGGACCCGCACCTTCGGTTCAGTCATTCTGGCAGGCTTGCCTCAGGGAGAGGTTTGGAGCTTGGCGTTTTGACAAGCCAAGAGGGGGTAAAGTATGGCGTTCTGACAACCTTCAGTCAGGAGGATGGAAGTATGGCTATCATGCACTATCGCACCAGGGGTGGGCGTGTCTCTCCCTGGCAGGAGTTGAACGTCCTGCACGTGCGCATGCCCAAGGCCGCGGAGGCCAAGGGTCGGAAGATCCAGATCGGAGCGTAGGGTTTCCGTTCCCCGGCTCCGCTCACCCTTCGGGAGAAGCTCCCCGCAGCTTCTCCCGAAGGGTTTCGAGCATCTGGGGGGAGTTGGCGGCCAGGAGGCTTCCTCCCTGGAGCAGGTCGAATTCCCCCCCTTCCACCGAATCCCAAGCGCCCCCCGCTTCCTGGAGGATGGCCAACCCGCCGGCCCAGTCCCAGGGGGCCAGATAACCTTCCCAGAACGCATCCAACGAGCCCTGCGCCAGAAAGCACAGGTCCACCGCCGCAGCTCCGTTCCGGCGGATACCGGAGGTTGCCGGCAGAACCCTGGACAGCTCGTCCAGGAAGTTCGGGAGTTCATCCAGTCGCTTGAATGGGAATCCCGTCCCCACCAGGGCTTCCTTCAAGCCGGTCACCCGGGAGGTGCGGATGGGCCGGTGGTTGTGGAAGGCCCCCAATCCACGACCGGCCCACCATGCGTCGCCGGTGGCTGCAGCCACCACGGCTCCCACCACCGGCTCACCGTTCACCACCACACCCACCGACGCTGCGAAAGCCGGGTGCCCATGCAGAAAGTTGGTGGTTCCGTCCAGGGGATCAATCACCCATAGGGGTTGCCCATGGGAGGTCATCGCCTCCGCATCCCCGCCTCCCTCCTCTGCCAGGATTCCATGTCGTGGAAAGTAGCGCCGGAGGTAGCTGACCATGACTTCCTCGGCTTCCAGATCCACTGCCGTCACGAAATCGGAGACCCCCTTCTCCCGCACCTCCAGTAGGAGGCCGTCAGCGACAGCTCCCTTCCAGTAGCCCTCGTGTACTGCGGCACCGAGTCGGGCAACCTCCAGGGCTCCATGGAGGAGTCTGCGAAGCGATGCGGCGGATGCGGGGTTGGGCATGGGGGAGCACGGGGTGTACAGGAGGTGGATATGGGGCTGCGGGGTCGCAACCCCGAATGGGCTTCGCTAACTTAGCCCACTTCCGGGCGTCCCCCGAGGCGCAGTGTGCAACGAACGAGTAAGGAGTGGAAGGGAAACGTCATGCAGGAAGAGTCCAGGGGGAAGGAGAGGGAAGTGGGATCCGACGCCCAGGAGCGGGGTCGGGTATTCAGCGGCATGCAGCCCAGTGGGGAAGCTCACCTGGGCAATTACCTGGGGGCCCTCCGCCAGTGGGTAGAGCTCCAGGAGCGCCACGACTGCTTCTTCTGCATCGTAGACCAACATGCCCTGGTGGGGGAATATCCCACTGCGGAGTTCGCCGGTCGCGTGCTGGATCTGGCCGTGAGCTTCCTGGCTGTGGGGCTGGACCCTGAGCGGAGCGTCATCTTCGTGCAGTCGGATGTGCCGGAGCACACGGAGCTGGCCTGGCTTTTCAACGCCGTGGCGCCGGTTGGGGAGCTGGAACGCATGACCCAGTACAAGGACAAATCGGCCAGGTTGGAGTCCATCCCCGCAGGGCTTCTGAACTATCCCATCCTGCAGGCGGCCGACATCCTCCTCTACCGGGGCGAGATGGTTCCGGTGGGCGAAGACCAGCTTCAACATCTGGAACTCACCCGAGAGATCGCCCGGCGCTGGAACGGGCGGTTCGGTGAGTATTTCCCGGAACCCAGGCCCATCCTGGGGAAGGCAGGGAGGATCCTGGGGCTGGACGGCGATGCGAAGATGAGCAAGTCCCTGGGCAATACGGTGGGGATCCTGTCTGCGCCGGAAGAGATCCAGGCTCGGGTACGCACCGCCGTCACCGACCCACAACGGGTGCGGAGAGACGACCCCGGTCGTCCGGAGGTGTGCAATGTGTTCACCCTTCATCAGCACTTCACCCAGCCGGACCTGATTCCGGATATCGCAGCACAGTGTCGAGGCGCGACCCGCGGCTGTGTGGAATGCAAGCGGATCCTGGCGGACGCCATCGGGGAGACCTTCGCGCCCATGCGAGCGCGAGCCCGGGAGTTCCAGGAGCACCCCTCTCGTCTCCGGGAAATCCTGGACGCGGGGGCAGAGCGAGCCCGTAAGGAGGCCCGGGAAACCATGGGAGAAGTGAGGGAGCGGATGGGCCTGGATTGGCGGGCACGACTGCCGTAGGTGGACACCACTACCTGAGAGAGGAAGAGCCATGACGGAAATCTTCAAGAAGGCCATTCAGATGGGTGCCAGCGACATCCACATCAAGGCCGGGGATGTGATTCGATGCCGCGTCCATGGGCGGCTGGTTCCCCTGACGGAGCAGCGCCTCTCCCAGGAGCAGGTGGAGAAACTGGCCATGAAGCTCATGCCCCACGAAAAGGACAGGGAGCGGATCAAGGAGTTGCTGGACTACGACTGCTCCTGGGGCCTTCCCGGTCTGGGGCGCTTCCGGGTGAACATTCTCCGGCAGCGGGGAACCATCATGATCGTCATGCGGGTCATCCCCATCGAGATCCCCACCTTCGCCGACCTCAGCATGCCGAAGGTGTTGGAGAAGATCTCCGAGGCGGAGCGAGGGCTCATACTGGTGACGGGGGTCACTGGATCGGGGAAGAGTTCCACCATGGCCGCCATGGTGGAACACATCAACCGGAGTACCCAGAAGCACATCGTGACCCTGGAAAATCCCATCGAGTTCCTTCACCGAGACAAGAACTCCTCCATCACCCAACGGGATATCGGCACAGACACCGAGTCCTTCTACCATGGGCTCCGGGCGGCCCTCCGTCAGGATCCCGACGTGATCCTCATCGGGGAGATGCGTGATACCGAGACCATCGAGACTGCGTTGAAGGCAGCAGAGACGGGACATCTGGTCATCTCCACCGTACATACCCAGAACGCCGTCCAGACCATTTCCCGGCTGGTGGCCGTCTTCGCCCCGGCGGAGCAGGAGATGGTGCGGATTCGGCTGTCAGAGACCCTCCAGGCCGTGATCTCCCAACGCCTGCTCCCCAGGAAGGATGGAAACGGACGGACCGTGGCTTGTGAGGTCATGCTGGGGACGGGGACCATTCTGGACTGCATCCGGGACGCCAATCGTACCGAGGAGATTCCCGACCTCATTGCAGAAGGCCGGTCCCACTATGGCTCCCAGACCTTCGATCAGCACCTCATGGACCTGGTGAAGTCCGGGGAAGTAGATTTTCACGTGGCCAAGGCGTCGGCCTCCAATCCCAACGATTTCGATCTGAAGATGAACCTCCTGTCCGAGGGCGGAGCGTCTCAGGCCGGTGGGACCGACGACCTGTTCGGATGATGGCTCCCGTCCCCTTCTCCCTGAATCATCCCACAACATAGGAAACGACCATGTCCAAAATAGATCTTTCGGGGATCTTGGTTCCCGTGACGACCCCGTTCCAGAGCACGACGGGCGATGTGGATGGGGAGGGCTTCCGTGGAAATCTCCGGAGCCTCCTGAGCCACCCCGTCCGCGGGATCGTGGTGGGCGGCTCCACCGGAGAAGCCATGCTTCTGGATGAAGCTGAGCGGAATGCTCTCCTGCACGTGGCCAGGGAGGAGGTCTCTGAAGGCCGGCTTCTCCTGGCAGGAACCGGGGTGGAATCCACCCGGGCCACCATCCGCTTGACCCGGCGTGCAGCCGACCTGGGGGTGGACGCGGTGCTGGTGCAACCGCCCTCATTCTACAAGTCGAATATGACTCCCGCGGTGCTACGGGAGCACTACGTGGCCGTGGCCGACGCCTCGCCGGTACCGGTGATCCTCTACCAGGTTCCCCCGAAATTCAGCACGGTGGAGCTCGCTACCGGACTGGTGGGCGAACTGGCCCAGCACCCCAACATCGTGGGGATCAAAGACTCCCGAGGGGTGCTGGATGAGTTGGCCCAACTCTCCCAGGCCGGGGGTCCGGATTTCCAGGTGCTGGTGGGCAACGGTGCCCAACTGCTGGGGGGACTCACGGTGGGATCGGTGGGAGGCATTCTAGGGGTGGCGAATCTGGCCCCAGCCGAGTGCGTCGCCCTCCTGGAGGCCCATGGGACCGGCGACAGTCAGAAGGCTGGAGCCCTCCAGGAGCAGGTGGGCCCCGTCCATGTGGAAGTGGTGGGGAAGCGCGGTGTGGCTGGGGTGAAACATGCTTTGGATCTGTTGGGGCTCACCGGGGGTCGACCACGCCTACCCCTCGTACCCCTTTCAGAGAATGAAAAGAACGCCGTGGCGGATGCTCTGCGCCGGGGTGGGCTACTGGACTGAAGGGGCCTGAGCCTTTCTCCTTGATCCGTTTTACGGGGGCGGATTGGCGACCGTCTTGACACCCCCTTTCTCCCATGGGTAGCTTCCGCCGGTTTCCCGGGAAGACTCGTGAGATGCCCCCCCCAGCCAGGGGGGGGCTTTTTCACGGCCCCGAGGCGAGTTCCGTCTCACCGGATTTGAAGGAAGTGGGGCTGGGCAACATGTTCATGGGCGTCCCCCCGCAGGGGGCGCCAGACCAGGAGGAGTGGGGTGAACGGGTCCCGAACCGGATCATGCTCCGTGGTGGTGGGATGCCAGTGGGGCGATGAAGGGAAGGGCAAGATCGTGGATGTCCTGGCACAGGACGTGGACGTGGTGGCCCGCTATCAGGGTGGGGCCAACGCCGGCCACACGGTTGTCGTGGGGCAAGACGAGTTCGTTCTTCACCAAATCCCCTCAGGGATCCTCCATCCCGAAAAGCGTTGTCTCCTGGGGAACGGCGTGGTTCTGGACGTGCTGCAGTTCTTCCACGAGTACGACGTGTTGGTGAGTCGGGGAGTGGCGCCTGAGGGCCGCGTGGGCGTGAGCCAGCGGGCCCATCTGCTGCTTCCCTACCACAGGGTCCTGGATCGGGCCAGCGAGGACAGTGCGCGGGAGAAGATCGGAACCACTGGCCGGGGAATCGGCCCGGCCTACGAAGACAAGGCGGGTCGGAGGGGAATCCGGGTGGCTGAGTTGGCCCGGGAAGGTCATTTCCGAAAGCTGGTGGAAGAGGGTGCGGAGAGAGCCCGGCGCCGGCTGGGTGCGCTGGGATCGGCCTCGGAATCCGATCTGGGAGAACTGGAGGCTGCCATGGAGGCGTCGCTGATGCTGCGGGAACGCCTTCTGGAGCTGGCTACGGATACGGGCCGGGAGATCGCCGACGCGCTGGATGATGGTCGATCGGTTCTCCTGGAAGGAGCCCAGGGCACTGCCCTGGATCTGGATCATGGCACCTACCCCTTCGTCACCTCCTCCAATACCACGGCCGCAGCCGCTGCCACGGGCGTGGGGGTGGGCCCCACCCGGATCTCCCGGGTGCTGGGGGTGGTGAAGGCGTACACCACCCGGGTAGGGAACGGGCCGCTCCCCACCGAGTTCGAACCCGAAATGGACGCGCGGATGCGCGAGTTGGGCGGCGAGTTCGGCGCCACCACCGGACGTCCCCGGCGGTGTGGTTGGTTCGACGCCGTCCTGGCACGCTACGCAGCCCGGGTGAATGGACTCACCGGGATGGCGGTGACGAAACTGGACGTTCTGGATTCACTTCCCGAGGTGGGGGTGGCTGTGGCCTATCGCACCCCCCAGGGTGAGACCCGGGACTTCCCGGCGGATCGCTGGACCCTGGGCGAGGCGGAGCCGGTGTTGGAGATGATGCCCGGGTGGGAGGCCCCCACCACAGGCGCCCGGAGGTTGGCCGACCTGCCGTCCGGGGCCAGGCGCTATCTGGATCGACTCGAGGAGCTCACCGGCACCCCCATCGACATGGTCTCCGTGGGGACCCGGAGAAGCGAGATCATCCACGTGTAATGGGTGAGTCCAATCCTCCCCGAGTGTCAGCCCTCCAGGTAGAACCGGTGCGAGAACGACTCCAATAAATGTCGGGGCACCAGCCCCCCCACCTCGTCATTGGCGAAGAGCATGACCCCGTCAATGCGGCTGCGATACTGAATCGCCACATCTTCCAGGCGTCGCGATTCGTCTGCGAATTCCACCATGGAATTGTAGTCATACCAGGGGTCCACGTAGTCCAGGGTGGCCAAGATCTGTACCTGGTCCCGGAGCTCCAGTTTGCTCTCCAGATTGTCGATGTAGCGCTGTGTATTGGTGATGACGCAAAAGCCCGACGCGATGAGGTAATCGAAGTACGCGTAGCCGGTTGAAGGGAAACTCCAGGTATCCCGCTCCTCCTGGACGTTGTTGTACGAATCGAACCACATGAGCTCCCGCTGTCCCAGCACCTCCCTGGAGTAGGCCAGGAAGGTGTCAATGGCGTCGGCCTCTTCCTGGGAATAGCCTGGGCCATGCCCCGGGAGCCAGTGACCTCGGGTGCCCAACTGATTCTTGTACAGGATTCCGTCGAAGCCCAGATCGCGCACGTAGTGGCCCACCTGATCTACCAGGAAATGGCCACACAGCGTTCCCTCCGGGATGCCGTTGGGAGCGCTGGCGTACTGAAAGCTGTCGCCCCGCATGGGCACGCGGATGTTGAAGGCGTCTTCGAAGTTCCGGTCCAGACACTCCGGGTGGCGGTTGTCTTTGAAGTTCGTGTAGGCGAACTCCCGGCCCTGGTCGATGAAGTCGTAGACCTTGATGTTCAAACCGGCTTCGGTTCCAAGCGATCGGAAGAGCTCCACGATTCGGGCCACCTGGTGATAGTCCAGCGGCTGGTCGGAGATCTCGGTTCCGGGTTCCCGGAATCCAATATGCCGAGCCCATTCCACTCCTTCGTCCCAATGGGCGGGACCGCGATACTGGAGGATGTGCTCGCTGTTCCCCACGCCGAAGATGACGATGGTTTTGGCGGCGGGTGTGGTGAGGGGAGCGTAGTGATCCAGGAAGCTGGCGATGTCGTCGTCAGGTTGGCTGAAGTCAGAGATGATCTTGGGCGTGGCCAGGAGAACCACGGTTTGCGGAGGGGGATCGCCGGCTGGCTGGGAAGGGCCCTCGCTGCATGCTCCAAGAAGCAGGCCCAGGGGGAGGAGGGCGTGGATGGGGCGGAGGGTGGGTGGCCATGGGGTCATGGAACGTGGCTGCAAGGGAGGTGGAGTGCGGTCATGCAACCTGGCGTCAAGCGGGAGGAAATGCCGAGTGGTTCGCTGCGCGGGAGGACCAAGGCAAGGTAGATTCGGGGGTGCTTTCGGGGAACGGTACCCGGTTAGTTGAGTCAGCGTGACTCTCATCGGAGTGCCGCAGCTTCACCACGCCGGGGTCCATTCCTCCCGTGGTGGTCCGAGCGACGGCAGTCAGGTCGACACGGACCAGCTCTGGATCGACTCGTCGTGGAGCAACCCCGGTGGATGTTCACCGTAGAACCGTCAGAACCCCCGTAGCTCACTCGTTCCCTTCCAGGAACAGGACTCACTGCTCTACGTAGCACTCTTTTCCTGGAGGCGGACCGCACCCACCTTGATGCCGTGGTGGAGGGGCTCGACTTCTCGCCATCGACTTCGACGGGATGTGGACCTACTACTTCGATCCCTCTGACACCCGGAGCCCGTCCGTCCGGAACCAGGACGGCACCGAGGGCGAAGGCGCAGCCAAGGGGCCGGGATGACCAACCGAGCCGTGGGATTGTTGCTCGTTGTGCAGGTTCTGATGGGCTGTGACTCCGGCGTCGAGCCCATACCCGCTGAGGTGCCGGGGACCTATGTGATGGTCCGCTCGGCGGGGCACACTGTTCCCTGTGAGACGCCCTCCACCTGCGCGGACAGCGGGCGGATCATCCTGGCCGAGAGCGGGCACTTTGAGTCGCACCTCTTCATCCGGCCCCTGTTCATCCCCGTGCGGTTCGGCAGTTTCAGGGTCTCGGGACTCGGGCCTCGATTCGAGCTTTCGTTTCGGGGCCGCCAAGGCCCGCCGAATTTCACGGCCGTTCTTGAGGGAGATCTGTTGACGGTGGAAGGGCTCATCGTTGGTGCGCCTGGGCATCCGAAGGAGCCTCTCGAGTATGAGCGACAATAGGGCCTGTTGGGCAACCTTGGGGCTCCGGACCGCTACCTCTGGGAGCGGGACGAGGGGGTGTGGACCGTCGAGATCGGGCCGCCGGGGATCCCCCTGTTGAGGCGTTCCATTTCTCAAAGGGCAAGGCCCGCCCCAAGCGTTCACTGGTCTAGGAGCGTGTCCGGGTAACGCGGCTCGCCCCATTACCCGG
>JBBDRI010000015.1:0-153913 GCA_040905545.1 Gemmatimonadota bacterium | reverse complement strand
TCCGGGAAGGCGGTCGCACCGTAGGTGCCGGCGTCGTCACCGAAATCATCGAATAGAACACCGGAAGGAATCAATCACATGGCCGGTAGGATTCGAATCAGACTGAAGGCATTTGACCACTGGGTAGTGGATCAAACCGCCGCGGACATCGTCCGCACTGCTCAGAAGACGGGCGCCAGCGTAAAGGGACCCATTCCTCTGCCTACCCGGAGGGAACGGTGGACCGTGCTCCGCTCGCCTCATGTGGACAAGAAGAGCCGTGAGCAGTTCGAGTTGCGGACCCACAAGCGACTCATAGACATCATCGAAAGCCGCCCGGCCACGATCGACGCCCTCACCAAGCTGGATCTGCCAGCGGGTGTGGATGTCGAGATCAAGGTGGACTGAGGGAGAACCAATGTCGGGATTGATCGGACGTAAAGTGGGCATGACCCGGATCTTCGACGACCAGGGAACCATCGTTCCCGTGACGGTCGTGGAAGCTGGTCCGTGCTCGGTGGTTCAGTTGAAGACCGCGGAGACCGATGGCTACGCAGCCGTCCAGATGGGTTTTGAAGCCCGGAAGGCCAAGCGCGCCACGGCCCCTGAACTCGGTCACGCCAAGAAGGCGGGGCTGGAGGCTGCACCTCGGATTCTGCGGGAGTTTCCCGTTCCCGAGGGTGAGAGCTACGAATTGGGCCAGGCCCTCACCGTGGATGTCTTCCAGGAGGGGGATACGGTGCAGGTTACCGGCACTTCCAAGGGGAAGGGCTTCCAGGGCGTAGTGAAGCGGCATGGATTTGCCGGACGGCCGGGTGGCCATGGCCACCCAATGTCCCGGACCCCCGGTTCCATCGGGCCCGGTACGGATCCTTCCCGGGTCATCAAGGGCAAGAAGCTCCCCGGGCGTATGGGGGGTGACCGGACGACCATCCGGAAGGTGAAGATCATGAAGGTGGATTCGGAGCGGAACCTCCTCTTTGTGAAGGGAGCGGTTCCCGGTTCCAGGCACAGCGTCCTCTACATAAGCAAGTGACCATGTTCAAGGCACGCTACTACAAGGCCGACGGCAAGAAGGGCCGTGCACGCCCCCTCCCCATCACCCTGTTCGACGGGGTGGTGAACGAGCCGGTGATGCACCAGGTCATTACTGCCTATCTGGCCAATCAGAGACAGGGTACTTCGGCCGGGAAGAACCGCAGTGCGGTGAGGGGCGGAAGCCGGAAGCCGTGGCGCCAGAAGGGTACCGGACGAGCCCGGCAGGGCACGATTCGTGCCGCCCAGTGGGTGGGCGGTGGGCGGGCTTTCCCCCCCATTCCCCATTCCTGGAATGTGAAGGTTCCCCGGAAGGTCAAGGGGTTGGCTCGTCGGTCCGCCTGGAACGACCGGGCCGAGGGAGAACGGGTGATTCTGGTGGATCTACCTGAATTCCTTCAGCCCAAGACGGCGCAGCTGCGGACCTTCCTGACCTCGGTAGACGCGTTCGCGGTGGAAGGGAACGGAAAGGTCCTCGTGCTCACCGACGGCCAGAAGGACAACGTATACCTCTCCAGTCGAAATGTGGACGGCATTCATGTCCTCCCCTTCGGGCAGGAGTCGGCATACGACATCCTCTGGGCCGGCTCGGTGGTGGTGGAGCGCAGCGCTCTGGACAAGTTGGACGCCGAAGCAACGGATGAGGCATCGGATGAAGCGACCGAAGGCGCAGCAGTGAGCGAGGGAGGGGAAGATGCGTGAGCCTCATGACGTGATCGTCACCCCGGTGGTGACGGAGAAGGCATCCCGGGCAATCGAGGGCGAGAATACCTACGCCTTCATCGTGAATCGGAACTCCAACAAGCACGAGATTGCTCGGGCTGTGGAAGCCCTTTGGGATGTGAAGGTGGAGTCTGTGCGCACCATGCGGTACGCCGGAAAGCTTCGCCGTGCATTCCTTGGCAGGATGAGCAAGAATCGGGAACTGGGGCGGAAGCCGGCCTTCAAGAAGGCACTGGTCAAGCTGGCCCAGGGCGATACCATCGAACTCTACGAAGCGGGCTGAGGACAGGAATCATGGCCATCAAGAAGTTCAAGCCCATGACCCCGGGCACGAGATTCCGCTCTGTTACCACCGGAGAAGAGATCACCCGAAAGGGGCCTGAGCGGTCCCTGACGGAATCCCTTCACGGCAAGGGCGGCCGGAACCATCACGGGCGCATCACTACCCGGAGACGGGGTGGTGGGCACAAGCGGCGCTACCGGAAGATCGACTTCAAGCGGGACAAGGTGGGAGTGGCGGGGAGGGTCGCCGAGATCGAATACGATCCCAACCGCTCCGCTCACATCGCCCTCATCCACTACGCCGACGGAGAAAAGCGGTATATTCTCCACCCCCGGGGTCTGGAAGTGGATACCATGCTGGAGTGCGGTCCCGAAGCGGACATCAAGATCGGGAACGCCACCAGTCTGGAGCGGATCCCTCTGGGAACCGTGGTCCACAACGTGGAGTTGAAGCCCGGAAAGGGCGGCCAGATGGCTCGCTCTGCCGGGGCGGGGGTCCAGGTGGTGGCGAAGGAGGGGAACTACGTTACCCTTCGGCTGCCCTCCACCGAGGTTCGCCGGGTGTTGAAGGCTTGCCAGGCCACCATTGGTCAGGTTGGGAATCACGAGCACGAGCTCGCCGTGGTGGGTAAGGCCGGGGCGAACCGTTGGAGGGGTCACCGGCCCAAGGTCCGGGGTGTGGCCATGAACCCGGTGGATCATCCGCTGGGCGGAGGTGAAGGCCGCTCCTCAGGAGGGCGCCCCCCGGTGACCCCGTGGGGTAAGCCGGAGGGAAAGAAGACCAGGAAGGCGAAGAAGGAGTCCAGCAAGTACATCGTTCGCGGACGGCGTCGCGGCAAGGCCACCAAGTCATAGGTAACTCGGGCGCCGTCAGCGGAGGCCAGGGTCTGATCGAGGAAAGATCGTATGCCACGTAGTGTGAAGAAGGGACCGTACATCGATGCCAAGCTCCTGGAGAAGGTGCAGGGCTTGAACGCTCGGGGTGAGAAGAAGGTTTTCAAGACCTGGGCTCGTTCATCCACCATCTCTCCGGAGTTCGTGGGGCACACGCTGGCCGTCCATAACGGAAACAAATTCATTCCCGTGTACATCACGGAGAACATGGTGGGTCACAAGCTGGGAGAGTTTTCTCCCACCCGCCTTTTCCGGGGTCACGGGGGCAAGCTGGCAGACAAGCGTTCCAAGGCCAGGTAAACGAGATGAGCACACAGAATACCCAGACGGGCGCCAGGGCAGTGGCGCGGTCCGTGAGCATGAGCCCGAGGAAGGTGCGCCTGGTGGTGGACCAGATTCGCGGCATGAGTGTGAACGAGGCCTACGCCATTCTCCAGTTCTCCAAGAAGGCGGCTGCGGAGCCGGTGGGTAAGACCCTGCGCTCCGCCGTGGCCAACGCCCAATACCGGGCGCAGGATCAGGGCGATGTACTGGACGCCGATGATCTGGTGGTTCGGGAAGCATACGTAGACGAGGGGCCGACGCTCCGGAGATGGAGGGCGGCGGCCATGGGCCGTGCGGCTCCCCTTCGGAAGCGGACCAGTCATATCACTGTTGTCGTGGAACCCAAGGAGTAATTCCGGATGGGACAGAAGACACACCCGATCGGTTTCCGTCTGGGCGTACTGACGGACTGGAAGTCCCGGTGGTATGCCGAGAAGGATTTTCCTCGCCTCTTGAAAGAGGACGAGACCATCCGGAAGTACCTCCACCGGAGGTTGGCTCACGCCGCGCTCTCCAAGGTGGAGATCGAGCGGAAGCCTTCCAAGGTCGTGGTGACCCTCCATACGGCGCGGCCGGGGGTGGTCATCGGGAAGCGGGGCTCCGAAGTGGATAAGCTCAGGGATGAACTGGGGGTCCTCACCTCCAGTGAAGTCTCGGTGAATGTGGAAGAGATCAAGCGTCCGGAACTGGATGCGCGTCTGGTGGCCGAGAACGTGGCCCACCAGCTCCGGCAGCGGATCTCGTTCCGCCGGGCCATGAAGCGGGCCGTTCAGGCAGCGCGTCGGGCCGGAGCGGAAGGCATCAAGATCCAGTGCGCCGGTCGCCTGGGGGGTGCCGAAATTGCCAGGACCGAGGGATACAACGAGGGGCGGGTGCCTCTCCATACCCTTCGGGCCGATATCGATTACGCCCAGATTGAAGCTCAGACCACCTATGGCACCATTGGAGTGAAGTGCTGGATCTTCAAGGGTGAGGTGGTTGAGGATCGCTGGGGCCGCACCTACTCCACCGGTTCGTAAGGGAAAGGGACGATCATGCTGGCGCCAAAGCGGATCAAATATCGCAAGAAGCACAAGGGCAAGATGCGGGGTAATGCCACCCGGGGAAATCTGGTTTCCTTCGGTGAGTACGGCCTGCAGGCTGTGGAGGCCTCATGGATCACGAACCGCCAGATCGAAGCGGCTCGTATCGCCATGACCCGCCACATCAAGCGGGGCGGGAAGGTCTGGATCCGCATCTTTCCGGACAAGCCCATCACCTCCAAGCCGGCGGAAACCCGCATGGGGAAGGGGAAGGGCAACGTGGAAGGGTGGGTGGCCGTGGTGAAGCCCGGCCGCGTCATGTTCGAGATGGAGGGCGTGCCGCAGGACGTGGCCGCCCGAGCCATGGAGCTGGCAGCCGCCAAGCTTCCAATCAAGACCCGTTTCGTGATTCGCGAGCGGCAGCTGGGAGGCTGAATCCATGAAGACCGAAGACATCAGGGACATGACGGCCCAGGAGATCCAGGAGCGGATCCGCGATCTGCGACAGGAGCAGTTCCGGCTCACCTTCCGGGGCGCCACCCAGGAGTTGGAGAACCCATCCCTCCTCAGGACGAACCGGCGGGATATCGCCCGTATGAAGACCATTCTCCGGGAGCGCGAGCTTTCCGGTGCAGAGAGCTGAAGAGCACGTTATGGCGACAAAGTCAGAAGAGACGTCCCAGGAGACCGCTGCCGAGGCATTGCCTCAGCGGAACAGCCGCAAGGCCCGCATGGGAACAGTGGTTAGCGATGGGGCCGACAAGACCGTCACGGTGTTGGTGGAGCGCAGGTTTGCCCACCCCCTGTACGGAAAGCGGATGACCCGGAGCAAGAAGTACCACGCCCACGATCCGGAGAATCAGTACCGGGTGCGGGACGTGGTGAGGATCGTAGAAACCCGACCTCTCTCCAAGACGAAGCGGTGGAGAGTGTTGGAGTTGGTCGAGCGCCCCGAATAGAGCATCCCTGGGGTCGGCATTGCCGATCCCCTGCAGGAGAGATCGATGATTCAGCAGGAATCCGTGGTAAAGATCGCGGACAATACTGGAGCCAAGCGGGCCCTGTGCATCCGTGTGCTGGGTGGGACCCGCCGCCGTTACGCCCGAGTGGGTGACGTGGTGGTGGTAACCATCAAGGACGCCATCCCGAATGCCGGGGTGAAGAAGGGTGAGGTGGTCAAAGCGGTTGTGGTGCGCACCAGCAAGGAGATGCGTCGAAAGGATGGTTCCTACATCCGCTTCGATGACAATGCTGCCGTGCTCATCAACCCCAACGGCGAGCCCCGTGGAACACGGATCTTCGGACCTGTGGCCAGGGAACTCCGAGAGAAGCGCTATATGAAGATTGTTTCGCTGGCGCCGGAGGTGATCTGATGGCGACGACCAGGAAGAGTACAACCGCCTCGAGGCCGAAGGCCCGAGTCATGAAGGGCGACCGCGTGCGCGTCATCCGGGGTAACCACCGGGATGCCGAGGGTACGGTGCTCCGGGTTCTCTCCGAAGATCAGCGTGTGGTTGTGGAGGGGGTGAATCTGCGAAAGAAGCATCAGCGGCCCACGCAGGATGAGCCAGATGGTGGGATCATCACCTTCGAAGCTCCCATCCACCTTTCGAATGTCATGCTGGTAGACCCAGCCAGCGGAGAGGCCAGCCGGACTCGTGTCCGGAAGGAAGCGGATGGCACGAAGGAGCGGGTGGCCGTGAAAACTGGAAATCCCATTCCTCGTCCTCAATGAGGACGGGAGAACCGAGACGAGAGATGGAACCGAGACTCAAGACGCATTACAGCCAGCGGGTCATTCCTGCCATCCGCGAGCAGTTCTCCCTTGAGAACGTGCTTGAGGTTCCCCGCATCGTGAAGGTCACGGTGAACGTGGGGGTAGGTGAGGCCACCAAGAACCAGAAGCTCCTGGACTCCGTAGTGGAGGAACTGGGGCTCATCACCGGTCAGAAGGCCGTCACCACCAGAGCTCGGAAGTCCATTGCCGGCTTCGCTCTCAGGGAGGGGATGCCCGTGGGCGCCAGTGTGACGCTGCGCCGGGCCCGTATGTATGAATTCCTGGATCGTCTGCTTTCCGTGGCCATGCCCCGGATTCGGGATTTCCGGGGCCTTCCCACCAAGTCGTTTGACGGGCGTGGCAACTACACGCTGGGTGTGAAGGAACAGATCATCTTCCCGGAGATCAACTACGATCGAGTGAACAAGATCCACGGGATGGATATCACGGTAGTGACCAGCACGGACCGGGATGACCTGGCCTATGCGCTGCTGCGGGAGATGGGCTTTCCCTTCCGGGGGGAGCTCCCGGTGATCATTGGAGACCAGTTGGTGGAGTCATGAGGATCCATCTGCTACCCGTTTCGTTCTGTAACTGTCTGGGGGATTGAATGGCCAGGAAGGCGCTCATTGAAAAGGCAAACCGCGAGCCCAAGTACGGGGTCCGGGCATACAACCGCTGCAACCGCTGCGGTCGGGCTCGGGCATTCCTGAGGAAATTTGGGCTGTGCCGGATTTGCTTCCGTGAACTATCGCTGCGCGGGGAGATTCCCGGCGTGCGTAAGTCCAGCTGGTAAGAGGTGTCTGCGAGATGATGACCGATCCCATTGCCGATATGCTCACCCGGATCCGGAACGCCGGGACCGCGGGGCATCGCTGGGCCGATATGCCCGTGTCCAAGCTCAAGATTGAGATGGCACGGATCCTCAAGGAAAACCACTTCGTCTTCGACTACAAGGTCCTGGACGACGGGAAGCATGGTGTGCTTCGGGTCTACCTGAAATACCACGATGATGGCCCGATCATTCGTCACCTGGAGCGGGTTTCCCGCCCTGGTCGTCGCCGCTACGTGGGGAAGCAGCAGATCCCCCGGGTACGGAACGGCCTTGGCATGGCCATTCTGTCCACACCCAGGGGGCTTCTGTCTGACCGTTCCGCACGTGCGGAAGGCGTCGGCGGTGAAGTCCTGGCCCTGGTCTGGTAAGTCGGCAATCGGGCTTCACGCCCCAGCCTTAGAGAGTTGAGATCATGTCGAGAATCGGAAAAGCTCCCATCCAGGTCCCGTCGGGTGTGCAGGTCACCAGGGACGGAGCGGAGCTGAAGGTAAAGGGGCCCAAAGGGGAACTCCGTCTGGATGTCCATCCTGAGATGGATGTGAAGTTGGAGGATGGGGTCATCACGGTGGCTCGTCCGTCGGACGCCAGGAACCACAGGGCTCTTCATGGCCTGACCCGCTCCCTCATCGCCAATATGGTGGAGGGGGTGACAGACGGCTTCAAGAAGACGCTGGAGATCCAGGGCGTGGGGTACCGGGCCGAGAAGCGGGGCAACGGCATCGTCCTGAGTCTCGGGTTCTCCCACACGGTGGATGTGCCGGCGCCGGAAGGCATCTCCCTGGAGGTGCCCAACCAGACCACGGTAGTGGTGGAGGGCGCGGACAAGCAGATGGTGGGTCAGGTAGCTGCCAACATTCGCAGCGTTCGGCCCCCCGAGCCCTACAAGGGTAAAGGTGTTCGATACCAGGGTGAGCAGGTAAGGCGGAAGGCCGGAAAGACGGCTGGTAGCTGATGAGGCTGAACCCGGCGGAGCTTCATCCGGTCCGGGAGTCACGGTATGCTTTCTTCGCTTTCGAGGCGAGGAAATAGAGATGAGGAGATCAGCGTGAGCGTGGTTCTGAGGGGAATGGGACACAAGACCCGTCAAACCCGGCGTCGTCGTCGGCATTTTCGGGTGCGAAAGAAGGTGTGGGGTACCGCAGAGCGGCCCCGTCTGGTGGTCTATCGCTCCCTTCGGAATATCGAGGGGCAGGTGGTGGATGATGATGCGGGGCAGACCCTGGTAGGAGTCTCCACCCTGGCGCCAGGCCTTGTAGTCCCCACTGACAGCGACGATCCGCGGAAGGTGGCCCAGGCCCGTGCGGCTGGACGACTCATGGCTGAGAAGGCACTGGCGGCGGGGGTGGAAACGGTGGTATTCGACCGGGGTGGTTACCGGTATCATGGCAGGGTCAAGGCGTTCGCTGAGGGCGCCCGCGAGGGAGGCTTGAAGTTCTGATGAGTAGAGATCGAAAGCAGTCCAAAGGCCGCGAATCGGATATGGTGGAGAACGTTATCCACATCAACCGGGTGGCCAAGGTGGTGAAGGGAGGGCGGCGCTTTTCCTTCACGGCTCTGGTGGCCGTGGGGGATCAGGCGGGTAACGTGGGCATCCAGTTGGCCAAGGCCAACGAGGTGGCCGAAGCCATCCGCAAGGCGTTCGAGCGGGCGCGAGGTGAGCTCGTGCACATTCCGTTGGTGAACGGCACCATCCCCCATGAGATTGTGGGTGAGTGGGGAGCTGGAAGGGTCTTGATGCGGCCCGCCGCTCCGGGAACGGGGGTCATTGCCGGAGGTCCGGTGCGTGCGGTGGTGGAAGCTGCCGGAGTTACCGATATCCTCACCAAGAGCCTGGGCTCCAACAATCCCATCAATGTGGTGCGAGCCACCATGGACGCACTCACCCACCTGGTGACTTTGGAGCAGGTGGCCCGGGAGCGTGGGATCACCCCGGAGTTCCTCATGAACGTGGGAGGCGACCGTGGCTAAGAAGAAGCCCGCCATGCGTCTTGAGGTGACCCAGGTTCGTTCGGGGATCGGGCGTCCCTACACCCACCGGCGCACCCTTGAGGCATTGGGTCTCAAGCGGCATCAGCAGACGGTATTTCACGACGACACCCCCGCAATCCGGGGGATGCTCAGTCAGGTTCAGCATCTGGTGGCGGTGCGGGAAGTCGAGTAGTTCCCGCTCCTCCCATCGATCATTCGAGGAATTCATTCCATGGCAGAGTTACACGATCTCAGTCCCGCACCTGGTTCCAAGCACGCGCGCAAGCGGGTGGGACGGGGCCCGGGTTCCGGAACGGGTAAGACCTCCGGCCGGGGTCAGAAGGGACAGAAGGCCCGAAGCGGCGCCTCCATCCCGGCAGGGTTCGAGGGAGGGCAGATGCCCCTCCATCGCCGTATCCCGAAGCGGGGGTTCACCCCTCTGAGCCGCACCGAGTACCATGTGGTGAATGTCCGGGAGTTGGCTCTGCTGGAGGACTCGGATATTGACCCCCAGCTGCTCCGGGATCGGGGGCTTATCGGCTCCCGGAAGTGGCCCGTGAAGATCCTGGGCAGCGGGGAGCTGGACCGGGCGGTGAAGGTGCGGGCCCATGCCTTCAGTGGCAGCGCCCGATCCAAGATCGAAGCCGCCGGCGGTAGTGCGACGCTGGTGGATTCCACCGAAGTGAAGTAATCCAGGCCGCCGCGGGGAATCAAATCCATGTCCAACCCGATTGAGAACCTGTTCCGGGTTCCGGAGCTGAAAGAGAAGATTCTCTTCACGCTCATGGTCCTCCTCATCTACCGGATCGGTGCACACATCACCGTGCCCGGCCTGGATGTGGCAGCCCTTCGTGCGCAGTTCGGGCAGTTGGAGGGGACCCTTTTCGGGGTCTACGACATGTTCGTGGGAGGGGGGCTTTCCCGGGCTACGATTTTCGCCCTGGGCATCATGCCCTATATCTCCGCCTCTATCATGTTCCAGCTGTTGGCGGCGGTAATCCCCACCGTGGAAAAGATGCAGAAGGAGGGGGAGGACGGACGTAAGAAGCTCACCCAGTGGACGCGGTATACCACGGTGTTTCTCTGCCTGGCTCAGGCCTATGGGTATACTGCCTTCCTGGGCACCATTCCGGGGGCAGTGCGAACCCCTGGACTCATGTTCATGTTCACCACGGTATCGGCCCTGACGGTGGGAGGTATCTTCGTCATGTGGCTGGGTGAGCAGATTACCGAGCAGGGGATCGGGAATGGGATGTCCCTGCTCATCTTCTTCTCCATCATCGAAGGCTTTCCCACGGCGGTGGCTCGCACCTGGGAAGCCATGCTGCTGGGCGAAATCGGCTATGTGGCCATGATCGCCCTTCTGGCGGTGATTGTAGGAGTGACGGCCGCAGTGACGTCCATGACCATGGCCGCCCGGAAGTTGCCGGTGCAGATCCCTCGGAAAGTCATGGGGCGCGGTCGGGTGCGGGAGGGGCAGAAGAGCTTCATTCCACTCCGGGTGAACTCCGCCGGGGTGATGCCCATCATCTTCGCGCAGTCGTTCATCATCGTCCCCGGGACTCTGGCCGCCTTCTCGTCCGCCGCCTTCATCCGCGAGTTGGCGGAGCTGTTCCAGCCTGGCAACTGGCTGTATTACGTCACCTATGGGCTCCTCATCGTCTTCTTCACCTACTTCTACACGGCCATCATCTTCAATCCGGTGGACCTTGCGGAGAACTTGAAGAAGCAGGGCGCCTTCATTCCTGGCGTGAAGCCCGGTAGTCGTACCGCAGAATACATCGACCGGGTTCTCACCCGAGTCACCCTCCCCGGCTCCATCTATCTGGCGCTCATTGCCCTCCTTCCATTCTGGATCTTCGACATCTTCAACATCCAGACCTTCTTCTTCGGCGGTACCGGGCTTCTCATCGTGGTGGGCGTGGCCCTGGACACGGTACAGAAGGCTCAGCAGCACCTGTTGTTGCGGCACTATGACGGGTTCATGAAGAAGGGTCGGGTGAAGATGCGCGGCCGCCAGAGGTACATGTAGGCCACTGGGTGTAATGGTAGTCATCCTGTTGGGCCCCCCAGGGGTCGGAAAGGGGACCCAGGCCGCTGTGCTGGCCCAGCGTCCCGGCTGGACCCATCTTTCAACCGGCGACCTCCTGAGGGAGGCACGTCGAAATGGAACCGAGTTGGGCACCCAGGCCCAGGCCTACATGGATGCCGGCCAACTGGTGCCTGATGCGCTTATCCTGGATCTGGTCCAGGAGAAGCTGGGGGAATTGCCCGAAGGTCAGCACGTCCTCTTCGACGGCTTTCCACGAACCCTTCCCCAGGCCGAGGCATTGGGCCCGGTTCTGGGTCGACTGTCCCGGCAGGTGGATCGGGTTCTGGTTCTGGAGGCGCCCGCTGAGGTCCTGGTAAAGCGTCTCAGTGGGCGGAGGACCTGCGGTGGATGTGGTCGGATCTACAACATCCACTTCGATCCGCCTGCCAAGGAAGGGGTCTGCGACCGGTGCGGCGCATCCCTTACCCATCGGAAGGATGACCGGGAAGACACGGTAGCTCAGCGGCTGGAGGTCTATTCCCGGCAGACGGAGCCGCTCATTCGATACTACGAGGGGAGTCCGGCGATGCTGGTCCGGATCCAGGGTGACCAGCCCATGGAGCAGGTCCAGGCGGATGTAAAACGTGGTGTGGAGGAGGCAGCAGCGTGATCCACCTGAAGAGCGCCCGGGAGATTGAGCACATGGCCGCCGGGGGAGCCATCATCGGTGAACTGTTCCATGAGCTGGCTCCCCAGGTGGAACCCGGTGTCTCCACCGGAGAGTTGGATGCCTTCGCCGAGGAGTTCATCCGCTCCCATGAGGGCGCGGTTCCCCTCTTCAAGGGCCTCTATGGCTTTCCGGGCACGGTGTGCGCGTCGGTGAACGAGGAAGTGGTGCATGGTATTCCCAGTGCCACCCGGCGCCTGAAGGAGGGAGATCTGCTCACCCTGGACGTAGGGGTGAGGTGGGAGGGTTGGTGCGCTGATTCCGCTCGCACATTCCCTGTGGGCCAGCTGTCGGTGGCAGATGGTAAGCTCCTGGAGGCCACGTCCGAATCGCTGAAGCTGGCGGTGGACGCCGCTGTGCCGGGAAACCACGTGGGTGACCTGGGGGCGGCTGTGGAGGCCAGGGTCGAAGGTACGGGTTTCTCCGTCATCCGCGATCTGGTGGGCCACGGCGTGGGACGGGAGCTCCATGAGGAGCCGCAGATCCCGAACCTGGGTAAACCAGGGCGGGGACCGCGCCTTCTGGCAGGGATGGTAATTGCCATCGAACCCATGATCAGCGCGGGAACCTTCCGCATCAAGACGCTGGAGGACGGTTGGACCGTGGTGACTGCAGATGGCTCGCGGTCGGCACATTTCGAGCACACGGTGGCGGTGACGGAGGATGGGCCCAGGATCCTCACCGCCTCGCGGCACGCCGCATCTGCGGCAAATTGAGCGGCCTTGAATGGCCCCGGAGCTCAGGTTATAATACCGAGCTCTACTACAGACGCATGGAGGGGTTTCCATGAAGGTGCGCAGCAGCGTTAAACCAATATGTGAACATTGTAAAGTGGTGCGCCGGGCAGGTGTCGTGCGCGTCATTTGCACGCGAAACCCCCGCCACAAGCAGCGGCAGGGGTAGGCATCCTCTGTCCCACAGGTAAGGACCGGAAGAACACATGGCACGTATCGCTGGAGTCGATCTACCTCGAAACAAGAGGGTGGAGATCGCCCTGACCTACATCTACGGCGTGGGACCTTCCCGCGCTCGTCAGCTTCTGGCTGCAGCCGGCGTCAGCGCCGATACCCGCACCCAGGATCTGACGGACGAAGATGTGAGCAAGATCCGCCAGGAAATTGAGTCCAATTTCAAGGTGGAGGGCGCCCTTCGCACGGATGTGTCCATGAACATCAAGCGGCTCATGGACATTGGATGTTATCGAGGCCTTCGGCATCGTAGGGGCCTCCCCGTCCGCGGGCAGCGCACCCATACGAATGCACGGACCCACAAGGGTGTTCGCCGGGCCATCGCCGGCAAGAAGATGCCCGGCAAGAAGTAGGACATTCTGCACACTTTGATGGTGGGATCGCCCTGGAGCGATACCTGCCTCGGCTGAGGAAGAGAGAAATAAGTGGCTAACGAGTCGACGGTCCGCACCAAGCGGAGCAAGAAGATTGTGGAGTCGGATGGGGTGGCCCACGTGAAGGCGTCATTCAACAACACGGTGGTATCCATCGCTGACTCCCAGGGGAATGTCATCGTCTGGTCGTCGGCGGGTCGGGCGGGCTTCAAGGGATCCAAGAAGTCCACCCCCTTTGCGGCGACGCTGGCAGGTGAACAGGCCGGGCGCGAGGCCATGGCTCTGGGCGTTCGCCGGGTGCATGTGCGGGTTCAGGGTCCTGGGTCCGGACGCGAGTCCGCGATTCAGGCGCTGGCCAGCGCCGGGTTGCAGGTGAAGTCAATCGTGGACGTGACGCCGCTGCCCCACAATGGCTGTCGCCCTCCGAAGAAGCGGCGGGTTTGAATCGCCGGTAGCACACGTGGAACACGGGTACGGGTCCTGACGATCCGCACTCCTTCAATCATCGCATCGAGAAACGGGAATAGGGATGGCGCGTTACACTGGACCTGTCTGCAAGCTCTGTCGCCGGGAGGGCGAGAAGCTCTTCCTGAAGGGGCTGAAATGCTACACCGAGAAGTGTCCGGTGGAGCGTCGTGCCTATCCTCCGGGGCAGCACGGCCCGGCACAGGCCCGCCGTCGGAAGCAGTCCGACTACGCCGTGCAGCTCAGGGAGAAGCAGAAAGTGAAGCGGATGTATGGCCTGCAGGAGCGCCAGTTCCGCACGCTCTTCGAGCGCGCTTCCCATCGCAGCGGTGTCACGGGCGCCAACCTATTGATTTCGTTGGAAACCCGCCTGGACAATATCCTCTTCCGCTTTGGGTTTGCCCTCAGCCGGAGTCAGGCTCGGCAGCTCATCCGGCATCGGCATGTGGAGGTGAATGGGAAGCTGGTGGACATCCCCAGCTACCATGTCCAGCCTGGAGATGAGGTCTCTCTGGTTTCGAGCTCCAAGGAACTGGCCGTGGTGCAGGCAAGCCTGGAATCCCGAGCTCGCCCTCAACTGCCGGAATGGCTGGCAGTTGACGAGAAGGCTCGCGTGGGAAGGGTGGTTCGTGAGCCCACGCGTGACGACATCTCGCTGACGGTCCAGGAGCAGCTCATCGTGGAGCTCTACTCCAAGTAACGCGTCGGCTCCCCCCCTGGCTTGTGGCCAGGGGATAGAGAACAAATCTGAAGCTTGAGGCCGCCCCTTGAGGGCATGGAGGCAACGTTGGATATCGATTTGAGTGGGCTCGTTCTCCCGGAGCGGGTACAGATGGTGGATTCCTCGGCAGACGGACGGTTTGCCGAGTTCGTCATTCAACCTCTGGAACGGGGATACGGCCATACCCTGGGGAATTCGGTGCGCCGGGTTCTCCTGTCGTCCTTGCCCGGAGCCGCCGTCTGGGGGTTCCGCATTGATGGGGTGGTGCATGAGCACCAGACCATTCCTGGCGTTGTGGAGGATGTCCATCAGGTCATCCAGAACCTCAAGTCGCTGGTCCTGACGCTGGATGACCCCGACGGTGAGGTGGTCCTGACCGGGCAGTTGAAGAAGGCAGGGGTCCTCAAGGCCGGTGACCTGAAGGTCCCGTCCACTGCCCAGGTGCTGGACCCGGATCATGTGATCCTGACCCTGGAAGAGGACCGGGAACTGAACGTGGAGTTCTCTGCCAATCGCGGCCGGGGCTTCGTCCTGGCGGATCAACATGGATTGCCCAAGGGCTCGCCGGTGGACCTGGTTCGCATCGACGCGGTGTACAACCCCGTGCGCCGTGCGAATTTCTCCGTGCAGGAGACCCGGGTAGGGCAGCGCACGGACTTCGATCTGCTGCGCCTCGAAGTGGAGACCGATGGTTCGGTCTCACCCGACGAGGCCGTGGCCCAGGCCGCCGAGCTGGTTCGCCGACATCTCGAGTACATGCTCTACTTCGGGCAGGGTGGGATGCCTCGCTCGGCCCCGAAGGGCACCGTGGCCGTTCCTGAGCGTCTCCAGGATCTCTTCGCACGGCCCATTGAGGATCTGGCCGAACTCAGCGTCCGATCCCGGAATTCGCTCCAGAAGGAGAACATCCGGACCTTGGGTGATCTCGTGCAGAAGTCCGAAGACGAGATGCTGGGCATCGAGAATTTCGGGAAGAAGTCCCTCAAGGAAATCGCCGACTTCCTGGAGCAGCATTCGCTCCACTTCGGGATGCAGCTCAAGGAAGGGGAAGAGGGCGCGCTCTTCTTCGTAGAGGAGTCGGCAGCCGAGTCTACCCTGGGGGCTGGAGAGGGGTGAGCGGGGGCGTCTGAAGACGTCTCCACGCCTTAGCTTCCGCCTGTCACTGGCTTTCAAGGACGAAATGAACCATGCGGCACCGTAAGAAGGGCCGGTCCCTATCGCGGACCAGCAGCCACCGAAAGGCCACACTTCGGAATATGGCCACATCCCTGTTCCTTCATGAGCGGATTGAGACCACCACGGCCAAGGCCAAGGAACTCCGTCCGTATGCCGAGCGGCTCATCACCCTGGCGCGGCGTGGAGACCTCCATTCTCGTCGGCTCGCCGCCCGAAAGATTGCGGATCGCTCGGTTCTGGGTAAACTGTTCGATGACATTGCGCCCCGGTACGAGGGACGTCCAGGTGGCTACACCCGGATTCTGAAGCTGGGGGTCCGTCAGGGGGATGCTGCGGACATGGCCCTCATCGAATTGGTCGATCGGGCAGACTCGTAAACAAAAGGATCGGGATTTCAAATGGCGGACTCGGGAGCGAAGAAGAGCAGCGGTATGAACCTTGCCGCCCCTCTCATGATCCTGGCTTTCCTGAGCATCGGAGGCTTCCTCTACTGGCTGAATCTCAGTTCTGCGGCCTATGTAGATGCCTTCAATGAACAGCGGGCGGCCATGGAGGCTGAAGAGACGGTGGATGGCACGCCAGTGGCCCTGGAAGACATCCAGGTGGATCCCGCCGCATGGGTGGGACAGCAGATCCGGCTGGAAGGTATTCCGGTGGTGAGCCGTGTGGGCAGTTACGCCTTCTGGACCGAGTTCCCGAACCAGACGCCTTTCCTGGTGCGGATTGCCCAGCAAGGCGTCGTGGTTGAGACGGGGTGGACGGCCGATGCAGTGGGCCAGATCTATCCCATGTCGGATAGCGTGCTGGACGCCTGGGAGGCCGAGGGGATATTGGCCGACGAGAACCAGCGCTTCGAGGCGGAGTTCGCCACCGAGTTCTTCCAGGCCATCCAGTTGGATCTGGATCGGGGAGATGCGGGCGAGAACGAGAACGGTGAGGGTGGCGAGGGCAACTGACCCTCAGCTACTTCAACTTCAGGGATGGTATCATCATGGCCCGTGTGTGTTATGTGTGCGCCAAAGGCCCCGGTACGGGGAACAAGGTCAGCCACGCCAACAATAAGAGTCGCCGCAGGTGGCTCCCCAATCTGCAGCCCGTTCGCACGGTGGACGCGGAAGGTGTCCGGCGTCGCGTAATGGTGTGCACCTCGTGTATCTCTGCCGGTAAGATCCGTCGGGCTCCCAAGTTCCAGGAAGTCGCCCAGGAAGGGTGATTCTTGGCGGATCGGGAAGGGCGCAAGGAACCTCCGTTGGGATCTGATTCCCAACGGAGGTTCCTTGCATCCCCCCTGAGAGGGATCGGGGTGCTTGTCACCCGTCCAATCGACCCCCGGGACCCGCTCGCCCTGCGCTTGGCCGAGGCGGGAGCCTCGGTGGTCCACCTCCCTCTCATCCGAATCGCACCTCCCACCGACCCGGCTCCCCTCTGGCGGGCCATTGGCCGGCTGGATCGCTTTCACTGGGTGGTGCTCACCTCTCCCAATGGTGCCAGGGCTTTTCTGGACGCAGCGGCCCGGGAAGGCCTGCATACTCTGCCCTCACGGCTGAAAGTCGCGGCTGTGGGACCTGGAACCGCACGCGCGATCCGGGACGGTGGGGTGGAGGTGGATCTCCAGCCGAAGCGGTTTGTGGCAGAGGGCCTCTTGGCGGCGCTGAAGGCCGAAGGGATCTCGGAGGGTACTCGGGTCCTCCTGCCTCGTCCCGCCCGAGCCCGGGACGCCCTCCCGAAGGGTCTGAGGGCACTGGGTGCGGTGGTGGAGGAGGTGGAGGCATACTGCACCGAGTTGGTGGACGAGTCCGGCGCCCACTGGAGAGAGCTCTTTCAGGATGGGAAGGTTGATTGGATACTCTTCACATCCTCCTCTGCAGTGGAGAGCTTCCACCAACTCAGCCACGGAGAGGTGCGGCCCCTGCAAGTGGGGGTGATTGGCCCGGCCACCGCGGCTACGGCCCGGGAGCATGGCTTTCCCGTGGACCTGGAAGCTCCGGTGCACACTCTGATGGGACTGGCAGATGCTCTCGTGGAGCGCTACTCACGGTGATCCGGAAGGGAGGCAGGGTCCCTGTACTTCTTCAACGGCCTTCTATCTCGTCCTGCTTCCCCTCACCCAGTGGTGGGTGATTCCGGTGGCGGGGATTCGTGCCAGTGGAGCAGATCTGTTGCTGACAGCCGTTCTGGGCGGTGCGTTGGTGAAGGCGAGCACCCGGGGATTTCGTCGACGCCTATCCCCAGGTGAGTGGACGCTGGTGGCCTTCGGCATCTGGGTCATGGCGTCCGCCTCCTGGAGTCTCCATCCGGACTATGCCGCTGTCCGGGGGGTGGCGACCCTGTCGCTGGCTCTGGGCGTGGTGGCCCTCTCGCGGACCGTGGCATCTCGGGAGTCGGCAATGGATGCCTGGTTGTGGGGAACAGCCCTCCTCCTGGCAGTCAGTCTTCCCCTGGCCGTCGCGGCTTCGTGGGTCCCGGCGCTGGATGGAGGCATTCTCTATCGTGGCGGCGGAGTGGAGGGTCTCCCGTTTTCCCGGTTGAGGGGACCGCTGGCTCATCCCAACCTACTGGGTGACTACCTGCTGGTGTCCGGGTGCATCCTCTACATCCGGTGGGAGGAATGGTATGGAAGCCGCAGGCCTATTGCCGTGGCCATGGCGGTGGGAGGGTCGGGAGCGCTGCTACTCACCGCTTCGTCCGCGTGGCTGGCGTTGGGGTCTGTCCTGGCCCTTGTGGCCTGGCGGCACACTCGACGCCCGTGGCGGACTCGGGCCGGGTCCGCTCTGTCAGGGATGGTTCTGGCAGCGGCTGTGCTCTTCACCGCTAGCGTGGCATGGGCCCTGACCCAACCCATGGCAGTGAAAGTCCCGTGGGGAACCGTGTCCACGGACGGGAATCGTTGGGGCATATGGAGCTCTGCATGGCAGGCGGTGCGCACGGCGCCTTTCATGGGCGTGGGTAGCAGCCCGTATCTGGCGGAGACCTTCCATCCCTACAGCCTGTGGGATGCCCATTCCACATACCTCAGCGTGGCAGGTCAGTACGGTTTGGTGGGGCTCCTACTTCTGCTGGCTGGGGTGGGCCGGTTGTGGTGGGAGTCCCGGCGCCTCTCTCCGCTTGCCTCCCAGGGCCGGGGCAGCCACGGGAGTCAGCCGCCGGCAGGGTGGGCTCCCACCGTGGGGCTGGCGCTGTTGGCGGCTGCGGTCCACGGTCTGGTGATCTCAGGTGAGGATTTCCGGCATCACTGGGCCCTTCTGGCTCTTCTGGCCATGCGCCCGGGAGGCCCTATTGGCGGCGGGAGGGTCTGGAAGGGGGCGGTGTCGGGGGAGGGTCATACGGGGGCCCCGGGCGGGAAAACAGGTTGAAGCGGATGAGATGCCAGAGAGCGGCGATTCCGTCCCGCCAGCCGATCTTCTTCCCTTCCCCGTACGTTCGCCCAGCGTAGGATACGGGTACTTCGAAAATCCGGGCTCCAGCCTGAGCCAGTCGGGCGGTGATTTCCGGCTCGATACCGAAGCGGTCCGATTCCAGGGGCAGAGAGCGGAGCAGGTCTCCCCTCACCATTTTGTAGCAGGTTTCCATATCGGTGAGGTTCAGGTCGGTGAGCAGGTTGGAGACAAAGGTGAGGAAGCCGTTCCCCAAGCGATGCCAGAAATACAGCACCCGATGGGGTGCACCCAGGAATCGGCTTCCATATACCGCATCTGCCCGCCCTTCCAGGATCGGCTTCAGAAGAAGTGGGAGATCCCGGGGGTCGTACTCCAGATCAGCGTCCTGGATCACCAGGATGTCTCCGGATGCGGCTCCAATGGCCGTCCGAACGGCGGCGCCCTTGCCTCGATTCTCGGGGTGGCGCACCACGACTGCCACAAGGCCCTGGGCCCGGAGTTCTTCCAGAATCGCTGGGCTATCATCCTTGGATGCGTCATCCACGCAGATGATCTCCACGCCCACGGGCAGTTCCACGGCCACCACCCTCCGGATCGCCTCCTCCAGGGTGTCCCCTTCGTTGTACACGGGGATCAAGACCGAAAGGAGCGGCCTGGTCTTATGGGAGTTCACCACCCACCACCCTCCTCCATTCGCTTCGGTAGAGACGATCCACATCCTCCACCAGCCGGTCCACTCCGAAGCTCTCCACCACATACCGACTGGCGTTTTCCCGCTGGGCGGACGACAAGGGGCTCTCGAGAGCAGTGGTGATCCCCGCACCGACGGCGGTAGCGGTGGCCTCTGATATCAGCGTGCCAAACTCGCCGCGACGGAGGATCTCCGAAACCCCTCCCACACTCCGAGCGGCTACCGGGACCCGCGCTGCCAGGGCCTCCAGAACGGCTACCGGAGTTCCCTCATCCAGAGAGACCAGGGCCAGGGCGTCCAGGCCCGGATAGAGCTGAGTGAGATCCTCCTGCCAGCCCAACCAGTGCACCCGGTCGTCCACCCCCAGCTCCTCTGCCAGCCGGTGGAGCTCCCCTTCCAATTCCCCACCTCCCACAACCGCAAGGTGGATGTGGGAGGGAAGGTGGAGTAGCGCACGTAAGAGCAGTTGATGGTTCTTCACGGGAACCAAACGGCCTACGATCCCCACCAGACGAACTCCCGGGTCCAAACCCAGGCGGAGCTTCAGGGCAACTGGGTCCTGGTGAGCCTGGGCCGCGGCGAAGCGCTGAAGATCCAGGCCCAGCGGGACCACGGCGAACTTCTCTGGCGGTGCAATCTGGAAGTCCTGGACCAGTTCCCGCCTCTGGCCGGGGGTGAGGACCACGATGCGATGGGTGAGGCGAGCCAGGATGCGTTCCAGCTCCAGGAAAAAGCGGGTCTTGTGGGGAGAAAAGTATCCCCCCCCCAGCACATGGCCATGGAAGGTATGGATCCGCAGGGGCACCCCGGCCATGGCGGCTGCCAGCCTGCCCAGCGCACCGGCCTTGGCAGTGTGGGTGTGGACCACATGGGGCCGATCACGCTTGAAGATCCGATAGAGGGTGAGGAGGGTCCGCAGGTCGTGGGAAGGATTCATTTCCCGCCCCAGGTGGGGAACCCGTGTGATTTCCACCCCATGTTGTCGGGCGAAGTACTCCATGTCGCCCTCCCCCGGGGAGATGTCGCCGGCGATGAGGCGAGTGCCATATCCCCTGTGGGCCAGACCCTCCTGAAGATGGACCACGTGCATGGCGGGCCCACCCACATTCAACCGGGCGATGACCCTGTGGACCAGAGGCCGTGAATCAGGAGGGGTCCGCAGAGCCTCCACCCTTCACGATCCAGCGCTGAGCACGCCCTTCCGAGCCCCTGTCGACTCCGGCGGTGTGGTTCCTGGCGTCCACCAGGACCCGAGACTCCCGAAAGATCTGATCGGGTTGAAACGCCGAATGATCTGTCACCAGAACCACCGCGTCGGCTTCCCGAAGGGCCCCATCCGTGAGGGCCACGGATTTCATGAACTCCCCATTCTCCTCCTGTAGCTCCGGCACGTAGGGGTCGTGGTACGAGACCTCCGCTCCATCCTGCTTCAGGAGATGTATGACATCCAGGGCCGGTGACTCCCTGACATCGTCAATGTCCCGTTTATAGGCTACGCCCAGCACCAGGATCCGGGAGCCGTTCACGGCCTTTCGTTCACCGTTCAGGGCCTCCCGCACCTTCCCCACCACAAAGGCCGGCATCTCGGCGTTGATCTCCGATGCCAGTTCAATGAACCGGGTCCGGTAGTTCAGGGTCCGCATCTTCCAGGATAGATAGTGTGGATCCACAGGAATGCAGTGTCCGCCCAGACCCGGGCCCGGCGTGAATTTCATGAATCCGAAGGGCTTGGTGGCCGCCGCCTCGATGACCTCCCAAACGTCCACCCCCAAGCGGTCGGCAATGAGAGCCACCTCGTTCACCAGGCCGATGTTCACTGCCCGGAAGGTGTTCTCCAGGATCTTGGTGAGTTCGGCGGCATCGGTGGAAGATACCGGCACCACGGTGTCGATGAAGCGCTGGTAGAGGGCAACTCCTGCCTGGGTACAGGCGGGCGTGATCCCTCCGATGACCTTCGGGGTGTTCTTGGTCTGCCAGACGGCGTTCCCGGGATCCACCCGCTCCGGTGAGAAGCAAAGGAAGACATCCTCGCCCACCGTAAAGCCCGCCTCCTGAAGTGCGGGGAACATCACCTCCCGGGTGGTGCCCGGATAGGTGGTGGATTCCAACACCACCAACTGACCTTCTCGGAGAGAACCGGCCACGGCCTCCGTTGCGGCGGCTACGTAGGAGATGTCCGGGTCCCGTGTCTTGGAAAGTGGGGTAGGCACGCAGATGGAGATGGCGTCGCATTCAGCCATCCTGGACATGTCTATCGTTGCCGACAGGAGGCCCTGGTCCACCAGCGCCTTTACCTCGTGGGAGGTGATGTCCTGGATGTGGGACCGACCCTGGTTCACCCCTTCTACCACGCGCTCCTGAACGTCGAACCCCAGGATCTCGATTCCACACTTGCCGGCTTGCACGGCCAGGGGCAGGCCCACGTACCCCAGTCCTACCACTCCCAGTTTGAGGTCGGAGGCGTGAAGGAATCGATCCAGGTGTGGATTGGGACTCTGGCTCATTCGGCGCTCGAAGAGATTGAGGAGTGGAAAAGATGAAAAACTAACGGACAGCCCTGTTGGACGACACCCTCCACGGCTCTCGCTGGAGCCAGGTCTCAAGGGTGAGGAGGGCCCAGAGCTGGTGGCCCTCATCGGCCTCACCCGTGAGGTGGCGCTTCACCATGGCCTCCACGGGCTCCCGTTGCAGCCACTGATAAATGCGTGCCTGCGCGGGAAGCAGGCGTTCCTCCAGCGCTCCCCGCCAGTGGGTCCGGAACCAGGTGGGAAGGGGGATTCCGAAACCCATCTTCCGACGTGAGAGGATTTCTTCAGGGAGAAAGTCGGCGTATGCCTTCCGCAAGAGCCGCTTGGTAGTCCGTGTCCGGAGCAACAAGCGGGGCGGCAGGGAATTTGCGAACTCAACCAGCGCTGTGTCCAGGAAGGGGGAGCGCAACTCCAGACCGTGGGCCATGCTGCACCGATCCGCCTTCACCAGCAGGTCATCCAGGAGATACGTCTGCATGTTCATGCGAAGCACCCTGCCCAGAACCGGCACGCCGGGCTCCGGGGTCAGGGGTTCCCGGAATGATCGCAGGAGATCCCGGCGGGAGAGGAGGTGTGGGAAGTCATCCCGCAGAAGGGTCTGATCCGGGTCGGGAAAGAATCCGATCCACCGAAGCATCCGCTCGTCCAGCGGGAGTGCCGCCGCATGAAAGAATCGGGAGAGGCGCCGGGAGAAGCTCCGGAAATTCGGGTTGTAGGGAAGGCGCCGGCCCACGGCGTCGCCCCACGCTGCCATCCAACGGGGCATGATCTCAGCCAGCAAGGCCCCCCTGAAGCGGTCGTACCCTGCAAAGACTTCATCTCCCCCGTCTCCGGTGAGGGCGACGGTGACGTCCTGGCGGGTGAGCTGGGACACCAGATAGGTGGGGATGGCCGAGGAATCTCCGAAGGGTTCGTCGTAACCCTCCACCAAACGATCGATGAGGTCCAGGGACTGGGCATCCACGATAAATTCCGTGTGCTCCGTCCCGAAGTGTCGGGCCACCTTTCGCGCGTACGCCGTCTCGTCGTAGGTGGGATCATCGGTGAAGCCGATGGAGAAGGTTCGCACAGGCCGATCCGTGAGGCGAGCCATGATTCCCACGATGAGGCTGGAGTCCAACCCTCCCGAGAGGAATGCCCCCAGCGGCACATCCGCCACCAATCTGCGCCGCACCGCCGCCTCCAAGAGGGTTTGCACCTGCTCCACCGCCTCGGCATCCCCCATGTCTCGGGTGGCGTAGTCCGCTTGCCAGTAGACCCCCTCCTCCTGGCGTCCAGACCGGGTGAAGAGCCGCCAGCCAGCCGGGGGCACCTTGGTCACGCCCTGGTAGAACGTGCCCGGAGTCGGGACGTATCCATAGGCCAGGTAGAGGGGAAGCACGGAAGGGTCTGGCTCCAGCGCCTCCCCAGGCGCCCAGGCCAGCGCCTTGATCTCCGATGCGAAGGCGAGGCCAAGGTGCGTCCTTCTCAGGAAGAGGGGCTTCTTTCCGAACCGGTCCCGAGCCAGGAAGAGGGACTCGTGGTTCCCGTCCCAGATGGCGAATGCGAACATGCCATCCAACTGCTGGGGGAGGTCCTTTCCCCATTCCTCCCAGCCGTGGACCAGGACTTCCGTATCCGAACGTGTGCGGAAGCGGTGCCCGAGGCCCACCAACCGGGATCGGAGGTCTTGAAAGTTGTAGATCTCGCCGTTGAAGACCGCCTGGACCGTGCCGTCCTCATTGCCCATGGGTTGATCTCCCGTCTCCAGATCGATGATACGAAGACGGGTGTGCCCAAGGGCGCAGCGACCGGACGGATCCAGATAGGCGTTGGTGTGATCAGGCCCCCGGTGGGTCAGGGTCGCGGCCATCTCCCGGGCCACCTCCCTCCAGGCCGGATTTGGCTCCCATCCCAGAAATCCCGTGACGCCACACATCTCAGCCTCCTCCGGTGTGCACAGCGCGACCCACCAGTGTATCTCCCGTCCCGGAGAGGGCCAGCGCGCGATTCACGAGAGTCTTGGCACTGCGGAGAACGCGAGATCCATCAATCTGATCCCGGAGGCGGACGGCCGCCTCCGTTCGCTCCTTCCCGGACAAGGTGGCTGGGGCGTGCCGTTGGGCTCCGCCCGGGCCGGGACCTCCCCAGCGCGCCCGCCCCCCGCCCCTCCGAAGGCCGAACCGACCCTTCACCCCCCAGATCACTTCCCCCACGTTCACATTTCGGCTCTGAACCTCTACCTGCCTGAGTCCGGCTCCGGTGAGTGCGGTGGCAAGCCCTTGAGGGGTGGCCAGGGTGACGTGCTCCGGATCGAACACCGACCAATTTCCGGCCAGGATCCGTCTGGAGAGAGACGTGGCGTTGGGGGTGGTGACGTGGAGACCTCCCCCCGGTACCAGGCGCTCCCCGAGGCCCTGGAGGATTCTGGCTGGATCGGGCACATGCTCCAACACCTCCATGGCCACCGCCAGACCGAAGCCACCCTCTGGAAAGAGGTCATCCCGGATCAGGTCACCGTAGACCACGGCCAACCCTCGGCTCCGACAGTGCTCCACCTGGGTCCGGGAGAGCTCCAGGCCCATTGCTTCCCAACCGCGCTCCTTCGCCACGTGGAGAAACTGGCCATTTCCACACCCCACTTCCAGGAGCCTTCTCACCGGGATTCGTTCTTCCCACGCCTCCAGCAATGCCCCATACCGTTCCGCCAGGGTCGGTGAGTCACGTCTCACGCCTTCGGGGAAATGGTCCCGGTAGACCTTCTCGAAGTCCACGGTCTCCATCTGGGTGGCTGTGACGCTCCGACAGTTCCTGCAGATGAGGTACTCCAGTCTGGGGGTGGGCAGGGTTCCCCGGTACCGGCTGTCCTGGCACCAGGGACAGGAGAAGGAGGGCTTCGACCGGCTGGCACCGGGATGGTCTCTGTGGCTCATGCGTACGCCTTCCCGGAGGATGTTGGTCCTGGCGAGAGGATGTCTGTGTAGAGCCGGCGGTACGCTTCCGTGCCCCGGTCCAGGGCATACTCCCGCAGCGCCACTTCCCGAGCCAGCTTGGCCCGATCCGGCCTCAGGGCCATGGCAAGGAGACGGGCACCCACTGCCTCCCATTTCCCTTGGGATCCCTCTTCGGGGGTGTCGGTGGGTTCCGCCTCCAAGGCTCTGGAATCCACGGTGAAGCCCACAGGGCTCCCCTTGAGATGGTCTTCCAGGTCGCCGACCTCTGCGGTTGCCGCCACCGCCAGCCCGCTGGCCAGGTATTCCCCCACTTTGGTAGGGGCGCTGGCCCCCTTGGCCCAGCTGGGCCGCACCAGGGCCAGGCCGGCGTCGGCGGCCTTGAGCCATCCCGGCATCTCGGAGTGGGAAACGGTACGGATCACCGCCTTCACCCCCGCCTGCTTCGCCAACCTCCGAGCCTCCTCCACTTCACGGGTGAGCACCAGGAAGCCTCCCCCGCCTGCCGCAAGGAACCCCCGTGCCACAAGGAAGGTCTCCGGCCCCATGTACCAGGTGGAGAGGGAGCCGGAGTAGACCAGGAGCGGCCCGGAATGAACCCCAAGCTCTTTGCGAAGCGCCAGGGCATCTGCCTGGTGGTGGGGGGACGAAGGTGGGTGGAAGCGCTCCAGGTCGGTACAGGTGGGAATCACCCGGACTCTCCCAGGTGGCACATACCCGGCTCTCCCCTCCAGAAGCTCACGGCCACGATGGGTGAGCACCACCACGGCGGAGGCATGCCGAAGGAGGTCCGCCTCAATCCTACGGAGGAGCGAGACCAGGGGAGAGCTCCGTCTCCAGAAGCCGGCCTCCACCCGCTCGTCGATCCAGAAGCCTCGCATGTCGAAGATGTACGGCACCCCCGTGAAGAGATGCACCAACAGGGCCATCATGCCGGCCACGTAGCTTCGGGCGTGGATGAGGTGCGGCCCGGGCAGGGATGCCAGGATGCGCCGGCTTTGCCGGGCGCCCCGGAACACGTCACCTGCCTGGGCCAGGAGCGGAGGGTTGGACCGATAGGGAAGGGGGAGCCACTCCACTCCGCGCTTCCTCAACTCCTCTTCCAGAGCCAGCTTCCGCTGGGGAAGCTCCAGATCGCCGGGCTTCTCAAAACTCAAGATCTGCATTCTGAAACCGCGTCTGGCCAACCCCAGGACGTACGGAAGCACCTGGGAGCCCCCCAGGGGCTCCAGCATTCCATCGTGGGACAGGTAGATCACCGATCCCGGGGCAGGAGATGGGGCGCTCACCGTACCACCTCCTCCAGGAGTTGAGACCACTTCCGGGCCTGGGCTCCTCGGGTGAGGGGTTCCACCACCGCGCTCTCCACGCGAGGCGTCTGGAGGCTTCCAGCTCGATGGGCCTCCCAGAGCACCTCCAGACGGGCATGCACTTCCTCAGCTGTTCCGGTAGGGGCGAGATGGACCTCTCCGTATCTCTGGCCCAACGCCTCCATCTCGCTTCCCTCCGGGACGATGGCCAGAACGGGGCGGCGCGCACCCAGGTACTCCAGGAGTTTTCCTGGAATGATGGCACGGTAGGTCTCCCCTGGAACATGGACGAGATTAGCCGATGCATCCACCATGGCCTCCCGGGCTTCGGCCGGGGTGACCACCCCAGGGGTTTCCAGCCAGGGCGCCGCCCGCCAGCGGCCTTCCGAGGCTTCTCTCCACGGCACGGGATCTCCCAGGTGCACGAAGCGGACCCCACCAGGGTGCCGTGCGTGGAGGCGTTGCACCGCTTCCAGGGTGGTGGAGGGATCCACCCCAGGGGCCAGGGTCCCTGCATGCAGCAGGAGGAAGGGGGCGTCCGGGCTGGGAGGGCTACCTGGCGGAAGGGGCTCGAAGCCGTTCATGATCACACTGAACCCTGCGGGATCTGCGGGCGGGAAGCGTTGCAGTACCGCTTCCTGAGTGGTTCGGGAAGTGTGAACCACTGCATGGGCATCCCTCAGGATGGCGGCCTCCCACCTCTCGTCCAACTTCCGTCGGAGGCGGGACCTGGGGCGAAGGGACTCGTGTGCGGTGGTCCATGGGTCACGGAACTCGGCGACCCATGGAACCCCTGTTCGGGTGGAGAGTCTTCGTGCGGCCAGATGGGCGGAGTACGGCACTGAACTGGACAGGATCACCCGAGGACCTTCCACTCCCCTGAGAGCCAGCCCGGCGGCCCGTGCAGCGGGGGCCACCCACGCCCGCTGGGCGTCAGGGAGGTAGAGCCATTCCCGCACCTTCCGTCGCAGGATTCCGCCCAGCGCTCCAGTGGCCACAGGCCGCACCACCCCCGAGGCCTCCCGCTCCACGGGATGAGAGGGACGCGTGGCGGTTTCCCAGATCCTACGCAGTCCGCGGCTGAGCTCCGGAGAACGGGTCCGCACCACCTGCACACCATGGGGGGGAAGGGAGGGAGGGCCGCCGGAGTGACTTGCTTCCTCGATGGCTTTCCCATGGTAGAATCCCTTCGCAGGGGTAACCACCACCACCCTCCACCCCAGAAGGGGAAGGTGGCGGGCCAGGGCCGCAGCCCGCTCGGAGGCAATGCCCACCAGAGGGGGATAGTAGTAGGCCACTATGACCACGGTGCCCTTGTGCCCCGAATGCATCATTCCAGGCACCACTCTGCGGCGGTCACATCAGCGGAGAGCAGGATCGGACCTCTGGATCTGCAAGGTAGGGCGAGGCCCCCTGGAGCCCCGATGGCGTTTTCGATCCCTTCGGACGGCAATGCCCACCGCCGCCAGGATGAGAAAGAAGGCGATCACCTGACTTCGGTGCCGGTAGGCCGTTCCCGCATTCCCCTCCACCAGTCCATAGGTGGGCACGGTGATGAGGAGGAACAGGAGGATGGGCTCCACTGCCGTGAATCGGTTTCGCAGGAGGTACCACACCCCGCGCGGTACCAGGAGCATGAGCCCGTACCACAGGATCATCTCTGGAAAAGTCATGCGGCTCAAGAAGCTTTCCAGTTCCCACGGGAAGGGAGCGAAAAGGAAGTAGGTGACTCCGATGGGGAGGTATCGCAGGCTCTCTACCGGATCCTCCAATTCCTCTGTAGTACCAAAAGCGGTCCCACCGGTGGCGAGAGCGCGCCGCTGCTCATCTACGAATTCCAGGGAAGCCGACTCCACCCATCGAGAGCCCAGGCCCAACTGGTCGTATGCCACCAGTGCCGTCACCACCAGTGCTATCGCCAGGAGCAGGTTGGTGGAGAGCGCTCTGGCCGGAGTGATGAGGAATGTTCCCAGAAGGGCGAACACCACCATCACGGCCATGTAGTCCCGCAGGGTGCCCACGACGAAAATGAGTGTCAGGAGGAGGACCAGCCCGGGAGTGGACCAACGGTTTCGCAGTCGATGGGCCAGGAGGATGATGGCTACCAGCAGGGTCAGCACGGGGCCATCTCGCAGATTCTGCGTGGACCACAGAACCAGGGAGGGGAAGAAGCCCACCAGCGCCCCGGCTATCCGGGCGGGAGTGCGACCTGCCAGCTCTCCTGCCAGCCTGTAGGCCAGGAGGCTGGTCCACGCCCCGAAGAATGCATTGAAGAGCTTCGGAGCCAGGGGTAGGAAGCCGAAGACCCAGTAGAGGGCGGCGTTCCAGAAGAAGTAGCCCGCTTCGAAGGTTCCGGCGATCTGCCGTGGGCGGGCCCCTTCCCCCTGGAGGTAAAGAAGAGTTCGCCATCCCGCGTCCTGAAAGGTGAACGCATCCGGCGCGAAGAAGCCCACCGGCAAGAGATGATGGAAGACCAGGGTCAGGCCCAGTCGGAGCAGTACCGCCCCTACGATGAGTGTCTTCAGGAATCGAGCGTCACCGGCTTCCCTTATGGCCAGATACAGCACCACGGTCCCGCTTCCAGCCAGGAGGGTGATGAGAACGAAGGGGAGGATGTTCTCGGTTCCCTCGAATCCCATGAGAAGGAGCCCTGCCAGGAATGTCACCAACCCCAGGACCACCCCCATCCGGGCCACGTGATCGGGCCACTCCAATGGGGTCAGCATGCCCCGTGGAGGGCCGCTTCGCAGGGGGATCTGAGGAAGGTCAGGGCGGGGGGGCAAGACGGTCTCCCGGGAGGAATGGGGAGTGGCGATGGAGGGGAATATGCCGGTGCCGGCCATTGGATGATAGATTCCCGGAGGTATTCATCCCTGAGACGCTCATTTTGGAGGTAGATCATGTCGGAAGCCGTCCTGGTGACGGGCGGGGCCGGGTTCATCGGTTCCCATCTCGTGGAACGGCTCCTTGCACGAGGAGATCGAGTGGTGGTGGTGGATGATCTCTCCACCGGACGGCTGGAGAATCTTGCGGCGGTAAGAGAGCATCCCGATTTCCATCTGGTGGTGGACTCCATCCTCAACCATCCCATGATGGAAGAGGTGGTGGCCAACTCGGATCGGGTGGTCCACCTGGCGGCTGCGGTGGGGGTGCGGAAGATCCTGGAAAAACCGGTGGAGACCATCACCACCAACGTTCGGGGCACCGAGATCGTCCTGGACTGCTGCCACCGGCATCAGAAGCCCCTCTACTTTGCCTCTACATCCGAGATCTACGGCAAGGCCGGCGATCGATTGCATGAAGACCACGACCGGGTCATGGGAAGCACGTCCCAGCGTCGATGGGCCTACGCCTGCACCAAGGTCATGGACGAGTTCCTGGGGCTGGCATACCATCAGGAGAAGGGCCTCCCGCTGGTCATCGGTCGTTTCTTCAACATTGTGGGTCCGCGCCAGACGGGGGAGTGGGGGATGGTTCTCCCGTCACTGGTGGGGCAGGCGCTGCGAGAGGAACCCCTCACTGTATTCGGCACCGGAGAGCAGAGGCGGTGCTTCCTTCATGTGGACGATGCCCTGGATGCGGTGATGGGGCTCATGGATCGGGACGACGCCGTCGGTCGGGTGTTCAATATCGGCACCGAGGAGGAGATTTCCATCCTGGGCCTGGCACATCGCATCAAGGAGCGCACCGGTTCTGACTCCCCGGTGCAGGTCATCCCCTACGAAAAGGCCTACGGAACAGGCTTCGAGGATATGGAGCGGCGCCAGCCCGATACCACACGCATCCGGAACCTCCTGGGGTGGGCGCCGACTCGCACCCTGGACGGAATCATCGACGAAGTGGCTCGGCACATGCGAGAAGGTATGGCCAGGGAGTGAAGGTCCTGGTCACCGGCGCCGGGGGGATGCTGGGGCAAGCGGTCACCCGTGCGGCCCGGAATCGGGAGTGGGAAGTGATCCCCCTGGATCGGGATGCCTTGGATGTCTCGGATCCACACGCGGTGGCCTCCACGGTGGCACGGGTCCGGCCACAGGCGGTGCTGCACTGCGCCGCCTTCACGCACGTGGACCGCGCTGAGGCGGAAGAGCCCAGGGCATTCGCCGTGAACGCCCTGGGAGCGGCCCATGTGGCCCACGCGGCGGCAGATGCGGGGGCCCGGATGCTCCATGTGAGTACCGACTACGTTCTGGACGGCCGGGGCTCGGTTCCCCATCCCACGGATTCCATTCCGTCTCCCGTGGGTGCGTATGGCCGTACGAAGTTGGCTGGAGAGTGGGCGGTGCAGGCGGCCGTCGACGATTGGTTGGTGGTTCGCACCAGTTGGCTCTATGGAGCTGGAGGTCCGAACTTCGTGGATACCATGGACCGGTTGGCCCGTAGCCATCCTCGACTGCGGGTGGTGAACGATCAAAGGGGCAGGCCTACCTGGACCGGGAGCCTGGCCCCCACGCTCCTGGACCTATTGGAACATGAAGCCCGAGGCATCTATCATGTGTGTGACGGGGGGGAGGCCACCTGGTTCGAGTTGGCTCAGGCCGTGCTTCGGGCCCGTGGCCTGAAGACCCCTATGGAGCCGGTGACCACGGAGGAATACGGCGCCCCGGCCCCCCGTCCTGGCTACTCGGTACTGGACGTTTCGGCTGCGGAGGCATTGCTGGGACGTACGTTTCCCCATTGGAAGGGGATGCTGGACCGTTATCTCGAAATCCATTCCTCCCCTGAGGAGTCTCTGTGAAAGGTATTATTCTGGCTGGAGGCCTAGGGACCCGGCTCCTTCCCATGACCCGAATCACCAACAAGCATCTGCTGCCGGTCTACGATCGGCCCATGATCTACTACCCCATCCAACAGCTCATCCACGCGGGAATCACCGACATCATGGTGGTCACGGGGGGAAAGAATGCCGGCGACTTCCTCCGGCTTCTGAAGAACGGGAGGGAGTTTGGCCTGAAGCACCTGGACTACACCTACCAAGAAGGCGAGGGAGGAATTGCCGAAGCCCTGGGTCTTGCGGAGCACTTCGCGGATGGTGAGCCGGTGGCGGTGGTGCTGGGGGACAACATCTTTCAGGACCCCATCCGCCCGGAGGTGCAGGCATTCCGGGAGTTGGGGTCGGGCGCTCGAATTCTCCTGAAGGAGGTCTCCGATCCGGAGCGCTTCGGGGTAGCGGAGTTGGAGGACGACAAGGTGATCTCCATCGAGGAAAAGCCCACGCAACCCAAGTCTCGTTTGGCGGTGACTGGCTGCTACATGTTCGATGGACGCGTTTTCGACATCATCCGAACCCTGGATCCGTCTCAACGGGGAGAGCTGGAAATCACCGATGTGAACAATCGGTTCATCCAGTGGGATGCCATGACCTACGGGGTTTTGGGCGGATGGTGGACGGATGCCGGAACCGTACCCTCCCTCCATAGGGCTTCCCAACTCATTGCCGGCGATCGGGGCAACCCCGTTCTGAACCCCGAAGGTGTGAAGCTGGAGGTTCCGTGAAGCTCCTGGTCACGGGAGGAGCGGGCTTCATCGGATCCAACTTCATCCGACATGTGTTGGGGAAGGGGGAAGTCTCAGTGGTGAATCTGGATGTCCTCACCTACGCAGGAAATCTGGAGAATCTGGCCGGGCTGGAGGACTCTCCCGACTATACATTCGTGCATGGTGACATCTGCCACCGGGATCCGGTGGTGAAGGCCATGGAGGGGGTGGATGCGGTGGTCCATTTCGCAGCAGAATCCCATGTAGACCGCTCCATCGAGTCGGCTTTTCCCTTCGTACAGACGAATGTGGTGGGGACCCAGAACCTCCTGGCCCTGGCAAGAGAGCTCGAGGTGGGACGTTTCGTGCATGTGTCCACCGACGAGGTGTATGGCGAGTTGGAGTGGAGAGACCCCGATATGGCCACCTACACTCCCGACGACCCAGGCCCCTTCTTCACCGAGGAGACCCCGCTCTCCCCGCGATCTCCGTATTCGGCATCCAAGGCGGGCTCCGATCTGCTGGCCCTGTCCTATCACCGCACCCACGGACTGGATGTGGTGGTGACGCGCTGTACGAACAACTACGGTCCCTATCAGTTTCCCGAGAAGCTCGTCCCCCTCATGATTGCCAACGCCCTGGAAGATGAGCCTCTCCCAGTCTACGGTGACGGCCTGAATATCCGGGATTGGATTCATGTGGATGATCACTGTCGTGGAGTGGAAGCGGCGCTCCACCGAGGGAAGGCGGGGGAGGTGTATAACTTCGGTGGCCACGCCGAGCGCACGAATCTCCAGGTGGTGAGAGAGATCCTCGGGATTCTGGGAAAGGGCGAAGATGCCATCCGGTTCGTGGCCGATCGAAAGGGTCATGACCGCCGATATGCCGTCCTCCCCGAAAAGGCGCGTCGGGAGCTGGGATGGGTGCCCGAGGTGGAGTTTCCCCAAGGGATGGCCGATACCGTGGCCTGGTACGCGGAGAACCGGGATTGGTGGCAGCGGGTCCGCAGCGGGGAGTATCGGGACTACTACCAGCGCATGTACGGCACCGGAGGACGGTACCAACCGGGATGAACGACCTCCTCCGTGCCGGGTTGGCGGTGGCCACGGGGTTCGTGGTGGCTGCACTCCTCGTACCGCCCCTCCTGCGCCTGGCCCGTGGGTTGGGAGCCCTCTCAGGGGGAACGGCGGAACGCTGGAATCCCAGAGCCACACCGGTGCTGGGCGGGGTAGCCATCTTCGGCGGCTCAGCGTTGGCAGGACTGGTTTCCCTCTCCCTCCTGGGTGAGGCTGCCCTCCGGGATTACCTCTTTCCTGTCCAGACCGGAGACCTGTTCCTGGGTACAGGTCCCGCGCTCCTTATGGCGGGGACCCTCATCTTCCTTCTCGGGCTGTTGGATGACATCTACCCCCTCTCCCCTGCGGCGAAGCTGGCGGGCCAGGTGGCCGCAGCAGGAGTGCTCCTGCTGGCGGGGATCATGCTGCGTCTCACGGGCATTTATGCCTTGGACGCGACCCTGAGTGTTCTCTGGTTCGTGGGGATCACCAACGCCATGAACCTCCTGGACAACATGGATGGGGCAGCAGCCGGTGTGGCCGGCATTGTGGCCCTCTATCTGGGTGCCCTTCTCATCATGGACGGCAATCTGGTGACGGCACTCCTGGCCTTCGGGGTGGCGGGTGGGGTGGGAGGGTTCCTGGTTTTCAACTACCCCCCCGCCCGTATCTTCATGGGCGATTCCGGAGCCCTGTTCCTGGGGCTCTTCCTGGCCGGCCTGGCCCTGGCACCCACCCCGGGCCTCTCCCGGGGGCTCTTCGCCGTTCTGGCGGTGCCGGTGCTGGTGCTGGCGGTGCCCATCCTGGATACCACACTGGTTACCGTTACCCGCCTCTGGGAAGGACGGGCGGTGTCGCAAGGAGGAAGAGACCACACCTCCCATCGGTTGGCGGGGCTGGGCCTCTCCGAGGAGCGAGTGGTATGGCTCCTGTGGGGGCTGGCGGCGGCAGGTGGTGGAGTGGCCTTCCTCTTCCGCACGGCAGAGCGGGGCATGGCGTATCTGCTGGGAGGGGGTCTGCTGGTCACATTCGCCTTGTTGGCGGCCTTCCTCGCTCGTGGGGGAGGGGGTGGAAGTGCGGAGAGCGCATCGGTGGATGTCTCGGCAGCGCCCTGGACCCGGCGCTTGACCGACTGGCATGCCCGGTGGCCCTTTCTAGCGCTCTTCCTGGATGTGGGTGTGGTGACGCTGGCCTATTGGGCAGCTTATGTACTTCGATGGGAAGGACAGGCACTCACGGCTGAGTTGGCCTACTTTCAGCGTTCCCTGCCCATCGTTCTGGCTGCCAAGATCACCGCTTTCGCCTGGGCGGGCGTGTACCGACAGCGCTTTCGGCAGGTGGGTTTTCACGAGGCGGGAGTGTTTCTCCGGGCCAACGCCCTGGGCACTCTCATCATGGCGGTACTTCTCCTCTTGTTGGCGCGGGGCGGGTTCTCCCGGGGCGTACTCTTCATTGACTTCATGGTCTGCTCTGCATTCACCCTGGGTGCCCGGGTGTTCTTCCGCTACATGGAAGGGGCCAGCCGAAGATGGGATCGTGCGGGAAAGGAAGCTCTGGTGTGGGTCACCGCACGGGATGCGGAGTGGGCATTGCCCTATCTGGAGCAACAGAGGGGGAGCTCCGGTCTGAGGCCCGTGGCCGTGGCCCATCCTGGATTCCCCCCCCTACTGGGAGCCTTGAGAGGGCTGCCGGCCTACGGTGGGCCCGAGGCGTTGGCCCGGGGTCTGACTGCCTCCGGGGCGCACTGGATTGTCGTGGTGGAACCGGAGGTGGAACCTGCCTCCGTTCCAGACGGAGTGGCGGTCATGCATCTCCGACCGTCGCTGGTTTCGGCCGAACAGATTCTCAGCGGGTGAAGGCACATGAGCAAGGCCCTGTTCACGGACTCGCCGTCGGGGTTGCATGGGAGGAGTGAAAGCGTAACTTTCGGCGACTCCGCAAATCGAGGAAATCGGGAGCCAGAAACGGCTTTCCAGCCTATGGCACCCATGACCATGACCATATCTCAACGGGCCGGTTCGCGGCCCGCTCTCGTTCGGAAAGGTGATTCGTGACCGAATCCGGCGCCCATAGATCCACTGCCACCCCGCCCAGGGTGTCTGTGGTGGTTCCCACGTGGAATGGGGAGGCCCTCCTCCCCATGGTTCTGGACTCCCTTCGGAGGCAGACCTTCACTGACTTCGAAGTCATCGTGGTGGACAACGGTTCCAGGGATCGCTCCCTGGAGCTGCTCCACCGGGAGTACCCGGAGGTCCGGGTGGTGGCTCTTTCGGAGAACCGCGGGTTCAGCGGCGGGTGCAATGCAGGGATTCTGGCCAGCCGGGGTGAAATGGTGGCCCTGGTGAACAACGACGTGGAGCTGGATCCCTTCTGGCTGCAGGCGCTGGTGGAGGGGATGGACCAGGAGCCCAGAGCGGGCTTCGCCGCCTCCCGCATCCGACAGTATTGGAATCGGAATCTGCTGGACTCCGCCGGCGACCGGGTGGGACTCAGCCCGGAGGGTCGGGGGCAGGGAAATCCCGACGGCCCGGAATTCGATCGTCCGGCCTGGGTGACGTCCGCCTGCTGCGCCGCCGCCATCTACCGTCGGACCATGCTGGAAGAGGTGGGACTCTTCAACGAGGATTTCTTCGCCTACTTCGAAGACGTGGAACTGGGAATGCGCTGCCAGATCGCCGGGTACCGCTGTCTCTACATTCCCACCGCCGTGGTGTATCACATCGGAAGTGCTACCTCTGCAAGGATCCCCCGCTTCAAGGTCTACCACGGGCTCCGGAACATGGTGTACCTTTACTTCACCACTTTTCCGGTGGCCTATGCCATTCGTCACCTTCCCAGGCTCATGGTGGCGAAGAGTTGGTTTGTGCTCCGGGAGGGGGGATTCTGGACCGGGGTGAAGGCCGGCAGCGCGGTGATCTGGAACGCCCCCCGGATGATCCGGCGCCGACGACGCACCTTCGCGCTACGGCGTGTGTCCGACCAGGTTCTGGAGACCCTTCTTGATCCACCTCGCCCGCTTTCCCTGGCCCTGCTTCGGGAGAAACTCCTTGGAGATCCTCCAGCGGCGCCTGCGGTTCGAGATGAGTACGGGGCCCCTCGAGTGGCCTCGGCGGTTCCGACCCAACCGGAAGAGCGAGAGCCCTCCGCCCAGGCGAGGCCCCACATCTCCCGGGTCCTGCTCTGAGATGGCGGCTTCTCCCGGGGAGGGGCAAACCCTGACCCGGCGTCACCGGTCGTTCCCCCCCCTTTCCATTCTCGTGATCCTGATGATCCTGGCTGTCCCGGTGGGGGCTCAGGAGGTTGAGGTCAACGGGGTGTTGGATGACCCCACCGGTACCCGTGCTCTGGTCCTTCCAGGTGACATGATCGAGTTGGAGATCTGGAACGAGGAGGACATGAGTGGGGAGTACACGGTGGACGAGACGGGGCATGTCACCCTGCCGAATCTGGGGAGGTTCCAGGTGGGACACCTCACCGCAGGCGAGCTACGAGATACCCTCCTGGTTGCCTTCTCCGAGTATCTTCGGAATCCAGCCGTGGACATCACCATCCTTCGGCGGATCGGGGTCATTGGCGAGGTGGTGGAGCCCACCCTCTACTGGGTGGACCTCACCATGACGGTGCGGGATGCCATCGCCCTGGCAGGGGGCCTCACCCCGCAGGGGAACCCGGGGAATGTCATCCTGGTGCGAGGTGGAGAGCGCATCGAGTTCAAGGGGGCGGACAGCGCGGCCATGACCACCGCCGAGCTTCGTTCGGGGGATCAGATTGTGGTGGCCCGAAAGAGTTGGTTCGCCCTGAATGCACCCTGGGTGATCAGCACCGGCATCACCGTGAGCACGATCCTCTACTCCATCTTCGTCCAATGACCGGTCCCGGATACGACGATACCCTGGATCTTCGGGAGGTGGGGGCTGCCCTTCGGCGGGGATGGTGGTGGCTGCTCCTGGGATTGGCCCTGGGGATCACCGGGGCCCTCATGGCCGACCACTTCCTTCCCGAGGAGTATGAGGCCGTGGGAACGGTGGTGTTGCGAGACCGGAACGAATCTTCCGGCTCGCCCCTGGGAGGGGGGCTGGGGAGCGGCCTGGCACAGGCCTTCTCCCTTCCTGGCTCCATGGGCCCGTCGGTGGATACCGAGATGGAGATTCTGGAAAGCCGACAGTTGGCCGGGCAGGTGGTAGATGCCCTTGGTCTTCAGCTCCGGGTGCGTGCCCCTGGAGGGGTGGCTCCCGATTCCCTCTTCACGGACTTCGTTTTGGACCCTGGGTTGGAGGGCGCACGGTACCGGTTTCGAGCTCGGACCGACGGATACGAGGTACAGGGGCTTGGCGCCCCTCAGCGGGTTCAGGCTGGAGAGAGCTTCCCCATCCCCGGTGGGAGCTTGACCCTCCGATCTTCCGGACTTCCCCGGGATTTCACGGTAGACATTCTGGATCGCCAGGATGCGGTGGGCGTCTTCCTGAGGGACCTGGAGGTGGATCGGCCTGGGGGAGATCTGGGGGAGATCACTTTCCGGGGCCCCGACCCCCATACGGCAGCCGCTGGGGTGAACACCCTCATCGATCTGTACCTCACCGACCGGAAGGGCAGGACGGCGTCCCTTCAGGCGGAACGCCTGGCGCTCCTGGAAGGGGTGGCCGACTCGGTGCAGATGGAGTTGGAGCGAGCCACCGGCGACTTCCGGGAGTACCTGGAGGCCCAGGGCACCTTCGATCCCGAGCGGTTGGAAGATGTGGAGCGGGCGGTACTTCTCCGGTCGGAGGTGGATGAGTTGGCGGTGGAGGGCCGCGCCCTGGATCGAATTCTCCGGCGGGTGGAAGGAGATACCCTTCCGGTGACGGATCTCATGGCCTTTCCGCCGTTCATCCGGACGCCCGCCATCAACGACCTGTTGGATCGGGTTTTGACGTTCCATACGGAACGGCTGGAGCTTCTCCAGCGGCGGACGGAGCGGGATCCGGAGGTGATGGCCATGACGGAGAGCATCCAGTACCTCCAGGGAGAGCTGGTGGCTCTGGCCATTTCGTACCGGGAAGGGCTTCTGGAGCAGTTGGAGCAGCTGGGTGCGGAGTTGGATCGCTACCGGGAATCCCTGGCCCGACGGCCGGCGGAAGAGGAGCGGACGTTCATCCTGGAACAGGAGTTCGAACGCCTTACGGCAGCCTATCTGGGGATCCAGGCCCAGGTGGTCCAGACCCGGCTCTCCTCCATCGGAGATGGGGCGGACCTTCGGCAAATCGACGCTGCCGAGCCACCCAAGGAGCCTGCGTTCCCCATTCCCCTGCTGAACTGGGCTGTGGGCATCCTGGGTGGGCTGCTCCTGGGTGGGGTTGGCGCGGTGTCCCACAGCTCCCTCTCGGATCGGATCCGGGATCCCAGGCAGATCGCAGCAGAGACGGGTTTGCCCGCTCTGGCGTACCGTCCGGGCCACCCCATCCTCCTGGAGGGGACAGAGGCTCCCACCACCCTCCTGCTACTCCCGGTGGGGCTCTCCGATGCACAGTTGGAGTGTTCCAGGGTGGCCAGGGAGGTGGCCGGCACGGAGACCCTCCGGGGGGCTCGGGTCATCGTGCTGGATCTCACCGGACCCGAGGCCATCAAGGGGGTGGTCTTCGACGCCGACTCCCTGGTGTCGGAAGATGGTCCGGGAGGCGGGCGCTACCGGGTCTATCCAGGACGCGGGAGCGATGTCCGCCCGGGGGGTGTGAGAGCCCGGGAAGTGGCCCGGGAGTTGGAAGACCGCACCGATCTGGTGGTGACGGCCCTTCCATCCTTTCACGATCCGGCGGCGGTGGCCCTTCTGAAGGCCGGACGCCCGGCCGTGTTATTGGTGAGGGCAGGCCGAACGGGGATGGGAGAATTGCGGGAGGCGTACCAGTCGCTCCAGCGGTTGGGCGTGAAGGTTGCCGGAGTGGTGCTCCTTCCCCGGGGCTCCCGTGCCCGCGTCCGCGGTTGATCCGGGCCTCCGGGCGCTTCCCAGTCTCGCCCCGGAGACGGCGTCTGTCCCTCGGGGGTCGCTCCTTCAACCCCGTGTAGCGCAGGTCCTCCAGCTGGGTCTCCTCCTCATGGTGGTGGGTCAGCTGGGGCGGATCCCCATCCTGGAAGCAGGGGTGAAGGAAGCTCCCCTCCTTGTGAACGACCTCCTGGTGGTGGCCACCGTCTTGTTCGCCGGCGCGGTGGCCCTCCGGCGGCAGCACCTCCATCTGGATGTGACGGGGGGATTGGCGCTCCTCTTTGCGGCGGTGGGTGGAATCTCGGTAGCCGTGTCGGTGGGCAAGTACGACCTTTCCCTTTTCCAGTTGCTCTTCTCCCTGGCGTACCTGGGACGATGGCTGGCGTACTTCAGCCTCTACCTGGTGGCGGTGAACTTCCTTCGGCGGGGAGATGTGACCCCGGTCTGGAACAGCCTGGAAGGTGCCATTCTCCTTTTCGCAGGCTTCGGGATCATCCAGTCGGCGTTTCTCCCGGGATTCGCCCAGATCGTCTATCCCGACGCGGCCCTCTACACCCAGTGGGATCCCCAGGGGCGCCGTCTGGTCTCCACCTTCCTGGACCCCAACTTCGCCGGAGCCCTTATCGTGATGGGGCTTCTGGTGCAGCTGGGACGGCTGGCGTATGGCGCGTCGGTCCCGGCCTGGAAGCCTCTTATGCTGGTGGCAGCGCTCATCCTCACCCTCTCCCGCAGCTCGTTCCTGGCCCTGGCGGTGGGCGGGATGGTGGTGCTCCTGGCCCGGGGGCTGTCTCGTCGGCTGCTCAAGCTCTCGGCATTGGCTGTGGTTCTAACTTTGCCCTTCGTACCGTACGCCGTGGATTTCGCAGTCACGTACAACAAGCTATCCCTGGACGATCCGTCTCTCCTGGGCCGCATCATTGCCTGGGACCGAGCCCTCCAGGTTCTGGCGGACAACCCGGTTTTGGGTGTGGGCTTCAACAGCTATGGATTCGTGCAGCTCAAGTACGGCTTCGCCGAACTCTCACAGAGCGCCTTCGGACTGGACGGAGGCCTTCTCTTCATCGCAGTGATGACCGGGGGGGTAGGGGTGCTCATCTATTCGGCCATGGTGAGCTCCGTGCTCCTCCGTTGCCGCAGGGTCCGACGTGCCACAGACCGCACCGCCGCTGAACGGGGGCTGGCGGTGGGAGTGGCGGCGGCCACGGTGGCCCTGCTGGTCCACAGTTTGTTCCTGAATTCCATCATCTACCCTTTCCTCACACAGGTGCTGTGGATCTTGTGGGCCCTCACCTTCGCTGCCTCGCTGCGCGACCCCCGGGAGGGAGAGGAGCCGGGAGGGCCTGGGGTTCGGCTGGTGCAGGTGCCCCCATGAGGTATGCCGGATGGGTGGCCTGGGCGTGGCTTCTGCCGGCAGCTGGGCTCTTCGGGCCCGTCCCCACGCTTCAGGGCCAGGACCGGACTCAGACCGAGGCTACGGCGGATATCTCAGGCAATCCCATAGCCGGCTTCGTCCACCACCCTCGCTGGCCGGGTGGATCTCCTCGCTTCCTCCTGCCGAGCCGGCCGGTTTCGGTGGAACTGTGGGGCCTGGCCCTGGAAGATCGCTGGGGGCCGGATCGGAGCCGCACTCCCCACCTCCGGGCACTTCCCCTGATTCCCATGTTGGGGTTCAGGAGCGGCGGGGGGCCCGTTCCTTCCGCCCTCCTGACGGGCGGGGTCCTGGAGTCGGGGGCGCTGAGCCTCACTTCCATTCTGCCCCGTGAGGGATGGGTTGGCCGAGCCTTGGGGGGATACCACGCCCTTTCTCTCACCGGCACCTTCCGGGAGGGAGAGGACCGGCGACAGTGGCCGGAGTTCCAGGAGGGGAACCTCTCTGTGGCGGGGGGGGGATGGATCTGGCCACAGGAGTTGGCGGTAGAAGGAGGAGTGGAACACCGGCGCGTGCATCGCGCCGATTGGGGGAACAGCTATGAGCAGTCGGGGGAAGGGGTCGTCGGTATCCCACTGGATGACGCCATCCTCTTCCGGGATATCCTGCGCGTTCGGGAAGGAAGGGTTCGCGACGGCGACCTCCTGGCCCGCGACCTGCGGCATCATGCCACGTCGGTGGGGGGGCGGGGGCTCTGGCTTCCTTCCGGGCGGTTGGAAGTGTCGTTGGCTGCTCTGGGGTACGTGGCCCACGACAGCGATGATCTCCGCACGAACCCCTTCGCCCTGGATGGTTCCTTTCCCGCCCTCACGTCCAGAGGCGGGGTGGGCCGCGCCGCGGTGAACTGGCAACCCTTGGCCGCTCTCGAAGTGGAAGGGGCGGTTTCGGCCCGCCATCTTGAGGAGCATGGCGGCGCTCCGTCGGGGGCTCCCGAAGTGCTGGCGGTGCGCCCCATCCCGCTGCCTGGAGGCGGCCTGGGGAGTCGGACGCTCCTGGCGGGGGTGCCCTGGATGGCCCAGGGAGACACCCTGCGTGAGACCGACCTGGGCCTGGATGCCCAAGTGACGTTCGTTCGGGGTGCGGTGGAACTGCAGGTGGGCGGAGCGCTGGGGGGCACGGAGTTGGCGAGGGTCCAGCGGCCCGGGAGCCTGGGTCGTTACATCTACACCGAGGCCGGGGGTCTGGATGCAGGGGCTCCGGAGTGGAGCGAGCGGGTCATCTATACCGGGACCCAGGGCACCGCCCGGGCCCATATTCTCCGGGGTGCCCTTCGGACCGATGTACGCGTGGGGCTTCCCTCAGGGGTGTGGTTGGAGGGAGGGATCGAAGTTGAGCAGGTACGTTACCCCCGGGTGGCCGGCGCGAATCTGGTGACGGCCGACGCAATAGGGGTGGGGGCCCTGGCCCGCCCCCATTCAGACCCTATCCTCCTGCCCCGGGTGGCCGTGCGTTGGGAGCCCGAAGGGGCTGTGGGTCCAGGGGTCTGGGCTGCCGGGGGGTTCCGGCGGGAAGAGCTTCCCTACACCCTGTTGTTGGCCGCGTACCGGGATGGAGAGTCGCTCCGCGTGGAATGCCGGCTCCCGGTTCAGGGACCGCTCATGAAGGCACCCGATCCAACCTGCCCTGGTGCCGCTGGACGTCGGGAAGATCCAACCGGCACCGGTGCCGTGGTCTTCCGTCCAGGCTACCGGGATCCGGTCTGGGTCCGGGGAGAAGTCGGAGCTCGCTGGCAGGGTAACGGCTGGGGCGGGGAGTTCGTATGGGAGGAGGGATGGACCCGCTGGGAGCCGGTGGTCCGGATGCTGAGCCAGGAGGGGGGGTCGGGAATCGACCCCCATGGGGAGGCCATGCAGCCGCCGTTGGCGTCCGTGGTGGGAATCGGGAGTGCGGAAGGAGCAACCGTGCGACGATTCCATCTGGGTGTCCATGGAGAGTGGGCCGGTTTTCGGGCTGACGTAGAGGGGGTTCGACGCCTTTCCCGATCCCGAGCCTCATGGGAAAGCGCTGACCCCCTTCAGCGCCTTGCCCTCACCCCGGTGCTTGGGGCGGCTCTTCCGGCACTGGCTCCGGACCGTCTGGATTCAGGCGACTGGATCTCGGCAGGGCTCCAACGAGAAAGCCTGGACGGCGCTGTCTCCCTGGGGATCCGCTATCATCAGCGCTCCGGCGTCCCCTTCACCTGGGTCATCCAGGGCGATCTGAACGGAGACGGCGTGAGCGGGAACGATGTTCTCACGGTGCCCCCCACGGATGCGCCCCCCCGTTTCCGCCGCAGCGAGGATCTCCAGGCCTTCCAGGGTCTGCTAGCGTCCGACCGCTGCCTCCAGTCCATCCAGAACGGAGCCCTGGCGACGAACCGATGTCGCGCGGCCACCATCAGGCAGTTGGATGTCCAGGGACGGTTCATGCTCCCCTTGGCGGGCTGGACCGTGACCCTGGCCGTGGAGAATCTCACCGGGGGCCTCTCCCGAAAGTGGGGGCGGGTTGAGGTTCCGCCTGCCACGGTGCCGCTCCTCCGCCTGGTAGATCGGGATTCGGAGTCGGGAGAGGCCATCTTCGACCTCACGGTTCCCAACCGGGACAACTGGGTCTTGCGTCCCCAGAGCATGTGGCGAGCCCGCATCGGGATGGAGGTGCGGCTACCATGATCCACAGGGTTTGGGTGGCTTTGGGGCTCTTTACCATGACCATGGGTGGGACGCTTCTGACGCCCTTGCCAGTGGGGGCCCAGGTGGCACCGTATCTCCTTATGGGAGGGAGAGGACACGAGCTCGCCGAAAGCCTCCGGGCCCGGGGCTTCCTGCCCAGCCTCTCCCCGTTGGACCGGCCGTACCGGGCCGATAGGGTGCGTGCCGCCCTTTCGGGGCTGGACGAATCGGACCTCAGTCCCCTGGAGCTTTCCTGGGCGGTTCAGTTGGATAGCCTGCTGACCCATCTGGCACCGGTCCCCGGGGAGGGTAGTGTCTGGAGGCTCGCGGCTGCGCCGGGGGCGCACACCGGGTCCAGCGCCAATCGGGATCCCGTGTTCCAGTGGGGGCCTGCAGGGAGTTGGGGGCATCTGGTGCTGGAGGGGAGTCTGTCCGCAGGTCCGGTGGCCGTGCATACCATGCCCCGGGTGGATGCTCGGCCCGTCTACGATCTACGCTTCCAGGGACTCCGGGACCCCTGGGGGGCACGGCTTTCCATCCGCGAAGAAGCGGCCTACGCAGTGGCGGAGCTGGGGCCCGTGACCCTCCTGGGCGGACGGTTGGGAAGGACCTGGGGGCCGGTGGATCGGGGTGGATTGCTTCTCACCGATCTGGAATACAACTACGATCAACTGTCGTGGTCGGCCCAGTGGCGGGGGTTCCGGGCCACCCAACTGGTGGGCGCTCTGGATCGGGTCCTGGGGGTCTCCCGATACCTGGTGGCGCACCGACTGGAGGGCCCCCTTCCCCAGGGCGGCGCCTGGGCCGTGAGCAGGAGTCATGTCCGGGCCACCCGTCAAAGACTCTCCCGGGATCTGTTGGATCCCACCCACTCGCCTGGATCCAACGACCTCCTGTCGCTGGAAGCCCTGCAGCCGGTGTGGCCCGGAGGAGAGGTGTTCGGGCAGCTCCTGCTGGATCGTCCCACGGTGCCCGCCCCCCTGCCGGCTGGGGATGTCCCCATGACGTCGGGGCCCAGGGCGGGGGACGCATGGGCGTGGGAGGCGGGGATCCGGGACATGGGAGGGCTGCAGCCCCTGGATCTCGAACTCACCTACACCCGCGTGCCCGCCCAGGCTTACCGCCCGGTGCAAAATTCCCTGGAGCTCTACACCTTCTGGAATACGGGTCTGGGTGCTGATCGGTCGGACTTCGATCGGGTTCTGCTGAGGGTGGGTGGACACGTGAACCCCTACACCCGCCTTACCCTGGAGTTGGAGCGGCACCGACAGGGGGGCGGCGACCCTCGTCTCCTCCGGGCCCGGGTGCCAGGGAATCCCGGCCAGGACCCACCGGTGCTGCTGGCATCCAGGATCTCCCTGGACGCCCGGGTTAGGGTGGGCAGTGGCGGTGAATTGCGCACCCGCTGGGGACCCATCCACAGGGGTCTCCGGGTGTGGGCCCCCGACGTGCCCGAGGGGTGGCGTCTGGAGGGGTGGCTCATGTATCGCCATACCCTGAGTGTGGGTGGCTCCCTCCAGGGAGGTGGTCCATGAGCACCGCCCCCCGGAGTGCCCACACCGTGGACTGGATGACTCCCCAGCCGGAGCGGGTGAAGGCCGGGAGTCTGGAGCTGGCGCGGTATCTGGAAATGGACCCCCGGGAAGCCCTCCGGCTCATGGAGGAGGAAGTCCAGGACAAGGGGATCACGGTAGCTCGCGCCTGGGATGCGGTAGACCCTCGCACCCCGGCCGAGGTGGAGGCGTTCTACCGGGAGACGGATGCTTATCTGGTCGACCTTCTGGTGGACCATAGCCGTCGGGCTCGGGAGGGGTATCGGGCTGCGGCATTGGAGGTCCTGCGACGGGAGGCGGAGCGGTTGGGCGGGCGTCTTCCCAGGATACTGGATTTCGGAGGGGGCATTGGCCAGGACTCGCTGGCCTTTGCGTCGGCAGGCTTTCCCGTCACCTACGTGGATCTCCCGGGACGCACGTCGGCCTTCGCCCGCTGGCGGTTCCAGGATCAAGATCTTCCGGTGGAAGTGGCTTCGGATGCTCAAGCCCTACAGGAAGAGTTCGACGTCCTCTTCAACTACGACGTCCTGGAGCATGTGGTAGATCCGGTGGGGATGCTCCAGGACTTCCATGGACTGCTCCGGCCCGGCGGACTGCTCCTGGTGGCCCAGAGCTTCGGGTTGGTGGGGGACGACTACCCGGAGCACCTGCCTCAGCACGAGCATCTGGACAACATCTTTGCCCGATGGGTGCTCCCCTGGGTGGGGTTCCGGATGAAGGAAAAGGTGGGTCCGTGGGACCGACTGCATGTGGCTCGGAAGACGTCCCGGCCCATGGGAGCTTCCGTGGCGCTATCACGCCCCGTCACCCGGGTGGTGTCCCGGCTTCAGAAGGGAGTCGTGGCGGTTCGGGATGGACGCAGGAGAGGTTCGGGAACAGGCTTTTTGACTGGGCTGGCCATGGCCCTTGCAGTTGCAGTGGGGCTGGTGGGCTTGTCTCTGGCGGCCCCGCTGGAGGGGCAGGTTGGGCCGTATCTCCCGGTGGATGGCCGGGCCCACGCCCTGGCGGAACGTCTGCGGGCTGCCGGCCCGCTGGAGGGGCTTTCGGCCCTGCTTCACCCCTACCGAACGGATCGGGTGCGTGCCCTGGCGTCTCAGGCCGACACCTCCGGCCTGAGTGCGGTGGAAGCGGAGTGGCTCCTGGAGCTTCGAGCGCTGTTGGAGGAAATCCCCTCGCCCCTTGTGGGGGATGCCTGGATCGCGGCCGACCTCCTGCTGGCGGGCCGAGGTGGCCAGGGGGAGGCCCTGGATCCCTGGGTGGGCCAGTCGGGGTCCGGTCTGGAGGGGCGGGGTCTGGTGCGGGTCACCGGAAGCGTTGGGCCGGCGGCCCTGGTGGCCCAGGGCGGATATGGCCCCCTTCCCCAAACAGATCGGCCGGGCTTCTGGGATCCTTCGGCGGATGTGCTCCTGCCGGAGCTCTACCTGGCAGCTACCGGCCCCTGGGCGGAGATCTCGGTGGGCCGGCTCCCCTGGAGTTTTGGACCCGCAGGTGGGGAGGGGCTTCTCCTTCGAGCCGGACCCCAGCCTCTTCCCGGGCTCGTCTGGTCCGTGGGTGGAGATCGATTGCGGTTGCGGCAGATGGTGGCTCCCCTGGACGATCTGGGAGATGTGAGCCGCTTCATGGCTCTCCATCGGTTGGAGGTGCGTCCCACCCTGGATCTGGAGTTCGCCCTCACGGAGATGGTGGTCTGGGGAGGGGTGGGCAGGGACCTGGAATTCCATCTGGTGAATCCGGCGGCGAACCTCTTCTTTGCCCAACTGAACCGGGAAGGAGATAATGCCTCGGCCAAGTATGCCCTGGATATGGTGTGGCGACCCACGCCCAGGGTGGAGCTACTGGCTACATATCTTCTGGATGACATCACGGGTGCGCCCGATTATCCCCATCGCCAGGGCTTCATCGTGGGAGGGGCATGGACCGGGTTCCTGCCGGGCCTTTCCGCAGAGGCCCGCCTTTCCACGGCCTCCGCACTCTTGTATCAGGTGGATGGCCTGGCGGAGCGGTTCACCTATCAGGGGTTGGGCCTGGCCACCAACCGATCAGACTTCGCGCGGTGGGATGTGATGGCCCACTGGGATCCCCTTCCCTGGCTCCGGGTCACTCCCGTCTTGGGGGAGATGCGGCAGGGGCCACGGGATCTCCGGACGCCCCGGCCCCAGAGGGGTTCCCCTGAACTTCCCGCGTTCCTCAGCGCCCCGTGGTACACGTCCCTTCGTGCCGGGGTGGGTGGAGAGGCCCATCTTCCCCAGGGCATCCGGGTGCGCTGGGATCTCTCCCACCTCTCCACCGGGCAACCGGTGGGGGGGCGACCCCCCGATCCGCATCTTCTGCTCCTGGAAGCCCAGGAACCGGCGGAGCGGCCCGAGGCGCCCCCGTCGGGTTTCCGGGGGTGGGTGGAAGTGGGGTTCTCCCGAACCGTGTCGTGGCCATGACTTCCTCGCGCTGCGGTCTGAGGATACTTCCCCTGTTCCTACTCCTCCCCCTCCCGACCTGCGGCGGAGAGGAAGGCCCTGTGGAGCCGTTCAGCCAGGACCTCCCTGTGCTTCGCCTGGAGAACCCTGAGGTGTGGGTGGAGGCCGATGCCCGGTTCGGTGGCTCCCTTTCGGGCCTGGGGCTCTCGCAGGAGGCGAGTCTGGTGAATCGGCATGATCCGGGTCGGCTGGTTCAGGCAACGCTCTACGATGCCCGGTTCTACTATCCCCACTTCGATCCGGGAGCCGACATCTGGCCATGGAATCCGGTGCCTGGCGGAGATCGGAGGGGGATCGTCTCGGGTGCCGAATCATGGTGGGAAGACAGTCGCGCCTTCGGGATGGAATCCCTTCCCAGGGAATGGAGCGGATCCGGGGTTTCCGACGTGGTCCATGGGGTGGAAGTGTCGTTGGAGGGTCCAGCGGTGCGCTACCGATGGGAGTTCCAGAATCTGTCGGATGAGTGGCGCGAGGGGCGGGATCAGGAGTTGCCGGCTGTCTATACCGTGCGGGGTTTGAACCGCATCGTGGGGTATGTGGGACGCAGGCCGTGGGATGGAGAAGGGGTGGTGGAGCTGGAACTGGTGGAGGGAGATCATGTTTTCACCGAAGGATGGGCGGCTCTGGTGGACGCCCAGGGCAACGGCTTGACCGTCTGGTCACCCAGGGGAGATGGCCGGTTTCGCACCTTCGTGCAGGGGCAGGGCAGCAGCCTGGATCCCACGGCCAACGCCACTGGGTATATCACGCCTCTGGGGTTGGCGGATCTACCTCCCCGGGGGGTGCAGAAGGGAGAGGTTTACCTCATCCCTGGGCACTGGACCCGGGCCCGTGCGTGGATCGACTCCCATCGACGGGAGCTGGCCACCGCCTTCTCTGCCGACAGCGGGCAGTGGCGCCAGTGGGCTTTCGCCGGACTCCTCCCGCCGGCGGACGACGGTGCGGCACAGGGGGCGGCGACCGGTCTGGTTCTGGGCGATGCTCCCCCCAGGCTTCGCTTCCATGGCCGGGATGCATGGGTGTACCCGCCACCCACGGGGTGGGCCACCCAGGCCGGCGATTCCCTCATGGTCACAGCGGCCTTTCACGGAGATTCGGTTCCCGTGTCGGTGCGCTACTGGCGTCACGACGGTACGGATTGGTACGGGGGCTGTGAAGTGCCCATGGGGGCTGTGTTCGATGGCCAGGTCAGGGAGTACCGGCTGAACTTCGGGCATGGCTTCAGCTGCTACCAGGATGCATGGGTTCGGCAGCTGGGTCTGTTGCTCAGGGCGGGACCTGAGGCCTCGGGTGCTGTGGAGGTGCAGGAGATCCGCCTGCTCCGCAGCCCAGGCGGAAACTGACATGGTTCATTCGGCCGACCCCCGAGTGGTGGCGGTGGTCCTGAACTGGTGCCGGGAGGCGGATACCCGGGCTTGCCTGGAGTCATTGTTGGATGGGGACTACCCGGCCTTGGAGATTCTCCTGGTGGACAACGCGTCTCCCGATGACTCCGGCCAGCGCCTCCATGGGGCGTTCCCCCATCTACCATACATCCAGACGGGAGAGAATCTGGGATACACCGGAGGGAACAACGTCGGCATCCGTTGGGCGCTGGAGGCTGGAGCGGACTACATCCTCATTCTGAACAACGACACGGTGGTGGACCCCGACACCGTGAGTCGGCTGGTGACCACGGCCCGACAGCGCGTGGATCTGGGGGCCGTGGCTCCCCTCATCGTATACCACAGTGAACCGGATCGGGTCTGGTACGGAGGCGGGGAGTTCTCCCGTCGTCGGGCACTGGGAATCCATGAAGGCGAGGGCGCTGCGGTGGCCGGGGAGATGGTTCCCAGGGAAGTCCGATTCGTCACAGGGTGCTGCTTCCTGAGCCCGGCTGCGGTTCTGGACGAGCTGAACGGATTCAGGGAGGACTACTTCGCCTACCTGGAAGACGCCGAACTCTCTCTTCGCATGCAGGAAGCGGGGTATACCCTCTGGTACGAACCCCGGGCCCGTGTCCGCCATCGGATATCCCCGGAGCGGGGTACCGAAACCCCATTCCAGATCCGGCAGAGAGATCGAAACCGGCGGCGCCTTGTGCGGGAGCATTACGCCCCGGTGGACCGACTCTTCTTCGCGGTGTTCTTCTACCCCACCCGGATGATCCACCTTTTTCGATACCTTGTGAAGGGCGATCTCCGGCGAGCCGGGGCTATTGTGCGGGGAATGACCGAGCCATGAAGGGACGACTGTGGGATTGAAGATCCATGTGGATGCGCGACTGCTCAGGGGAGGTGGGATCGGGCGGTACATTCGCGAGATAACCGGTGGCTGGTTGGAGAATTCCCAGGTGGAGTCCGTCCATTTCCTGGGACGTCCCGCAGAACTGGAACCCTGGCTGGCCGAAGTGGATTCCCGCGGGATATCCCGGCTGACCCCGTGGAGCGATGGTCCCTACTCCCCCGGCGCACAGCTGCGGTGGCCGGGGCTGCGAGCCGGGATCCGCCAGGGGGTCCTCTTCTTCCCACACTTCGACGTACCTCTGGGGCGCTTGCCCGTGCCCGTGGTGGTGACGATCCATGACCTCATCCACTTCCAGATGCCCGGCGCCTTCCCTGCGTGGAAGCGGCGTCTGGGGGGGATGCTCCTGAACCGAGCGGTGGCTCGGGCTCGGCGGGTGATCACCATCTCCCAGAGTACCCGGAGCGATCTTCTGGCCCGGATCCCCGAGGTGGAAGACCGCCTGAGGGTGATCCCCAACGGCGTGACCCGGAGCTTCCTGGAGCCGGATCCGGAGCGGCTCCGGAAGAAGGGTCTGCTATTGGACCGCTACCGTCCCTACCTTCTGGCGGTGGGGGCCTTGAAAGCCCACAAGAACCTTCCCCTGGCTCTGGAGGTGCTGGCCCGGATAAGGGGACACCATCCCGAGCTCCGGCTGCTGGTGGCGGCTCCACACGATCCGGAAGGAAAGCGTGTCCTGCTACGACAGGCCCGGGAACGACGGGTGGCCGACCGGGTGGAGGTGCTGGGTCCGTTGGACGACGGCGATCTGCAGGCCCTTTATTCCGGAGCCGAGGTGCTGCTCTTTCCCTCTTTCTACGAGGGTTTCGGGCTCCCTCCCCTGGAAGCCATGGCCTTGGGAACCCCCGTCCTGGCGTCGGATCGCAGCTCCGTCCCCGAGGTGGTGGGCGACGCGGCCCCCTGTCTCGATCCCACCGATCCCGAGGCCTGGGTGGCTCCTCTGCGGGATCTACTGGAAACCGAGGGGCGGCGGGCGGAGTGGAGTGCGCGGGGACGAGCCCGCGCCCGGGAGTTCTCATGGGAGCGCGCGGCCCAGGAGACATTGGGGGTACTCCAGGAAGCGGCGGAAGTGAATCCATGATGCGGGAGCGGCCAGGCCGAATCCGGCGCCTGACGGGGCCTTCCAGGGGTACCTGGGCGAAGGTGTGGTGGGCGCTCCCCCTCACCCCGCTTCTTCTGGGGGCCTGCGGTGAGTGCACCTTCATCGACAACTGCGTGGACCCGGCCCGGGTACAGGCCACTGGTGTGCTGGTGAATGACCAGACCCGGCAACCGGTAGCGGGGGCGCTTGTGACCTTCACCTACCGGGGCGGACCCGGGATCGGTCCGGTAACGTCCCCACCGGTCTTGCAGGGCGTCTCGGACTCCCTGGGGAGCTACCGTCTGGAGGCCGAATCAGAGAAGGCCGGCCGCCTGGTGGGACGCCTCTCCATCACCCCGCCGTCGGACCGATTTCAGACCCCACGGGCCATCGAAGGGGTCACCCTGGAGATCTCTCGACTTCGTCGCGACCTGGTGCTGGATACCCTGGTGCTGGTGGTGGATGCCCGCCCTCTCATCCGGGCCGCCGGAGTTGTGGTGGACTTCAGAAGCGGTGAGCCCATCCAGGGAGTCCAGGTGGTATACCGGATCCAGAGTGGTCCCCGACCGGTAGAGGGAGGAGACTCTTTGGTGGCGGTTACCGATTCCACCGGTCGGTTTGTCCTCACGGCCCTCATGGACGTCTGGGGGTCCACCGTGGGGCGCCTGGACTTTCTCCTTCCGCCCCCCTCTCCAACCCGCAGCTTCTTTCCGGTGATCTTCAACACCAGCGGTCGGATTGACTGGGAGGAGGGGGTGGACACCGTTGAGATGACCCAGCCGGGGTTCCTTCGCGCTCAGGGTCGCCTGGTGCGCACGGGCACGGGAGCGCCCCTGGCGGGGGTGACGGTACGCTTTGAACCCAGGGCGGGTCCTCCCCTGGAGCCGGCCCAACCCGCAGCCGTATCGGACGCCGATGGTCGGTTCCTCCTGGAAGCCCACGGAGGTGACACGGGGCCGGTGGTGGGCACCCTTGTCATCGAAGCGCCACCCCCAGTGGGACGGGTGGAGATCTCTGAAGTGGAAATCCCGGCAGGGACCGACCCCACCCGGGTGCACCCTCTGGGAGATCTGTCCGTTCCACCTCCCGGCGGGGGGGAGTGATGGCCAGGGAAGGGGGAGAGGGTTTGGACCGCGGACTCCTCAGGGTGCTTCAGGTGGTCCACACCTTTCTTCCTGAAAGCCATACCGGGACGGAGATCCACACGCTGGAACTCTGCCAGGCACTGAACCAGAGTGGAGAAGTGACCCCTCTGGTATTTGCGCCTCGGGTGAAGGATGGCGTCGTTCCTGGAACCCTGGAGAAAGAAGAGGTGGACGGGATTCCGGTGGTGCGGATCTGCCACCCTGAGACCCTGCGTCCCGACCGGAATCCCCTGGTGGAGGCGGGCTTCAAGCAGGTGCTGGACCAATGGAAACCCCATCTGATCCACTTCCAGCACTGCGCCTGGGGGGGAGAACGCCTGCCCCAGTTGGCGGCTGAGGCGGGAGTCCCGTCTGTCTACACACTCCACGACTACTGGGGCATTTGCCCCAGAAGCACACTCCTCACGGTGCAGGGAGAGCTCTGTCCCGGGCCCGGTACCACCGGGGCCCGGTGTCTGGATCAATGCTGGTTGGAGAGGCCCGGCCGGAGAACACTCAGAAAGGCGGCGTGGGGTCTGGATTCCCTCACGGGCCATCGTCTACCGGTGCTCCCTGCGCTGAGTGGACTCCGGGAAGGGCGCATGCACTTGGAGGGTTGGGTGGGCCGACCTCACCGGCTCCAGGCTCTCATGGAGTTCCCCACCGCCTTCATTGCGCCGTCGAAGCACGTGGCACAGAGGTACGGCGCATGGGGACTGGAGACGGAACGGCTGGAGCGGATTCCCCACGGCGTGAATGCGGCGTGGGCTCGGGACCTGCCCTCCCCACCGGTCCGGGCCGAAGCTGACGCCGTACGCTTCGGCTTCATTGGCACTCCGCTGCCCCACAAGGGGCTGCATCTCCTCATTGAGGCTTTCTCCCGTCTGCCGCAGGGTGGCGCCACCCTGACCATCCATGCCCACCTGGACGACCCGGCGAATCCATATGCCCTGGAGTTGGGCATCCGCTGCGCATCGTTGCCAGGGATCACGGTGGCGGGTCGCTTCCCCCGGGAGCGGCTGGGCCAGGTGTTTCAGGGAATGGATGTATTGGTGGTACCATCCGTCTGGGAAGAGATGTTCGGGTTGGTGGTATTGGAGGCTCGCCTGGCCGGGGTGGCGGTAGTGGTATCCGAAATGGGAGGGCTGCCCGAACTGGTCCGGAATCGGGTGGACGGGCTGGTAGTGCCTCCGGACCGGGTGGATCCTCTTCACGGCGCCCTGAAGCGTTTCGTGGATGAACCTGCCCTGGCACGCCGGTTGGCCGGCGCCGCGCCACCCACCCGGACCATGCAGGAGTGTGCCGCAGAGACGGCCCGCCTGTACGCCCGGGTATCGGGACGCTGGACGGGAGCCCGGTGGGGGGTGGAGTCCCCAACCTCACCGCCAAGGAAAGGGGAGTGACCCAGCGTCGGGCGGGCGTCGCCCTGGTGGGCCGGGTGGGCCGAAACGGGCTCTTCAATCTCATGCGCCTGGGGATCTCGGTGCCGGTCTTCCTGCTCCTCACGCCCTACATGGTGCGAGGTCTGGGGGAGGTGGGGTATGGGGTGTGGGCCCTGGTCATGGCCACCCTGGCGGTCACCGCGCTGGGAGATCTGGGGATCAGCGCGGCTCTCACCCGCTTCGTGGCGGTGGAAGAGGCCGAAAACCGGAAGCGCTTGCATGAACTGGTGAACACGGCTGCGGGCCTCTACCTGGGAGTGGCGCTGTTGGGGGGGCTACTCCTGATGCTCATCCATTCGTGGCTGCTCCGCTCCTTCTTCCAGGTCCCTCCGGAGCTGCTGGCTCCAGCCCGGACCCTCCTTGTGGGGAGCCTCCTGGCGGTGTTGGTGAATTTCGTGGCTACGGCCTGGTATGCGGTGCTTCCGGGGCTGCAGCGCTACGCCGCCAGCAATGTGGTGGGCATTGCGGCCACCCTGGCCTTTGCTGTCACGGTGGTGGGGGTGTTGGAGGCCGGCTGGGGGCTGGCCGGCCTGGCGCTGGCGCCCTGGGTCCAGACCGGCGTGAGCGCCGGGGGCCATGCCTGGGTACTCCGGAAGGTGACCCCCGAATTGGGGGTGAATCCCATGGCGTTCCGGGCTGGTACGGCCAAGGAACTGGTGGCTTTTTCCACCCGGGTTTTTGTGGGTCAGTTCTCTGAATTCGCCGACCAGCAGATGGACAAACTCATTCTGGGTCGATACGTGGGCTCGGTGGAGGTAGGTCTTTATCATGTGGCGGCCACCGTGGGCCGGCATCTCCGAGCCATCCCGGTGCACCTCATGGCGCCGCTCCTCCCGGCTGCCTCGGAACTCACCGGCCAGGGGGAGGACCGACGGGTGCAGGGGGCCTTCCAGGATGGGGTCCGCTACTCCTGGGCCGTGGGGGGCATCATCTGCTCAGGGACCCTGCTGCTGGCTATCCCCTTCATGGAGCTCTGGCTCGGGGGCAGCTACGCTCCCGCCCGGGTGGCCCAGGGTGCCCTTCTACTCCAGATCCTCGGGGTGGCGCTCTTCCTGAACGTGCTTTCCGCTCCCTACACTTTCGTCATGACGGGCGTGGGCGAGCCGGGAGTTCTGGCGCGGTCGGCGTCCATCCATCTGGTTCTGAATGTGGGGCTTTCCCTCTGGTGGGTTCGGGACTGGGGCCTCCTGGGTGTGGCTTCGGCCACGCTGGTGGCCACCGTGGTGGGCCTGGCCTATCTCCTGGTGCGCTGCAATGTCCGTCTGGGCCTGGGACCCCTGGCCTACCCCCGTCTGGTCTGGCGACCGGCGTTGGCCGCAGGGGTGATGGGGGGCGTCGGAGCCTTGCTGGGGTGGCACGAGCCCGACGGTCTGGCCTCGGTCATGGGGCTCATCGGGGGTGCCGGAGTCGTTACAGGGGGCTATCTTACCCTTCTGGGCGTACTGCGGTTTCCCCGTCCCGAGGAGTTGGCTGCCCTCCGGCGCTGGAGTCGCTCCTGGACACGTTCCTAACAGGTCCCATTTGAGCTATCCGTTTTTCAAGCGGCTTTTCGACATCGTGGGCTCCTCTCTGGGCCTGGTTCTGTCGTCTCCCCTCTTTCTCCTGTCTGCCATCCTGGTGAAGGTCTCTTCCCGGGGTCCTGTTCTGTTCGGACATCGGCGGTGTGGGAAGGACGGGACTACTTTCTCGTGCCTGAAATTCCGCACCATGGTGGTAGATGCAGAGCGCCGATTGGAAGAGGACGAGAAGCTGCGGGAACAGCATCGGGCGAATGGCTTCAAACTCCCGCTGAGGAAGGATCCCCGGGTGACCTCGGTGGGTCGCTTCCTCCGGGTTACCCACCTGGATGAGCTTCCCCAGCTGGTGAACGTGCTCCGAGGCGATATGTCCCTGGTGGGGCCTCGTCCCATCGTGGAACAGGAGTTGGCGCTGTTCGGGGATGACGCCCAGGCCCTTCTCACGGTGCAGCCCGGGATCTTCGGCGCCTGGACAGCCCAGGGGAAGAATCGGGCTGCCTATCCGGAGCGGGCCCGCATCGAAGTCAGCTATGTGAAAGATCGATCGTTCAGCAAGGACCTGAAGATCCTCGCTCGGAACCTCCCTGTACTGGCCCGCGGGCAAGGAGAGGAATGAGTCGGCTCCAGGAAGTACCGGCGGCACTGGTCCACGAGTGGCTGGTGACATGGGGCGGCTCGGAGAGCGTCGTGAAGTCCATGACGAGAATCCTCCCGGACGCCCCGCTGCACTGTGGGGTTTGGGCTCCGGATGAGCGTACCCGCCTGGCGTTCCAGGACCGGGACATCCGAACCACCTGGCTCCAGAAGATACCCGGCGTCGGCCGCCACTACCGATGGTCCCTCCCGGCCATGCCGGCGGCGTTCAAGGCGCTGGATCTGTCCGGGTTCGAACTGGTTCTTTCGTCCAGTCACGCATTCTCCAAGGGGGTGCAGGTAGATCCCGGAGCGGTGCACGTGTGCTACTGTCACACCCCTCCCCGTTACATCTGGGATCTGGCGGACGAATATCATGCCGGAGTGGGAGGGCGTCTGGTGCGTCCCCTCCTTCCATGGCTTCGCAGGAAAGATGTGGAGGCGGCGCAAGGGGTCACCTGGTTTCTGGCCAATTCGGCGTACGTGGCAGAACGGATCCGGCGCATCTACGGTAGGGAAGCGGTGGTACTCCACCCTCCGGTGGATGTGGACCTGTTCACTCCCGGTGCCGCTGCTTCCCCCTCCTATTTCCTGGCGGGAGGGCGGATGGTGGTCTACAAGCGCCTGGACCGGGCTGTGAAAGCGGCCACCCTTGGCGGATTCCCGCTGAAGGTGTTCGGAGACGGACCGGAACGAGCCAATCTGGAGAGATTGGCGGGGCCCACCGTGGAATTCCTGGGTAGGGTCTCGGACCTGGAGCTGGTGGAGCTGGCCAGGGGATGTGAGGCCTTCCTCTTTCCGGGAGAGGAAGATTTCGGCATTCTCCCTGTGGAGATCCAGGCGGCCGGGCGACCTGTCCTGGCCTGGAACAGGGGTGGAGCAAGGGAAACGGTGGTCCATGGTGAAACGGGCCTCCTCTTCGATGACCCCCACCCCCTGGGCCTGGTGGAGGCTGTAGAGGCCTTCCAGAGCCGGAGCTGGTCACCGGAGGTGTGCCGGAACCATGCGCTCAAATTTCGTCGAGAGGACTTCGAAGATCGTCTTCGGGAACTGCTGGAGCGGGCGCTCCATGGCGGTCCCATCGTCGACCCCGCTGACGACGGAAGAAGGATGGCTGAGGTGAGGCTTGCCGTGGAAGGAGGGTCGGCATGACCTACCCCGAACGCACGCTTCCTCCTCTGGAGGAGCCCATCACCCCCGGCCATCCCTCTCCGAGGCAACCGCCCCGGGATCTGCGGGATACCCCGCCGGGGCGTGTGTTCCGAACCCTCCGGGGCTTCGCGGTGCGCCATCGCAGCCCCGTGGTCCTGGCCATTTACGGCGGGGTGGCCGTGGCGGCCTACGCCTTGGCGTATCTGGTGCGCTTCGACCTTACCTGGCCCGGGGGGTGGACGGGAACCTTCGCCGTCTCCATTCCCGTGCTGCTCATGGCGCGCCTCCTCACCACCCGGGCGTTCCGCCTCACCATGGGGCGGTGGCGCTTCGTTGGAACGGGAGACGTGGTGCGACTGGTGGCAGCCTCCACCACCGGGACCCTCCTTTTCCTGGTACTGGCCACCCTCATCCCTTTCCAGCCAGTGGTACCCCGGTCCGTCATCCTCATGGAGTGGGTGTTCACCACGTATCTCACGGCTTCCCTCTGGATTGGATACCGGCTGCTCTTCGAGTTCCACCGCCATCGTCTGTCCGGAATCAACGGCAGCGCCAAGCGCGTTCTGATCATTGGCTCGGGGGAAGCCGGGAACCTTCTGGCCCGGGAGATGAAGCGATTCCCCACCGGGTATCGCCTCGTGGGCTTCGTGGACGACGATCCCGGAAAGCAGGGCACGAGCCTTCATGGGGTGCGGGTGATGGGTACCACTGCTGAACTTCCCCTCCTGGCAGAGCGGGAACGCCCGGACGAGATCATCATTGCCGTTCCTTCCGCCAGCCCCTCAAAGCTCCGGCACATCGTGGATCGGTGCCAGGCCGTGGACGTGCCTTTCAAGGTGTTGCCCGGTATCGCTGAAGTGCTGGAAGGGGGCACGGCGGTGCCCCACCTTCGGGAACTTCGCATCGAGGACCTGTTGGGGCGGGAGCCCGTCAAGTTGCACCTTCCCCAGCTGGCTGAGGACCTCCGGGGGAAGGTGGCCCTCATCAGTGGCGCCGCCGGCTCCATCGGCTCGGAACTGGCTCGCCAGGTGGCCGCGCACCGCCCCACCACCATCGTTCTCTACGACCAGGCGGAGAGCGATCTCTACTTCGTGGAACTGGAGCTGAAGAATCGCTTTCCGGATGTGGAAGTGGTGCCGGTGGTGGGAGACATCCTGGACCGGGGTCGGCTGGAAGAGGTGTTCCGACTCCATCGCCCCCAGCGGGTCTACCATGCGGCGGCCTACAAGCACGTGCCCCTCATGGAGTCCAACCCGAAGGAGGGCACGAAGAACAATGTGGTGGGCACCATGCGGGTGGCCCGGGCCGCAGGAGAATTCGGGGCGGAGAAATTCGTCCTCATCTCCACCGACAAGGCAGTGGATCCGGTGAGCATCATGGGTGCCACCAAGCGGGTGGCGGAACTCATCATCCTGGCGTGCCAGGACCGGTTCCCCACCTGTTCCTACGTGGCGGTCCGTTTCGGCAACGTACTGGGAAGCAACGGCAGCGTGATCCCCCTTTTCCAGCGGCAGATCAGCCGCGGCGGGCCCCTCACCATCACTCACCCGGAGGTGACCCGCTACTTCATGACCACCTCCGAAGCCGTGCAATTGGTGCTCCAGGCCTCCGTTCTGAGAGAGGCCCGGGGACGGATCGCCATGCTGGAGATGGGGGAGCCCATCAAGATCCTGGATCTGGCCCACAACCTGGTTCGACTTTCAGGCATGCGGGTGGGGGTGGATGTCCAGATCGTGTTCACTGGCCTCAGACCGGGCGAAAAGCTACATGAAGAGCTGGCTTCCCCCAGCGAGATGACCTTGCCTACGGCCGTGGAGAAGGTTCGGATCATCGATGGGGTGGGGTTGGGTGATTCCAGCGATGCCTTCATCCATCGGATCGAGAGCATGGAAGACCACCTGCCCGGTCTCACGGAGGAGCAGGTCCGGGAGGAGTTGTACATGCTCCTGCTGGAGGATGATATCACGGCAGTAGAGCGGGCTCCCGCATCAATTTACACATCCGCTCGGAAGGATTAGCATTGAAGGTCTCTGGACCGGCCTGTCGAAGGAGCGTGTCCGGGTAACGCGGCTCGCCCCATTACCCGGACACGCTCCTAGGGGCCGTTCCCACTTCCGGTCCGATTCCTGATCCCCGGCGTCTCCCAACCCATGTCTGTCACCACTTCCTTGGAACCGGGCTCCCTGTCCCGGGACTCCGGCACCGGCCTGGACCGGGATGTGCCCATGACGGTGATCCAGCCGTCAGGCCGATGGCCCCGACTGGATCTGAGGGAGCTCTGGGCCTATCGAGGGCTGTTCTTCTTCCTGGTCTGGCGGGATATCAAGGTCCGGTATGCCCAGACGATTCTGGGGGCCGGCTGGGCCATTATCCAACCTGTGCTCACCATGGTGGTGTTCACCGTGATCTTCGGGAACTTCGCCGGAATCCCCTCCGATGGCGTGCCCTACCCCGTGTTCTCCCTTACGGCGCTGGTACCCTGGACCTACTTCTCCACGGCCCTGGCTACCTCCAGCGGCAGTCTGGTGTCCAACAAGGGACTGCTTACCAAGGTCTATTTCCCTCGTCTGGTGATCCCCCTGGCACCGGTGCTGGCGGCCCTGGTGGACATGGCCATCGCCATGGTCATCCTCTTCCTCACCATGGCGGCGTTCGGGATCTGGCCTTCGTGGCATGCCATTTTCCTCCTGCCGCTGCTGGTGGTCTGCATGATGATGACCGCCACCGGGGTGGGGACGTGGCTCACGGGCCTGGACATCCAGTACCGGGATGTAAAGCACATCATTCCCTTCCTGGTGAACGTCTGGATGTATGCCTCTCCCATCGTGTACCCCATGTCCATGATCCCGGAGCGGTACCGCCTGCTCTATGCCTTGAACCCCATGGCGGGGGTCATTGAGGGGTTCCGGGCGGTGCTTCTGGGCACTCAGGAAGTGGACTGGGGTCTCATCGGCTTCTCCCTGGGGGTGGGGTTCGTGATCTTCATCAGCGGCATCTATTTCTTTCGGAACCTGGAGCGCCGTTTTGCTGACGTGGCCTGACTCCGTTCTTATGCCGGCGTTCATCCAGCAGGCTTCCGGAGTGAACCCATGACCCTACCGGCTATCGAGGCGGAGGGCCTGTCCAAGCGATACCGCATTGGGGGCCCTGCCCAACGCCACGACACCCTGAGAGATCTTCTGGCTTCCATGCTCCGGTCTCCCTTCCGCAATCTCAAGCGGATCCGTCGTCTGCACGAGTTTCAGGACGAGGAAGAGGACGTGGTGTGGGCCCTCAAGGATGTCTCTTTCCAGGTGGCGCAGGGAGAGATCCTGGGCGTGGTGGGAAAGAATGGGACAGGGAAGAGCACCCTCTTGAAAATCCTCTCCCGCATCACCGAACCCACCTCGGGGAGGGTGCTGGTTCGGGGTCAGGTGAGTGCCCTTCTGGAGGTGGGAACCGGCTTCCATCCGGAACTCACCGGAAGGGAGAACATCTACTTGAACGGTTCCATCCTGGGGATGGATCGTCGGGAGATCGACCGGAAGTTCGAAGAGATCGTGGAATTCTCGGGGGTTGCGAAATTCATCGACACCCCGGTGAAGTGGTACTCCTCGGGGATGAGCCTGCGGCTGGCCTTCTCGGTGGCGGCCCACCTGGAGCCGGAAGTCCTCATCGTCGACGAGGTTCTGGCGGTGGGGGATGCTGATTTTCAGCGCCGCTGTTTGGGGAAGATGGAGGAAGTGGGGGGGCAAGGCCGCACCGTGGTCCTGGTGAGCCACAACCTCTCGGCCATCACCCGGCTGTGTACCCGGACCCTGGTGGTGGACCAGGGGGGGATCGTGTACGATGCCCCTCCCACGGAAGCCGTCCGTTACTACAGTGCCCTGGGCATGGAGTACCCGGCCCACCAGAGTTGGGAGGGAAGCGACGCCCCCGGCGACGAACATGTCCGTCTGCGTTCCATCCGTGCCCTGAACGACCAGGGACAGCCGGCCAATACCTTCGACGTTCGGGAACCGGTGTACCTGGAAGTCATGTACGAAGCCAGGACCCCGGGGATGGCGTTCATCACCAAGATGGACTTCATCGACGATAGCGAGCAGATCATCTTCCATGCCGCCGATCTGGTGGAGGAGGGGTGGTGGAGGGCGGAGCGAAAGGCTGGGTTGGTGCGCACGGTCTGTCGCATCCCGGCGAACTTCCTCACGGATTCGCGGGTGCACGTGTCGGTGGGTGTGGCCACCTATGACCCCAGCCACCTTCACGCGGTGGTTCACCACGCCATCACCCTCCACATCGTGGATCGGGGCATGGGTCCCTCGGCTCGCGGGGCATGGGACGGAGACTGGGCCGGAGTGATCCGCCCCCTTCTCCCATGGTCGGTGGAGGGTCCGGGGTACTCCACCCCTGAAGTAGATGAACTGCGGGGTGTCCGCATTCCCCTGGATGCCACATCCGTAAAGTGAGGGGGGCCGGAGTGTTGGGCCTGTCTCACACCAACGAGTTCAACCATTGAGATCAATCATGGAGGTGCTGGGCATGAGGGTCATTCAGCTGTGGGCACGGAAGCCATGGGAAGTCACCCCGACCGTTCCGGATGAGCCGGCGGGAGGTCTTTCGTGAACGTCCGTCTCTTCAGGCCTACGGTGGGCGAGGAGGAACTCCAGAACATCCGCGAGGTGTTCGACCGTTCCTGGTTGGGTCTGGGACCCACGGTGACGCAGTTCGAGAAGGCGTGGAGTCAGTACATCGGAGCGCCGACTTCGGTGGCCGTGAATTCCGGTACGGCGGCGCTTCATCTGGCTCTGGCGCGGTACGGATTTCCCGAAGGGAAGAAGGTTCTGGTACCCTCTCTCACCTTCGTGGCCTCCGCCACCTGCATCCTCTACAACCGCCTCAAGCCGGTGTTCGTGGACGTGGATCCGGAGACCCTGCAGGTGGATCCGGACGATCTGGAGCGGAAGGCCGATGCCGACTGCGTGGCCATGGTGGTGGTGCACTTTGGGGGCCACCCGGCTCCCATGGAGCGGATCCTGGAGGTGGCCCGGCAGAAGAACCTCAAGGTCATCGAGGACTGTGCCCACTCCGCAGGCGGAGAGTACCCCACCGGCGCCCTGGCCGGACGGAAGCTGGGTATGCTGTCTGATATCGGCTGCTACTCCTTCGAGGAGAAGAAAGGGATGACCTGCGGGGACGGTGGGATGCTCTCATCCCCCGACCCCGAGCTCATCGAGCCCCTGCGAGCCCATCGCTGGATCGGGATCGACAAGGATACCTGGAAGCGGGAAAAGGGCCTGGCCCAGGAGGCGGCGGAGTCTCGCCACTGGCATTACGAGGTGTCGGTGCTGGGATACAAGTACAACATGAATGACGTGGCGGCGGCCATCGGTATGGCGCAGCTCGAGAAGTTGGACGGCTTCAACGCCCGGAAGAACGAGATCCTCACCCGGTACCTGGACGGCCTTGCCCACATCCCCCGGGTGGCGCCGCTGCTACCCTACCATCTGTCCGGATCTTCCTACCATATGTTCGGGGTCCGCCTGCCCCAGGGCGAGCGGGACGCCTGGATCCTCCATCTGAAGGGGTTGGGCATCGCAACCGGGGTGCACTACATGCCCATTCATCTCCATCCCCTGTTGCAGAGGGAGTGGGAGGGCGCTGATCCCACGCCGGTGGCCACCGGTCTCTGGGAGTCGTTTCTCACCCTTCCCATGCACACTGCGTTGACCGATGCCGAGGTGGATCACGTCCTCCACGGACTCTCCTCCTTCCCCGGCTGAGCCGTACACGCTCCTAGGAACTTCTTTCATGTCTCAAGACGACCACCAGGCCTTCCAGGCGGAGCGTAGCGCCGACATCCGCCGGATGGCGGCCTCCCCCCAGGTGCGGGAGGCGGCCCAGACTTTCGTGGAGGCCACCCTTCCCTATCGGTATTCCTACAACTTCTCCTGGATGGGACGGCCCGTCATCCAGTTTCCCCAGGACCTCCTGGCCATGCAGGAGATCATCTGGGAGGTGAAGCCCGACCTCATCCTGGAAACGGGGATTGCCCGAGGGGGCTCCCTGGTGTTCTATGCCTCCATGCTGGCGCTACTGGGGGAAGGGGGCCTGGCGGTAGGGATCGATATCGATCTCCGCGGCCACAACCGGGAAGCCATCGAAAAGCACCCCATGTTCCCCCAGATCCGGCTGGTGCAAGGGTCGTCCACGGCTCCCGAGGTCATGGAGCAGGTGCGTGAACTGGCCCGCCACCGGCAGCGGATCCTGGTGGTGCTGGATTCCAACCACACCCACGACCATGTCCTGGAGGAGTTGAGGCTCTACTCTCCCCTGGTGACCCCAGGCAGCTATCTGGTGGTGTTCGACACCGTGGTGGAGCACCTGCCGGAGGAGGCGTCGGCAGATCGTCCGTGGGGGCCGGGGAACAACCCGGCCACAGCCGTGAAAACTTTCCTGGAGGAGAATTCCCGCTTCACGGTGGACACGTCGGTGGATGACAAGCTCCTCATCTCGGTGGCTGGAGGCGGGTTTCTCAAGTGCGTGGGGTGATCCCCGGAGGTGCGCGGATCAAGGCGGTGGTGAAGCGCCTGCGTCGCCGCCTTCAGGTCGATCCCACCACGAAGGCGTTCGCCCGGCACAACCGGAAGGTCTGGGCATTGGACGGGCAAGGCGGCCCCCGCCCCAGGGGGGTCATCCTGGTGGACTTCCACGACATGCAGCCCGTGTGGGTGGCCAAGTCGTATCTTCTCCCCCTCCTGGCCTCCCGGCACGAAGCCCGGGTGTTGAGCCATTCCATCGCCGGCCGCGAGCCTTTCGGGGTGCCCGATTCCAACGCATCCCTGGGCAGGGTGCTCCGTTCCATGGGAGTGAAGGAGCACCATCGGGTGTCGTTCGAAGCGGCGGCCGTTCTGGCCGCCGAAGAACAGTCCCGCACCTTCATCCGGAAGGCGAATAGCCGCAGCGACCTCCTGGCGTTGACGGTGAGGGAGGTGAACGTGGGGCTGGACGTCTACGAGTCGTACCTCCGGCGGTTCGGCGCCGCCACCGTGGACCTGGATGACCCCCGATTGGTGGAGGTCCTGGCTCTGGCCCTCCTCCTTCTGGAGCACTGGGAGGGGTTCTTCCGGACGGAAGAGGTGAAGGCCGTGGTGTCGTCTCACGATACCTATGTGGAGATGAACACCCTGGTCCGGCTGGCCATGCGAGAGGGAGTCCCGGTGTACGTCCCCCGGCCCAACCATCTCCACCGCCCCGTGGAGCCCATCTCCTACGGCTCCTCATTTCCGCGGTATCCCGCTCTCTTCGAAGCCCTCCCTCGGGCGGTGCAGGAAGCCGGGGTGGAGCTGGCCCGAACCGAACTCCAGGCCCGGCTGGCAGGGGCGGATGGAGGTCTGGTGTACATGGAAAACCTCGCCTTCCGTCAGGGGGGCGACGCCGAAGGGGGAGTGGGGCGGGAGAGGGTGCTGGCCCAGGATGGCAAGCCCTGCGTGGTCCTCTTCACCCACTGCTTCTCCGATGCGCCTCACGTCTGGGGAGGCATGCTCTTTTCGGACTTCGTGGAGTGGATCCAGTTCGTGGCCCAGGTGGCCGGGGAGACGGATTTCCACTGGTACCTGAAGCCCCATCCGGCGTGTGAAGAGGCTTCCCGCCCCCATCTGGAGGCCATGGGGGTTCTGGCGCCCCACGGGCCTCTGGAGCTCATTCCCGGGCGAATCACACATCACCAGCTCCTGGACGAGGGGATGACGGTGGCCCTCACCGCCTATGGCACCATCGGGCACGAACTCCCCCTCATGGGGGTTCCGGTCTTGAACGCCGGCTACAACCCCCATGTGGGGTATGACTTCAACTTCACCCCGGAGAGTCGGGAGGAGTATCGGGAGCTTCTTCTCCGGATTCCGGAGCTCCGGGAGGGGTGGTCGGTGGATCCGGAAGACGTGTATCAGTTCTATTTCATGCACAACTACCGGGTCTTTACGGATGACCTGGTCTATCCTTCATTCCGGGGGTTGATGCGGGATGTGGGCGGCCATGGGCAGACCTGCTCGCCCCTGGCCTACCAGGCCTTCCTGGACTCCTGGTCACCGGAGCGGCACCAGGAGATCATCAGACGCATGGAGGCCTTTCTGGACTCCGATGCGGTTTTTTCGTGGGAGGTGGACGATCCCTCCCGGCTGCTGCCTCTCCTCGAACAGACGGTTTGAGCCATGCTCGACGGCAAAGTCATACTCATCACCGGGGGCACCGGGTCGTTCGGGCGGGCCTTCGTGGCGTCCGTTCTGGAACGGTATGAGCCAAAGCGCCTCATCATCCTGTCTCGGGATGAACTGAAGCAATCGGAGATGCAGGCCCAGTATCCGGAGCGGGATCATCCCTCCCTCCGCTTCTTCCTGGGAGATGTCCGAGATCGGGAGCGACTCTACCGGGCCTTCGATGGGGTGGATTACGTGATCCATGCGGCTGCCCTGAAGCAGGTGCCGGCGTGTGAGTACAACCCCATGGAGGCCATTCGTACCAATGTCCTGGGAGCGGCGAACATCGTGGATGCGGCCATCGACCGGGGGGTGAGGAGGGTGGTGGCCCTGAGTACGGACAAGGCGGCCAACCCCGCCAATCTGTACGGCGCCACGAAGCTCTGCTCGGACAAGCTCTTCACCGCAGGGAACTACTATGCGGGCACCCACCAGACCCGGTTCAGCGTGGTCAGGTATGGCAATGTCATGGGGAGCCGGGGAAGTGTGATTCCCTTCTTCCTGAAGGAGCGTGAAAAGGGGGTGCTACCCATCACGGACCCCCGGATGACGCGCTTCTGGATCACCCTGGACCAGGGGGTCCGATTTGTCCTGGCCAGCCTGGAGCGGATGCTGGGCGGCGAGATCTTCGTGCCCAAGATTCCCAGCATGAACATCATGGATCTGGCCCGGGCCGTGGCCCCTGATGCCGAGACCCGGGTGGTGGGCATCCGACCGGGGGAGAAACTCCACGAGGTCATGATATCATCGGACGATTCGCGCAATACCCTGGAGTTCGACGACTTCTACGCCATCCTGCCTTCCCTGAAGGAGTGGGAGAGCCGGGGACTTCTCATTCCCGGCGGAAAGCGCTGCCCGGAAGACTTCGCCTACTCCTCCGACGGGAACAGTGAATGGCTGGAGGTGGACAGGCTCCGCGAACTATTGGGGTTGGAAGGTAGCCGGGACGCGTGATGTACCACGGGGACGCCTGGCCCAGGTGGATGGCGTGATGCGGGTGGCGGTGACGGGCGCGTCCGGGCTTCTGGGAAGTATGGTGGTTCACAAGGCCTTTCCTCGGGACGGGACCGGAAGTCCATTCGCACAGCCCGTATCCCTCCTCGCCCTCACCCGGAGCCGGGCTCTGAAGGCTCCTGGCACCCCGGCAGGCGGTCCGGGAGGCGCCCCAGCTTCTGCAGACACAGACGAGCCCGAACTTCGTGTCCAGACGGCCGAACTTACCCAGGAGGATTCGTGGCGACGCCCGTTGGAAGACTTCCGCCCCCACGCCCTCATCCACTGTGCAGCCCTCACCCATGTGGACCGATGTGAGGAAGATCCCCAGGAGGCTCGCCGGCAGAATGCCCTGGTGCCCCAGGCCCTGGCCCGGTGGTGCGCCAGGGAGGGGGTGCGACTCGTCCATATCTCCACCGACGGGGTGTTTTCCGGGCCAATACCTCCCGGAGGCTTCCCGGAGGGCCACTCACCCAGCCCCGTGAACGTCTATGGCGCAACCAAGGCCGAGGGGGAGCAGCGGGTGTTGGAGGTCTTTCCGGAGGCCCTGGTAGTGCGCACCAACCTGTTCGGATGGGGGTTGGACGGGCCCGCTGCGTTGGCGGGGTGGATCCTCCGAACGCTGGAGGGAGATGCGCCGGTGCCGGGGTGGACCGACGTGAGGTTCAATCCTCTCTTTACCGGCACCCTGGCGGCGGAGTTGCTGAAGTTGGCTGTCCAACCCCCTCCAGGTCCCACCGGACTCCTTCATGTTGCCGCCGGCGACGCCATGTCCAAGCACGACTTCGCCCGGGCTGTGGCTGTGGAGTGGGGGTACTCGCCGGAGCGGGTGAAGGCCACCCGGTCTACGGACGCCTCGCTGAAGGCTCGGCGCTCGCTGGATACCACCCTGGCGGTGACGCGGTGGGAAGCGTTGAGGGGAGCCGGGGCGCCATTCGTGGAGGAGGAGGTGGCCGCCATGCACCGCTTCGGGACGGAGGAGGCCCATGGCCTGGAGGTCCTGGGCGCCCGGCACGAACCATGACCCACGAACCATGACCCACGAACCATGACCCACGAACCACGGCACCAACCCAAGGACCCATCATGACGCCTCTTCAATTCGCCGGTCGCACCATCTCTGAAGACCACCCTACCTACTTCATCGCCGATATCTCAGCGAACCACGACGGGAGTCTGGACCGGGCCAAGCAGCTGGTGGAGCTGGCGGCCGAAGCCGGGGCCGATGCAGCCAAGTTCCAGAACTTCCGGGCCGCTGAGATTGTGAGTCGCCACGGCTTCGAGTCCCTGGGAAGCCGCCAGTCGCATCAGGCCAAGTGGAAGCGCTCGGTTTTCGAGGTCTACTCCGATGCCTCCATCCCCTGGGATTGGACGCCGGAGTTGGCCAGGCACTGCAAGGAGGTGGGCATCGACTACTTTTCCACCCCCTACGACTTCGAAGCGGTGGATATGCTGGATCCCTACGTGGAGGTCTACAAGGTGGGCTCGGGTGACATCACCTGGCCGGAGATGCTCCGACACATTGCGGGGAAGGGGAAGCCGGTGCTTCTGGCGTGCGGTGCTTCCCATATCGGAGAGGTGCGCATGGCGGTGGATACCCTCCTGGAGGTGAACCCCCAGGTGGGGCTCCTGCAGTGCAACACGAACTATACGGGAAGTCTGGACAACTTTCGCCATATCCATCTGAATGTCCTGAAGAGCTTCCGGGCCATGTATCCCCACCTGGTGCTGGGTCTGTCCGATCACACTCCGGGCCACGCCACGGTGCTGGGGGCGGTGGCCCTTGGCGGCCGGGTGGTGGAGAAGCACTTCACCGACGACACCTCCCGGGAGGGGCCCGATCACCCCTTTTCCATGACCCCCACCACCTGGCGAGAGATGGTGGGTCGGACCCGGGAGCTGGAGCTGGCCCTGGGCGATCCCATGAAGAGGGTGGCGGAAAACGAAGAGGAGACCGTGGTGGTGCAGCGGCGGGCCATTCGAGCGGCTCGGGATCTGGAGGTGGGTACCCGCCTCACCCGCCGTGACCTCACGGTACTTCGCCCTGCGCCCCGGGATGGGATCTTCCCCTACGATCTGGACCGGGTGGTGGGTACGGTGGTCCGGAAGGCCGTGAAGGATGGCGACCATCTTACCTGGAGCCATCTGGATGCCCTCCAGGATTGACCCCGGCGGGCCTCGTCGGCTGCTCTACTTCAGTCGGGAGTACACCACCCACGACCGCCGCTTCCTGGAGGCGCTGGCGGGCCTACGATCCCACGGCGAGCCATGGGAAGTCCACTTCCTCCAGTTGGAGGACGATGGCGTTCCGTATGAATCGCGTCCCCTCCCAGCGGGGGTGACGCGGGCGTACTGGCCCACGAGCCACGGTCCCCGCCCGGTGCCCGCGCAGGAGTCTGCGGGAGACCACCGGCCGGGAGGGTTGAAGTCCCTCCTTCCGGCCTACACCCAGGTGCTGCAGGAGCTGGAGCCCACCGTGGTGCAGGCGGGCCCCATCCAGAGCTGCGCGTGGTTGGCAGCAGCGGCCGCGGCCTCAGCGGACGCTCCCCTCCCTGGGGCTCCTGTCCTGGCCGTTTCCTGGGGGTCGGACATTTTGGTCCACGCTCACCGGGACGACGATACCCGAACGGCCACCAGGGAGGCGTTGGAAGGGGCTTCGGCCTTCCTCTGCGACTCCGAGGCCGTGTTGGATACGGCCCGGGACTTCGTCCCCATTCCGGACGAGAGGGTGGTGAAGTTCCCCTGGGGAATCGACCTCGCGGCATTCTCCAGGGGGGAGGGATGGGGTCCCGTCCGTCCGGACTGGCAGGATCGGAAGGTGGTCCTTTCCACCCGGGCGTGGGAGAGCCTCCACGGGGTGGAGACGCTGCTGGAGGCCTTCGCCCTGGCCCACACCGCCGATCCGGAACTCCGTCTCATCCTGGGTTCCACCGGGTCAACGGCCGACTGGGTGGCGGGCTTTCTGGAGGAGAAGGGGCTCCGGGACGTAGTCCACGCTCCGGGACAGCTCCCCCAGGGCGAGATCCCCGGGCTCTTCCGCTCGGCCCACGTGTATGTGAGCTGCGCCCATTCAGACGGGACATCCATCTCTCTTCTGGAAGCCCTGGCGTCGGGACTTCCGGTGGTGGTGACGGACATTCCCTCCAACGAAGAGTGGGTGGCACCGGATCAGGCATGGGGATGGCTGGCTCCCGCCGGGGATGCCCCCGCCGTGGCCCAGAGCCTCCATGCCGCCTTCGCCCTCTCCTCTGAGGAACGCTCCGAGGTGGCCCGGCGAAACCGGGAGGTGGCTGAAGAGCGGGCGGATTGGTTTCGGAATGTGGAGACGTTGAAGGCCATGCTGAACCAACTGGCGGAGACTTCATGACGGCATTGGGACCTGACGTTCCCTTCCTGGTGGTGGGGTGCGGCTCCATCGGCCGCCGCCATCTGGGAAACCTGAAGACACTGGGTGCCACCCGGCTTTTGGCCTTCGACCCCTCCCAGGAGCGAAGGGCGGCGGCCGAAGCGGATTTCGGCGCCGAGCCCGTGGCGGCCCTGGAGGAGGGGCTGGCGGCACTCCGCGCCATGGGTGGCGCTCCTGGCGCTCCTGGCGCTCCCCACCGCGCCATGGGCGGGACTTCCGGTGTGTCCCGCGAGGCCACCACCGACACCCCTGCGGGGGCCGTCCTCCTCTGCTCCCCCACCGCCCTTCACCTGGAACAGGCTCATCAGACGGTCCTGGCGGGTGCCCACCTCTTCATCGAGAAGCCCATCAACCATGTGCGGGAAGGGGTGCCTGACCTGCTTCGGGAAGCCGATGCCAGGGGCGTGCGGATTCTGGTGGGCTGCAACTTCCGCTTCGACCGGGGGCTCCGACGGATGAAGGAATCCCTGGCAGCCGGGGTGGTGGGACGCCCGTTGATGGCCTCCGCCACCTTCGGACAGTACCTCCCGGACTGGCACCCCTGGGAGGACTACCGGAAGGGTTACAGCGCCCGGAAGGAGCTTGGGGGAGGGATCCTCCTGGACGCCGTGCATGAGATGGATGCCATCCGGTGGCTCCTGGGGGAGGTGGAAGCCGTGTCGTGCTTTGCCGGCCAGGTGGGCGATCTGGAGGTGGATGTGGAAGACCACGCCGACCTCCTGCTTCGCTTCAAATCGGGCATCACGGGGCAGGTGCACGTGGACTACCTCCGGCGATCGTACCATCGGGGGGTGGAGGTGCATGGCACGGAAGGGAGCCTCATCTGGACCTTCCAGGAGAGGGAGCTCCGGCGATATCACGCGGAGGCGAAGGAGTGGAGTGTGGAGGAGTGGAAGGCCGATCCGGATTACTCGGTAAACACCATGTATCTGGATGAGATGCGCCACTTCATCCGGGTGGTTCAGGGAACGGAGCCTTCCGTCCAGGACGGGTGGGAGGGTCTCAGGGTCCTGGACATCGCCCTGGCGGCCCGGCGGTCGGCGCAGTCCGGGCAGGTAGAGGCCCTCCCGCCGTGGGAGGAGAGATGAAGGCCGTCACTCCAGGAGCGCATGTCATCGTCCAGGCTCGCCTGGGCTCCACCCGGCTTCCGGGAAAGGTGCTGGAGGAGCTGGAGGGCAAACCCATGCTCCTCAGGGTGCTGGAGCGAGCGGCCCGGATCCCGGGGGTGGAACGGACCATCCTGGCCACCACCGGGGAGCCTGAAGATGCGGTACTGCTGGAGCGGGCCCGGGGGTGGGGGTATCCCGCCGTGGCCGGCTCCACCCACGATGTGCTGGAGCGGTACCTCACTGCGGCCCGGGAGCACGACAGCCAGATCATTCTCCGGGTTACGGCAGATTGCCCTCTCTACGATGCCTCCGTGGGAGGGCGGGTGCTGGCTCGTTTCCTGGCCGGCGAAGCGCCGGGGCAGGGGGATGGCGATCCGGGCCGGGGGCTCGATTACGTGAGCAACGCCCATCCCCCCACCTATCCCGATGGCCTGGACACCGAGGTGGTTTCCCGGGAGGCGCTGGAACGGGCGGGCAGAGAGGCGTCGCTTCCCTCGGAGCGGGAGCATGTCACCGCCTACATCTGGAACCATCCTGAGCGTTTTCACCTGGCCAACGTGGAGCACCCCACAGATCTGTCCCATCTCCGGTGGACGGTGGACGAGCCTGTCGACCTGGCGCTCATCCGGGAGGTCTACCGGCGGTTGGCGGCCTCCCAATCCCAGCCGTCGCCGGCCGACACGGCCGGGTTGGAGGAAGTGCTGGCCCTCTTCCAGGCGGATCCCGGCCTGGGACGGGAGAACGCCACCATCGGGCGGGATGAGGGGTACTGGCGATCGGTAGAGGGAGAAGCCACGACGAGTGGGGAGGGGGACGAGTGAGCGACGAAGCCGAAGGGCGGGATGCCGGTGTGGGAAGCACCTCCGGCAAGGGCCAGGAACTCTACCGGCGGGCCCGGGCCCGGATTCCCGGAGGCACCCAACTCCTCTCCAAGCGCCCGGAGATGTTCCTGCCCGGGCGATGGCCTGCCTACTACTCCCGGGCCAAGGGTGCGGAGGTCTGGGACCTGGACGGAAACCGCTACCTGGACATGAGCTACAGCGGCGTGGGCTCCCTCATCCTGGGGGCTGCCGACGACGAGGTGGATGGGGCGGTCCTGGAGGCTGTGAAGGCGGGCTCCATGAGCACCCTGAACGCTCCCGAAGAGGTGGAGCTGGCCGACCTCCTGTGTGAACTCCACCCGTGGGCTTCCATGGTGCGCTTCGCCCGGAGCGGCGGGGAAGCCATGACCATGGCCGTCCGCATCGCCCGTGCACACACCCGCCGGGACCGGGTGGCCTTCTGCGGCTACCACGGTTGGCACGACTGGTACCTGGCGGCGAACCTGAGCGAAGACGAGGCTCTGGACGGCCACCTCCTGCCCGGTCTGGAGCCCCGGGGTGTGCCTCGGGGCCTCCGGGGAACGGCGCTCCCCTTCCGCTACAACCATGCGGAAGAGTTGAAGGCCATCCTCTCTGCCCACCCGGGCGAGGTGGCGGCCGTGATCCTGGAGCCCGTGCGAAATCACGATCCGGAACCGGGCTTCCTGGAGGAGGTGGCGGCCCTGGCCCGGGAGGCGGGCGCCGTGCTTGTTTTCGACGAGATTTCAGCCGGCTTCCGCCTCACCACCGGGGGTGCCCACCTCATCTACGGGGTGGAGCCCGATATGGCCGTGTTCGCCAAGGCCATGAGCAACGGGTATCCCATGGCAGCGGTGATGGGGGTGGAGCAGGTCATGGAAGCCGCCCAGACCACCTTCATCTCCAGCACCTACTGGACAGATCGGGTGGGTCCAGCAGCTGCACTGGCCACCATCCGGAAGCATGGGCGGGAGAAGGTGGCAGACCACCTCATTCGTATCGGCACCCGGGTGCAGGAAGGGTGGAAGGCCGCCGCCGCCGAGGCGGGCCTCCCGGTGGAAGTGGGGGGCATGGCGCCGCTGGGTCATCTCCACCTCCAGGTGGAGAACCCCCAGGCCGCCCGCACCCTCTACACCCGTCTCATGCTGGAGCGGGGTTTCCTGGCCACCGCGTCCTTCTACGCCAGCTTCGCCCACACCGATGCCCATGTGGACGCATTCCTGGCGGCGGCGGGGGAGGCGTTCCAGGAGGTGGCCGAGGCGGTATCCACAGGAACCGTGGAAACGCGGCTGGACGGACCTGCGGCCCACGGGGGGTTCCGGCGGCTCACCTGACACAATCGGCTTACAGACGTACCCACCCGCGATCACCTTTTGGGGGGGCTCTCCTGGTAACCCTCCCGGAGTTCTTTCTGGAGGAGCCAGACGGCACCCCGATTGGCAGGAGGAATAGCTGCCATGGGCTGGTTCGTGGCGTGGTCCAGCTCCAGGCGGGCCAGGAGCCGGTAGATCCCCGTGGCCTGGAACAGGGCACCGTAATCCTGCTTCCAGGTGTGGATTACCGGGTCGGGGAGGTGGTGGTAGTCCACCCTGGTGGGAACGGCCGGCAGGAAGTCTCCCAGCAGAAGATACCCTCCGTCCAGGAGACAACGGTCGATTTCCGACACGCTCGCCAGGAGCAGAGTTCGGGGAATCCAGTGCAATACGTAGTTGACCATCACCAGTTGGAACATCCTTTCCACAGGAAGCTGGTGGGCTACTCCCTTCAGCATCCGGATTCCAGGGAATCGACGGGTGCCCTCGGCCACGGCAGCAGCGGAGGGATCCACCCCCACGAAGTCGTCCGCTTCCAACTCCTGTTCGCTCCCGTTCTGTCGAAAGGCCTCAGCCATGTAGGCCACCCGGAACCCACTGGAGGACCCGACTTCCAACACGGATCGGGCGGTGAGCCCGTACCTCCCCAGCATGCGCACCAGGGGGTCGGAGTCGGGTGACCATCGGGCCAGGGTTTCGGCGTTCCGATGGAACCAGGCATCCGCCTCCGACTCCTCCCAGATACGGGTCGCGTCGGTGCTGCTGGAGGAGGCCGTGGGCCGAGGCGCGTCAGTCATGTGAGGTTGGGTAGGGTTGGGGTAGTGGAGGGGTCGGGGGTCAGTGCTGGTACAACAGTCTGCCACACTAATCGGCTTCCGGGGGAGGTGGCAACCGGCCAGGGGTGTTCCAATCCCTGGCCCCGGGGGTACCTTCCACTGCGTGCCGTCTTCAGCAACCACCCCTGTGAACGACAATCTGGAGCGCGTTTAGGCGTATGGCATTCCCCCAAGAACATTTTCCTGATGCGAGCGGCTATCTGCGGGCCTATGGAGAGGAGCTCCAGCGGGCCCTGACCAGCGTGGATCCCGACGCCCTGAACCGTGCCGCCCACCTGCTGGAGTCCACTGCCCGCAGCCGGGGGCTCATCCTGGTGTGTGGAAACGGTGGCTCCGCCGCCTTGGCGGAGCACTTCGTGTGCGATCTGCTGAAAGGGAGCGCTACCTCCACGGAGCTGCGGCCCCGCTGTCTGTCGCTTTCGTCCGGAATCCCCCTCCTCACCGCCACGGCCAACGACCTGGGGTACGAGGAGGTGTTTTCCCTCCAGATCCGCACCATGGCCGAAGCCGGAGGGGTCCTGGTGGCCATCAGCTCGGGGGGAAACTCCGAGAACATCGTGCGGGCGGTGGAGACCGCGCACGGGGAGGGCATGCAGACCATCGGCCTCACGGGGTTCAGCGGCGGGAGGGTGGCTCCAATGGCTTCCGTGAGCGTCCACGTTTCCAGCGAGAACTACGGGGTGGTGGAAGATACGCACCAGTCCATTCTGCACACCTTCGCCCAGTTCATCCGCCACCGGGCCATCCCCGCCGAAAGGCTCAGCTCAACCGTCTTCTAGCTTGAACCGTTTTCTAACTCGAGATGGTAGGCCGGATCGAAGTCCGGGTGAGCGGCATCCTTCGGCGACACCACCGTGGGCTCCAGCGGCCATTCGATCCCGAACCGGGGATCGTTCCAGCGGACGCCCCGTTCGGCCTGGGGAGCGTACCGGGCGGAAACCAGATAGATGAGCTCGGAATCGGGTTCCAGGGTCTGGATGCCGTGTCCGAATCCCCGAGGCACGTAGATCATGGTGCGGTTCTCTTCCGTGAGCTCCACGCCTTCCCACTTCCCAAAGGTGAGTGAGTCGGGTCGCAGGTCGAGGATCACGTCGTAGACGGCTCCGGCCACGCAGCGCACCAGCTTCGTTTCGGCATGGGCGCCCAGCTGGTAGTGCATCCCCCGGAGGGTTCCCTTGTCCCGGCTCAGCGAGGTGTTCACCTGCTCGATGTGGGGATCCAGGCCGTGCTCCTCCATCTCTTCCCGGCAGAAGAGCCGGCTGAAGAACCCCCGACTGTCGGAAATGGGGTCCAGATGGATGACGAAGGCTCCGTCCATGGATAGGGGCTGGAACTTCATTGAGCGATCTCCTGGTACTCTCAGAGCAGGGTGGCGCCGGTGTGATCGGCGTGGAACTGGACTTCCGAAAGGGGGGCCATGGCCTCTCTCACCGCTTCCCTGGAATCCTCCGGCACGCAGAGGAGGAGGAAGCCGCCTCCACCGGCCCCGGTGACCTTTCCTCCCAGGGCCCCAGCCTTCCGGGCCTTGGCGTAGAGTTCATCGATGAGGGGGTTCGTGATGCCTTCCGCCAACTCTCGCTTGATCTGCCACGTCTCATCCAGCATGCCTCCCAGGGTGGCTTCATCCACCTCTCCCCGGGCCAACAACTCGGAGAACTCTTCCGCCTGGCTTCGCATCCGGTCCAGTTGAGGCAGATTCAGCCCTGTGTCACGGGACTGGCGAGCCAGAATGGTGTCTGCGCTCCGGGTGAGACCCGTGAAGAAGAGCATGAGGCTACCGAAGAGGCGCTGGGACTGGTCAGGGCTGAGATTCATGGCGCGAACCGTCACCGAGCCGTCTCCATCGAACCGGATGAAGTTCACTCCCCCCAGCGCGGAAGCGTACTGATCCTGCTTTCCGATGGGCTTCCCCAGGATGTCGATCTCCAGGCGGCAGGCTTCCTCGGCGATGCGGCTGCTGGACACCGAGCGCCCCTGGTAGGTGTGGAGCGCCAGGATGAGCGCCGAGGCGAAGGCGCTGGACGACCCCAGGCCGGAGGCCGCCGGCAGGTCGGCGATGGTGCTCACGTAGAGGGGAGGTGGAACATCCAACAGCCGGATCCCCTCCCGGGCGATGTCGTTCTTGATCTCGTCCAGGGAATCCACCAACTCCGTGACGGAGTAGGTGAGGCGAAACGGCTCCAGGAAGATGTCGCCATGCCGCTTCACCGTGACATAGACGTATTTGTCGATGGCGGTGGAGAGCACCGCACCGTAGTCATGCCGGTAGTAGGCCGGCAGGTCGGTTCCGCCTCCGAAGAAGCTGATGCGGAGGGGGGCGCGTGCGGTCAACATGTCGGGCCTGGGCTTCGGCAGGGAGCCGGGGCCCGAAAGGCAGCCTCACTCACCCTGGGCAACCCTCTCTCGCCAGTGGTTCAAGGTGTCCGACAGAATGGTGGTGAAATCGATATTGGGCTCCCATCCGGTGAGTTCCCGGAAGCGACTGGTGTCTGCCAGCAACCTGGGCACGTTCGTGGGTCGCACGTACCGGGCATCTTCCTGGTAGGTGATGCCCGACACCGTGGAGAGGGCGATAAGCTGTTCCAGCGCCTGCCGGAAGGTGAAGATGCTGCTCTCGCTCTCCGAACCCACCAGGTACAGCTCCCCGGGCTCGCACTGTTCCATGGCCAGGCAGTAGGCCCGCACGATGTCTTTCACGTGGGTGAAGTTCCGGAGATCGTCCACGTGTCCCACCTTCACCACGGGTTCCTGCAGTCCGGCTTCGATGCGGGCTACCTGATAGGCGTACCAGGGAATCCCGAACACCTTGTCTCTGCGGGGGCCCTCATGATTGAAGGTCCGCACCCGGACCACCTTCGTTCCGTACGACTTGAAGTACACGTAGCCGATGAGGTCCTGGGCAATCTTCGTCACGGCGTAGGGGTTCACCGGCCGCAGGGGGGTCTCGGGTCCGATGGGGATTTCGTCCTCATGGATCTCCCCGTACTCCTCACCGGATCCCGGGATGAGGATGCGGGTGTCGGCTCCGGATTCCCGAACGGCGTCCAGCACGTTCACCATGGCATCATAATTCACGCTCATGTACCGATGGGGATGCTTCCAGGAGGGGGATACGAAGCTTTCCGCGGCCATGTGGAAGATGCGGTCCGGCTTCACCTCCCTGATCATCTCCCGGGTGCCGATGGCGTCGGTGAGATCGCAGTCCACCCAGCGAACCTGCTCCCGGATATGCCGCACGTTGTCCATGCGGGACAGGTGATATCGCTTCGTTCCCCACAATGTGGCGTCGGGGAAGGCTTCCAGGATGTAGTCTGCCAGGTGGGAGCCCACAAATCCCGTGATCCCGGTGACGAGAATGTTGCCTTGCATTGTTTCCCTCGATGATAGTGCGTTTACCCGGCGACGGCAGGGTCACCCGGGAGGTGGAACCGCTCTGAAACCACCTGCAGCAGGGTGCGGGCATCGTCCACCTGCTCAAAAGGACAACCCGCCGCCGCCGCCGCTTCCCCGTCCCGGTCGTCATCGCCCACGAACAGAGTTTCAGACAGATTCAAACAATAATCCTTCTGGGCCTGAAAGAGCATCCCCGGGGCCGGTTTTCGGCACCGGCACCCCTCGTCCCAGTCGTGGGGACAGAAGTACACCGCCTCGATGTATCCTCCGGCTTCTGCCGCATCCCGGGCCATCCGGCGGTGGATCTCGTGGAGGGAATCCAGGGAAACAACCCCTTTGCCGATTCCCGGCTGATTGGTGATGACCAACACCCGCACCCCCTGTTGCCGGAGAATGACCAGAGCATCCAGAGCTCCGGGCAGCCAGGACCAGTCGTCCCAGGACTCCACATACCGGGCTCGGGGTTGTCGTACGTTCAGGGTTCCGTCCCGATCCAGAAGGATGGTAGGCGTGCCCCCGAGGTACCGTTCCGTAGCCGCCAGCCGGGAGTAGTCTCCGATGGAGTAGTAGCGATGCTCGGTCTCCACGGCGCCCAGGGCCCCCTCTTCCACTAGCTGCGGGTAGACGTGGGCCTCGAACGATGGGTTCCCCTCCGGGATGCGGGAAAGCACCTCCTTCCTCAACGCCACAAACCCGATGTCCACCCCGGCCAGATCCGGTGCAGTGCGACTCCGGTCGTACGCCTCCACCCGCCCATCCTGCACCCGCACGTTGTCCCGGCTGTATCCGTCCTCATTCGTGTAGACGGTCATGACCCCCAGGGTTTCGGGCTGGGCCAGCCGGCTTTCCAGCTCCGGGAGTCGGAGAGGGCAGATGTTGTCGGAGTATAGGAGGAGGAACCGATCCTCGAGTTGGGGGAGTGCCGCCGCCAGGCGGGCACCGGTCTCGAAATGCTCCGGTTGCCGGTTGTAGCTGATGGAAACACCCAGCCGACTTCCATCGCCCATGGTGTTTTCCACTTCCTGGGCCTCGTATCCGGTGAGGATGAGGACCCTGGAAATGCCGCTGCGCCCCAGGAGTTGGACGAGGTGCTCCAGGAACGGTCGCCCGGCCACCTGAATGAGGGGCTTGGGACGCAGATCGGACGAGGGGCGAAGGCGCGTGCCTCGCCCACCCGCCAGGATGACGGCCTGCTGGATGGTCATGGCTGATGAGAGGGATGCCGCATGGGATGGGGAACGGCCAGCTTTCGCGGCCCGGATTCACTTTCCGAGGAGCGTACCGCAAGCCTCTATCCCGGGCAAGGCCTTCCACCCGCTGCTTACGGCGAGTACCTTCTCTCCCCCTTTTCCGAAGCGGTTCCCCGAGCGTTCCGTATGCCTTCCCATCCACTCCCTGACACCATGGGTTCGCCCCTCCCGCAGCCTGTGGTATCCGTGGGGATCCCCACCTACAACCGCTGCGAGTCGCTGGCCAAGGTGCTCACGACCGTTCTGGCCCAGGAGGGGCCTTTTCGTTTGGAGGTGGTGGTCTCCGACAATGCCAGCGCAGATGGCACGCAGGCATACCTCCGGAAGACCATGGCCGAAGACCCTCGCCTGCGAGTCATCTTCCAGGAGGAGAACCAGGGGCCTTTCGAGAACTTCCGGGTGGTGCTTCGGGAGGCCGGAGGCGACTACTTCATGTGGTTGCCTGACGACGACTGGCTCTCGCCCGGGTACATCGCGGCGTGTCTCTCGGCCTTGGAGGCAGATGCGGGGCTGGCGTTGGTGGGAGGGACGGCGTGGTTTCACCCGGATCCGGCAAAGGGCGAACCCTGGCAGACCCCTCCCTGCCACCTGCCCCAATCCAGCCCCCGGGCCCGGCTTCGGGAGTACTTCGCCGGGGTGCGGGACAACAGCATCCTGTTTGGGATCATGCGGGCCCGGGATGCCCGGCGCCTGGTACTTCCCCACGGGGTGGCGGCAGACTGGATGGTGGTGGGCCAGTTGGCATGCGTGGGCCGGGTAACCACACTTCACGACGCTCAGGTGCACCGTTCTGCCGCCGGTGCGTCGTCTTCCCTGGAGGCCACCGCCGAGTACTTCGGGCTGGCGGGGAGGCGGGCGCGGAACCCGTGGGGGCTGGTGAGCCGAAGGATCGTCAGCGTCATCGGCAGGGGCGTGGGGCTCTATTCCGAGTTGCCCCTTTCCACCCGTGTGGTGACGGCCCTTTCCTGCGGCTGGGTGGTGTTCCGGCTCCACTACCTCACCTGGGCCTATCGGGCGGTGGTGCTCCGGGTGCTGGGAGCCGGTCCGCTCCAATGGCTGTGGCGGCGACTTCGGCCCTGGGTGAAGGGAAAGGGCTAGGAGCGTGTCCGGGTAATGGGGCGAGCCGCGTTACCCGGACACGCTCCCAGGATCTCCGACTCAGCTTGCCCGTTGCAGCAGGCTCTTTACCGCTGCATCCGCCGGGTCGATATCCGCCACGGCCAGGGTGGTGCCCCGCACCCTCCGCACCGCCACGCCTGCCGTGGCCATCTCCCGCAACCACTTCATGACACCGGGGTGCGCCGGGGAGCAATCATGCCAGACCAGGGTCCCCGGGGAAGGGAGGAGTTCCACGGCTCTGAGGGTGTCGTTCCGGGCATACTCGTAGGTGTGGCTTCCGTCGATGAAGCAGAACGTCACCTTTCCCGCAGCAGCGGAGAGGTCCACCCTGGCGGAGTCTCCCAGATGTTGGGTGATGCGCCGGGCCTCCGGGGTGTTCAGGAAGTCCTCCCCCAGTCGGCGATTCCGGATGAGGTGGAAGTCGTCGGCCGGAAGGGCCAGCCCGGGTTGAACCTCGCCGTGGGTCGATGCCTCCGTCCCAGCTCCAGCTCCCACCCGGGGATCCAGGTCTACGGTATGGATGTGGGTGTGGGGCAGGTTCAGGGCCAGGTTGTAGGCTGTGGTGCCGAAGTAGGTGCCGATCTCCAGGATGCCCCTGGGGTTCCGGTTCCGTGCCAGCATGAGAACACAGAGAAGCTCCCACGGGGCCAAGCTTCCGTCGTCACCCACATGGGTGGGGGCCACGGTGACCTGGGGGCGAGAGGGGGGAGGGGAAGGGTCGGCGCCCTGGCCAGGGCCGGCCTCCGCTCCGTCCGGCGGACCTGCACCCCTCGTGGGGCCCAGCAGCTCATCAATGGGAACCGTGGGCAGGAGCGGATCGGGCTCCACGCTCTCCCACCCCTCCAGGGGGGCCACCAAGCCGTAGGAGGAACGAAGCTTCTTCTGGGCGTCTCCAGGCCCGAAGCGCAGGGCCCGCAGGACGATACCGGGGCTCAGCACGAGGAGCCCCCGCCATACGCGGGAAAATGGAAGAGCAGACATGCCCGGAAGATGTCCCGGGGCGCGGGCTCTGGCAACTCGTGGCGGAGCCTTCCATTTCTTGCGTGAGGCTCCTTCCAGGTTTAGCTTTAAATGCTTGTCAGCATTGGCGCTGGATCCGGTTTCCAGCTCGGACCAGAACCTCCTGGGACAGCTTCTCTCCATGTCATCTTTTCTGCGATTCGCAACCTGGCTCAAGACCCGAGCCCTGGCTCTGGGCGTACACCGGGTGCCGGGCGTTCGCCCCTTGGCGCGGTCCGTCCGCTCGGTGGTGGAGTGGATCCGTTTCCGCAGGAAGGTTCGGAGGCTCCAGAAGAAAGATCCGTTCATCTACTGAGATGACAGGTCCAGAGAAGAACGGAACCACCCAGTTCTGGATGCGGGGGAAGATTCCCCTGGGGGTGGACTGGCGGGGAGTGGACACACCCCGGAGCGTCACCCTCCCGTGGTATCAGAGCGACTCCCAGAAGGGGTACAAGCCCCAGGGCAATCGCTACGGCCCCGACGACATCCGGTACACCTTCAACGCCCATGGATATCGCTCCATGGAGATCGACCCCGCTTCACCGGCCCGGAAGATCATGTTCGTGGGGTGCTCCTTCACCCAGGGCATCGGGCTGCCGGCGGAGCACATCTGGACCAGCCGCCTCACGGCGCGAGTAGCCCAGCAGATGGGAACCCCGGTGGAGCAGCACAACTTTGGGATGGGTGGCTACGGGGACGATGCATTCGCCATGATCGTCACCCAGGTGCTACCCCTGCTGAAACCGGACCTGCTGGTGGTTCTCTCCACCAGTCCCACCCGCCGGGCGTACCACCCGGACTTCGACCAGCGTGTGCCCTTTCTTCCCCACATGGGGTCCCACGGTCTCAAGGCCCAGCACCGGGCCTACCTGCGCCTTCAAACAGATGCACAGGACCTGTATGACTGGTGCAGGAACCACAACCTCATGCAGTCCGTGGCCCAGCTCCATGGGGTGCCCTGGGCCTGGCAGCATGGAGACGCCGCAGACTTTCCCGTGGGTCTGGATCCCTATGCCGACATGTCTAACCGGATGCCCCGTTCCCTGAGGGATGTAGCCCAGGGAGATCTGGCCCGGGATATGATGCACGTGGGTCCTGACACCCACGACGCCTTTGCCGAGATGGCCATGGAGTTTCTCATGAGTGGTGGGTACCTGGATTGGAGCGCGAGATGATCACCTGGGGGGTGAGTGCCAACGAGCACGATGCCAGCTTGGCGGTGATCGCGGGGGAGGAGATCCTCTTCGCTTCCCACAGCGAGCGCTTCAGCCGCAAGAAGAACGACTCGCACCTGAACGAACCTCTTCTGGAGGCGGCCCGGGCCTTCGGGGAGCCCCACCGCATTGTCTGGTACGAGAAGCCCTTCCCCAAGCGACTCCGGAAGGCCTACGCGGGGCAGCCCGGGGTGTTTCGCCGGGACGGCGCTCGATATCTGAAGGACCTGGGCGTACACGCCCCCGTCCACTATGTGGGTCACCACAAGGCCCACGCCGCCGCCGGTTTCTACACGAGCCCCTTCGACGAGGCCGCCGTGCTGGTGGTGGATGCCATCGGTGAGTGGGATACCGTGAGTCTCTGGGAGGCCCGGGGTTCGGAGCTCAAGCTCCGCTGGTCGCAGCGTTACCCCCACAGCCTGGGGCTCCTCTATTCAGCTTTCACCCAGCGCATCGGGTTCAAGCCCAACGAGGAGGAGTACATCGTCATGGGCGCCAGCGCCTACGGCAGCCCCGATTACATCTCCCAGATCGACGAAGATCTCATCGCCAACCGGACCCCCCCGGACTTCAAGCTCCGGCTGAACGTCCACAAGGGCATCAAGTGGTGGCGCCCGCAGATCGACGACACCATGGGGATCGCGGCCAGCATCCAGGCCGTCACCGAGGAGTACATGGTGGGGATGGCCCGCTGGGCGGCAGAGACCACGGGGATGAAGCAGTTGGTGCTGGGAGGTGGGGTGGCGCTGAACTGCGTGGCCAACTCCAAGATTGCCCTGGACGGCGCCTTCGACGACTTCTGGATCTTCCCCAACCCCGGCGACGCCGGCTCCAGCATCGGGGCCGTGGCCGCCCTGGAACGCCGACGCCTGAACTGGGTGCACCCCTACCTGGGTTATGACATCCAGCGTCCGCTGGACCATGAAGGGGTATGTGAGGCGCTGGTGGCAGGCGAGGTGGTGGCGTTGGCCAACGGGCGGGCGGAGTTTGGCCCCCGGGCTCTGGGAAACCGGTCGCTCCTGGCAGACCCCCGAGGGCCCGAGACGAAAGATCGGGTGAACCGCATCAAGAAACGGGAGATGTTCCGTCCCTTTGCTCCGGTCATCATGGCGGAGCACGCCCACGATTACTTCGAGATGCCCATCCCGTCTTCACCCTACATGCAGTTCGTGGCGCCGGTGAAGCGCACCGACCTCTTCCCGGCTATTTCACATGTGGACGGGACCGCCCGGGTCCAGACCGTCACCGCGGAGCAGAACCCCGCCTTCTACCGGCTCCTGGAGCGCTTCTTCCAGGCCACGGGCTGTCCCATGCTTCTGAACACCTCCCTGAACATCAAGGGCGAACCCCTGGTGAACAGCTGGGACGATGCCCTGCGCTTCTCCGAACTCCACGGGGTGAAGCTGTTCTGACCCGTCCGCCCCCGGTCAGCAGGTGTGCCGGGGGACTTGGTGCTCCAGCAGCCACACCACCAGGAAATCCACCCCGTTGGCCGTGGTCACCCATTCGGGCGGGGAGTATCTCCAGAAGTGGTCCGCGTGGCCGGGAGGCATGCTGCCACAGATCCCCGTGAGGCTCCCGCCCCAGGTCCAGGTGGGCTTCGGCGGCTGGTCATGGGCCACCCCATTGGTGTAGGGCTCCCATGATGGGTTGTTGCTGTGGTTTACCTGGTCGGGGGTGAACCCCCACAGGGCGTTCATACCCTTCATCTTCAGGGCTGTGAAGCCGTAGTTGCCCAGGCCGGCTGCCGGATTGGGAGTGAAGTGGGCCGTCACCGTCAGCTGCACCCCCCTGGGCACGTTCACCGTACGACCCGCGCCCACCGAGCTTCGATAGAATGTCTTGGAGACTCCATTGGCCGTGATGGTCACCGGTACCGCTGGGAGCCCCGCCATGCTGCCTCCCTCGATGATGCGCAGGGGGATGGTGTTCCCCGTCCACCCATCGGAGGGATCGTTGGGGCCGGGGGGCGGCGGATCTGAGCTGGTGGGCGGCGGGGGCGGAGGAGGGTCGTCATCGCCACCACTATCGCCGCCACCATCATCGCCACCACTATCGCCGCCACCATCATCGCCACCACTATCGCCGCCACCACCATCCCCTCCGGTGCCCCCGGTGGCAGTGGCGTTGAAGGTGAGCGTTGAGATGGCCGGGTAATCTGGGAGAGACACCTTCAGGCTGTTGGCTCCTCCCTGGGTGCCCAAGGTCCACCCCAGGCCTGCTCCGCCGAATTCGTTCGTCACGCTCACGCCACCATGAGTGACGGTGCCACCGCCGGAGGTGACATCGAAACGCACGGTGATTCCTTCTACCGGGTTGCCCTGGGCATTCAGCACCCGGATGGTGGGGTTGTGGGGTACCATGGTCCCCGCCGCGGCCGTCTGGTTCTGGCCACCGAAGAAGACCATCTGGGTGGGGGGAGGGGGTGGGTCGTCGCCTCCACCGCCGTCGCCGTCACCGCCGTCGCCGCCATCACCGCTGCCTCCACCGCCGTCGCCGCCATCACCGCTGCCCCCCCCCTCACCGCCTCCGGTCCCCCCGGTGGCGGTAGCGTTGAAGGTGAGCGTTGAAATGGCCGGGTGATCCGGAAGAGACACCCTTAGGCTGTTGCCCCCCCCCTGTGTACCCAGAGTCCAACCCAAGCCTGCTCCGCCAAATTCATTCGTCACGCTCACGCCACCATGAGAGACGGTACCACCGCCGGAGGTGACATCGAAGCGCACGGTGATTCCTTCCACCGGATTGCCCTGGGCGTTAAGTACCCGGATGGTGGGGTTGTGGGGCACCATGGTTCCCGCCGCGGCCGTCTGGCCCTGGCCACCGAAGAAGACCATCTGGGTGGGTACTGTAGTAGAGGAATCACCACCGTTCCCACCGCCGTCGGTTTCACCGCCTCCACCCTGAGCAGCCTTGTACACCAAAATGATCTCCAGCGGCCCGTTCACGGTGAGTTGGGCCGGCACGGGGGCGCTGGACTGAGCCAGTAGGACGTTGCTGCCACTACGTGGGCCGGGGGACGCCAGGCCGTTGTAGGCCGGGGAACTGGCGTTGTACATGTAGATCTCCCAGTGGGAAAACTCCCACCCCGGAGGCACGTCGCCCGGACTTCCGGTCAGACTGGTGCCCGCCGGCACCTCCAGGGGCTGGGTGATATCCAGTGGGCCCGACAACCCACTCCCGGATGCCGTGATGTACCGCTTCACAACCTGACCGCCGGTGTTCACGTTCGCCGTGATCTTCACGGGCCACGTGGCAGGCTGGGCTGAAGCCGAGAAGACCACGGTTCCCACCCCTGACGCCGACGCGGTGACCTGGTTCAGGCCTCCTCGGCTACCCAATGTCCATGCCCCGGCCTGGGCCACACCATTGGCCCCCGAGGTCGGGGTGCTCGACGCCACGGTCCCTCCCCCTCGCGTTACGGCGAAGGAGACGGGGACACCCGACACGGGGTTCCCCTGGCTGTCGGTGATCCGTACCGTTGGCGCCACCGGGAGAGGTTGGCCCGCGGGGCCGCTCTGCCCGGCACCGGCGTAGGCGGTGATCCCTGAAGGGGGCCCTGCTTCCGCTGTGGCGGTGAAGACGGCGGCCGCCACTCCGGTGGCCCGTGCCTCCACGGTCTGTGGGCCCAGGTCGGAACCCAGGGTCCACGCCCCGGCCAGGGCCACGCCCTGGGAGTTCGTGATGGGACGGGGGCCCAGAATGGATCCTCCGCCCGAGGTCACCACGAAATTCATCTGCACACCGGGTACGGGGTTCCCCACAGCGTCCACGACCCTGGCAGCCAAGGCGGTGGGGAGGGCCACGTTGGGCGGGCCGGTCTGGCCGTTGCCCTGATGGGCATGGATGACGGCCGGGCCACCGGTTTCACCCACTGCGATGAAGGTGAAGGGATCGAAGCCCTCCAGCTGTGCCCGGAGTCGGTTTTCGCCTGGAACGGCCGAAAGCATCCAAGCGCCCACCCGGGCCACGCCCTCGGCATTGGTGGTGGCGTCTCCGCCTTCCAGGGTGGCACCTGCGGTGGTGGTCTGGAAGGTGACGGCCACGCCAGGCACAGGATTTCCGTGCACATCCCACACCCGCACAGCGGGGCGGATGGGAACGGCTGCACCCGCCTGGGAATGCTGATGATGAAGGGAAGCGTAGTCGGCTCCATTCACCCCGCCCGGCAGGGCCACCGCTTCGAAGATCACGGAGCCCACTCCATCTACCCGAGCTTCCAGCCGATTCATGCCGCTCCGGATGCCCAACTGCCAGTAGACAGGGCTGGCGCGTCCCTGCTTGTCGGTTATCTGCTCGGGTTGGGAGACGTAGCCATCCCCCTCCATCACCTCGAAGCGAACGGAGATTCCTCCCACGCCGTTGCCATGGGGGTCTCGAACCCGCACGGTGGGCGCAATGGGAACCTTGTGTCCCACCAGAACAGACGGCACTTCCCAGGGGAGGTCTTCCGTGCCTGCGTCCCCATCGCCGCCCTCGTCGTCGCCTTCCTCGCCACCGTTGGCCAAAGCCACACCCCGAGCCTCTGACGGCGGCAGTGGACGACCCTCCACCAGGAAGTCGACGCCCTGCTCATTCGCCAGCCGGGCCTCCAGCCGGTTTGGTCCGGCCCGACTTCCCAGGAACCACTCCCCCGCCGACGCCACGCCGTCGCCATCGGATATCACCTGGCTGCTCTGGATGGCTCCGTTCCCCTCGGCCACCGAGAAACGCACTTCGGTGTCGGGAACGCGATTCCCGAACCGGTCCAGGACGTTCACCGAGACCACCCCCATGGAGGAGGTCACCGGGCCCGTCACCGCCGGTTGCGCCAAGGGTTCCAGGTCGGTTGCTGCACCAGGGTCGGCGTGGGCTGTGATGAGGACCGCCACCACGCCCTCCACACCGGCTTCCAGCCGCTGCTCTCCCACTTCGGGCCCCAGGGTCCAACTGGGAAGGCGGACCTGCCCCTGTGCGTTGGAGACCGCCGATGGGGCAGACAAGCTCCCGCCTCCGTCAACCACCCGGAAGTAGACCTCCACGCCGTCCACTCCCTGCCCGGCGTCATCCTCCACCCGAACCTGCGGGACTCCGGGCAGTAGTTCCCCTACGGTGCCCTCCAGGCGGTCTACCTCAATGCCCACCACGTTGGCCACCTGCGGCCCGGACGGTCCCAGGACGAGCTCGCACCCGGCAAGCGCCGTAAGGGAGGCGATGGCCACCAGCGAATGGAACAGGCGCGGGGTCGGGGAGGATGCTGGGTGGTTCAACCTGGCGCGGTTCGTCATGGGAAGATCCATACCCGGGGAGAGAAATGATTTGGGTGGTGGAAATCAGAAACAAATGTTTCCAGCGAATCGATTATGGTCTTCTATGGAGTCAAACGCAAGGCGCTCCCCGACGGCACCGGCTGGAGTTGCGCTCTGCGCGGGGCCGCCGAATTAGCAAAAACCAGGCCACTCCGTGGGGGAAGTCAGCGCCTCCCGGCGCGGATGCAGGCGGTGGAACGCCTTTCCGGGGGTGCCCCCAGGGGCGCCAGATGGAATAGGGTGACTCGGCGCGACGAAAAAGTGGAAAAAAGTTGCTTCGAGGGAGCAAAAAGGTTCGGGCCATGACAACGACGAAGGGGGCCGGCCCCTTGGGACCGACCCCCTTCTCATGCGTCCTGCCGGCGGGGCTCGCCCGCTGCTCTTTCTAGTCTACAACCCCTCGTCTCATCAGCACGAGAACCGGGGAACCTGGTGTTCCAGGATCCACACCACCAGGAAGTCGATGCTATTGTGGTTGGTGATCCATGTGGGCGGACTGTATGTATAGTACGGGTTCGCCACCCCATCTCCCAGCTTACCACAGACCGTTGAGAGGACCCCCCCCCAGGTCCAGTTTGGCTTCGGCGGCTGGTCATGTGCGGACCCGTTGGTGTAGAGCTCCCAAGAGCCGTTGTTGCCATGATGCACCTGATCCGGCGTGAACCCCCACAAAGAGTTCATGGCCTTCATCTTCAGGGCCGAGAAGCCCAGGTTGCCCAGGCCGGCCGCCGGATTGGGGGTGAAGTGGGCCGTGACGGTCAGTTGTGCACCTCGGGGCACATTTACGGTGAGCCCATGGCCCACGGAATTCCGCAAGAACGTTCTGGACTCCCCGTCGGCGGTGATGGTCACCGGTACCGGTGGTAGCCCCGCCATGCCGGCTCCCTCGATGATGCGCACGGGGATGGTGTTGCCGGTCCAGGAAGAAGAGTTGGGGCCAGGGGGAGGCGGCGGAGGAACAACGATGCTCCCACCGTCACCACCGCCGCTACCGCCGCCACTATCGCCGCCGCCACTATCGCCGCCGCCACTATCGCCGCCGCCACCCGGAGGCGCCGTGGCCGTGGCAAACAGGGTCACAGGGGCCACGGTCGGGTAATCCGGCAGGGTGGCCCGCACGCTATTGGAGCCTGCCGTCGGTCCCAGAGTCCAGCCCAGACCCGCTCCGCCCAACTCATTGCTCTCGGAGAGGCCGCTGTGGGTCACGCTTCCCCCACCCGTCAACACGGTGAATCGAACCGTGATCCCCGGCACCGGGACGTTCCCGGGACCCCTCACGTACACCGCCGGACCCTTGGGCAGCATGGTGCCGGCCTGGCCGGACTGGTTGTTCGTCTCCCCCACGATTTGCAGATGCGTGGGGGTGGGTGTCGCGGCCTGGAGCGTGAAGGTCACCGGCGTCACGCTGGGGTGGTCCGGCAGGGTCACCTGCAGCGAGTTGGTGCCCCCGGTGACGCCCATGGCCCAGCCACCCACCGTGGCTATCCCGTCGCTGCCCGAGAGCTGGTCCGCTCCGGTTACGGCCCCGCCACCAGCGGTGGCGGTGAATCGAACCCGATGCCCTGCCGCCGGCGCTCCCTGGGCCGTGAACAACTGCACCCGGGGCCGCACCACTACGGGCTCGCTGGCCTTGATGCCGGCATTGTCACCGGTGCGATCACCCTGGAGCTTGGTGAGGGAGGCGGGAGGGGGCGGCGTGTAGTGCACATCCAGCAGCACTGGACCCGCCGCATGCTCCGCCGGGACGGTTGCGGTTGCCCCGGCATCCACCCACTCGGAGAAGAGAATGAATGACTCTGCGGCAGAGTTCAGGGTGACGTTCTCCAGCCCGGGAAACTGGGTGTTCTCCTCGTTGAAGGTGATCCACCGCCAGCGAGCCAGGGTGTGTCCGTCGGAGAGGGCCGCACCTCCGATGTCCACGGGGAAGGCTTCTCCATCGCGTACCGTGACGGTGCCCGCAGGAGCGGCCACAGCCAGGGTCTCACCGTCTACCTGCACCGAGGTCTTGGGAGCTCCGGCCGGATTCACGGCCACGCGCACAGGCCAACGTCCCTGCACCAGGGTGGGGGGAGTCTCCACCGTCTGGAGCCCGGGTCCGCCGAAGCTCAGCGTGCGCTCACCCGTGGCTCCCGCCCGGATGACGAGGTCGGGGAATTCCGCCACCCCCGCATCGTTGGAGGTCGCCACCGAGTTCTCCACTCGCTCCAGACGGCCTGCACCCGAGGAGAGGCTGGCTTCCACCTCCACCCCCGCCTTGGGAACGTCGTTCAGGAACCGGTCCTGGAGCTGCACCGAAATGGGCTGATCCAGGGGGCGCGCCGCCTCCACCACCTCCGGGGGAGCTTCCAGCAAGCGCAGGCGGTCCGGGTCTCCTGGCACCAGGGTGAACGCCTCGGACGCCGTTCCCGTCAGCCCTTCAGATGAGAAGGAGAGCGTCCGATCACCCATCCGCCCGGCCACCTGGAGATTCCGGAAGGTGGCCACCCCGTCGGCATCGGTCATGGCGGTTTCGTGGAGCGTCTCCTCGGCAGCTGGAACTGCGGCCGGAGCCGTGGCAGCCATCTCCGCAGGCACATCGGAACTCACCGTGGGCGAGAGCGCGGCGTTCACCACCACATTCTCCCGGCGGGTCGGGTTCCCGAACCGATCGGTGACGCGTACCTGTGGCTTCCGCTCCATGGCCGCCTCATTCCTCACCAGGGCCGGTGGCTGAGTGGCCATCGCCAGCGCAGCGGGAGGCCCGGGCACCCCGTTCACATTGAAGGGCACGGGCGACACGTTGCGCTGATTCACGGTGGCCACCACCTGGTAGCGGCCCACCGTGGTGCCCAACACCCACGACTCCAGGGTGGCTACCCCCGACTCGTCGGTACGGGTAATGGCACCAGAGATGGTTCCCGACCCTTCGGTCTGAACGAACTGCACCTCCACATTCCGGAGCGGGCGTCCTCCCTCATCCTCCACCCGCACGGAAGGAAGCTGGCTCACAACCTCCCCCACCGGCGAACTGAATTCGGTGCTTACAGGCGAAGTCAGCGCCGACGGGGTGGGGGCGGAGTCGCAGGCAGCCAGGATGGCGACTGTGGAGAAGAGAACCGATGCGGAAAGGATCCGGGAAGTTCGCATGGAAGATGTCTGACCTCTGAGAGGTTTTTGCAGGGAAGCTGTGCCGAATCTGCGACGCAGGCCCCTGAAGGGTTTCCTTACACGGGACACGCAGGAGGCGACTGGGGCTTCGCAGAGCCAAGCATCCGTCTACGTCGGAAGTGCGGAACTCTCCTCAAGGTGGAAAGTTTCCGGGTAACATATAGGCCTACCCTGCGGGCGGGTCAAGGGAAGGTGCGGGGCGACGGACGTAGTTCCTGCCGGGCTTCACTGCTGCGGATTGCAGCACCTTACTCCTGCGGATTGCAGCACCTTACTCCTGCGGTTTCACGGAAAGGGCGTTGAAGCCTATATTCCTGCCCGTACCTTCGACTGGCCTCCGGACCAGGAAACTCCCGTAGGGATGCGTCCAGGGGTCCGCTCAGTTCACGTTGACTTCCATACCGATGGATCGGTCGAACGATTCCACCTTCTTCCACGGGCCGCAGGTGAACGCAGACTTCCAACCAAGCTCGGATCCAGTTCCCACCGTGGGCGTTGAGGGGTTCTCCACGCGCCCCCGGGACGAAGTGTCCCTGGTGGAGGTTTTGATCCTGGTTCTTCGCTATCGCAACATCTTCTACGCCCTGATGTTGGTGTCGCTCACGGGGTTCATGGTGCATGGCCTGCTCCAACCCCGGATGTATACCGCCACGGCGCACTTCATCCCCCAGGGAGCAGATGGCGCGTCCGGGGGAGCCGTCGCCGTGGCGCAACGGCTGGGCTTCGACCTGGGAGGCGGTGCGCCGGGGCAAGGACCCGGCTTCTTCACCGGGGTGCTCCTCAGCCGGGAAGCCCTCTTCTCGGCTTCGCAGGCAGAGTTCACCCTGCCCACGGAAGAGGGTCCCGTCACGGGAACCCTGGGGGAACTCTTCGACCTGGAATTCGGAGATGTCTACGAGGAGCTTTTCGAAGGCATCAAGGTAGCGGAGGGGTGGGAGCCGGGGGTGATACGCCTCACCGTAGACGCCCGGGCCCCCGAGGTGGCGGAGCAGTTGGTGACCCACCTGCTGGAATTCCTCAACGAATTCAACACGGCCACCCGGCGCACCCAGGCCTCCGAGGAAGTGCGTTTCGCGGAAGAGCGGCTGGCCCAGGTCCGAGCTGAACTCCGTGAGGCCGAAGAGGAGCTTCAGTTGTTCCTCCAGCAGAACCGACAATACCAGAACTCGCCGGAGCTGGGGTTCGTGTATGACCGGCTCCTTCGAGAGGTGCAGTTGAAGAACTCCGTGGTGAACCAACTGGCCCTGAGCTACGAATCAGCCCGAATCGATCAGGTTCGCAACACTCCCGTGATCTCGGTCCTGGAAGGCGCCGCAGGATCGGCGTTGCCCAAGAGCCGTCGTTTCCCCCTTCGCATTGTGGGATCTCTCCTTCTCGGTGTGGCGGTGGCGTTCCTCCTTTCCCTCCTCCTGGAGTTGGGGCGGCGTCTCCAGAATCCGGAGCGAGGCGTGGCGGCGGAGGAATTCCGACGGCTCCGGAGAGAGGCGTGGTCCGAGATCCGGCATCCGGCCACCTTCCTCCCGGGACGGCGTGCAAGCGGCGGGTGACGGAGCAGTGACTTCCAGGTCGGCGGCCCTGTCACCCGCCGGAGAATCGGATTGGGGGTGGCGGTGGCGAGACCTCCTCCTGGGGGGCCTCCTCTTCTTCTGGATCTACTCCCTGGCCCCCACCTTCTTTCCCATCCAGAGCAAGCGCGTCATCACGCTGGTGGGACTCCTGGTGCTGGCGGTTCTGGGAATCGTGTTCCGGCGGCGACTGCCCATGGACCGGGCTGTGCTCCAGGTGGTCTGCATCTTCCTGGTGACGGGAAGCTGGGTGGTGATGGGGTCCATCCGGACGGGGTTCGAAACCCCCACCTACCTGGCGGCCATGGTCCTCACCTTCGGAGAATCGTTCCTGGGGGGGCTGGTGGTGGCGGCGGTGCTGGTGCGGCGCACCCTGGACCTGGATCGGGTGATCCGGTTGTTCCATCTGGTGATCCTGTCTCAGGCCATCCTCATCATCATCTCGTTCCTGAGCCCCGAGTTCAGGCAGATCACGGCCGAATACATTCCTGCCCGGGGGAACATCCATGCCCTGGATCCCATCCGGGTGAGGGGCCTCTCCCATTCGTCGGGAGCCCACATGGCGGCCCTGCAGGCCATGGCCATTCTCATGGTGGCCTACCTGGTTCCCCGTACTCGCAGCTTCCGGCATCAACTCTTCCTTCTGGGAAGCACCATCCCCCTCATCCTCTCCATCTTCTTCACCGGCCGCACCGGATTCGTCATGCTTCCCTTCGCCGTGCTCATGTGGAGTTCGGTGATGTTTTTTCGCACTCGGTTTCGGCTGGCCCACCTGGCGGCGTACCTGGGGCTCCTGCTTCTGGGAGTGGGTGCCGTGGGGGGAACGCTGTGGTGGAACTCCCGTCCCGAGGCCAACAGCGCGTCGTCGGATCAGGCCACGGCCCTATCCTTCGCATATGCGGCCGCCGAGAGGCGCCTCATGACGGAGTTCAGCGGGGGGCCCGGGCAGACCTTCCTGGGATCCCGGACCCTCCACACCCTCTTCCGTGAGATGTGGATCATCCCCCGGACCGACGAGGCGTTTCTCTTCGGAGACCCCAGGAAGTACCTCACGGTGCAGAGTGACCTGGGCGTGATTCGCCATCTCCACTCCGGGGGGCTCATCGGGATGATCCTGGTCTACACCAGCGTGCTGGCCACATTCCTGGTCATCTCATTTCGGCTGCGGGACCGGGGTACCCGGATCTTCATCTGGATCTTCTTCCTCTGGCTGGCGCTGCTGGAGTTCAAGGAACCCATGATGATCAACCATCTCTTCGCCGGGATGTACTTCGTCATCTTCTGGTTCACCTTTCTGGTGGATCGGAGAAGGGGCGACCCGCGCGGGGTGCTTCCTGCCGCCCCGCCTGTGAACGCGGCTCCGCCCGCCACGTCCTCCCTGCCCGTGACCGCCGTGGTGCCCGCCACTCCATGAGGGCCCTGGACGTGGAGGAGGTTCGTGCCCGGGCGGCCGGCCTCCGTGGCGATTCCCGGGCGGCCATGCTCAGCGCGGTCCCCCCTCCCTACGGTGGAGTTACGGTGAACGTGGACCGGCTCCTCTCCCGCTTCCATGCGGAAGGGCTGCCCGTACGCCTCTACGAGCAGACGGGGAAGCGCGACGACGAGCGGCACATCGTGCCCCTCTCCCGCTCGCCCCTCGCCACGCTGAAGCTCCTGGCTACCCTTTCTGAATCAGTGCTTCACCTCCATACGAACCACGTGCGGGCCATCATGGCAGTGACGGCCCTGCTTCGCCTCCGGGGCCGGGGATACATCGTGTCCTTCCAGAGCCATGCGCCCATGCGGGCCTACAACACAATGGGACCCACCCAGCGGGCCCTCTTCCGCCGGACCCTTCGGGGGGCGCTGGGGGTGGTGGCCGTGGGGCGGGAGATCCGGGCGTGGGTGTTGGAAATGGGAGTCCCCGAAGGGCGGGTACTCTGGGTACCGGGCTTCCTGCTCCCCTCCCGCCGAGAGCTGGCGCCCGGTGCCGTGCCACCCCACGTAGCAGCCTTCGTAGCGGGTCGGAGTCCCGTCATCGGGAGTCATGGAGCCTTCGGCTATCTGGTGGAGGGAATCCACATCTACTCCTTCGATGTCCTGGCCCAGGCCATCGCCCGATGGGCCCGGCGCTGGCCCCAGGCCGCATTCTACTCCCTGGTGAGCCATACGTACGATGAGGACCACCGGCACGAGATTCTTCAGATGCGCCGGGAACTGGGTCTGGAAGACCGATGGATGCTGGTGGAGGAGCCGTTCCCCGCCGCCGCTCTTTTTCGGCAAACGGACATCTTCCTTCGCCCCACCACCACTGACGGCGATTCGGTGAGTGTGCGGGAGTGCCTTCATCTGGGGGTTTCCGTGGTGGCCTCCGATGCGGTGGTACGACCCGAGGGCGTGGTGATTTTCCGGGATCGGGATGTGGATGACCTGGAGGCCAAGGTGGTGGCCCTATGGGAGCGGGGTGAGGGGAAGCTGGCCGCCCCTCTTCCCCAGGAGGACTTCGCCGGGCCCCTGGTGGATTTGTATCGGGCCATCCAGCGGGGTTTGGACGACCGAGGCTCCCCATGACGGACCTCCGGATTGGCTACCTGGTGCAGCAGTTTCCCCCGGAGGTGGGGGCGGGACCCGGCCGGGTTCTGGAGATGTCCAGCCGGTGGCAGGAGGCAGGGGCGGAGGTGACGGTGGTTACCGGAATGCCGAATCGTCCGCAGGGCCGTATCTACGACGGGTACCGCAACCGCATATGGATGGAAGAGCGAAAGCCGGAGTGGGGGAATCTCCGGGTTCTTCGGTCGTGGCTCTACGCGTCGCCCCTGGGGGGTTTCGCCCGGACCCTGCTGAACAACGTCACCTTCATGGTGACGGGAGCCCTGTCTGCCCTTTTCCGGATGCCCCGGGTGGATGTTCTCATCGCCAGTTCGCCCCCCTTCTTCCCCCACGTGGCGGGAGTGTTGGCGGCGCGACTGAGGGGATTCCCCCTGGTGCTGGAGGTTCGGGACCTATGGCCCGACTATCTGGTGGGTATGGGGGTGCTGCATGCGGAGGGTGTGGCGGCCAAGGCTCTCTTCGACCTGGAGCGACTCCTGCTCCGACAGGCCGACGCCGTGGTGGTGGTGACAGAGTCATTTGCCCGTCGGATGGGCGAGAAGGGGGTGCCCCCCGAGCGCATCCATCTGGTTCCCAATGGGGTCGATACGGCGCTCTACCATCCGGCGGACGAACCGGCGCCCTTTCCGGAGATGGCGAAGGCCCATTCCGGGATGGACGGGTCCAGCCCACAGGGCTCCAGGGACAGTCACCTGGTGGTGGGGTACCTGGGCAACTTCGGTGCGGGCCAGGGGCTGGAGTATGTAGTGGAGGCGGCTCGGATGGTGGAGCAGGACCTGGCACCAGAGGCCTCGGGGGGGGAGGGGGCTGGGATCCGGTTCGTCCTGGCGGGCGATGGCCCCGAGCGAGAGCGTTTGGAGGCACAGGTTCGAAGCGCGGGGATCACGAACATGTCCATCCATGGCCCCATCCCCAAGAGCCAGACCCGGGCGTTCTACAACGCCTGCGATCTGTGTCTGGTGCCCCTGGCGCCCGTGGCTGTATTCCAGGAGACCATTCCCTCCAAGATCTTCGAGGTGCTGGCGTGTGGTCGTCCGGTGTTGGGGGCCATGGGAGGAGAAGGGGCCCGGGTGGTGGAGCTGGCCCAGGCGGGGTGGGTGGTGGCACCGGGTGACCCCCGGGCACTGGCTGACCAAGTTCTGGCATTTCGAGGGCTCCCTTGGGAGGCCCGGAAGGATGTGGGAGCCACAGGTCCGGGATGGGTGGCGGAGCACTACGGTCGCCCGGCCCTGGCGGCTCGCTACCTGGAGATCCTCGCATCCCTCCCGTAGCGCCCGGGTCCACATCCGGGGATTCAGGGAAACGGAGGCCCCGGTATCGACGTTGGGGAAGCAGGGCATGTAGTCTATATTGCGGGTTGTTCCGGCACTGCGCAGGAGAATCACCGGTAGCGGCACCCTCTCAAGGCCACCCACTCGAATTCAGATGACGCATCGCATGGAGACACCTTCACGCCCTCTTCGCCTCTTCGTGGGGGCCATGGTCGTTCTGGGCCTCCTCTGGGCCGTGCCGGCCAGTTCGGCGACCGCCCAGGACGTTCAGGATGCCCGTCGCCTCATGCAGCAACAGGGGATGACGGAGGAGGATGTGCTCCGGCAGCTTCAGGCCAGCGGCATCAGCCGCGCCGAACTCCGGAGCCGACTTCAGGCCGCGGGGCTGGATGGCGGCATGGCAGACATGTACTTCGACCGCATGGAGGGGCGCGGCTCGGGACCCCTCCCGGAGCCATCGTCGGATTTTCTCCGTGCCATCGGCGGGATGGAGGGCGATGGACAGACTTCGTCGGGTGCCGCCTCCGGGCGTTCGGAGCCCCGCTTGCAGGATCTGGGTCCCACCATCTTCGGGCGGTCTCTTTTCCGAAGAGATTCCGATCAGTTCGACCCCATCCTTACCGGGCCGGTGCCTGGGGACTACCGCTTGGGGCCCGACGACCAGATCCAGCTGTTCATCACCGGTGATGTGGAAACGGTTCACCAACTGGCGGTGACCCGGGAGGGGGCGCTCATCATCCCCGACGTGGGACAGATTTTCGTGAACGGCCTCACCCTGGCGCAGTTGGAGGCCCGACTGTTCGATGAACTGGGGCGGGTGTATTCCGGTGTGAGAAGGGGGTCCGAGGCCACCACCCGGTTCCATGTGAGTCTGGGACAGCTCCGGTTGAACCAGGTGTTCATCATTGGAGAGGTGGAGCGTCCCGGCGCCTATCAGGTGCCGGCCACCGCCACCATCTTCAACGCCCTCTACCTGGCCGAAGGACCCACGCGCTCGGGATCGTTCCGGAACGTACAACTCCGCCGATCTGGACAGGTGGTGCGGACGCTGGATGTCTACGATTACCTGGTTCGGGGCGATTCCCGGGATGACGTTCGCCTGGAGCAGGGAGATGTGATCTTCGTTCCGCCGGTGGGCCCCCAGGTGCGGGTGGAGGGCGATGTCCGACGTTCGGGGTCTGCGGAACAAAGGGATGTCAACCTCCTCCGGGAGCAGCTCACCCAACTGAACAATGAGCTCCGGACGGCGCATCTGGAGATGGATCGCTTTCTCCAGGTCAATCCCACTATCCGACGGCGGAACGAGGCGATGGAAACGGCTCGCAGGAATGGCGGTGTGCTCGATTCTACCCTGGTGGACGTGTCTCCGGTGGTGGAGTTCGAGTACGATCAGAGACGGCGGAACATCTCGTCCATCCTCAGCGTGGTTCAGACGGTGGAAGAGCAGTTGCAGGAGGTACGCCGCGAGGAGGTTCTTCGCCCGTCCACCATGACGCTGTACGAGGTGGTGGACGGCGAGAGCCTGGAAGATGTGCTCACCTTCGCCGGCGGACCCAGGGCCAACGCCTTCCTGCGACGGGTGCAGATCGATCGGATCCTGCCGCCCGGGGAACGGGAGCCGGGAAGAGATCGAGTACTCCTGGACGCCGACCTGAATGCCCTGACCTCCACAGATCGCACCGTGGAGATCCTGGACGGCGACATCATCCGGGTCTTTCCCGTGTCGGATGAGCGGCGGAACCGGGTGGCCGTGGTGGGAGAAGTGAACCGACCCGGTGACTACGAGTATCGAGCGGGGATGACGGCCTGGGACCTGATCAGACGGGCCGATGGGCTCCACACCAGCGCCTACCGGTCCACGGCGCACGTGAGGCGGCTGGTGCCGGCGGATTCGTCCGTGGTGCTGATTCCCCTCTCGTTGGAAGTGGATGAGGGTGGAAATTCCAGGCAGGATGTGGAGCTCATGGACCTGGACGAGGTGCGGGTGTTCGGACGGGCGGCTCTCATCAACCCCCGCAACGTCCAGATTTCGGGAGAGGTGAAGCAGCCCGGGAGCTACGAACTGGCCCAGGGAATGACGGTGCGGGATGTGATCCTCATGGCCGGCGGATTCACACCGGGGGCCGTGCAGTATGAGGCCGAGGTAGCTCGCATGGTATCCAGGCCTACCTACTCCGACACCCTGGCCACAGTGGTTCGGGTGCCCCTGGACCTGTCGTTGGCGCCCACCACCGGACCGGACAGCCAGGCGGAGGCGGGTCGGTTGGGGGCTCGGGCCCAGGTCCCGGCCGACTTTGAGTTGGAGGATGGAGATCGGGTGTTCGTGCGACCGATGCCCGGGTATCAGCCCGTGGAGACCGTGGAGGTTCGGGGAGAAGTCCTCTTCCCCGGCTTCTACCCGGTGGAGGCGCGGTTTGAGACGGTAGCCCGCATGATCCAGAAGGCCGGTGGCGCCACAAATGCCGCCTACGTGGAGGGGTTTCGGGTGATCCGGGATTCCATTCCCGTGGCGGTGGACCTCATGCGGGCTCTCGAGAACCCCGGCGGCTCAGACGATGTGGTGCTGGAGCCTGGCGATGAGCTCATCATGCCGGCCTTCGATCCCACGGTGCAGATTTTGGGCTCCGTTCAGTTCGAGACCCGGGTTTTGTATCGGGAGGGGATGGGGCTGGAGGAGTATCTGGATCGGGCCGGGGGGATGCTGGAGTCGGGCGATTTCCGCCGGGTGAACGTGGAGTACGCCAATGGTTCCCGGAGCGCCGTTCGCAGAAAGCTGCTCCTGTTCCGCTCCACGCCATCGGTGGAACCCGGTTCCACCATCTACGTCCCGCCGAAGCCGCCTGCGTCGGGGCTGAATCTGGACCAGTTCCTCACCCGGACGGTGAGTCTGGCCACGGCCGTGGCGACGCTGATTATTGCCGTGAATCAGGTGAGGTAGGGGTGGCGACCTCCAGCAGGAATTCCCAGGTCGCTGCTGCTGATCGGGCCCAGGTGTAGCTCCCGCTTCGCTCCAGGGCCTCACGCACCGTGATCTTACGAAGCTCGGGATCGCTCTGGAGCGAAGCCATCGCCCTGGCCACTTCGTGGGGACGTTCCGGATGGAAGTAGATGCCCCCGTCACCCAGGATCTGCGGCATGGGTTCCGCCGACGAGCAAACGATGGGTAATCCTGAAGCCATCGCTTCCAGCAAGGTGTGGGGCAGGTTTTCGCAGCTAGATGCGAAAATGAACCCATCGTAACTTCGGAGGAGTTCAGGGAGATCTGAGTAGGGAGTTGCCCCCCGCCATTGAATTCGGGTTCCTCCCGGATCCAGACGTTGCATCAGGGCGAGGAGATCTGTGAGCTCACGGTCACGATGATGCCCCCAAAAGTCCACCGTCGCCGAGTACCCCATCCTGTTGAGGATCGCCATGGCTTCCACCACCTCTCGGTGATGCTTGTACGCATCCACAGTGGAAACGTACACCCATCGAAATGCGCGTCGGTCGGGTGATGCAGATTTGGATGTGAACGCAGCTGGATGAAATCCTTCCCCGACTCCGTGGGGAATGACTCGCACCTTCCGGGAGGTGGAGGGCGGGAGGAGTGGCTCGATGATCTCCCGGGCGTATGGGGTGAGGAAGATGACACCGTCCGCCCGAGTGAAGGAGGAGAGTTGCCACGCTCGGAGCAAGAGAAGACGCAGGAGGTCCAGGGAGAAGCCATACTGACGCATCTCTCTGGGGCTGAAGGGAAGCATGTTTCGGGAGATGGTTACCGCAGGGATGCCCCGTCCCGACCGGGTGAGGGTGCCACCTGGCTGGAGGAGGATGTGACAGTTTGCCCGGGCCAGCAACCGAGGCAGCTCGGTCCATTGCCATGCCGTTCGCGTCAAGAACTTCCAGTCGAACCGAAAGAGCTCACCATCCAGATGGGGGAGCGGGACCTTTGTCAGCCTTGGAACATCGGGAAGTTGGTCCAGGGTGGAGCGTCCCCCCCAAAGGGTCACGGACTCCAGCCGCGAAGGGGCGGAGGGGAGGCTGCCGAGGATCCCCTTGAGGTAGGTGATGCCGCCACCTGCTCGGAGGTTGGACGCATCGATGCCAATGCGGATTGATGCGAGAGGAGCCTGCTGCGAATCAGAACGCAAAGGTGAGACCTGGATCCCGCAACGGGCCGGATTCGTTTGAGACTTGGTATCGGTTCAGGTTTACCGCTCCGTTCAGACCAAGATGCAACCGTGCGGAAGGTCAGGCGCCGCAGGGGTGATGCGTCCTTGACGCGAGATAGCCAGAAGGGATGGCTGGCCCCGAGGAAAGCCAACGTTCACCTGTGAGCTGGGGCAACCCGGGACTTGCGAGAGCCAAGGGGTTGGCATCCCTCGATGCTGGACGACCATGGACAGGTATATCGGACTGGGAGCCTCTGGGTCAAGCCAGTATATGGCGGTGATATGGTAGAGGTGGGCCCCACGTCGTGGAGACGACGACGGCGAACGGGGCCGGTCCTCCGTCGGGATCCCGAGGCGACCAATGTAGTGGGCGATTGACCGCGCCCACTTAATGGAGGTAAACTGAAGCAAGGCTCGTCTAAAGCGGGAGATGGCGGGCGGAGCCCATCATACGATTGCCAAGAACTCCACGTGGCCTTGGCGTCGGCGCCGGAGGAGAGTTCTCTGACATCCTCAGCGTCTGGGTCGTGGCAAGACTGGGGTTCGCCCGCTGGCTCAGCGATGATCTGAGGAGCCGGGATCGGGTGAACCTGGGAGGCGCTGAAAGTTCGGTTACGCGGCTCGTTCCCATTGCTCCGGAGCTTCGAGCCCAAGGGATAGGAAGCCTGATCGTCCCCTGCATTTCAACTTGGCCTTTCACTAACTGAAAATCCTTGAACGGAGTTACTATATGATTTCTCAGACCGTGAACCAAGAGAGCGCGGTCGGGTCGGAGAACCTCTCGCCTGTTGGCCGGATACGGCGACGTCTCGCCAATCCGGGCAGTTACTTCAGGTTCCGTGGCGGCTTCTCCCGTTCCCTATACCACAAGGCGTCCAGATACCTCCACGGCGGTACATATCTCAGCCGCTGCATCGGGATCGAGCGGGAACCGGTGCCGGAAGCACTTCTAATCCCTGAAGATCGTGGCTTCGTTAAGCTTTCCACCCAAGAGGTCGGGGATCTTCCGTTGGCGGAAGCAGTGGAGGAAGTCAGGGCGAGGGTTGCTCGCCTGGACATCCAAGCGGAGAAGGCTGCGTCCAAAAAGCCCTATTTGCTGCAGCTTTTCCAGGCCAGTGATTTTGATCGAGGATCCGCAGTCTATAAACTCGTGACCCACCCCACACTCGTGGGGGCTGCGGCTCGATACCTGGGTGCAGTGCCACTGCTCACCTATATCTCGGTCTGGTATTCGCCGAACGACGAGAGGCATCATGGTAGTAGCCAGGAGTTCCATCTCGACCACGAGGACTTCCGCCAGATCAAGGGATTTGTCTTCATCGAGGATGTGGACGATGATTGCGGTCCATTCTCGCTGATCCAGGCGGACAAGTCCCAGGAGATCGCCCGCCGGATCGGGTATCGGATGACTGCCTCCTCAAAGCGTCTCACCGACGAGAGGGTCTATGGCTCTGGAACCGATGTTCAGTTACATCGGCTGACTGGTGCTGCGGGGTCGTTGGCCATGGTAGACACGAGTCGATGTTTTCATTTTGGTTCGCGTGAGGGTCGCAAGCCCCGAGTCCTACTTGCCTTCCAATACATGACTCCCTTTGCCTTCGTCCTACCCTGGTTCTGGCAGAAGGGTGACCTTCTCAGGAACTTCTGGTCTGAGGATCTGAACCCCCTGGAAGGTAAGGTCCTCGGGGCTCATAAATGACCGTTCGTACTGTATTGTATCGGGGTTGCCTTGCGCTGGGATGAGTTGATCGCTGTATTGCGGAACCGGTGGCTGTCTGAAGAACGCCCCCTCCTCATAAGGCGGGATGGAGCGGCGTCGAAGCGGTTCCCGGTCTTCGTGCCGCGGTTTGGGCACGGAACTGATTCCACCTCACACCCAGGCGGCTCCCGGCACCAAGGGCTGGGATTGCGAGGGGAATGGGAAGAGGGAAGTGACCCATCAGGAATCCGTTTCCCCCGTCCGGGTGAAGACTCCGGGGTTCCTTGGCCTCGCCTCTCGTATTGTCGGATCTGCGAGGGCGACCTGGTCACTGTTTTCTCGGTGTGTAACTTGGCACGCACCCATGCTCACGAGTGGGGGATCTGCGAAACCTGTGGGATGGCTGGACAACTCACTCCACCTTCCCCCTCTTGGCTTGCGGACTTCTATGCATCCTCATGGGACGAGGCTCTTCGGAGGGAGCCCCGGACTGAGCCTCTTCCCTGGGCGTTGAGGCTTGCAGAGAAACACGCCCGCCCGGAGACTCGAGTGTTGGACATTGGTTGCGGGTTCGGGAACAATCTTCAGCCATTTGCAGCCAAGGGGGCTGAGGTTCTAGGGCTGGAGCCCTCAAGACATCGGGCTCGCTTCGCAGCCCGGCTACTAAGTGGTCGCGTCCTTGTCATGGGGGCGGAAGAGGCCTTCACTGCGCCAGAGTTCCTGCAGGGTTCGCCCTGGGATCTGGTGATCTCCCACCATGTCTTCGAGCACCTTTTCAACCCCTTGGCTGTCCTGAGAGGCATCCATGACCATGTGGCGCCGGAAGGAAAGGTGTTTCTGGCGTGGCCAAACGTTATGGGAGAGGCCACGATCCAATCGGTCATGTTCGTGTTGCATACGCACTCCTGGAGCCCCCTCACCACGGACCTTATGCTGCGGAGGGCGGGATTCTCCATCGTTGAGGATCACAACACGACCACGAAGATCAACGTAATCGCCGAGCGGGTCGAACCAGAGGACGTGGGACAGGTTCGTGCCAGGATCCCGCACGGCTCCTCCGCTGGAGTTCTCCGCTACGCCCTCCGCCAAATGGGAATTGTGGCGGCGCAGGATTTTGCCGTGAGCCGGTGGTCGCTCTCGTGGCCGCCCCATGGTCGTACGGTCAACCTCAGTGTCGTTGGAGGGCAGGAAAGCTTGGAGTCCCTGGCTCGCTGGGTCCGCGGCAGATCGACTGAATTCCCAAGGGATCTGCTGCCGATTTCACTTAACTGGAATACGGAAGGGCGCCCCGTCTGGGTAAAATAAGGGGATGATCCTGCTACCATGATCCAAGAGGATCCGGAGCATCCAATTGGAGTTCGGCACCTCACACTGCACCCGGAGGCCATGTAGGGAGCGGATCTGAAAACGTCAAAACGCAGCTTTCACTCCAAAATCCAGCCGGAGGTTCGGCTCGTTGGAGAGGTAGTAGCGGTTGAAGTTGTAGGCCCCGGTAAGTCCCCCGTGGAAGGTGTACCTTCCACGAAACAGGACGGCCTCCCCGCCAAGGGCGTAGAGTACGTCTGGTCCTACATCGGCGGCGGTGGGCATGGGCCGGCCCTCCCACACCGACACGGAGAGCGGGCGGTCGGTGCGCAGTTCCCGCGCGGCTTTCAGCGTCCAGCGGCCCCAAGGCTCGTATCGATCCCAAGCCAGGTGGGATCCCGCGCCTCCGTATCCCGCCGGAGCCCCCAGGATCCGGCCCCGGTGGGTATGCCCCTGACGGGTGCGCCCTTGTTCGTCGCTGAACATATGTACGTAGAATGGCGCGTAGCCCTGGACCTGCCGGAGGGGTCCGATCTTCAGGTTCAGGAGCTCTCCACGGAGTTGACTCCATCGGGGAGTCTCTGCACGACCCTCCCAGACCTTCCGAAAGCCAATCAGGTAGCCGGACTGGTTGTCTGGGCGGAGGAACAAATCCCTCAGGTCAAAGGAGTGGTCTTCCTTGCCCCATTCCAGGTAGGCCTCGAAGCCTGAGGCGGGAAAGACCCATCGAGCGAAGAACGACGCCAGCTGATTCTCCGGGCGGAGCCCCACCCGGTCCAGGGGATTCTCGCCAGTGGTATCGGGAAACCGCTCCCGCAAGGTCTCTTTCAAGAACGGTTCGATGGGACGACGGAAGTCTTCCAGCCGCAACCCATCGTCCGGCCAGGCCTCATGGAAGAAGCGTCCGGCCCCCACCTCCAGATTGGGAATCCAGCGGGGGGAGAAGGTGCCCACGACCCCTGACATGAGCCGATGGGCGGGCGGATCCGGCAGGAGAGCCCAGCCGGTCTGGGAGAGTCGCCCCCAACTGACGCGACCCGATACCGTGCCCAGCCAGATGTTCACGGGTTCGGAGGTGCCTAAAAATATATGAGGGAAACCAGGGGCATTCGTGCCCAAGATCACCGGCTGTTCCTGCCCGGGGCCCCATACCTGATGGCCAGTACTGAAACCCAGTGCCACGTACAGGAAATCCAGACGGATCTGGGAGTTCCCCGCGTCCAATCGGGCGTAGGAGCCGGGCCCATATCTCTGGGGATGATCGATGCCGGTGTTCACGAAGCGGTACTCGGCGAAGCGCTCCCTTCCTTCCCGGAGCGTGGGCGCCAGCTGGAAGTCGCGATTCTGGCTCCAGAAAGCCACCGGTTCGGCTACCACTGTGAGGGGACCCCACTCCATGGCGCCGCCGAAACGGACTTCCCCCGTGACGCCCTTGCCGGCCCACGTCACCCCATCGTTCCGGTCCAGGGGGTAGTGGCTGTTGAAGATGCCGCGAACGGAGGTGGGCAGGAGGCGGGCCCGCAGGCCAGTTGCAGAGGCGTGGGAAGCCCTGGGAATGAGATGGGACCATGGGTCGTCGTCACCCCGGGGAAGTAGTGTCTGGATCTCTCGGGGCCCAAAGCCCCGGACAGACCAGGGATGGAGCGGCGCTCGTCCCGTGACTTGAAGCAGTCGCAGGTACTGCTCCATCTCTCCCTGGGGTGGAACCACGACCTGAGCGTGGGTGGGGAGTGGGGATAGTCCTTGACTCAGCACCGCCACCGCGAGGGCGGTGCTGATTGAGCGCAGGAAGGGATGGGCGCAGGATGGTTCGTACATGGCAACGGGAAGGTGATGGCTTGAGGCCGGCAATACAAGCCACGCTCCTGGGATCCGGCTGGGCACTTTGACGGGCGCTTGGAATCCGGGCCAGAGGTAGATAGACTCTGGAGCCATGACCCACCAAGCGCAGCCACACCCACCCCGCAAAGCCAGGATATCATGCATCCGGGCTATGTGGGCAGTGGTATTCGCCCTACCCCTCTGGAGTCCGGCCGATGCGAGTGCCCAGACTCCGTGCGGGCTGGGCATCTATCAGGATGCGCCGGCGGCCTGGACCCTCCTGCGGCACGCGTCCTCCAGGGCCGGACCGCTGGAAGCGGCTGAGAACCGCAGCCACTGGCCGCTCCTCCGGTCGGTTTCCAACGAGCTGCTGGGCGTGGACTCCATCCCAAGGCACTGCTCCCTGGCCCTTCGCCCGCTCACCCCGGAAGTCCGGTTGGTGGGGAACTCCGAGCTCCCATTCTCCCGGGAGGAAGGCCCCCTCTGGGCCGGTCGGGGCTGGAACACTCGGCTCTCCGGCGGATTCCATGCCCGCTGGGGGAGGATCGAGGCCATTTTCGCCCCGGAGTTCACCTGGTCTGAAAACCGCTCACACCTTCTGGTGGATGCCCTGGTCCCTGAGCGTTCTCCCTACTCCTCTCCCTGGCATACAGGAGGGGTGGAGACGTTCTGGATCAATGCCGGGAGCGCATCCATCGACCTCCCCCAACGCTTCGGACCGGAGGCCGTCACCGGGGTCCACTCGGGGCAATCGACGCTGGCCATGCGGCTGGGGGGATGGACCGTGGGCGCCTCCACCGAGAACCGCTCCTGGGGTCCAGCCATGTTGAATCCCCTGGTGTTGAGTGCCAACGCCCCGGGGTTTCCCCATGTCTTCGTGCAGCTTCGGGAACCTTTGGAGGGCCGTTTTGGATCCTTGGAAGGGCTCCTGCTGGCAGGTGAGCTCCGATCGTCCGACTACTTCGTGGAGAGCGATGCAGGGCGCCGATCGTTGGGGGCCATGGCCCTGGTCTACCGCCCGCCCTTGGCTGATGATGGGCTGGAATTCGGGTTTGTACGCTCCCTGTACGGTGGCGCCGAAGGCTGGGGCGATGTGCTGCAATCTGGACTGGACCCACTCATCAACTGGGATCGGGCTCCGTCCCTGACACCGGCGGAGGGAGAGCCCCGTTGGCAGCCTGAGAAGGAGCAGCTCACCGGGCTCTGGGCTCGGTGGATCCTACCCGAGGATGGGTTTCAGGTCTACGGGGAGTGGGTCCGGCACCGACTTCCCGTGAGCATCAAGGATCTCCTCACGGCCCCTCACTACTCCCAGGGCTACACGTTGGGAGCGGAATGGGTGGGTGCCATGCCCGGCTGGGCCGCCCCCCTCCTCCGACTCCACGGCGAGGTCACCAACGTGGAGGAGAGTTCGGCCTTCCACCACCGGGAGGCCCACAGCTTCTACACCAGTGAGGTGGTGCCGGAAGGCTACACCCACAGGGGACGACCCCTGGGGGCATCCTTCGGTCCTGGAGGATCCGGGCAGTGGCTGGCCCTGGATGTGCTGGGTGATTGGTGGAGCGTGGGCCTACACGGAGGGCGGATCAGGTGGGAGACCGATGCCTTCTACCGCAGCAGGACCCAGAGGCCGGCGTTTGGGCGTCGCACCATCCACGCCTTCGATGCCCAGGTATTCCTCGGTGTGCGGGGGGCCCTGCACATCGGATGGCTGGACGTGGAAGCCGAAGTTCTGGGGAGTGACCGCTTCAACTACTACTTCTTCAATCCCGACGTGAGCTGGAACACCCCCGGCCGGGTGGACTTCCGCACCTACACCGGTTCCCTCACCGTCAGGCCGCGTCTCCTCCGGCACTGAGGGCGTGGGGTGGGCCATTGGACTGCCCGTTGGGACCTTCATCCGCCAGCCCCAGGGTGTCCAGGATGATGTCGTTCACCACATGGACGTCGAAGCGGGCCTCCGCCTCCTCCCGGCTCCTGCGTCCCATGGCGGGCACCAGTTCCGGGCGTCGGAGGAAGCGCTCCATGGCCAGGGCCAGCCCCAGGGGGTCCCGGGGGGGCACCAGGAAGCCGTTCACCCAGGGGCGCACCGTCTCCCGGCAGCCGGGAACGTCCGTGGTGATGATGGGCCGTCCCATGGCCATGGCTTCCAGGACGGAACGAGGCGTCCCTTCCCGATAGGAAGGGAGCACGTAAACGGAAGCGTCTGCGATGAAGGGGCGCACATCTTCCTGATGTCCCTTGTACTCCAGCACCCCTTCCACTTCCCACTTCCGTACCTCTTCCCGGGTGATGCCGTCGGGATGATCGTCCAGCGGGCCCACCAGCACGAAGCGCACGTCGGAGTAGCGACTCCTCAGTAGGCGGGCGGCATCGGCGTACTCCTCGATGCCCTTCTCCCGGAGGAGCCGAGCGATGAGGAGGAAGACCAGCGGGGGGTCCTTGGGGAAAGGCACCGGTGTGAAGGCTTCCAGGTCTACGCCGGAACCGGGGATGAGGACCACCTGCTCCGGTCGCACCAGGCCGTTGCGGAGGAAGAGAGCGCGGTCGTCGGGATTCTGGAAGAAAACGGCCCGGTTGGCCGACAGGGCCGAGCGGTACATCCGCCGGATGACGGGGCTCAGCGCCTTCTCCTTGCGGCTGCCGCCGAATCCAAACCCTGCTCCGGTGATCATGGAGTAGATGGCCGGCACCCCAGCCTTCCGGGCCGCCATGGAGCCGTAGATCACGGGCTTGATGGTATAAGAAAGGAGGAGATGGGGCTTGAAACGTTCGAACTCGTCGGTGAGGAAGCGCCGCGTCTCCAGGTCTTGGAACGGGTTCAGACCCGTGCGTTCCAGGGGGACCTCGGTGAACACCACCCCCATATCTTCCAGCGCTTCCCGAATGCGGGGGGGCGCTTCCGGTGCCAGAGCCATGACCTCGTGGCCCTGGGCCCGGAGCCGCTCCAGCAGCAGCCCGCGGAAGATGATGAGGGAGTCTGCGAAACTCCCCAGAACGGCAATCCGGCTCATGCTGCCTGTATCGCCTCCTGGAAGATTCGGAGAAGGTGGGGAGCCACCGCCTCCACGGAGTAGAGTGCCCGGGCTCGTTCCCGGGCCTTCATGCCCATGACCCGCGCTTCATCCGGGTGTTCCACCAACCAGCGGATGGATCGGGCCCATTCTCCCGGCCCCCTCACCAGGAAACCGGTCTCGCCGTCCACCACGATGTCCCGGGCAGCACCCACCGACGACGCAACCACCGGCCGGCCGGCGGCCATGTACTGCACCAGTTTGTAGCCGCACTTTCCCCGCTCCCACGGCCCGTCTCTGAGGGGCATGATCCCGGCGTGGAACCCGGCCACCTCGGCCCCTTCATCTTCCAAGGTCCAGGGCCGGACGTCAACCGACACCCCGGGGAGATCCAGGGGGCCGGATCCCACGGTGCGGAGGCTCACGCCGTGACTCTCTGTCACCTCAGCCAGTACAGGGGCGATATCCCGGAGATATCTGGCCGTGATGGGTGTGCCGATCCATCCCAACACAAACGGGTCGCCCGCGGAGTCAGCGGGCGACCCGGCCTTCGTCGGGCTGGACTCCACCGGTTCCGGATAACGTTCCATGGGCACCACGCTGGGGAGAACTTCCACCTGGCGTGCTCCCGCATCCCGGGCCCGGCCAGCCAGGTACTCGTTTCCGACGGTGACCACCCGGGCGTGCGCCATGATCCGGTCGATCTTGTCTGCCAGGACCAGGCGCACCAGGGCGCGGGGGCTCTGATCGTACTGATGGAATATGGCGTCGTCGTAGTCGGCCACAACAGGAATTTCGTTTCCCAGAAGTCGGTTTTCCCACGCAAATGGAAGCCAGGGAAGGAGTTCCTTCTCCACCCACGTCAGATGGAAAGCGCCGGCCCCCGTCGCTCGGCTCACGTGACGGAGCTGACGCACCCTCCGGATGTATGCGGTGACCAAAGATCCCAATGGGCGACGTCCTCGGGTGTACAGCGCCTCCAGATACCCATCGTCCAGGAGGGGGAAGGGTTCCACCTCCACGCCCTGTGCCCGGAGCCAGGGAAGGAACTGAAGGCTGCGCACCCGAGAGGAGGCGCCCTTCATGCCATAGCGAGTGAAGAGGGCAACCCTCATGGGACCTCGGGGGATGGGGAGGGAGGGGGCGGGTGAGGGTTGGCGAGAAGCCACTCGTCCAGCAGTGTCGCGGCTCGTTTTACCCCGGAGGCACCCGTGGAGTCTCCCTTCAGGCGGGCGCGCAAACTCCGGAGAGGGATTTCCACCCCACGAGCCACAAACTCGGTCATCCGTGCCCCCCGGGAAAGGAAATGCTTCCGCCCGTACTGGATGCGGCTGCGCAGACTGTAGAACAGGCGCAGGTCTTTCACTGTGCCGGAACTCACCCCGCCTTCGTGCACCACGCCCGGCCCCTGGACGAAAGCGGCCAGTTGGCCCAGAGAAGCCGCCCTTCGACAGAGGTCCACATCTTCCCAGTACACGAAGAATCGCTCGTCGAACCCCCCCAGGGACTGGAACACGGATCGTCGGATGAACAGGAAAGCTCCCATGATCTGATCCACCCGGCGAGTGGAGCGATGGTCCCACTCCCGCATGTAGCGCCCCCACCGGCGAATCCAGGGGAGGCGATCCAAACCCATGCTTTGAAGGGCCAGGTTCCCGGGAGTGGGGAAGCGGGCACAGGTGCGGCTCACCTTCCCGGAAGGCTCTCGCAAGGGCCCGCCAGCGATCCCGTATCCCTGATTCTCCGTGGCCTCCAGGAATTCCAGTACCCGGGTCAGGGCTCCGTCCTGAACGTCGGTGTCGGGATTCAGGAAGAGAAGGTAGGGAGCCGTGCCCGGTGCAGCCCCCTGATTGCAACCGGCGCCAAAACCCAGATTTTTCTGGTTCCGACGAATCGCGAGGGGCAGGGAAGGGTCGGCCTCCATGAGAGCCCCGTCTGAACCGTCGGACGATGCGTTGTCCACCACCACCACCGACACCACGGATTCCAGATCGGATATGCCGGCCAGGCTGGCGAGGCACGCCGCCAGGGCTTCGCCCGAATTCCAGTTCACGATGACGATGTCCAGGAGGCGCGAGGGCGACGGGGTCATCATGGATGCGCTCGTCCCTGCCCCCACTGGGTGACTCCCACCGGTCCCCATCGCGTGACTCCCACAACGCCCATCAGGTAGAGCAGTCCGCCCAGAAGGGTAGACCAGGCCGCCCCCACCAACCCCACTCGGGGGAGCAGGATCAGATTACCCACCACATTGGCCGCCAAGGCCACCGACACCAGGGCCACCATGAGGCCGGTGCGCTCCAGCAGTTCCAGTGGTTTGTGCCCCACCATGGCCAACTGCCAGGCCACGGCCCCGGCAGCCACCGGCCAGACAAGATCGCTGAGATGGGCCGTAGCCTGGCTTCCCGTAATCAGCGCCACCGCCGGGTTTGCCATGACGACCCACCCCGCCAGGAGCAGCGCCCCCAGTACGGCCATGAGAATCCCGGCTTTGCGCATGGTGCGTTTTGCCCCCTTCACGTCTCCCTGGTTCCAATTGTTCATGATGACAGGATGGGCGGCCAGGACCACCGGGGCCAGGAGCAAACCCGTGCCACGGTAGACCACATCATAGATGGCTGAATACAGCCCCACATCCTCCCGGGAGAGGAGTAGGTCGATGAGGAAGCGGTCCGAGAGGTTCAGGAGGATGGAAATGGCCATCCAGAGGGCCAGGGGCGCACCGTAGCGCCAGAGCCGGGAAAGGGAGATGGTTCCCTGGCTTTCTGAAACCGTCCGTTCATCCCCGGGGGCGGGCGGGTGGCGAGCCCCGTTCCACAGGAGCATCTGCGCAGCCAGCGTGCCCCCCAGAACCCCCAGGAGCAGGGGAGGCCAGGTTCGGATCCCCATTGCCAGGAGGAGGCCCAGGGGAAGCCCAAACTGGAGGAGGGCCCGGACTCCCTCGGCTCGGAGAATCCGCCAGGGATCGCCACGAGACTGACTCCAGGCGAAGGCCACGCTGAAGTGCACGTGAGAGATGAGAACGGCCCCCGCCAGGAGCACCACAGGCAGGGAGCCCACCCCCAGCGCCCACACTCCAACCAGTCCGGTGAGGGTGACCACCAAGGCCGTGAGTCGGGTGCCGCGCCGCACCACCGGCTGAAGTTCCTGGCCCGCACCCTCCAGGGTACGGTAGCGGAGAATTCCCTGGGTGACCCACGTGGCGCCGGTATTGCCCAGTAGCAGGAGAAACGCCATGACCAGAGAGAAGGCACCGAATTCGCCGGGCCCGATGAGGCGCAGGAAGACCGGAGCCGATACCAGGGCCACAGCCGCCGGCACGAGCCGAGCCAGGAGATAGACTCCAGATGCCTGCCAGAGGGGCGCCACGGTGGAAACGGCCAGGGTGGGGGTCTCCCGGAGAGAGCTTGGCGCAGGGGGAAGGGAAGTGGCCTGGAACGGTGTCGGCGCTCGCCACCGCTTCCAGAGGCGCCTACCTTCGCTTCGCGGTTAGAAGAACATCAGGTGGAGGAAGCGTCAAGGAAGTGCGTGAGGTGGTGAACGATACGAGGGGGACGCCGTTCCCCATTTCCAAGCGTGCCGTGGATCTCGGCCTGGTGGTGGCAGGCGGAGCGCTGGCGCTGCCCGTGATGGCCTTCGTGGCCCTCGGGCTGCGCCTCTTTCAGGGCTCCCCGGTCCTCTTCAGACAGACCCGGCTGGGGCTGGGTGGGCGGCCGTTCGAACTGGTGAAGTTCCGCACCATGACGGAAGGGCGAGACGCCGACGGGGAGCTCCTGCCGGACCGGGACCGGCTGACCCCCCTGGGCCGGTTCCTGCGGCGCACCAGCCTGGATGAACTTCCCACCCTGTGGAACGTGCTTCGGGGCGAGATGAGCATGGTGGGTCCACGCCCCCTCCTTCCCCAGTATCTGGGCCGTTATTCCTCGGAACAGGCCCGACGGCATGAAGTGCCTCCCGGCATCACCGGGTGGGCGCAGGTCCACGGTCGGAACGCGGTGGGGTGGGAAGATCGGTTTCGGCTGGATGTCTGGTATGTTGACCATCGGAGCCTGCTCCTCGACCTTTCCGTGTTGTGGCGCACCGTGTGGGTGGTGCTCCGTGGTCACGGCATCCACCAGGAGGGAGAGGCTACCATGCAGGAGTTCCAGGGTTCTGACTCGCCTGAGAGGTCCTCCACCGAGGGTTCCGGTTGACCCGTCCGTTGGTGGTCTACGGTGCAGGAGGGCTGGGCCGGGAGTTGGTGGCGTTGGCCGAAGCCATGGCGGAATGGGACGTCCTGGGCTTTCTGGATGACAACCTGGAGCTGAACCGGGCCATTCGCGGGGGACTTCCCGTGCTGGGAGGTGCGGAGTGGCTTTCCGGCGAAGGCGCCTGGGTGGAAGGACTCCATGTGGCCCTGGGCGTGGGGGCTCCGGCTCTGCGCCGACGACTTGGCAGGCGGGTTCTGGACGCGGGTGGCACACTGGCTACCTTGGTGCATCCTTCCGTTATCCCGGGTCCTCGGGTACAGGTGAACGCGGGGGCTGTGGTGAACGTGGGGTCCACCTTGACCGTGGACATCGAGGTGGGGGAAGGCTGCCTGGTGAACCCCGGGTGCGCCCTGGGGCACGATGTGGTGATTGGCGAGTACGCAGTCCTCTCGCCGGGTGTGTGTCTGTCCGGGGTTGTGGAGGTGGCAGAGGGTGCGGAAATCGGTACCGGAGCCGTGGTGCTCCCGGGAGTGACGGTGGGTGCCTGGTCGGTGGTGGGGGCCGGGGCAGTGGTGCACCGGGATGTGCCCTCCAATACCGTGGTGGCGGGCGTACCGGCTCGTACCCTACGTGAACGCCCACAGGGATGGCAGCTTGAGTAGTCGTGACGGAAAGAAACCCCGGATCTTCCTCTCACCGCCTCACATGGGTGAGTTGGAAGAGAAGTACGTGGCCGAGGCGTTCGCATCCAACTGGATTGCGCCGGTGGGCCCCCATATCGAGGGCTTCGAGAGGGATTTCTGTGAGGCCACGGGAGCGTCCCACGCTGCGGCTCTGGTTTCCGGAACGGCTGCCCTCCATCTGGCCCTGCAGTTGGTGGGGGTTGGGGAGGGTGACGAAGTGTTCGTGTCTACCCTCACCTTCTTCGCCTCTGTGACCCCCGCTCGATATCTGGGTGCCACCCCGTTTTTCGTCGACAGTGAGCGGGAATCGTGGAACATGGACCCAGCCCTCCTGGAGGAGGCGCTGGAGCAGCGAGGGCGGGAGGGTCGGCTCCCCAAGGCCGTGGTGGTGGTGCACCTGTACGGGCAGTCAGCCAACCTGGATCCCATTCTGGCGGCCTGCGCCCGCTATGGAGTGCCCGTGGTGGAAGACGCCGCCGAGTGTCTGGGGGCCACCTACCGTGGCCGGAGTCCCGGGACCTTCGGCACGGTGGGGATCTACTCGTTCAACGGAAACAAGATCATCACCACCTCAGGCGGTGGGATGCTGGTGTCCGACGATGAAGCCCTGGTGCAGCGGGCTCGGAAGTTGGCCACCCAGGCCCGGGAGCCGGCCCCCCACTACGAGCATGCAGAGATCGGCTACAACTATCGGCTGAGCAACGTCCTGGCCGGTATCGGTCGGGGCCAGATCCGGGTGCTGGAAGAACGGGTGGAGGCCCGTAGGCGGAACTTCGCATACTATCAGGAAGCCCTGGGAGATCTGCCAGGGCTGGAATTCATGCCGGAGGCGGAGTGGGGTCGGCACAGCCGCTGGCTCACCACCCTCACCGTGGATCCCACCCGCTTCGGAGCAAGCCGGGAAGACCTGCGCAGGGCCCTCCGGAGGGAGAACATCGACGCCCGGCCCATCTGGAAGCCCATGCACATGCAGCCCGTGTTCCAGGGCTACCCGGCGCTGGGCGGCGGGGTGGCGGAGGAGATCTTCGAGCGGGGACTCTGCCTTCCGTCGGGCTCGAGCCTCACGGAAGGAGAGTTGGAGCGGGTGGTAGCGGCCATCCGGGCTGCGGTGCCGGCCACCCGGGGGGCCATGCCATGATCCCCCAACTGGATGAGTCGAGTTGGATCCTGGCGGTGGGCGTTTTCCTCCTGGCTTCCACAGCGGGATGGGTCCTTTCCAGGGCCGTGCTGAAATACGCCATGAGGCGCCGCCACCTGTTCGATATCCCCAACGGCCGGAGTTCCCACACCACTCCCAAGCCGAGGGGAGCCGGGCTCGCCATCGTGATGGTGACACTGGCCGGCACGGTGGTGCTCTGGGGCCTGGGGTGGATTGGAATGCCCCTGGCCCTGGCCATCGCCGTGGGCGGGAGCGCATTGGCCTGGGTGGGCTGGACGGACGACCGGCGCTCTCTCTCACCCAAGGTGCGCATCGTGGTGCACTTCGCTTCGGCGTTCCTGGCTCTGGCCTTGTTGGGGGGGCTTCCGGAGCTGGATCTGGGGCTATGGCAACTGTCTTTGGGAGGCGTAGGGTACGCCATCGGGGCCCTGGGGATCGTCTGGGCCATCAACCTCTACAACTTCATGGATGGCATCGACGGCTTCGCCGGGGGGGAGGCCCTCTTTGTGGGAGCCTCGGCCGGGGGGCTGCTGTGGTGGATGGGGTTTCCCGGTCTGAGCCTCTTGGCGTTGGTGGTGTCGGGTGCCAGCCTGGGCTTCCTGGGATGGAACCGTCCGCCGGCGCGGATCTTCATGGGAGACGTGGGAGCCGGCTTCCTGGGTTATCTGTTCGGGGTCATGAGTGTGGCCAGCGAGAACGCCGGCGCCATGCCCATCTCGCTGTGGGTGCTCCTCCTGGGCGTATTCGTCTTCGATGCCACCCTGACACTCTCCAGGAGGGTGCTTCGCAGGGAGCGCTGGTGGGCCCCCCACCGAAAGCATGCCTACCAGCGCCTGGCTGTGGGTGGGTGGGGCCACGCCCGCGTCACCGCTGGACTCATGGTGGTGAATGTGGCGCTCCTGGCACTGACCCTCTGGGCGGCCCTGGATCCGGCTCGTCTGCCACCGATCCTTGCGGTGGCCGCGGTGATGCTGGGGGTTTTCTACCTGATGGTGGAGCGCAGGTGGCCCATGCCGGGTCAGGACGAGGAGGAGGAAGCGTTGCCGGTACCGGATTGGGTGGGGCGGGAGGCTTCCAGGCCTGCGGCCGGGGCAGTGAATCTGGAAGGCAAGCCTCGGTCATGACGATTCCGGCCGAAGTTGAGATCGAGGGCGTACAGGTCGGGGGAGACCATGCGACCTACGTCATCGCGGAGGTGGGCTTGGCCCACGATGGCTCGTTGGGTTCCGCCCTGGCTTTTGTGGATGCGGCGGCCCAGACCGGGGTCCAGGCCGTGAAGTTTCAAACCCATATCCCTGAGGCGGAGAGCACGGTTCGCGAACGCTTCCGGGTTCCGGTCTTTCCTCAGGATCAGACTCGTTTCGACTACTGGAAGAGAACGGCGTTTTCCTTGGCGCAGTGGCAGCAGATCCAATCACGGGCTCGCACGCATGGACTGAGCTTTCTGAGCAGCCCTTTCAGTCTGGAGGCTGTCGACCTGCTCATGGAGGTTGGAGTTCCGGCGTGGAAGGTAGGTTCCGGGGAAGTATCGAACCTCCCCTTGCTGGACCGGATGGCTGACACCGGTCTGCCTATTCTCTTGAGCTCCGGGATGAGCGACTGGGCGGAGTTGGATCGTTGTGCGAAGTTGCTCGACTCGGCGCGAGCCCCCTGGATGCTGTTCCAGTGCACCAGTCGGTACCCGTGCCCACCAGAGGAGTGGGGGCTGAACCTCATTCCGGAGATGTCCGCCCGATACGGAGTGCCGGTGGGGTTCAGTGACCACTCAGGGAGAGTTGCGGCCGGGATCGCGGCGCGCGTGATGGGCGCGTCGGCCGTGGAAGTCCATCTGACCTTCCACAGGCAGGCATTTGGGCCGGATGTACCGGCGTCCCTGACTCCCGAGGAACTGTCCCAACTTGTCGCTGACCTGGACGCGGTGGACCGAGCGCGGTCTCATCCCGTAAGTAAGGATGCGGCGGCAGCCGAATTTTCTGGGATGCGTGAGCTCTTTACGAAGAGCATCGTGGCGGCCCGAGATCTCCGGGACGGCCATCTGCTCGAGGGCGGCGATATGGCGTTGAAGAAGCCTGGAGACGGGCTCCCGCCGGAAATGATGAAGGGGTTGGTGGGACGCGTACTGCGCAGATCAGTGAAGCTAGACGAGCGCATTCTCCAGGAGGATTTGGAATAGTGGTGGATAGGCAGCGGACGAAGGTACGTCGTATCTTGGTTATCTTGGTGGATCGGGCCAACTATGGGCGCATGTGGCCGGTGATGAAGGCCATCCAGAGGGACCCGGAGCTGGAACTCTTGACGGTTTGTGCTGGCACGATGTTGCTGGAGAGGTTTGGTCAGGCTGAGCACGTAGTTCAGCGGGATGGCTTCAAGGTGGATGGCCGGGTTTTTCTGGAGGTGGAGGGCTCGGTTCCGGCGACCATGGCGAAATCAGTGGGTTTGGGTGTCATCGAGTTCTCCACGGAATTCCAGCGACTCGATCCAGATATCGTTCTCTTGATCGGGGACCGCTATGAGGCGTTGGCGGCCTCCGTGGCGGCGGCATACATGAATGTGCCAATTGCACATATTCAGGGCGGCGAGGCCAGCGGGAGCATCGACGAGAGCACCCGCCATGCCATCACCAAGTTCGCCCACCTCCACTTCCCGGCCACGGACCGGTCTGCTGAGTACATTATCCGTATGGGCGAAGACCCGGCCCATGTACACAACGTGGGCTGCCCAAGTGGCGACTACATTCTCCACGCACTGGGAGATGACTTGCCACCGGATCTCTTCCGTCAAGTGGGCGTGGGCGGAACCTTCGCTCCTGACGATCCGTTTCTCCTGGTGATCTACCATCCGGTGACCACGCGGTTCTCCCAGGAGCGGGCTAGGGTCGAGGAACTGCTCCAGGCGTTGGACCGGATGAAGCATCGTACCGTCTGGCTGTGGCCAAACATCGATGCAGGATCTGACGATATCAGCAAGGCGTTGCGGGTCTATCGGGAGCATAACGACGACGCTTGGCTCCACCTCATAAAGAACCTGGAACCCCCCGTCTTTCAGAAGCTGTTGAAGCGCGCGGCGTGCGCAGTGGGAAACTCCAGTAGCTTCGTCCGCGATTCCACGTTCTCGGGGACTCCCGTGGTACTGGTGGGGGATCGGCAAGCGGGGCGGGAGTGGGGCGCGAACCTGATGAACGTGGAGCCGGAGGCCAGGACTATCGAGGCCGCCGTTAGGGCGCAATTGTCACACGGGCGCTATCCGGCCTCCCACCTCTACGGCAACGGCACGGCAGCGAGCCAGATTGTCGCCGCGCTCCGCACGTTCACGCCATATCCTCAAAAACGCCTCTCTTACCTGGAGGACCATGCCGCCGTCGGTCTTGGTACTTGAGCCTACGGATTATTCGGATGCGGCTCTTCGGGAGTATGGTCGTTTTGGTCCGGTGAGTCTGGGGATGGGGGCAGCGAATCCAGAGGCTGTCGAGGTGTTGGTGGTGCGGTTGGGCCATTTCATCGGGCCCGAACTCTTGAATCAGCTACCGGCGCTCAAGTTGGTGGTGTCTCCCACCACAGGAACCACGCATCTGGATCTGGCCCAGCTCAAGGAGCGAGGGGTTCATGTTCTGACGCTTCGGGATGCCTCCCAAGGTCTGGAACGCATTACCAGCACCGGCGAACTGACTTTGGGCCTCATAATCTCGTTGGTGAGACGGCTGCCAGAAGCGTTTGCCCACACACGTCATGGCGGGTGGGACCGGGATCGGTTCACGGCACGTCAACTGTCGTCCCTACGGCTGGGTTTGGTGGGGCTGGGCCGTATTGGAGGCTACATGGCTCGGGTGGGAAGGGCCATGGGAATGGAATGCGCGGCGTATGACCCCCATATCGACAACGGGCGATTCGAGTCGTTGGATTGTCCTGCAATGCCTCTGAGCGATTTGGTGGAATGGGCCGACGTGATTTCCATCCACGCTGACCTGAGACCGGATAACCATGGGCTCATCAGTCGGGAAGTTCTCCTCCGGGTGCGACCCGGGGCCATGCTCGTAAACACCGCCCGGGGTGAACTGCTGGATGAGGAAGCTGTAGTGGAGGCGCTGGAGGAGGGGCGGTTGAGCGGGGTCGCAGTGGACGTGTTGGATCACGAACTTCACACTCATCGCCGGGAGAGTAGTCCGCTCCTTCGAATGACCGCTCAAGACTGGAGGGTCCTGGTAAGCCCCCACATCGGGGGTGCCAGTACCGATGCCATGCGCGCCACCGAAGAAATGATGGCCCGCGAGGCGCTGCGATATCTGAATGAAGAAGCACCCAAGGAATCATGAATGGTCGCTGAACGTACGTTGGTGGTGATCCCTGCTCGCGCCGGATCCAAGGGTGTACCCCGAAAGAACTTGAAGCTTCTGGGTGGAAGACCGCTTCTGCATTGGGCGGGAACCGCGGCTCTGACTGCCACGCTTCCTGATCGGGTGGTCTGTTCGTCCGACTCCGAGGAAATCTGCGAAGTGGCGCGTGCGATAGGAGTTGACACCCCGTTCCTCCGCCCGCCCGAACTGGCGCAGGACGACACTCTTGTGGTGGATGTCCTGGCCCATGCGTTGGACTGGTTCCGCCAGAGAGGCGAACTGTTTCACCGCGTCGCGTTGCTGCAACCCACCAGTCCATTCGTGCTACCCGGTGACGTGGATGATGCCATTGCACTTGCTCGGAGTACGGATGCCGATACGGTGATCAGTGGCTATCCCGCCGGTCAACGCCACCCGTCCACCATGTTCCATATTCAGCCGGACCGGTCGGTGAAGTGGGTGATGTCGGATGACCAGCGGATGCGTCGTCGACAGGAACTGGAGCCGGTTTGGATCCGGAGCGGTTTGGTGTACGTTTTCCGTGCCGAAATGATCAGCAGTGAACGCAAACTTTACGGAGATACGGTGGTAGCCATGGAAGTGCCGGAAACTCGGGCGGTGAACCTGGACAGAGAGGCGGATTTCCTGCTTGCCGAGTTTCTCCTCGCTCGGGGTCTGGTCCCGGACGGGACGGAGTCGGCATGACGGCTCAGGCAGGGAACGGCGCTGGCGATGATTTCCGAGGAGACGTAGCCGCGTTCGACCGGGCATGGCGAGCCCGGGCAGAGACCGGAGTTCTCCACTGGGCTCCGGAACCTCCACGAAATCAAGTCCAGTTGGCCTTTCGTAGCCACTGGAGGCTCTTCCAGGAGCTGATGGGCCCGGAGTTTGGTGGAAAGCGCGTTCTGGAGGTGGGTGCTGGACGGGGAAGCATGAGCGCCCACTTCGCAGAGGCTGGATTCGAGTGCACTCTCCTGGATTCCTCTCCAGCGGTCATGCACGCGGCTGCGGGGTTGTTCGCTCGCTACGGGCTGGCAGGTCGATTCCTTGTGGGGGATACCACGGCCATCCCCTTCCCGGACGGCTCGTTCGATGTGGTCGTTTCCATTGGCCTCCTGGAGCACTTCCGAGACCCGGCTCCGGCCCTTCAGGACCAGGTCCGGATCCTGGCGCCGGGAGGGCTCTTCCTGGGATATGTTGTGCCGGAGATTCCCGACAACGTCCAGAAGGAATATGAATGGATCAACCGGATCTTGGAGGTTGTAGCACCGGTGGACTCTGCCGGAGCGGCCGGCGGGAAGGAGGCGCTGTATCGCTCCGATGAACTCTCGGAGTCGTACTTGAAGATCCTTCGAAATCTGCCGCTGGACGGCCTGCAGGCGTCAGGGGTTTATCCGCTCCCCATGATCAGCCCCTCCATCCGCTTCCCATTCACCCTCCTGCCGCCGTCCGCTGAAGAGGTATTGGTAAACCACCTGCTCCGGATGCTGGAGGATCGGGCCAGGGAGTACGACCGAAACCCCTGGCTGTGTGATGAAACCCACGGGCAGGCATTTCTGGTCTGGGGTTGGAGAAAGTGAGGTTCCTACGCATGAGGCTGCCCGTGAGGAGCGGACGGAGGCCATGATCTCCACACTTAGGAAATTTTACCATCAGATCCGTGCCTGGCAGGACGCCCGCTTTCTGCGCCGACTCTCCGAACATCTCCGGCAAGCCGAGCCGGAGGCGTTCCAGCGCCTGTCAACCCAGGTGGACCGTTACCGGACCGACGGCGCCCTATCCCATCCTCTCCAGGCCTACAAACTGTGGGAGTTGGAGCGAACCCTGTTTGAGCTGGAGCCAAGGAGAATCCTGGAACTGGGAACCGGGTCCACGACCCCTATCTTCGCCGCCTACGTACTGGGCCACCCCGATGCATCACTAGTGGCGGTGGACGAGACCGAGCGGTGGATCCATCATACCCGTGAGCTTCTGCCCGAGGAGGCTCGGACTTCGAACCAGGTGAAGCTCCACCATTCCCCACGGGTGGTGACGTCAGGGCCTGGGGGGGTGGAGATTAGGTACGAAGCGCTGCCCGAGGGCGACTTTGACTTGGTCTTTGTGGATGGACCTTCCCTCCAGGGGGAGGACGGGAGGAAGATCCTTGGAGCGGTGAATTCCGATGTGAGGGAGTTGGTCCACCGCAGTCCACCTGCCACGGTGGTGGTGGATATGCGGCGCGATACGGTTCGGTGGTTCGCTGAGACGTATCGAGACGACTACGAGGCTCGGATCTCGGACCGAATTCTCGGCCGCCGATCCCTCGATTACCGTTACTTGACGAGATTCAGTAGACGGAGCGAATGAGGGGGCCCCTGCGGACGGTCATGACGGCCGCCGTGTCCGGAAGCGCAGCCCGAGCCTTGAACACCATTTCGGGCGTCATCACCCTTCCTGTGATCCTGATCCACCTCGGGCCGGTGGAGTACGGCGTGTGGATCATGGTGGGTCAACTCTCCCAGATGCTTGTCCTCTCAGACTTGGGAGTAGGCAACGCCATGGGCCGGATGGTGGCCCGGGTGAGGGGAGCGGGGAGTGAGCGTGACCTTGTTCGGGTGTTGCGGGCCGGGGCGTGCCTCCTGTCCGCAGCCGGAGCGCTCGTGGCGATGATCGTGCTCCTCGTAGCAGGAAGCGTCCCCGGGTGGCTCCGGCTTCCGGAGCATCTCCACCCGATTTCCGCCTACGTCTTTCTCGTGACCGGCCTTGGCGTTTCCGTAACCCTGCCTCTCGGCATGGTTCAAGGGCTCCTCGCCGGGCTCCAGCGATACGTCGCCATTGACCGGGCCCGTGTGGTCGGTACGCTCCTATACTTTTGGGCGGTGGTCCTGCTGGGATGGGGCGAGCTCCTCACCCTGACATCTCTGGTCTGGGTGGTCTTGGTCACGACCCTGGTGCCGCTTCTTTTGATGGCGTGGGAGGTGAGAGGCCTGATTGTCATGGGGATCCCCCGGGACGACGCATCCGACTCGGGGTGGCTGCCGGTGCGGGAGGTGCGGGAGTTGGTGGATCTGGGGTCGAGTACACTGCTGGTTACGTTATCCGGTCTGGGATACCGACAGGGGCTGGCCGTTGCGGTGGGGGTGGCGGGTGGGCCTGCCGCTGCGGGAGTTTACGGGGTAGCCCTCAACGTCATGACGCAGGTGTCGGGATTGCTGACCCAGTTACCCCGATCGTTGGTCACTGTGGCCAGCGAACTCCAAGCCCGGGGCGACCTCCGGCGGCTCAGGGAATCCGCACTGGTGGTGATGGCTATTTCCATCCTTTTGGGGATCTACACCTTCGTAGGGGTTTACCTGTTCGCCGAGCCGGTTCTGACGCTGCTGCTGTTCCGATCCGCCTGGAGCGGAGACGAGTTCCGGGTCATTTCCGGGGCACTCATGGTCATGAGCTTTGGACTTCTCGTGGGGCTCCCTCAGATCAGCTCGCGGTTGATCCTCCAGGGAACCGGGGCGCATTGGCAAGTGGCCGGCCGGTTCGCGCTGACTTCTCTTGGATGCGTTCTTTGCGGAGTGTGGGCGATGCAGTACCTAGATCCATCTCAGTCGGCCGCCTGGGCGTGGGCCGCTGTGTTCACGATCCAGGGAATCTGGCTCTACCCTCCCCTCCTTTCTCGTTTCCTCGATCTAGGTTTTGGGCGCTCCATTCTGTACAGCTACCTTCCAGCGGCTCTTACGTCGCTTCCAGGCACGGTGGTTTTGCTTCTTACAGCCGGGTATTTCATGGAGATGGGATTAGCGGGGTTCGTGTTGGCGGTCTTCTTGGGTGTCGGGCTTTGTGCGATTTCGTGTCTTATTCTGTTGCGCTGGATACGCACCAGTGGTGGTGGGGAGAGAGGGGGGAAGTGGGCTTGAAGGTCTTCTTTGTCAGTCAAGGGGCAGGCCTGAGGGTCTTCCACGAAGTGGCGCGGATCCTGAAGGCGGAGGGGACTCTGAGCGCCCAGTACCATTACGTGGCGGACCGGGTCTGGGTGGAACGATATCTTGCGGCCCATCCTGAGCTGAAGGAGGATGGAGAGCCCCTGAAGGAGTGGGAGATCGTACGTCGGGGGGCGGGGCGAGCGCCAAAGGGGGGGGAGATTGAGGCGTGGGAAGCTCGTTTGGACGTGCCTTCTCTGTGGCCCGCCCTCATTGCCGACCGACGTCTCATGAACGGTCCGCGGAGCAAGCTCCGACAGGATTACCAGCCTCAGTATACTCATGATCAATTGCAGGGGATTGCGCTGGAGACGGCTGAATGCCTCTGGAATTCCTTCCAACGTGTCCGGCCCGATGTCGTGGTCTCCTTTGGGCCCTCTACCGCCGGTGGCGTGATGGCGGATCTGGTGGCCCGCGCCATGGGGATCCCGGTCTTCACTCTGAAAGCCACGAAGATCTCCAATTTCATCACTCTTGGAGATGGTTTCCGGGAGGAGCACCCGCATATTCGGGAGGCCTACCGGAGGCATATACGAGGAGACAGGCAGCCTCACCCTGAGCATATCCAGGCCGCACGGATCTTGGTGGAGGCAGCGCGCACCACCCGTCTGGTGTACGAAGGGGCGGTCTCCGGGCGTCACCATCGATCTATCCTCGCTGGATTGTGGACCTTTCTAACCGGATTTCCCCGGGCTCTTACGGTGGATCTCCTGACCAGGACGAAAGGCGCTCAGACCGATCCCCAGTACGTTTCGCGAACCGCCTGGCTCTGGGAGGAGGAGGTGGGAAGCTCGCGCCGCATCACTCGGCAAGCGAGACTGCTCCGGCATCGCACCCTCGGCCCCGATGAGCTTCGACGGGTGCCATTTCTCTTCATGCCCTTGAATTCGGAGCCAGAGATTGCCCTCAGTGTCTACTCACGCTTCACGCTGAACCAGATCGAAGTCATACGGAACGTGGCCCAATCCCTTCCCCTTGGGTGGCGACTGGTCTTGAAGGAACATCCGCGATCCCACGGCCGCCGGTCCGATGGGTATTACCATCGTGTGCTGGAGATTCCCAACGTCTACTTCGTTCCCGTAGAGACCCGTCCAGCCGAACTGTTCGCCGAGGCCCGCTGCACCCTGGTGATCTCGAGCTTCATGGGGTTCGAATCGGTACTGGCTGGAAAGCCCTGCCTCGTCCTGGGACGGACTCTGTACTCTGACCTCCCAGCTCCGCTGGTTCAGGAGGTTCGGGCCTTCGAGGACCTTCCCAACCTCATCCACACGGCCGTGGAAACACCATGGCCCGAAGACGCAGATCGGCATATCGAGAGTCTCCTTGTCGCCATCATGGAGGAAAGCGTTCGAGCGGATCTATATGGGGGACTCCTCGGAAAGGCGAAGCGAGAGCGGGGCACGGGTAGCGAAGCGGTGCAGGAGACAGAGGAGCAGTTTGTGGCGCTGGCCCGGCACCTTCTCGACCGACTGGCACTGAAGGGTGCCCCGTCAACATGAGAGCCATCCTGCGGACCGGTCTCAGATGGGCCCTGTCGGATCCGACCCGCGAGAGTCTGTATCACCTGCGTCGCTCGGTGTCAGTTCGCGTACGAAGGGTTCTGAGTGGTCGGAAACCTGGGCCACCGGCGGGACGGAGCTTTTTTGTCCCGAATGGGCATCTCACCTGCGGATACTACGACCTGTCGCCGTTTTTCCCGGATGGTCGATCGGTGCTTGCCATGCGCCTGCCTCCGGGACGACGCTCCCCGGCCGTGGATACGGAGGCCGAGGTGGGGCTGTTGTCCCTGGATGGGGATGGGGGGTTCGAGCCCCTTGCCACCACGACCGCCTGGTGTTGGCAGCAGGGGGCGCGGGTGCAGTGGTTGCCTGGCAGCGAGGGAAGCTTGTTCGTCCACAATGCGCCGGGCGGAGCTCAAGTCCGAGGCCTGCCCGGCGGAAAGGTGGAAGGTCTTCTTCCCCGCCCAATCTACGCAGCTGACCCTTGCGGATCAGGCTTCTTGACGCTGGATTTCGGACGGCTTCACCGCCTCCGCAAGGGATACGGCTATGCCTCCGTGGCTGAGTCCCATCCCCACGAGGCCAAACCCGCAGGAGACGGGGTGTGGTGGGTGGAGGCTGGCGGAGCTAAGGCGAGGCTGCTGGTCTCCATGTTGGAGTTGGCGCAGTTCGATCCTCTGGAATCTATGGAGGGTGCTGAACATTACGTAAACCATCTCAGCTTCAGTCCCTCCGGCCAGTGGATCGCAGCCTTGCATATGTGGACCCGCCCCCGGGTCGGGAGGTTCAGCCGAACAGTGGTGATGCGGCGGGATGGCTTGGGCCTCCGGACGCTCAACCGGGAAGGCATGGCTTCGCATTACACCTGGACTCAAGGCGACGAGCTCCTCCAGTTCGCTCGACACCCGGAAGCCGGCGATCGGTACATTCGCTACACGCTTGATCCGGTTGGATGTGAGTTGGTGCTCCCAGAGCTACTCCGGGAGGATGGTCACCCTTCTGAGTTGCCTGCCGGGGGACGCTTCGTAACCGACACCTATCCGGATCCGTGCGGAGACCAGCGGCTCTTGATTTGTGATCCGGAACAGGGGATGTTGCGCGAAGTAGGACGCTTCTATTCGGCGCCGGAGTGGGCCGGTGAGGTCCGCTGCGACCTCCACCCGCGATTGGGCCCGGCCGGGCAGTCCTGTATTGTGGATGTTTCGGCCGCGGGCCGGCGCGGGGTTATGGTGGTGCCCCTTCCCAGCACCGGTTTTGAGGTCCAAGTTGATCCACGGCCCATGAATCCAGCGGCAAGAGTAAGGGGGGGTGATGGCGGAGTTCAGTGAAGCCCCACGGCCCCACTGGTGGATGTCCGGGCTCATGCGGGACTGGCGGCTTCTGGTGATGGGTCCGCTTGCCATCGGGTTCCTGGCAGCCCTCTTCACCTTCCTCCAGCCAAGAGACTACTCCGGTTCCACCACGTTCATTCCCCAGGCAGCCCTTGAGGGCTCGGGCGGGAATGTATCTGGGCTCGCCGCCCAGTTCGGGTTGATGGTGGGTGCCCGGCCGTCGGCGCAGACTCCAGATTTCTATGCAGCCCTCGCCCGAAGTCGGATGGTCCTCGCCCAGGTGGCTGTCACACCCTTCCCCAGCCTCCAAGGCGCCTCACCCGGAGAGGCGGCGCAGACGATGGTGACGCTTCTCACTGGGGGACAGCCCCAAGACGGCGAAGCCCGGGCCCGGACGCTGGAGCTTCTGGAAGAGCGGGTACGGGCGACCGCAGTTCCTCAGACCGGTGTGGTGCAGCTCACGGTACGCACTCCATCGGCAGCACTTTCTGAGGAAGTGGCGGAGCAGATCTTGGACATTGTGGAGCGGTTCGACCTTGACAACCGGCAGGAGAGAGCCCGAGCGGAACGGAGATTCATCGAGACCCGATTGAGTGTGGCGGAAGCGGAGCTCTCCGCGGCCGAGGAGGTGTTGAAGTCGTTTCTCCAGGAGAACCGGGAATTCCGCAACGCGCCGGACCTCTTCTTCCAGCACGAGCGGCTTCAACGAGCCGTGAACACTCGACAACAGCTCTGGGCCAGCCTCGCGGAGAGCCTGGAGCAAGCCCGACTCGAAGAGGTCCGCAACACCCCCCTCATCACCGTAATTGATCCCCCTGCGGAATCCGGAAGGCCACTACCACGCGGGACGATCCGGATGGGAGTTCTGTTCTGGCTCCTTTCCCTGGGCCTGGGCGCCCTCGTTGTCCTCGGCCGAGCCTGGGCCGTCCACGTTGAAGGCGGTGGTAGCGAGGAGCATGCGCAATGGGCGGCTACGCTCCGCCAGATGCCGCGAGGGGTGCGATGGGTGTGGGCTCGCTCCCCGGAGTGACTCGGGCCGTCACGCGGGTTCCGAGCTTGCCCTTCGTACTCACCCTGCATGTGCTGGTGGCCTGGGCGTTTTCCCTGATCTTTACCCTGACCCGGCGAAGGGGGGATTATTCCGTCCAGAACACGTTCGCCAACGAGACCTACTACACCCAGTACAACCCCGACCACTTCAATCTCCTCAATCGGGTCATCTCCTTCGCGTTCGAACACGGCGGTTTCACCCCCCCCGTGTTTTATGCGGCCAACATCATGGCCGGGGTGGGGCTCCTCGTCTTGTTCCATTCGTTCGTGAGGCGGACGACCGGCGTTTCCTGGGCGGGATGGCTCGTATTGGCGTTGGCGCTCAGCCCGGAGTTTATCTATTACCACAACTTTGTGCTCAAGGAGACACTGACCGTCATTCTTACGGCGACGGCTCTCATGGCACTGGCCGTTGCTGTCACTGAACGCCGCGTGGAATACTACTTGCTCGCCGTGGTGCTGGGTGTGGTGGCTGTAGTGAACAGGGAGTTCTTGGTTCTATTCTTTCTGCTGCTTCCGCTCCTGTTCTTCCGGGGATGGAGGGCCTGGGCTCTGGTCGCCGTGACGGTAACTGGCGTGACGATAGCGGTGGGCTTTGGGCTTTACCAGGCGTTCTTGGAGGGAGCGCAACTCCGTGCGGAGCAGGTCCTCTTTGGGGCGTGGGGGAATCAGCGAATCATCCGGGAGGCATTCATGGGCCTCCCTACCCCGGTCCCCTATCTGTCCCTCTTCCAGGATCCCACGCTTCTCCGCACCTACCTGTTTCACAGCGTTCGCCTGTTCCTGACTCCTGGGATGGCTGGAGGCAACGCCATCAACTTTCTGGTCGTCCCAGCACAGGTGGCCCTGGTCGGTCTGTGGCTGTGTTCAATCTCGTGGGCCCGAAACCTTCCCCCGTCGGAACGGACCCTCTGGAGATACATTCTGATGGGAACGGTCGTGTGTGCGGTGGGGCTTATCCTGCTGGATTCGGGAGAGCGGTACCGCTACACCCTCCTCCATGGTCCGGTTCTCGTGCTCATCGTCCTGGGTATCAGGGGACGACAGAAAGGGAGGCCAGCGTCGCCCTCCCCACCGGTGGCGCCAGTTCTATCCTTGGGGAATTCCGTGCAGTGGATCCGAAGGGTACCCCTGCGGGCCTTAACGATCCTGGTAGTGCCCATGGCGGTTGCTGCGGTCATGGCCGCCAGTGCCGCGCCTCGGTTTGAGGCCCGGACCCAGCTCGCACCGGTGTCGCCTTCTACTCCGGCCACCATGGAACTGCCTTCGTTCGAAGGGCCTTGGGCCCAACCCCAACCGGCTCTGTGGGTTGAGGTGGCTCGGTCTCGGCCGGTTCTGGCTCGCCTCATGGGCCTGGAAGTACCCAGTAGCGCGGTTGCCGGCAAGGCTCTCGCCTTCCAGCTTCCGGTTCACCTGGGCGACCTGTACCCACCTGTCCACTCTGGCCCAGGCTACGACTTCGACCAGATCCGGGCGGACCTCCAGTTGAGACCGGACGCCAGCACGAACCTCATCGACGTGGCCTACTCCCAGGAGTACCCTAAGATAGCTTCGATGGCCGTCACCCATCTCCTTGAGATTGTGGAGGTGGCCCTGCACGAACTCAGGGTGCAAGGGGCATCGGAGGAGCAGCAGTGGGTCGAGGCGAGGGAGAGGGAGCTCCGTAGCCGGATCCGAGACCTTGAATTGCGAATGGGAGCGCTGATGCGGGCCAACCGAACCATCCCGTATCTGAGTCCTGTGGGAGTGGAGGTCGGTCGGCTGCAGTTCGAGCGGGAGCTGGTCGAGCAAGCTGCAGCGGCGCTGGAGTCCCGCCGCCACGGTCTGGAAGCTGATCTCATGAAGGTACCCGGTCCCTTCGTGGCAGTCGGCGAAGTTTGGGTCACACAGGACTTGAGCCTGTCCGCCGCTCGACTATGGGTGATTCTGGCGCTGGTGACGGCACTGGGATGCATTCTGATTCTGGGTCAAGTCGCGACCCTCCGGGGTGAAAACGAGGGGACGATGTGTTCTGGCTGAAGAAGCTGGCGGGTACGCTCCTCTCCCCCTTTCTGGTGGCCATAGGGCTCTTGGTGGTGGGGGTGGTTCTGGTCTGGTGGCGGAGGGGCGAGAGGGTTGGGCGATGGATGGTGGTGGTGGGTTTGACCCTGATGGTTGCCTTGTCCTACGGCTTCCCCACTCAGCTACTCCTCACCCGGTTGGAGTCGGAATACCCTCCCCTGGTCAACCCAGGAGACTTCCCGGAGGTGGAGTGGATCGTGGTCCTGGGGGGAGGGCACATCACCAACGTAGGAACTCCCGTCACTAACTGGATCGGGAACAGCTCTCTCCGTCGCCTGACGGAGGGCATTCGCCTGTATCGGTTGATGGCCGACGCCCGGATCGTGGTGTCTGGTGCTGCCATCGGGGATCCGACGGCCCATGCGCAGGTGGCTTCGGAAGTCCTCCAGGCTCTTGGCGTCCCCGAGGAGGATATCGTCGTGGAACCCAGGCCCAGAGCAACGGCCGAGGAGGCCCGGTACATCCAGGAGACCCTGGAGGGCGTCCCATTCTTCCTGGTTACTTCGGCCTCCCACATGCCCAGAGCCGTCATGTTATTCACCAGTATCGGGATGCGGCCCATTCCAGCGCCAGCTCAGATCCGAGCTGCAGAACGGCCCCAGTTCGATATCCGCTATTTCGTGCCATCCCCGGTCCGGTTGCTGGAGGCCCATGAAGTCACGCATGAGGTTCTTGGAATTGTGTGGGCCTGGCTCCGAGGCGCTCGAGAGCGACCCATTGAGGGTGTCGGTTCACTCGACGGCACAGGCTGAGCTTCTCTTGGACGCGCGCTCGTAGCCACCCATGCTCTTCAACTCCCTGGGCTTCATCTTCCTCTTCCTTCCCGCCACCCTGGCGGGCTTCTTCCTGCTGGGAAACTGGGGGAAGACGCAGATGGCGCTGGCGTGGCTGGTGGCCGCCTCGCTCTTCTTCTACGGGTGGTGGAACCCGGCGTATCTCATCCTCATCGGCGCGTCTATCGGGGTGAACTTCACCCTGGGGGTGCAGCTGGCCCGGACCCGAGCGAAGCCCCTCATGATCCTGGGGGTGGCGTTCAACCTGGCGCTGCTGGGCTACTTCAAGTACGCCAACTTCTTTGTGGACTCCCTGAACCTGCTGGCGGGCACGGAGATCCACCTCACCCGTATCATCCTGCCGCTGGCTATCTCGTTCTTCACCTTCCAGCAGATTGCCTATCTGGTGGATTCGTATCGGGGAGAAACCGAGGAGTACCGGTTCCTGCACTACTGCCTCTTTGTCACCTTCTTCCCCCAGCTCATTGCCGGGCCCATCGTCCACCACCGGGAGATGCTCCCCCAGTTCGCCCGAAACGCCATCTATCGCCTCAGTCAGCCCGACGTGGCCATCGGGGTCACCATCTTCCTGCTGGGGCTCTTCAAGAAGGTGGGCATCGCCGACTCGGTGGCGCTCTATGCCAATCCGGTGTTCGATGGGGTGGCGGCCGGTGGCGCGGTGACGATCCTGGAGGCGTGGAAGGGAGTTCTGGCCTACACCTTCCAGCTCTACTTCGACTTCTCCGGCTACTCCGACATGGCCATCGGGCTGGGGCGCCTGTTCGGCATCCGCTTGCCCCTGAACTTCCACTCCCCCTACCGGGCGTCCAGCATCGTGGACTTCTGGCGCTGGTGGCACATCACCCTGTCGCGGTTCCTCAGGGACTATCTCTACATCCCCCTGGGTGGGAATCGGAAGGGGAAGGTTCGCCGCTATGTGAACCTCATGCTCACCATGCTCCTGGGCGGACTCTGGCACGGGGCCGGGTGGATCTTCGTGGCGTGGGGAGGGCTCCACGGCTTCTACCTGGTGGTGAACAACGGCTGGCGCACCCTGGCGACCCGTCTCCGGTGGGAGTGGACCCGCACGTCGCGGATCTGGCACGGCACGGCCACGGGCATCACCTTCCTGGCGGTGGTCTTCGCCTGGGTACCCTTTCGGGCGGAGAACATGGGGGTGACCTGGCGGCTGTGGCGAGCCATGCTGGGCTTCGAGGGCTTCCAGCTTTCGGCAACCTATCTGGCCACCCTTCAGGAACTGAGGGGTCGGCTCATCGATCTGGGTTGGGTCATGAGCGGAGGGCTTCGGATGCCGGACCTCCATCTGGCCTTGATCTGGATGGGGGTGCACCACCAAGCGCTGCTCTGGATGGTGGCCCTCATCGCCATCGCCTTTTTCTTTCCCAACACCCAGGAATGGCTCTACCGGGTGGAACCGGCGCTGGAGCGTGTGAGTGGATTGGACCAATCCCCAGGGGGTCGGGATGGTTGGTGGGGGCGCAGGTGGGCAGACCGATGGGCGTGGCGCCCCGGTCTCGCATCCGGCATGGTGGTGGGGATCCTCCTCTTCCTTACCTTCAAGAGCTACTTCCGTCTGGAAGTGAGCGAGTTTCTCTACTTCAACTTCTGATCACCGAGGCACATGCACGTCCTTCCGGGTTCACGAACGCTGCCCTGTCCGGTCTGCGAGGGCGATCAGTTTCGGACAATCTTGGAGATCACTCCGGCGGAGTTCCTCCAGGGGGATACACGGGCGTATTTCGATTTAGAGGCGCTGGGGATCAAGCACGATCACGTCTTTCGGCACGTCCGGTGCCGGCATTGCTCCTTCGTGTTCGTGAATCCACGGCTCCCTGACGGGGCGTATTCGACGGTCTACGGCGAAGCGAAGCGCGACAAGGACTCGGGAGAGGAGTGGACGCTGAGGGAGGATGGGCCCGGTGCCCTCTACAACACGTACCACAAGTGGTATGCTGCCCAGCGGCTCCTGAGAGCGCTGAGCCATCTTCGGGGCCGGTTCCCGAGGCCCAAGTCCCAGGATGGCCAAAGGCTTCGACTACTGGATTACGGGTCGGGGAACGGGCATCTCCTGGCCCTCTGCAAGGTGTTCGGGATCGACGCTGTGGGCGTGGAAATCGACCCCCGGCGGCTCTCCGTTTGTCGATCTCAGGGTTTGCGGGTTGAGCTTCCCGATGAAGTTCCCCCGGAACCTCTCTTCGATGCGGTGGTTTCCACGTCTGTGATCGAGCATGTCGATGATGTCAGAGGCTACTTCCGCTATGCGGCCGAACGACTCAGAGCAGGTGGCATTTTCTCCTTGAACGGCCTGACCCCCGAGATCATCCGACGGGAGCGACGGTCGGGGGACTATCGATACGTAATGCCCCTGGAGCACCTGAATTTCTTCACGCGAAAGTCCTTCGGATCGCTTGCCAGGCAAATGGGCTTCGAGTTTCTCCGATGGCCGACGGTGGTGCACATTGAAGCGGGGTGGAGGGGAGCCACGAAGGGCATCGTGAAGTCCCTCCTCTTTCGGGGCTTCTACCCTTCAGGGGACTTCGAGGCAGATCTCGTCCGGGTACCGACGGACGAACCGTGCAGATGACTCCTTCCACTTCGGGGCCGCCGGTCCCCCAGGACGCGGGTGTCGTTCTGGTTACAGGGGCCACGGGTTTCGTGGGGCGGTATCTCTTGCCCCTGTTGCTCACGAGGGGGTACGAAGTTCGGGGCACCTATAGAGGAAAGCACGCTCCCCGGGACTTTCCGTCAGCTATCGAGTGGGTCTCGGTTCCGGATGTAGGGCCCGCGACCGAATGGAGTGAAGCCTTGGATGGGATCACTCAGGTGGTGCACCTCTCGGGCATCGCGCACCGCTACGGATCCAGGGGGGCACTGGCCCAGGAGGAATTCTACCGGGTGAATCAACTGGGGACCCGGAAACTGGCCTCCGATGTAGCCGCCGGAAGCGATATTCAACGGTTTGTGTTTCTGAGTTCGGTGGGAGCGATCTGCTCTCTCTCCGACACGATTGTGAATGCGGAGACCCCCGCTAGCCCGGATACCCATTATGGGAAGAGCAAGTTGGCTGGTGAGAGGGAGGTATCCGAACTCCTCAACGACCCCGGCGGTCCCGACTGGTGTGTGCTGCGGTCCCCTTTGGTCTATGGCCCTGGTAATCCAGGGAACATGGGTCGCCTCCTCCGTCTCATCGATCGGGGCGTACCCATGCCATTGGCCTCCATCAGCAATCGCCGGAGCTTCATATTCATCGGGAATCTGGCGGACGCAATCGAAAACTGCCTTTCGGACCCAGCGGCATCGCGACGAACCTTCCTCCTGGCAGACGGTGAGGATGTTTCGACGTCAGAATTGGTTCGGAGGCTCAGCGAGCATGCGAGTCGCCCAGTGAGGGTGTTTCCCATGCCTGGAAGGATGCTTCGGCTGTTGGGCAGGATAGGGGACGGTATCGCACCCTTGCTAGGCCGTTCGGTGGGGTTGAGCACCTATGCTGTGGAACGCCTGATGGGGTCCCTCCAGGTCGACTCGTCAGGGATCAAGAGTGCACTGGATTGGCGACCACCGTTCTCGTTGGATGAAGGGTTGTCGCAGACACTTGGAACACGCCCAACCACGCTGCCAGACGCCCAGCCAATGAAGTGGCGGTTCGTATGGGGGAAGGGAGTGGCTATCGATGGATACCGTCCTGATCCCGGCCCTGTGAAGCGGCGGGAGTTCCTGGTGACGGGGGCCGGTGGGTTCGTGGCCCCCCACCTGTTGACTGCCCTCGTTGCGGGAGGGCATTCCGTTCGGGGGCTGGTTCGTGAGCGTTTGCCGAATCATGACGTGCGTGGAGTGAAGTACGTTGAGGGCGATATTACCGATAGGGCTTCGGTTTCGACAGCATTGGTTGGCGTGGACACGGTGATTCACCTGGCGGGGCGGGCCCATGTTTTGGACGAGCGAGATCCGAATGGGAGAGAAGCTTTTTTCCGAACGAATGTGGATGGGACCCGGATTGTGACTACTGCCGCCCTTGAGGAGGGTGTGGAGCGGTTCCTTTTCCTCAGCTCTGTGAAGGCGTTGGGCGAGGTGGGCGGAGATGTCCCTTGGACTGGCAGTACCGAGCCGCAGCCCGCCGGGCCGTATGGAGAGAGCAAACTCGCGGCGGAACAGGTTATCCGGGAGCTGACCGAAGGCACCGGATTGCACGCCCCCATTCTGCGTTTTCCCATTCTGTATGGACCTGGGGTCAAGGCGAACCTGCTACGCCTGTTCGAGCTGGTGGCTCGCGGGGTTCCTCTTCCACTTGGGCGAGTGAAAAATCTGCGAAGTCTCCTCTACGTGGAAAATGCGGTTGCTGCCATGGAGGCTGCTCTGGGCGCACCTGAAGCGGCGCAAGGGACCTATTTGGTGAATGACCTTCAAGATCTCTCCACCCCTGATCTGGTTCGCGCGATTGGGGGGGCGTTGGGGCGACGAGCGCGGATCATTTCGGTTCCAGTGGCTCTCTTCAAGCTGGGCGGAAGTATGGGTGATCTGGTAGATCGCGCGGTGCCCTCACCTCTGACGACGGGCGTCGTCGAGCGATTGGTGGGTTCTCTGAGGGTGGATGCCACCGAGTTCGTAGCGGAGACCGGTTATACCCCACCGTTCTCAGTGCAGGAAGGCTTACGGCGGACCGCCACTTGGTTCCGGAAAGAGGTGCGGTGAGAGTGGGGCGTGCCGTCCGCTATCTCTCCGTATCCATACTCCCTTCGCGGGAGGCGAACAGCGGACATGTGGCGAGGGTTTGTGATTCCATGGTGGAGGCTGGATGGGACGTGACCCTTATAGCTCAGGGCGGACCATGGCGGGGGATTCCCGGGCCCCACCGGGAGGGTCCAGATCCCGGTTTGCGTCCCTATGATCTCCGGCACTCTTTCCCGGTGCACCGCATATCCCTCCCCCCCGTGAGGGGTCTGGGTACGCTGCTCTTTGGCCGGAGGGTGGCCACTTGGTTGAGGCAGCTTCCCGGTGTCCCCGACCTCCTCTATGCTCGCCATCCATACTCTCTCTTCTTCGCCAGGAACATGGGCATTCCCATGGTCCTGGAGTTGCACGGCCTCCCCTCAAACCCGCTTGAGAGATGGGTTGTGGGTCAACTCCTGAAGCATCCGGGTTACCTTTTCTCCGTGGTCATCTCGGAGGCGCTTTGCGCCGACCTGATGACCGCCTATCCACACCTCAAACGCGATGAGATCACCGTGGAGCACGACGGTGCCGACGCGCGGTGGGCCGAACTGCCCATGCCGGAGGGAGATCCATCGGGTCGTGTGCGGGTGGGGTACGTGGGCCACTTGTACCGTGGGAGGGGAGTCGAGGTGATTGCGGCAACGGCGGCGGAGCTCCCGGACATTAGCTTCGAGATCGTGGGGGGCACCGAGGCCGATCTTGCACGATGGCGATCGCAGGTCACGCCACCGAATCTCACCTTTCGCGGGTTTGTCGCTCCTGCAGAAGTACCTCTGGCGCTTCAACGAATGGATATCCTTCTCGCACCTTATCAGGCCAGGGTTCTGGTGGCGGGTGGTAGGGGTGAAACGTCTCGCTGGATGTCCCCGCTGAAGGTCTTCGAATACATGGCTTCCGGCCGACCGATGGTGGTGTCGGATCTCCCCGTGCTACGCGAGTGTCTCGAAGCCGGCGAAACCGCCCTCATGGTTAATCCAACGGATACATCCGCCTGGGTGAAGGCTATTCGGCAGCTGGCCGGAGACTCCGCCCTAAGGCGACGGCTGGGGACGGCAGCAAGGGCCATGTTCTTGGAACATCACACCTGGGATGCGAGAACGAATCGCATTCTCCATCGCGTTGAGAACGCACTTTCCAGTAGATCCTGAGGGGATGGATTCCCGAGGTGATCTACGCTTTCGTCCGGGGCGCCATGTCCACCCATCCTTCCTCCCGCCTCTCCTACTTCGCCTCCATCCTCCTGGGCTTCACCCTGGCCCTCACCCTCTGGCTGGCCCTGGTCGCCCTCCAGCTGGGCACCCCCACCGAAAGCTCCCGGTGGACCCACGAGGTGATTCAGCAGAAGCTGGCCGTGGCGGAGGAACTCCCCTCGCCGCGCCTGCTGGTGGTGGCGGGCTCCAGTGCCCTGTTCAACATTCAGGCGGCCCTGCTGGAGGAGGAGCTGGGCGTGCCGGCGGTGAATCTGGGTGCCCAGCAAGGGCTTCAGCTCCGCTACATCCTGGACCAGGCCCGGAAGGTGGCCCGCCCGGGCGACGACATCCTCCTGGCGTTGGAATACGACCTTTATCTGGACGACGGCACCCCGCGGTTCGTCCAACTGGACTACATCTTCTCCCGGGATCCCGGCTACCTGCTTCGCACATCCCCCTGGGTGGCGCTCCGTCTGGCCATGTCTCCAGATGCGGTGCGTATGTGGACCGGCATCCAGGCCCGGTTGCGCGCGCCGGTGCGGGTGGAGGGCTCCTACGACTCCCGGACCTTGAACCACCGGGGAGATGAGACGAAAAACGTCCAGGACGGGCGAAGCCCGGCCGACAGCGCCCGGGTGGCCAATGCCGAGCCCCTCCCCCTCTACCGCTCAGGCGAGCCCTACGCCTGGGGGGTTCTGGACGATTTTCTCACCTGGGCAGAGAGTGCCGGGGTGTCCGTGGCTGCCACCTGGCCGGCCACCCTCCATTTTCCGGCGTACGAGCAACCGGAAGCGGTGCTGGCGGGTGAGATCCAGGCGTTCTACCGGGAGCGGGGAATTGAGGTGGTGGGTTCACCGGAGGATTTCTGGTACCAGTCGGGGGATATGTACGACACCCACTACCATCTGGCTTCCCAGGCCGCCCGGGAGAACAGCGGCCGGCTGGTGCAGCTCCTCCGGGAGCGCCCCGACTTCTTGTCAGGGTTGTAACGGTGTGCTTTCAGAGCCCCTTGGTCCCTTCCCCTGTTACATTGTTTTCTCAGATTTCGTACAGCTCCGCACTGCAGAAAGGCGGGGGCCCCACAGTTCATTCATTCGAGCGAATACATGAAGATTGCCGTAGTGGGAACCGGATACGTAGGACTGGTCATGGGGGCCGGGTTGGCCCAGACCGGTCACGACGTCATCTGCGTGGATATCGATGAAGACAAGGTGCGCAGGCTCTCCCGGGGCGAGATCCCCATCTACGAGCCGGGGCTGGAGCCCATGGTGAAGGAGAACGTAGCGCAGCGGCGCCTTCGCTTCACCACCAAGGTGGACGAGGCGGTGAAGGCCAGCGACCTCATCTTCATCGCCGTGGGAACGCCTCCCGGGGAAAATGGCTCTGCCGATCTGAGCCACGTGCTCACGGTGGCTCGCTCCATCGGAAAGGCCATGGATGGCGAGCGCATTGTCATCACGAAGAGCACGGTTCCCGTGGGTACGGCAGCCAAGGTGCGGGCCGCCATCGAAGCCGAGACGTCGCACCTTGTCCACGTCTGCTCCAACCCCGAGTTCCTGAAGGAGGGGGCCGCGGTGGAGGACTTCATGAAGCCCGACCGGGTGGTGCTGGGGGTGGACTCCCACCGGGCTGCCGAGGTGCTGAAAGACCTCTACGCCCCCTTCGTGAGAACGGGCAACGAAGTCCTCATCATGGATCTGGCCTCTGCCGAACTCACGAAGTACGCCGCCAACGCCATGTTGGCCACGCGGATCTCATTCATGAACATGGTCGCCCAGCTCTGTGCGAAAACCGGCGCCAACGTGGATATGGTGCGCCTGGGCGTGGGGACGGACGACCGCATCGGTCCGGCCTTCCTCTTCCCCGGCGTAGGGTACGGCGGTTCGTGCTTCCCCAAAGATGTGCAGGCGCTGGTGAGGACGGCCCGGGAGTTCGGGGTGGATGCGTCCATACTGGAGGCGGTGGAGGCGCTGAATGCCAGCCAGAAGCAGCTCCTACTTGACGGTGTGGTGGCCCGCTTCGGCGAAGATCTCACCACCCGCACCTTTGCCGTGTGGGGCCTGGCCTTCAAGCCCAACACCGACGACATGCGGGAAGCGCCCAGCCTGGTATCTATCGAGGGCCTCCTGAAGCGCGGCGCCCGCGTAGTGGTGCACGACCCCGTGGCTATGGACGAAGCCCGGGCCCACCTGGGAGATCGGGTGGAGTACGCCGACTCCAACTATGAGGCCCTGGACGGTGCCGATGCCCTCCTCATCCACACGGAGTGGCTGCCCTACCGTCGGCCCGATTTCCAACGCATGAAGTCGTTGCTGAGGAAGCCGTTGGTGTTGGACGGTCGAAACCTCTATTCACCCCAGCGCATGGCGGAAATGGGCTTCGAATATCACTCGGTGGGGCGGCCCATGGTGGCCCCGGGCGTAGCCCCCGGCGCGGTCTCGGGCGCGGTTTCCGGAGGTCCGGCGTGAGGATTGTCATCACCGGGGCCGCCGGGTTCCTGGGTTCCCACCTCACGGCGCGCTTCCTTGCCGATGGCCACAAAGTAATTGCCGTAGACAATTTCATTACTGGCTCCCGGGGGAATACCGATCTCTTCGCGGATAACCCGGACTTCACCCTGAAGGAGCTGGATGTCTCCCGGCCCTTCTTTCTGGACGAGGAAGTGGATGGCGTACTCCACTTCGCCTCTCCCGCCAGCCCGGTGGATTATCTGGAACTCCCCATCCAGACCCTGAAGGTGGGGAGCCTGGGCACCCACAACAGCCTGGGGCTGGCCAAGGCCAAAGGGGCTCGCTTCCTTCTGGCTTCCACTTCGGAAGTGTATGGCGACCCCCTGGAGCATCCCCAGACGGAGAGCTACTGGGGGAACGTGAACCCGGTGGGTCCCCGGGGCGTGTACGACGAGGCGAAGCGCTTCGCGGAAGCCATGACCATGGCGTACCACCGAACCCATGGGGTGGACACCCGCATCGTGCGCATCTTCAACACCTACGGGCCCCGCATGCGGCCGGGCGATGGCCGGGTGGTTTCCAACTTCATCGTCCAGGCCCTTCGAGGGGAGGCGCTCTCCATCTACGGAGATGGAAGCCAGACCCGTTCGTTCTGCTATGCCGACGATCTGGTGGAGGGGATTGTGCGGCTGTTCCATGCGGAAGCCCCGGATGTGGCCAACCCCGTGAATCTGGGCAATCCCACCGAGTTCACGGTACGAGAGCTGGCCGAGGCTGTGTTGGAAGAGACGGAAAGCCCATCGGAACTCCGCTTCCATCCCCTCCCAACGGACGACCCGAAGGTGCGCAGGCCCGATATTTCCCGGGCCCGGGGGCTTCTGGGATGGGAGCCCCAGGTGACCCTCCGTCAGGGGTTGCGGAAGACGATTCCCTACTTCCGGGAGCGGGTGGAGCGGGACGACGCTCAGGCACGTGCGCTCTCCTGACGGCAGCTCGTTCCTCTGGTCGGACCAAGGTCTCCAGCCATGAACAGTCGCCGTGGCCGCCTCTTCATCCTCAGCGAGCTCTACCGCCCCGAGACCACCTCCACCGGGGCTTTCCTCACGGGCATCGCCGAAGGGCTGGCGGAGCCCGCGGTGCCGGTGTCGTGGGAAGTGAAGGTGCTCTGCGCCCAGCCCAGCTACCGGGAACGAGGCGTCACGGCCCCCTGGCGGGAGGAACTGAACGGAGTCCAGGTCCGACGGATCCGGGCGTTCCGATTCCACCGTAGCTCGATACTTCTGCGCCTCCTGAACGCCATCTCGTTCTCCGTGGGGGTGTTCTGGCGGGGACTTCTGGAGTTCCGCAGCGGCGATGTGGTGGTGGCGGTGACGAATCCTCCCACCCTCCCCTTCGTGTCGTGGGCGGCGGCCCGGGTGCGTGGGGCCCGCTTCGTGCTGCTCATCCACGATGTGTACCCCGAGGTGCTGTTGGCCACGGGGCATCTGTCGCCCGGCGGTGGGCGGGCCCGGATCCTTTCGGCCTTTACCCGACGACTCTACGGAGCGGCCTGGCGAATTGTGGTGCTGGGACGGGATATGGCGGAACTGGTCAAGGCGAAGGCCCCGGTGGCGGCAAACCGCGTGCGCCTCATTCCCAACTGGGGTGAAGTGGTTGAGGCGGAAGTGCCGCCCGCGCTCGTGGCACCCACCGGCCCTGCCGCCGCCCCGACGCCCGCCCCCGCGCCCGCCACGGCCCCCCGCCTCCGCCTGGTCTACTCGGGAAATCTGGGCCGCACCCACGGGCTGGAGAACCTGGTGGAAGCCGCCGCCCGCCTGGAGCCGCAGCAGGTGGAGTTCATGGTGGCCGGCGATGGGGTGCGGGCAACCTGGCTGGCCCACGAAGTACGCCGGCGGGGTCTGGCCCACGTGCGCCTGCTGGGATACCAGCCAACTCCCGACCTGAAGGCCCTCCTGGCATCGGCCCACGCCACCCTCCTCACCTTCCAGCCCGGCATGGCCGGAGTCTCGGTGCCCAGCCGGATGTACAACCTCCTGGGGGCTGGCCGACCCCTCCTGGCCGTGTGCGACCCTCACTCCGAGGTGGCCCTTCTGCTGAAGGAGAACCGGTGCGGCTGGGTGGTTCCGCCTGGCGATCCGGATGCCCTGGTGGAGGCCGTGCGCCGCGTGGCCGCCACCCCTCCCCACGAGCTGGAGGCCATGGGCCGGAGGGGGCGCCAGGCGGTGGCGGAGTCGTACACTCGCGAGGCCGTGGTGGAAGCCTGGCGGGGGTTGCTGCGGGAATCAGGGAGGAGCTGAGGGCCGGTCAGGTAGCTGCGCCCTACTCTGGGGGGACCGTGTGGTCACGATTATGATAATCGTGATTATCGTTGACATATCTCGAGGCGACCACCTCCTAGGGCCAAATGACCCATTTGCCGCCTTTGGGGTTAGCTAACCCGTCCAATCAGATGAAAACCTGAACCAAAGAGGCGGGTAAACGATGGATCGGAGTGTAGCGTTGCTGGGCTGGAGCCTTCCAGTCATCGAGAGCGTTCAGAAGATGGATCGCCCTTTCGTGGTGGTGAGCTTCCCGGAGTTCGAACCCTACGCCCGGGAGCATGGGATTCCCTTTGTGGCCTGGAATTTCTCCGAGTGGAGTGAGAAGTCCAACAGCCTCCAGTTGAAGGAATTGTTGGATGCCCACAACGCCCAGGTGGCCATTCCCCTCTACGAAGAGACGGTGGAGTGGGCCGGCGCCCTGAACTCGCTGTACCGCGACGACCCCCGGGTGCTGAACCGGGCGTACCTGTTCCGGCACAAGGCCATCATGAAGCGGAAGGCCCTTCTGGCGGGCTTTCGGGTGGGTCTCTTCGAGGAAGTCTACAACCGCGATCAGGTGCATCAGTTCATGAGCCGTTTGAACGAAGCTCACTTGCAGCTGGATGGGGAAGACGATGCCTGGGTGCATCTCAAGCCCTTCAGCGCCGCCGGCACCGTGGGGCACAAACTCCTGCGCAGCCACGCCGCTATCGACGAGCGGGTAGTGGACGCCGACTTCCCCTGCCTGGTGGAGAGCCACCTTCCCGGGAAGGAGTTCTCGTGCGAGGTCTTCATCCACGAGAGCAAGATCCGCTTCCTGAACATCACGGAGTATGTGAAGCTGGGATACTCGAATTACGTTCCGGCGGGCCCCGCTCTGGAGGCCGAGCGCGACCGCATCATCGCCGTTACCGAGAAACTCATTCGCTTCTTCGGCATCGAATACGGCATGATCCATCCCGAGTGGTTCCTCACCGACGACGACACCCTGAGCTTTGGAGAGGTGGCCTGCCGCATCCCCGGCGGACACATCTTCGAACTCATCGAGCGCGCCCACGGCTTCGATCCGGTGAAGGCCCTGGTGCTTTGCAGCGATCCGGCGGTGTCGGGGGCAGAGGTGGAGGCTTTCTTCGCCGAGGCAGCCCAGCGGCAAGCGGGGAATGAACAGCAGGAGTATGCCGGAAACGTCATGGTCTATCCCAAGCCCGGGTACATCAAGGAGTTGCGGATTCCCGAGGAACTGAAGGAAGACCCGTACTTCGAGAGCCACACCCTCTACGCTCCCGAGGAGCACAAGGTGATGGACACCCGGGAGGGGTTCGGAAACCATTACGGCACCGTCTTCTTCCGGGGACCGGATCCGGAGCGGATGCGGGAGCTTCTGGTGCACTACCAGGACGCCGACTTCTACGGGTGATGGCTGCAGGCGTTAGGTTACGCTCTGCAGTGCACCGCACCATTCCAGTGGGTGGCCCCGTCCAGGGGCGTACCCGTTCTGGAACCATGCTGTTCCCCGGACCCATGCGTTTCTATGACCTCAGTACCCATGCAGTCTGACACCCTTCTGAACGCCTTCCACGCCACCCTTCAGAAGGTGGAAGACGGCACCCCTCTTTCGCGGGATATCCATCGCAAGCAGCTCCTGAGCCACGTGGATGTGCTTACCGATTCACAGGAAGGGCAGAAGCTACTTCTGAAGGCCATGCCCCGGGTGGTGGCGGCGGGCATCTTCGATGGAACCGTCTGGGCAGAGCCCCAGAAGCTGGTGCCCACGCTGGTGGGGGGAACCCTCCGGGCCGGCGGGGAGGCGACCCTTCTGGAAATCCTCAGTGAGTTGAGGATCCTCGGTGTGGCTCGGGGGGAATTGACCTATCCCAGCTTCAGCGACCAGGACGCTCGGGCCTTCCTGGAAGAGGTGGTGGTGCGGGATCTGAGCCTGCTCTTTCCCTCGGGCACCGAGGCCGAGCGGGTGGCCGGCCAGGCCACCAACGCCAAGATCAGCCACCTGGCCGGACTTCTGGTGGAAGTCGTCCCCCTGGAGAGCCTTAAAGATGGCATCGCCACCGAACTGGAGCTCATCTGCGGCCAGCGGCCCATTGTCACCGATCGGGTGCTGGAGATGGTGCGAGCGCTGGAGGGCCGCCTCCCACTGGACCCCGAGGGCGACCAGCGGCTCCGTCTCTACATGGACGCCGTCATGGCCCCGTCACCGGGAGCGAAGGGGCGGACCGTGGCCGAGTACGGCGATTTCCTCCTGGATGCCGATGCCCACACCCTGGCGGAGGAGGCCCAGGCTCTGGGAACATCCATGCGGGCTACGGGGCTGGCGGTGGGGGCCCATGCCCTGCTGGTCCGTAGGGTGGCTTCCGATCCGAAGCTGTTGGCCCTGGCCCTGGGCCTCAATGAACAGGGGAAGGCGGAGCTGGATACGGTGGGCGAGTTGGTTCGGAGCATTATCACCCAGGCCGTGCATCCAGCGACCGCCCGAAGCTGCTACGGCCTGGCGCGCCTTCTGGAACGGGGTGTCCTGTCTCGTCAGCCGGTGCGGACGGGCCTGAGGCGCATCGCCGGGATGACCCTTCACGCCAAGGTGGCGGAATCCATCCAGGCGTCCCGGCCCGACAGCTCGTTGAGCCCGCGTGACCTGCTCCTGGCCGACTGCGTGGGGGTGCTGGGTCAGCCGTTGGGAGTGGGGCAGGGGTGGAACCCCACCTGCCAGTCGGCTCGGGGCATCAGCCTCTGGAGCCGCCACGCTCCAGGGAAGCTGCTGGGGATGATCGAAACCACAGCCCGAACCCACGAGATGTCCATGCGCTTCGAGGGCCAGGAAATCCAGGCCGGCACCGTCATCTTCGACGGCCCTGCCTCGTACGACCTGAACCTGGATGCCGTGAGCGTGGTGCTGGTGCCCCATCTGGACCGCATCTACAACGAGATGCTCCGGCGGGCCGCCTTCCGAGGTGCCGACCCCCACAAATGGGTGAATCCGGCCATGTATGGTCACTGGATTCCCCAGGGCTTCATCTCTGCGTACGACGAAGCCACCGGGGCCATCCGGGGATATGACAACTTCCTCCGGACCTTCTACGCCACCCACCATCCCGCTTACAACGGCGGCTACGATCAGGCGTATCCCAACCCGGTGGGGATCTTCCTCACCTCGGCCACCGGGGCGCTATTGGGCTTCCACGCCGTCTCCATCCTCCGGGTGCGCGAGCATGAAGGCCAGGTGCGGGTGTATTTCCTGAACCCCAACAACGAGGGTCGGCAGCAGTGGCAGGAAGACATCCAGCCCACGGTGGCGGGCAATGGCGAGCAGCCTGGCGAATCGTCGCTCCCGTTCCACCAGTTCGCCGCCCGGCTATACGCCTTCCACTTCGGTTCCAGCGAGGTGGGCGATCTGGCTCGGGTGGCGGAGGCGGAAGTGACCCGCGTGCGGGACATCTCGCTGGCCAGTTGGGGGAAATCGTACACCTGGCTGGATTGACGGCGGAGGTGGGGTGCGAAGCCCCCGTGGGCTTCCCCTGACTTGATTCTCCCTTGTTCTCCAGCGATTGTGTCGGCGGCACTTCCGGGCTCCCGACCGCGGGGCTCGCGAGCTGCGATCCCTTCACACGGGCTGAACCCTGTGCGCCCTGGACTGTCACTCACTATGAAGCCTCATAAGCCCCACCACTCCGGCTGCCGGCTGATGTCCGGCTGCCGACTGATGTTGGTCTGGCTCCTGCTGGGTGGACTGAGCCTCGTCCCGGGCGCGCGTGCCCTGGACGCCCAGGTCCAAATTCCCCCCGGTGTGTCTCGCATGTCCGCCCAGGAGGGAGAGGTTCTCCGGAGGCTCCAGTCGTCGGGGTACACAGCGGACGAGATCCGTCAGCTCATGAGGCGCCAAGGGGTCAGTGGGGGGATGGGAGAGTCGTATCTCCAGGCCATGGAAGGGTATGGCGACCCGTCGCCCATGGATGATCCCACCGCGTTGCTCCGGGCCATCGAGATGGATCGGTTCTACCGCGACCAGGTGCCTGAGGCGAGTGACCGCAGTTGGAGTGAGGAACGGCGGGATTTCCGGGATACCCCGGAGGAGGATCTTGGCCCCAGGCCTTTCGGATCCCACCTCTTCCAACGGGCCGTCTCGGAGTTTGAGAGCCGTCTGGCAGGTCCACCTCCCCTGGGATATCGGATTGCTCCCGGCGACGAACTTCTTCTCGTCCTCACGGGGGATGTGGAGCGGGTGTTCAATCCCATGGTATCTCCTGAGGGGTGGGTGGTCCTTCCAGGGGTGGGACGAGTGCCTGTTGCGGGCTCCACCCTCCCTCAACTCCAGGATGAACTATATCGCCGGTTCTCACAGGTGTATTCCGGGCTCACCGGCGGCCCGGAGGCCACTACGTTCCTCCATGTGAGCCTGGGGCGACTTCGCACCCTGGAGGTATTCGTACTGGGAGAGGTGCGACGCCCCGGCGCTCATCACTTGCCTCCCGGGGCCGCAGACCCCCTCTCTGCGCTCTATCTGGCCGGGGGGCCTACCCAGGAGGGGTCGTTCCGCAGGGTCCGGGTTGTGCGGGGAGGGCAGGAAGTGGGCGAGGTGGACGTATACTCCTATCTGTTGGAGGGGCGAACGGAGCGAGCCATCGCCCTCCAGGACGGAGACGTGCTCTTCGTCCCCCTGGCGGGCCCCAGGGTGGTCGTGCAGGGTTCCGTTCCCCGGGAAGCTCTCTTTGAACTTCGAGATGGCGACGGCCTGGGGACGGTGCTGGGCTTTGCCGGTGGAATCCGCCCTGACGCCCATGCGGGCTTTCTCCAGATCGAACGGTATCTCGCCCCTGAAGCCCGGGCCGGGGGGCGCGACCGGGAAGTGTTGGACATTCCCCTGGACGGGAAAGGAGCGGCCGTCTCCGGCGGCGATGCTCTTCAGGACGGAGACCGTGTGACGGTGCTCCCGGCCCGGGAGGAAGTAGGGAATCCGGTGGCCGTAAGCGGGGCGGTGTGGCGGCCCGGCCGCTATGGGGTGGCCGCTGGAGATCGGGTGTCGGATCTGTTGGCCCGAGCCGGTGGAGTGCTCCCGGACGCAGAGCGGGGTCGAGTACAACTCTTCAGCCTGGACGCCGACCGGCGTTGGCGCATGGTGGCGGCGTCGCTGGAGGGAGGCGGTGTGATGCCTGATCCGGAGGTGTCTCCGGAAGACCGACTCCACGTGGTGGCCAGCCGCGACCTGGTGGAGAACCAGGTGGTGCGGATCTCAGGGTGGGTGCGCAACCCCGGAGAGTATGTGTTTTCCCGGGGGATGACCCTCACCGACCTCGTTCTCCTGGCCGGCGGCCTCAGGGAGGGAGCGTTCCCGGATCATGCGGAGATCTCTCGAGCCATCAGGTCGGTGACCCGATCGCCGGTGCTCAGTGTGAGGGAGTATGTGCCCCTTCCGGAGGGTTTGCTGGAGCCTTCTCCCGCAGGACCATCGCTGGACGCGCAGCACCCGGCGGTGGTGTTCCGTCTTCAGGGCAACGACCAGGTGTTCATCCGTCGGGCTCCGGGGTACCAGGCACAGGAGTTGGTGACCATTACCGGAGAGGTGGAACTCCCTGGGGAGTATCCCCTGGAGGCCAGGGGTGAGCGGTTGCTGGATCTTCTGGAACGGAGCGGCGGGCTTACCTCGGAGGCCTTCGCCGATGGCGTCCAGGTATGGCGGGTCCGGGATCGAGGTGAGTTCAGGGAGCAGGAACTTCAAGATCTGACGCTGAGGAATGGCGCGGATGGCCTACAATCACTCCTTGGAGGAGAGGGGCGCCAGTTGCTTCCTTCGGGTACCCAACGGAGGGAACCAGGGGACACCACCCTGGAGGCCAGGGCCCGAGATGGAGAGGAGGCTCGGCAGGCGGCGCAGGAGGATTCCCTCCGTATGGGCGATGAGCCACCTCGGCCATTGAGCCGAGATACGGTTCAGATGCCTACTCGTAGGCTGGAGCTGCCTGACGATCCCCCCCGCAGGACCCGGGTGGCGCTGCGAATGGAAGAGGTGCGTCAACGCCCCAACGAGGAGGTGAATCTCCGCTTGGAGGCGGGTGACTCCATCCATGTGCCGACCTTCGTCCCCACGGTGGAGGTCCGGGGGTCCGTGGAAGTGGAGACGAAGGTGCTGTACCGACCGGGCGCCGATGTGGAGTACTACCTCCGCCAGGCCGGGGGCGTGACGGCGGAGGGTGATAACGGTCGAGTGCGGGTCACCTTCGCCAATGGAGAGGTGGACGTGCGGCGACGGATGCTCTGGCTGTTCAGGCGGGGACCGGGGGCGCCGGATCCGGGAAGCGTGGTGTTTGTGCCGATCCGCCCGCCGCGGGATGCCACGGGACAGACCCGAGAGGTGGTGAACATCGCCACTTCGGTGGCCACCGCCATCGCGGCTCTCCTCATTGCCACTAGCCGCTGACGGGCCGCGGGCGGCGCCACGATGCATCTCACCGATCCCCAAACCCGCATCTTCGTGGCCGGCCACCGGGGGCTGGTGGGCTCCGCAGTGGCGGATCGCCTGGCCCAGGCCGGTTTCTCGAACCTTCTCGTCCGTACCCGGCGGGAGCTGGATCTGCGGAGTCAGGCTGCGGTCCAGGCGTTTTTCCAGGGGGAGCGCCCCCAGGTGGTGGTGCTCGCTGCCGCCAAGGTGGGTGGGATCCTGGCCAACGACCGGTATCCGGCGGACTTCCTGGGCCAGAATCTGGAAATCCAGAACAACGTCATCGGTGCCGCCCACGCGGCAGGGGTAGAGCGGCTGATCTTCCTGGGGAGTTCGTGCATCTACCCCAAGCACGCTCCCCAGCCCATGAAGGAGGAACATCTCCTCACCGGCCCCCTGGAGCCCACAAACCAGTGGTACGCTGTGGCGAAGATCGCCGGGCTCATGTACACCGAGGCCCTGCGACGGCAGCACGGCGCGGACTACTGGAGCCTCATGCCCACGAACCTCTACGGGCCCGGCGACAACTTCGATCTGGAGACCAGCCATGTGCTTCCGGCCCTCATCCGGAAGTTCCACGAGGCGAAGGGGGCGGGAGCGGACGGAAAGGGGATCGATGGAACTCGCGGGCACGGGAAGGACGCCCCCGTCACCCTCTGGGGCACGGGTTCGCCCAGGCGGGAGTTCCTCTACAACCAGGATCTGGCCGACGCCGTGGTGCATGTGCTCCAGACCCCTGGGGAGCGGCTGGCGGAGGTGGCCCCCGACGGCATCCTGAACGTGGGGGTGGGAGAGGACATTTCCATCCGTGAGCTCGCGGAACTGGTGAGGCGCGTGGTGGGTGGGGAAGGAGAGATCGTCCTGGATACTTCCAAGCCCGACGGAACCCCGCGGAAGCTCCTGGATGTGAGCCGGATGAAGGCGCTGGGATGGACGGCCCCCACCGGGTTGGAGGAGGGCGTGCGGCGCACGTACGAGTGGTACAGGCGCGCGGAACCGGAGGGCGAAGGCGAACGGGAAAGGGCGTAGGCGGGGACGAAACACAAGCGGGGACGAAACGCAAGCGGGGACGAAACGCAAGCGGGCTCCGGGACAAACGGCGGCTTTGAACGCCCACGGCCATCTGAAGTTCGAAACCTACACCGGCACTGGAACCCGAACGCCGCTGGGGGTTGTTTTCTCGACTTCCGTAAATATTGTTTACTTCAGTAAAGAAAATTTTACCGCAGATTGCCAGCACCCCCCCTGCCCCCGTCCAAATGCGACCTCCTTCAACGAGAAGCCACCTCTCAACGGCGAGCCACCTCTCAACGGCGAGCCTTCTTCGAACACCGCTGAACGTGGCTCTGGGCACCGCTTCGACGGTCCGGGTGCTCAGGGAGTTGGCGTTGAGCGATAAGGCGTTGGGAGCGGCAGCTTTGGCGAAGCGCACCGGGATTTCTCGTCCGTCTGCCGGCGCGGCCCTCGATCGTCTGACTTCTGTGGGTGTGGTGGAAGCGGCCAGCCGAGGCCGACATCCCTCCTATCGGATCCGCTATGCGCATCCACTGGCAACAGCGCTGTTGCGGCTTTTCCAACTGGAGGCTGGAGGGGTAGACACCCTGGTGGCTGCGGTTCGCGAGGCGCTCCACGAGCTGGACCCCTATCCGGAGTTGGCCTGGCTCTACGGGAGTGGAGCAGGGTGGGAGTACAGTGTGAGCCGCAGCCGGGACCGTGCAGCAGGGACGGCGGGAAGAAGCGGCATCGAGCGCGGCCTCACTGGCCATCTGGAGCTCCTGGTGGTTTGGGAGGCCAACTCCACGAACGCACCGGCGGGCGCAGAGTTCACTCCTGACCCGCACTCTGCTGCAGACCCGCACTCTGCTGCAGACCCGCACTCTGCTGCAGACCCGCACTCTGCTGCAGACCCCGACTACCCGCCGGATCCTGACTATGCGCCCGAGTTGGAGGGACTACGTGAGGCCTTGTGGCGCCTGGAGCGCGACTTCCACACCGTGATTGTTCCGGCGGTCATCCCTCACGCTGAACTTCGTCATGGGTGGGCGCACGGAGATCCGTTCATTTCAATGGCGGTGGAGTACGGTATCCAACTGGTGGGTTACCCCCTGCCAAGGCGTTGAGCACTAAGGTTGCCAGGATCCGGCACTTCGTGGATCATGGTATGCTTACCTTCACCCCAATGAACCCATCTCCCCATCCAGAATGACTCCACGAAAGAAGGCCCTTGTAACCGGAATCACCGGCCAGGACGGCTCCTACCTTGCCGAACTCCTGCTGGAAAAGGGATACGAGGTCCACGGCGTGAAGCGCCGGGCGTCCATGTTCAACACTCACCGGGTGGATCACCTGTACCGGGATCCCCACGAGAAGGGAGTGCGCTTTTTTCTCCATCACGGAGACATGACGGATTCCACCAACCTCATCCGCATCGTCCAGGAAGTGCAGCCTGACGAGATCTACAACCTGGCGGCCCAGAGTCATGTGCAGGTGAGCTTCGAGACCCCGGAATACACGGCCAACGCCGATGCGGTGGGGGCCCTTCGGATGCTGGAAGCCATCCGGATTCTGGGAATGGCGGAGCGGGTACGATTCTACCAGGCGTCCACCAGCGAACTCTACGGGAAGGTGCAGGAGGTGCCTCAGACGGAAACCACCCCCTTCTATCCCCGTAGCCCCTACGCGGCGGCGAAGCTCTATGCCTACTGGATCACGGTGAACTACCGGGAGGCCTACGGCATCCACGCGTCCAACGGGATCCTGTTCAACCACGAGAGCCCCCGGCGCGGCGAGACCTTCGTGACCCGCAAGATCACCCGGGCGGTGTCGCGGATCCACCTGGGGCTTCAAGACAAGCTCTATCTGGGGAATCTGTCGGCCCGCCGGGACTGGGGGCACGCCAAAGACTTTGTGGAAGGCATGTGGCGCATCGTCCAACACGCGCAGGGCGACGACTTTGTGTTGGCCACGGGCGAGACCCACTCCGTGCGCTGGTTCTGTGAACAGGCCTTTGGCCACTTGGGCGTGGAGTTGGAATGGGAGGGAGGGGGCGAAGACGAGAAGGGCCGCGACAAGAAGAGCGGCGCAGTTCGGGTGGAAGTGGACCCCACCTACTTTCGTCCCACGGAGGTGGAGCTCCTCATTGGCGATGCATCCAAAGCGAGAGAGCTGCTGGGCTGGGAGCCGAGCTACACCTTACAGGAAATGATCGCAGAGATGATGGAAGAAGACGTCCGCGAAGCGCAGGGGCAGGGATGAATGCCCACGGTAGGAAGGCCCACGGTATGAAACCTGACCGGAGTGGCCGCTCCGAGAGTTTGATCCGGCTGGCCAGGGGCGGCCTCGCTGGAATCCTGGCAGCGGGAGTCCTGGTGGCTGCGACGGTGGCGGCATCGCCGGCAGCCGCCCAGATGGGGGTGGGAGTGGGATTGCGCGTGGGAACCGCCGGCGCCGGCGCCGATGTGGGAGTGGCGTTGCCGGGCCCCTTCACCCTCCGGGCCGGCGTGGGCACCTCGGTGATCTCTGCGGTGGAGTCGCGCCTGGACAACATTCCCTACCGGGTGGAATTCCCCTCCATCCTGGCTATGGCCGGGGTGGACGTGGCGCTGCTGGGACCCCTGCGGTTGAGCGGTGGGGCATTCTGGCGGTCGGAAGGGTTTACCGGTGAGGCTGAGGTGGCCGGTTCCACCAACGTGGGTGACGAATGGTTCTCCGGCGAGGGTACCCTCCGGGCGTCCCTGGATGGCGAGCGCCGCCTGGCTCCTTACGCCGGGTTCGGTTTCGGCAATCTTGGCCGGGGTGGGTGGGGCGTCCACGCTGACCTGGCTGTGGCGTTCATCGGTCGGCCCACGTTGAAGCTGGAGGCCGAGGGCCCCATCACGGAGCACCCCACCTTCCAGGAAGGTCTGGAGCGAGAGCGGGTCGAAGCGGAAGACGACATCCGGGGGCGGAGCTACACGCGCTTCTGGCCCATCCTGTCGGTGGGTGTGAAGGTGCCGATCTGGGGCGGATGAAGCGCGTGGTCCTTATGGCCGGGTTGGTCAGCCCCATTTTCCTCGTGGCCTGCCTTTCCATCCCGATTCCCGGAAGGAGTTCGGATGGGGAAGCCAGCACCCTGGGTTGGGAAGTCGTGGCTCAGAAACAGGAGCCGAATCTCCTCTTTTCCGCTGATCGTCGCCGATGCGAGGTGGATCCGGACCGCTTCCAGGAAATCCGGCAGGGGCAACGGGTGCTCTGCCGGTGGAGGTGAGAGGGTCCTTGCCGTTGGGATCCCGGCTCCATGTTCCTCACGGTTGAACCTTGGCGCGGACTGGCAACTTCGGGACCCGGTTGCTGGGCGGTCGTTTTCTCGGCGGGTGTAAATATTATTTACTCCCGTAAAGAAAATTTTACGTACGGTCACCGGCGACCCCTTCTCCCCGGCACAGGTGCTTCCCCGCACACATACTTCCCCACACATGCGACCCGCCTTCGCTGGCGTCCCAGGCGGGCGAGCCCCTACAGCGGCTCCAGCATCACCGGGACCGATTCCGCCCCGGGAGCGCGTCGCCCATGGGCCAGCACCAGCACCCAACCCCCATCGTCCAGCGACACCAGGTTGTCGAACTCCCATTCTCCAGCCGCGTATCCGAGGTGGTACATGACCTCGTCTTCCGCCAGATCTCGAGCTTCCATCGTCACCAGATCGAAGAGCCACGGGTCGTTCGCATTGATGCCCACGGCCATGATGACCAGGCCGTCACGATTCACTCCGGCGGCGAAGGAATGCCGGCCAGGGCATGCGAAGCAATGGAGCAAAAGAATGGGGCTCTAGGGTCTGCGGCTTCCTGTCCTACTCCGGAGGAGAGACTCGGGTTCAATCCTTAGGACGTCGATGACGTGTTGGACCTACCTGTGCCAGATCACGGCTCGGCACGAGTTCTGACGGGTCTTTGGCCCTCCTGTGGGACGAGGTCACCGGCTGCCGGGACCGACCGATGCCTCCGTCCGCTCAGCACCTACTATCCGCGCCTCGTTTCCACCCGCTGTTCTTCGTCAAATTGGTCGATCTCAATGGATCCGTCTGGAAACTCGGCGAGAAGGCGCAGCCGCCCTCCGTACGCCTCCACGACCTCCCTAAGCGTACCCACGAGCATGTCTCGCCGCTTCTCCAGCCGTGAGACATTCGACTGCGAAATTTCGAGTCGGCAGGCGAGTTCCTCCTGTGTGACGCCGAGCTTGCCCCGGAGCGCGGCCAGGTCCATCGCTAGAAGCATCGCAGCCGTTCGCTCGCGGCTCCTCTGCCGTCGCTCCGGAGACATCTGCTCCCGGAGCTCTTTGAAGTTACGAGCCATCGCTCAATCCCTCCCTCCGAAGTTCCGCTAAGTGCTCTTCATACAGTCGATCTGCCCGAGGCACCATCCGTTCGTACCAACGATCGTCACCAGTCTTGGACCCTCCGATCAGAAGGATCGCGATCCGCCTCGGATCAAACGCGTACAGCACCCGATACGGCTCGCCTCGGTGTTGCAGCCGCAACTCCCGCATGTGGGCGTACCGTGACGTCATGATCTGGCTTGAGTACGGGAATCCGAGTTGCGGGCCCTCCGCTTCGAGCAAACCCACTCCCGCATCGACCGATACCTGTTCGTCAGGATCCAATGTGTTCCACCACTCTCCGAATTCGTCCGTGAATTCGACCTCCCAAGCCATACCCAATAATATCCTCCGCCGCATATGCGTTCAAGAGTATACACCCGCAGGTACACAGCGCTCGCAAGCGGTGACCTCTGATAGCCTATGTTTCACGAAAGCTCCCTGCATTCTCGGGCCATCGCCATGTCAGAAGCGGCCCGAATGCCGGCGATGAGGTTGCCCGCCGGTTTTCCCAAGGCTGGGACACCGGTGCGGGGGTCTTGGCCCTCAGGGACGCAGGATCGCCAAGAGTTCGGAGGGGGTTACCACCGGGATCGGTGACGCCTTGAAATCGCTCGCATTTCGAGTCACCAGGAAATCAGCGTTGGCATCGGTTGCCGAAAGCATCTGGATGGCATCTTCGAAATCGCGCCAGTCGAGGGCAATGGCCTTGAGGATGGTTTCCTGGTCCAGGGGAGCAACGGACACGAGCCTGAGGAGGTCGATGAGCGCGACCGTGGCCTGGCTTCGTCCCAACTCCTTCACGCAGAGGTATTGGAGGGTGGTGATGGAGTGCGTGGCCACGATTCCGTCGAACTCGTCGGATTCGAGCAACGAGAGCACGGTGGCGGAATCGTGGAGCCAAGGCTCCCGTCTCGCGAGGACGTCCAGCGTGACGTTCGTGTCGAGAAACAGCCTCACCCGAGGTACTTCTCTTCGAGGTGCCGGCGGTACTGCTCGACGGTGGTGTCGCTCGGAAGAAGTCCCATGAGTCGCCGCACCGTTGGAGAGTAGGCTTGTTCGCCCTCCCTCGCGTCGAGTTGGGACAGGTAGTTCGAGACGAGCTGGGAGATACTGGTGTTGTGGCGGCGGCTGTATCGGCGCGCCCGTTCGATGACCTGCTCATCGACGCTGAGTGTGAGCTTCTTGCGTGGCATGGCTTCCCCCATGGCTACGTACGTATCCAAAAGAAAAATGTATACGTACGCAACGAGCAGCAAGGGGACGGGTTTCGCTCGCCACCACAGGGCCTGATGTGGTTGGCCGAGAGTCCGTCGGGTGTCCTAAGCAAAGGATAGGGCAAGGGCGAGATCATCGTGGTCGAATGCTGAAGACATGAGATCAATCTCAGCGGCTCGGATGTCCACGCTCCGGGCCCGTTCCGGCCATTGTCTCGTTACCTGAGCAACCTGAACTGCCGTAGAGCGCGCCTCTTCTTCGGAGAGGTCGAAGTATTCGGCGACCTGAAGGGCGAGCCGTAGCGAGGCGCTCGTATCATTTGGATCTTCTCCTATCGCCGTCGAGAGGAACCGAGGTTTCACTTCAACCGGAACCGGGTTCAAATCATAGGCTGGTGAAAGCGTCCACCCGCCGCGGCCGGCATAAAGGAATCCGTGATTTCTCAGGTGGTCATCGGTGTTCGACACCAGGATGTTAAACACCATCCGTCTCCAAAGCTCTGACAGATCCGCCCTGGCTTGCGCGCCAAAGCGGCGGATGACTTCAGCGATCTCCAGGTAACTACGGGGTTCTTGATCTACCCCGTCCAGTAGACTCATCGCCGAGAGGAAAGGAGTTCGCCTCTCGCCATCTCGGTCAAATCGGGTGAGAAGGATGATGTCCTGGCCCTCTAAGGACAGGAGATTCGACTTCGCCACCCTAATGCCCGCGTCCTGTGCCATGGTAAGAGCGAGGTGTTCCCAGGCTCCAACGGAGTAGAGATCATCCTTTTTGGGGAACTTTGCGATGGAGAGATTTCCCTTATGGTCCCTGACCGAAGCCTTCGGACGGGCTCCCCCCAACGATGACCCCGGCGCCAAGTTCTGTGTGGACGAGCGCGTCCGGGGCGCTCATGATGGCTCTTTAGACGAAGGCGCGTGGGTAGAACGCCCTGGCCATCGGATCCGCTCAGGGAGTTCTTCGGCCTCCAGGCTGAGGCCGAGTTCGTCGGTTGATGCATCGACGATCTCCCCTATCCGATGGGATAAATCCAGCACAAACAAAACAGCCGCATAGAATCCAATGGCCGTGCCGGGATCGCCCTTCTCGATCAAGAACGACTTTCACCCACTACCTGGACACAGGTTCTTCTTCTCTCGTCTGATCATAGACGGAGAGCCGCCTACCCAACTCATCGAGAAACTTCCCGAGGTCCATTCCGAAAGCCGCAGCGAATGCAGACGCGGCTTCCACGGTCAGACGAGCTTCTTCGTTTTCGAGGCGTCGGACATGGCGGTCTGACAACCCGGGGATGTCGGTCTGATTCAGACCCCACTCATCTCGCATGTCCAATAGAACGAGCGACACCTTCTCGCGTCGGTACCGCGCTACCTCGACGTCGGCTAGATGCATGGGGTCCACCGCCTGGAGAAGTTGCGACGCCCCGAGATGCGTATCGATGGCCGGCCAGTATAGGAATGAGCCACCATTATCGATTTCGAACGTCCGGAACTGCTCCGCCTGCAACCGATGTAGGCGAGGCAGTCGTTCCTGCGGGTACTCCCGAATCGTCATATCTGCGTGTACGACAATAAGGAGATCGTGCAGCGTATACGCATCGACAATTCCTTCCCAGGGCTCGTCGCGCTCCTGCGCCAATACGAACCTCTTCACGATTCCCACATCTGGAGAAGCATGAAGGCGCAAGTGTGGCTTGTGGAGTCCCAACGCAGCTGAGAGGCGCAGTACAGCTTGTGTTGGAACATCAACGACGACGAGGTATCTCGTTTCGGTGTCCATCCACTCCGGCAGTTCGTCAGAGCCTGACTGGAGAATTTCAGTCGCGAAGGCCACGACAAGATTGATCCTACTGTCGCTACTGCTCCTTATTCTTCTCGCGGACTCTCGGAGGTGTTTGGTTGGAAGTGAGGCCAGCGCCAGATCGGAGAACCAGAGTTGAGGCAAGGACTTAGTCGGGTTAGTCATCGGACTGATTCCTTTCCCACTCCCGAAAGAGATCTTCGCGGTGCGACTTCGCGGCGTTCAACAGCGCCTTCAAGATCGAGCGGGGGATCTTGCGAGTCTCGTACTTCACCTCGTACGTGACGGGCTCAAGGAGGAAGAACACTCTGAGTTCCCATTCACCCGAGGAGGCGGCGTGGAAATGCGGGGGGCTGTGGTCACCGGTGAAGAACCAGCATCGACAACCTGAGATCTGGAATGACTCGACCTTGCCCACGCGGAAGGGCCTCGTCAGCCCTTCGGAGGGTAGGGGTCCCGACCGTAGGTGTTCTTCTCTCGGATGCGTCCGTCCTTACCGTGGATGAGCAGCTCTGACCGCTGCTTTGTGGCGATTCGACGACCTGCCTCAATCGCTTCCTTCTGAGTGACATAGACCTTCGTGGCCCGGGAGGCACCCGCGCTCTTCACCGCCCACCCGTCCTTGGTCGGGATGATGTGCTGGTTTCGGCTCTTACCCATGGTCAACCCCTCGTTCCGGACACGGTGAAAAGGTAGCCTTATGGCGATGTCCGGTCAAGCATCACTCGCGCTTGACCTCTCTAGGAACGTCCCGGGGCAGTTCAGGGCTTCTTGTCCCATCAAGGGTCAGGACTCGAAGCTGGACCCGACCTTTTGGATTCGAAGCTCAATCCCATCTACGGTCGGAAGGTTCAGGTTCCGCGCGACCCGAAACAAAACCCACTCCTCG
>JBBDRI010000014.1:0-47107 GCA_040905545.1 Gemmatimonadota bacterium | reverse complement strand
ACTGGGCCGACGGAGGGGAAACGAGTCTCGGCAACCTCACTCTCCTCTGTCGCCACCATCACCGCTCGCTCCACGAGGATGGGTTCCGGGTCCGGCGGCTCCCCAACGGTCGGCTTCGGTTCTATGATCGCACGGGGTGGCCCCTTCCCGACTGCGCACCCCCTTCGCCCACCATTTCCGCCCGGCCGGTGGAGTCGCTGGTGGCCCGGAACCGCGCGCGAGGCGTCGATCCAGACGGTTGGAGCGCATCCAGCCGGTATAAGCGGGGCAGCGACATCCCCTGGGAAATGGAGGCCCGGGTGAGGGAGGCCCTCGACCGGTGAACGGTTGTGGCGGGCCTTGCCCTTTGAGAAATGGAACGCCTCAGCAGGGTGAAGCGACGAGAACGCCTGGAGCTGAAGCGTTAGGTCAGCCGTGTCCGTGTGCGCCCGGACACTCCGCAGGGGGATCCCCGGCGGCCCGACCTCGATGGTTCACACCCCCTCGCCCCGCTCCCAGAAGTAGGCGGCGAAGCGACCGCCACGGTATCTTCGCTGCGGCGGGCCCGGCCCGGAGGCTCAAGGTTGCCCAACCAGGCCCTATTGTCGCCCATACTCGAGAGGCTCCCTTGGATCCCCAAGCGCACCATCCGGTACGTGCCCGGCACCTCAGCAGGTATAGGCTCGACGCCGAAGTCACAGCCCATCAGGCACGGCGCAACGATCAACAATCCCGCGAGTTGCATCCTCACGCCGACCGAACCCCGAGGTACTCCCTGGCAAACTGATGATGGGCCCTGGCCTGTTCCGGGCTGCCCAGCCAGTGGGTCGTGCCGGCCACCACCCAGATCACCTCATCGCACAGGGCCAGGACGTCGTCCACCTCATGTCCGGTCACCAGCAGAGCCGCGCCCCGGTCCCGCAGCTCGGCGAGCCCGCTGTGAACCAACGGTCGGTCCGACGGGGCAACCCCGGCGAAGGGTTCGTCCATTAGAAGGCAATCAGGGTTCCTCAGTAAGGCCATGGCCAACGCGACCCTCCGTTCCTCCCCCCCTGAGATGGCCTGGGGGCGAAGGTCCAGGAGCTCCTCCAACCGCATGGTTGTCACCACCGAATCCATCCGCTCATGGCCGCCAAAGACCTGGCACACCATCTGGAGATGGTTTCGAATGGAGAGGTGATGGGTCAGGATTAAGCTTTGGGGAAGGTACATGAGCCCGGCCCGAGCGAGTTTCCAGAGGGAGGGTCGAAGAGTTGCCTTCCCTCGGTACAGGACGTTTCCCTAATCCGGAGCCACTTCTCCCGTAAGGATACGGAGGATGGTGGACTTCCCCGATCCGTTCCTCCCCATGAGGGCGGTGATCCGCCCGGCACGAACAGCCACACCGGCAGACTTGAGCACGGGACCACTCCGAAACGCCTTTCCGAGGCCGTGAGCCTCCAGAACGGGCCGCATGGATGTCAAGGGAGGAGCACTTCCATCAGCCCAGGAAAAGCCAGAGCGACGCACAGCACCGCAGGCCGGGAGATCCCGAGGTTCCCAAGGAGGAGATGCTCCTGCCTCCGCCGGGCATCCAGGTAGATGACGGCGCCTACCACTGCCACGATCCAGAACTTCTCAATGGGATTGGGCTGGGTGATGCCCAGCCAGAGGGCGAAGAACCGAATGCCGGCCCACGCCACCATCGCCCGCAGCACCAGCGCATTCCGGATGGGCGCCAGCCGCAGGAGTCGGAGCAAGGTAAGCCTCAGCTGATGGGTGGGAGATTCTTCCCTTACTACTCCGTCGGAGGAAAGTAGTACGGAAAATCGTCATCCGGGCGCCGATGATCCTTCAGATTCAACCCTTGCGCCTCGGCTTCCCGTAGTTCATCGGGAGTGAGAAGCGCCGCGAACACCACCGGATCCCAACCGATTTCCTCGGGGCTGGGAAGGCTGGCCGCCCAGGCGCTGAGTGTCTCCGCCCCCTGCTTGTCACCCAGAAGTCGCAGGAGGTGGGCCAGATACTCCCGGAAGCCATCATCCCGGGCATACTGGGCCATAAGGCGCACCTGCTGGGCGGCCATCTCCTCCCGACCCGCCTTCCGGGCGGCGGCCACGTAATCATCCAGGTGCTCCCGGGCCATCTCCAGAAGACCCTTCCCCAGGCAGAGCCACGCCAGGGTGCACCGAGCCCGCACTACATCGGGCACCAGGCGCAGCACCTTCCGGCAGATTGCCGTAGCCGCGTCGAACTGCCGAAGCGCCATGTGTGCGTCGATGCTGGTACCGTAGTAGCGAAGGGCCTGCTCCCGGTCTCCCGTGGCCAGCGCCAGATCGCCGGCCCGGTTCAGGATGCGAGCCTCCTCCGGGCTCCCAGGCGCCACCTGGCCCATCCGCTCCAGGGTGGTGGCGTACTCCTTCCGGGGATCCTGGCCCTGAGACGGAGCGGACCGGTCGAAGAGCTTGCGCAAGAATCCGATCATGGCCCCGAGGGTAGAGGTGAATCAGATGGCGGGGATGCCGGGCAGATGCCTCGAAAGTATGTCGGCACCAGGATCTAGACAATCAACCGGAACCCCCATCTCTCTTCCAGGTACGTGAACCGCGTGCCACTTCTCGGGCGTGTCGCCCGCCCGCCGGTTTCCCGCTTTCCCCCTCAAACCCATCCTCCATGTTGACTACGCCTCCACCAGTGCCCGGCATCCCCACCGCCCTTCCCGCAGGAGTTGATCCTGCACTCTTCACCACTCAGGATTTTTCCGGCTACAGCCAGGAGGATCACGAGGTATGGGGCATTCTCTTCCAGCGCCGCATGGAGGAGCTTGAAGACACGGGGAGCGAAACCTTTCTCTCGGGTGCAGAGGCCATCGGGTTGGACGCGTCGCAACTTCCCGATCTGAGGGAGGTGAACGCCCGACTGGCCGAAATGACCGGTTGGGGATCCGTGCCGGTGGTGGGGTTCCTGGAAGCGAAATTATTCTTCCGCTGTCTGGCGGCTCGACGCTTCCCCACCACGGTCTTCATACGGAGAAAGGACCAGCTGGAGTATCTTCCAGAGCCGGATATCTTCCATGATGTGTTCGGACATGTCCCCCTCCATGCGAATCCCACTTTCGCCGACTTCCTCCAGACATTCGGAGCCGTGGCGGCGGCAGCGAAGACGCCGGACGAGGTCCAGGCCATGGCCCGCCTCTTCTGGTTCACAGTGGAATTTGGATTGGTGCACGAACGTGGAGCCGTCCGGGTCTACGGCTCGGGTCTCATCAGTTCAGCCGGCGATGCCGCAAACGCCCTGGGGCCGGCGTGCCAGCGACGCCCCTTCACCCTGGATGGGGTGCTGAACCAGCCGTTCGAGATCGATCGTTTGCAGGACGTGCTCTTCGTGGTGGACGACTTCAGCCAGCTCTTCGAAGCGTGCCGGGAAGCCGAACACCGGCTCCAGAAAGGCAAGCTGCTTCCGTAGACCTGATCTTGCGGGCTCTCATTGCGTCACGTACTTAAGGGAACGAAAGTACCATTCGGTTCGTCCCTGTTCGGGCCGGCACCCCTTGCCGGTACGCCATTCGGAGTCTCCCATGCGCCGTGTACTCGCCTTCGTTGCCCTCACATTCCTTCTGTCCCCCCAGTTGGCCACCGCCCAGATCCCCGAGGGACGCACGTCTCTCTTCAAAGATGGGCGGGCCCGCCTGGCTGAAGTCCGCGCCCGATCCCAGGTCGACGCTCTGGTACTCATCGCGTCGGAGCGCGGCCAGAACCAGCGGGTGGCGGAGCTCATCGAGGGATGGGGTGGCAACATCCACTTTCGAAGCGACGATGTGGACTACATCCGGGCCCGCGTCCCCACGGAACGGGTGGAGGAACTGGTTCGCCACGAGGCCGTGTACACACTGGACCTTTCCGACGTCCCCCCGCCGGAGTCGGAGGATGACGAGGAGGAGGAGGACGACACCCCAGGCCCCGGCTTCGGGCTGGAGGAAGATCGTCCCTGGTTCCAGGCCGCCCTGGGGGCCGGCGCCTTCAGCGGCATCCCAGGCTACACCCCCGGCGACACCCCCACCGACACTCTTCGCGTGTGGCCTCCCGCCTGGTCCGACTACCCTCTGACGAACCGGTACAACCCGGTGTCGTCCATGAACGGTCTGGAGTTCCGCCGGCAGAACCCCACCTTCGACGGCCGGGGCGTCACCACGGCCATGATCGACCGGAACATGGATCCCCTTCTTCCGGAGCTCCAGCACGCGCTGACCCTGGATGGCCGGCGGGTACACAAGGTGGCGGCGTACATGTCAGCCACGGACCGGACCGAGGAGCCGGATGACCGCTGGGTTCCCATGGACAGCGTGGTGACGGCGACGAACCGGAGAATCATCTTCGGTGAAGACGAGTATGGAGCCCCCCGGAACGGCACCTTCCGGATGGGCATCCTCCCCCGGGGCGGCTTCGTAAGCGGAATCCTCAACCCCGATACGGAAGAACCCGACTCCACCGACCTCGCCGTGCTCTGGGACGAAGCCACGGACGATGTATGGGTAGATACCCAGCGGGACCGAAGCTTCGCCAACGAACAGGCCCTCACCGACTTCTCCGTTCGGCCGGAGTTCGGGGTCATCGGGGAGGATGATCCGGACACGGATATCCGGGAGTCCATCGGGTATGCCATCCAGATCCGGAAGGACCGGAACGAAGTGGGGGTGCTCCTGGGCACCGAGAGCCATGCCACCCTGGTCATCGGGGCGGCAGTGGCCAGCCGGGGCGAGAACGGCCGCTTCGATGGAGTGGCCCCGGGGGCCCGGGTGGCCAATGTGGATGAAGGGTGCAAGGGGTACGGGCAGACGGAGGCGGTGATCCTGGCCTTCCAGAACCCGGAGGTGGACATCGCCTTCCTGGAGCAGTGCTCCAACATCACCCGGCCCTATCTCATCCGGGACGGGCGCCTCACCACCACCGAGATCTATTCCCGCCTCATCGACGAATACGGCAAGACTCTCATGGTCCCCACCCACAACTATCCGGTACTGGGGGCTCCCGACGACTTCGTTTCGGCCCGGGGCGCCCTGGGGATCGGGGGCCACGAGAGCCGGGACAACTACTTCGTGAACACCGGCACCCGGGTGGAGCACCAGCACAACCTCCTCATCACGGGGGGCTATGGCCCCATGGGCGACGGCGCCCTGAAGCCCGACGTCATCGCGCCGTCCAATCATGTGAGTACGGCCCTGGGCTTTCAGCCTGGACGCACCCGCCCCGGACTCTTCACCCTTCCGGCGGGCTACACCACGGCCGGCGGCACTTCCACAGCCACTCCCACGGCCACCGGGGCCGTGATGCTCCTCATGAGCGCAGCCCGGCAGAGCGGCATCGACTTCGACAACCGGCGCATCAAGCACGCCGTCACCATGTCGGCCCACTATGTGGATCACCTCCCGGCTTACAAGCAGGGGAACGGGGTGGTGGATATTGCGGCGGCCTGGGAGGTCCTCCAGGCCCTGGATACGGCTTCCCTGGTGGTGGATATCCAAACCCGGGCCCCTGTGCGCCACGAGTGGAGCCACCTCCTCCCCACCCCCCACGAAGGGGTGAGCATCTATGAACGAGAGGGGTGGGCGCCGGGAGATGAAGGTACTCGCGTCATGACCTACACCCGCACCAATGGACCGTCGGAACCCATCACATTCCAGGTGGGGTGGATTGGCAATGCCGGAGCCTTCTCGGCGCCCACCACCCTCACCCTGCCGCTGAACGAGCCCACCCCCCTTCCGGTGACCATCCAACTCGACACCGCCGGAGTCCACAGCGCGCTTCTCACCCTGAACCACCCATCGGTGCCTGGCGGCGTGCACCGCTCCCTGGTGACGGTGCTGGCGGGCCAACCCCTCACCGCTGAGAACAGCTACACGCACGAAAAGGAGTTGGAGGTGCCGCGCCCCGGGATGCACAGCGTCTTCTATCAGGTGCCGGAAGGCACGCAAGCGCTCCGCATCGACCTGGATGCGCCGGAGCGGCCCCTGGCCCTGGCCGTGGCCGAGCCTGACACCCGGGCGGTGTCGGGGATGGGCGGAGCCGGGAGTACGGGAAAGCGTACGGTGTTCGTGGAGCGGCCCCGGGCGGGAGTGTGGGAAATCCGCCTCAGCGACACCCGGGACCTTCAGGAGTGGGACTGGGAGCAGGCCCAGAAGGACGAGCCGGTGCCCCTCACTCCTGCCACCCTGACCGTTTCCGCCATTGCGGTGGACTTCGTGGACGCCATGGCGGCCGACGACGGGGGCGACGGCACGTCCACGGGTGAGGCCAGAGCCAGCAGCCGGATGGCGGACTTCACCGGGGGAGCCGCCACGCTTCCCCTGGGGGCCGCCAAGAAGGAGCGCCGCACCATCCAGGAGCGGGAACAGCAGATCCTGGAGATCGAAGTACCGGAGGGCTCAACCGGCCTTTTGGTGGAGTTGGGCGGATTTTCCAGCCCCGACGTGGATCTGGACGTATACCTCCACGACTGCACCGAAAATCACTGCAACCGGGAGGGCACGGGGGCCAACTTGAGCGGCGACGATTTCATCCATGTGGAGAACCCCTCAGCCGGCACCTGGAAGGTGGTGGTGGATGGATTCACCGTCCCTGCCGGCGGCGCCAGCTACGACTATCTGGACGTGGTGTTCAACCCTGAATTCGGCACCGTGGCTGCTGCCGATGTGCCTGTGGAACGGAAGTCCGGGGAGTCGTGGCAGGTGCGCACGAACGTGTGGCAGGCCGGCACCCTTCCCGACGGCAGGGCGGCCTACGCCGGCTTCCGCCTGGATATCCAGAGCCAGGACCGCAACAGTCAGGCGTTCCAGCTGGGGGAAGTGCCAGTGCCGTCCACGAGGTAGTGGCCGGAAGAGCGGCTGCCCCATACCCGGACACGCTCCATGCCGGGCCCCTTACAGGACATCCTGGAAGGGGTCCGGCATGGCGGGGTCCACCCCAAGGGTCTGCGCCATGGTCTCCACACTCCGGTCCATGCTGAACTCCACCCAGAGGGGAAAGTGATCGCTCACCCGGAACGACATCTGCTGTAGCGTGAGCTCGGGGTAGACCGCCCCTGCGAAGTCGATGACCCCGGCCCTCCCCTGGGTGACCAGGTTCAGATCGTCGCGAAACCAGGCAATCTGATCGTAATGCTTCGCCTGGCTCCCGTATGTGGTCCGGGTCTCCCGGATGGCGTCCGGCACCCAGAGCCCCGTCTCGATGAAGACATCGAAGAGGGGGTTTCCATCCCGCCGGTCGATGTTGAAATCCCCCAGAACGATGAGATTCACCTCCTCCGCCCCTTCGAAGCGAGACCGGTCCCGGATCTCGTGGGCCACGTGGTGCGCCAGATTCCGCAACTCATTCACCCGGTCGGCGGGAACGCGGCCGTACCGGATATGAGCGCTGAGGAGTGCGAACGCCTCGTTGCCGGCCCGAAAACCCGCCATATACGGCGTCCGATCGAACTGCTCCTCGGGGTCTCCCAGGGGAGAGGGAGGCAGGACCAGTTCCCCCACCAGCCCGGAGGGATTCACCCGTCGACGGTCGTACACGTACGCCAGCCGCTCCACGTTCCCGGCACTGCCCGCCGTCACATCGCTCAGGAGAAGTCCCCAGTTGGAGCCCAGGAAGTCGTGGACCAGCATCCGGATGGCTTCCGTCTCACGCTTCACCTCCTGGATGGCCACCACGTCGAAGCGGCGAACCACCTCGGCAATGATGGCCATGGCCCGGAGGTTTCGCTTCGGACTCCCCGGGTTCTCGTCGAATGATCGGTGGACCCGCCCGAAAGTGCGGAGATTCCAGGTAGCCACGATGAAGTTGTGGTCCGTTCGTCGGGGTGGAATGCCCGAGGCCTCCAGTCGACGGCGCAGCCGGACGATGTCCTCCACGGTGGAATGCGGGTAGTCGGCATACTCCATGGTCATGCAGCCTCGGCGTCCTTCACCTTCAGCCTCCGCCGCGGGCCACCGCCGCATCTCCCACCGAGACCACCGTGTTCCGAAGCGTGCCCACGCCTTCCACCTCCACTTCGAACACATCGCCGGGTTGCAACTCACCCGCGCCACCGGGAGTGCCGGAGAAGATCACGTCTCCAGGGTGGAGCGTGATCCACTGGGTGATGTAGGCCACCAACGTGGGAATATCGAAAATGAGGTCGGCGGAGTTGGTACGCTGCACCTCCTCGCCATTCAGCCGACCCACCATCTCCAGATTCCCGTAATCCAGTCCCCGAGCCACCACAGGCCCCACGGGCCCCCAGGTATCCGCTGATTTCCCGCGGAACCACTGTTCGTCCGCAGTCTGCCATCCCCGATCGCTCACGTCATTTCCCGCGGCCACTCCGAAGATGTAGTCCGGGGCCTCCTCAGCCGTGATGTTGCTGGCGGTTCGTCCGATGACCACCACCAGCTCCGTCTCGTAGAAGAGGCGTTCCTGGGCGGGGTAGCTATGGATATCCCCTTCCGTCCCGATGATGGTTCCCGGCAGCTTGGCGAAGAAAAGAGGAGCCTCCGGAGGGGCATCCTCGCCCACGAAGGTGCCATAGTTCAGACCCACGGCCAGCACCGCACGGGGCTCCACCGGGGCCAGCAGACGCACACTGGCGAGGTCATGGCTTCGGCCCGTCTCAGGCGGATCGTTGTAGGGTGGTCCAGACAGCTCCCGGATGGTCTCTCCTTCCAGGATTCCGTAGTGGGCCTGGCCATCCACCTCGAAGCGGACATGGTGCGTGACGCCTTCCTGGGGAGCGGCGACGGCGTAGTCGGCAGCAGGGCCGGCATCCACGTCGCCACAGGCGGCCAACGCCAGTACCAGAACGAAGAACAGCGACGGAACCATGGACCTTTGCTTCATCTTCACAACCTCCTGAGACGCGGGAAATCACCCATCACGGGGCTCCCCGGAGTTTACCTGCGAGCCCTCCACACATGCACCCAACGGCTGGGAAACGCCAGGGTTGCGGCAGAAAGCGCAGAACCTCATTCCATGATCCAGGCCCCGCTCTCCATCCTCTTCGCCCCGGAGATCACACAGTCACTCCACCACCGCCACAATACGCACCGGCCCGCCGGTGCCCCCTTCCAGAAGAATGGGAAGCACCAGAATCAGCGCACCCGTGGGAGGCAGTTCGTCCAGGTTCGCCACATTCTCCAGCCCGTAGATGTTGTGCTCGAAGAGGATCTGGTGGGTTTCGAACAGGGTGGAGCCGCCGAAATCCAGACTGGGGGTATCCAGGCCCACGGCGGCGACGTTCCGGTTGGCCACCAGCCAACGGGCAGCCTCGGGGTGGAGCCCGGGGAAGGCCAGAGCCGCCACCGCCGCCTCGCCGGTTTCCGCCGTACCCATGTAGGCCTCCGCATCGGGCCAGAGCCGGCTTCGGCCCGTGCAAAGGAGGAGGATGGCTCCGTCGGGAATCCTCCCATGCTCCGCCTCCCAGGCCGTGAGGTCATCCACTTGCACCTGGTAGTTCGCATCTGCCGCAGCTCCCCCAGAGACGTCCACCACGGCCCCGGGGCCAACCAGCCGCTGCAAGGGGATCTGGTCTGTGGTCCAGCGGCCCTCGAAGAAGTGGATGGGGGCGTCCAGGTGGGTCCCCCCGTGCTCCGTTCCTGAGAAATCCCGGGAAGCGTAGTAGTAGCCCGCCTCCACGTATCCCTCGGCGGTGGTCTGGAACTCAAAAGGAACCGCCGTGGGCCAGACGATGGTCTCGTCGTTCAGGGGATGGGTGAGCTCGATGAGGCGGGCGGATTGGAGCCGCTCCGCCAGGCTCTGCTGGACAGCGGGGGCCGACGGGGGTCCACACGCCGCCAGAAGGAGGAAGGTTGGAAAAGTGCTGGCAGGGAATGGGGCTGAACGGCGCATGACGGCCTCCTCTGGCAAAGGGAGCTTGGTTCGGGGAACGTGGGGGGCTCCCGGAAGTGACGCCAGGCGCTTGATGTAGGAATGTCGGCCTGACGAGCGCCACTCGCAAAACCCCCGTGAGGGCCAGGAGGAACTCCCGGGCGTACGTCTCCCACGCGTTCAACCCGCAGTTGCCAACTCACACCTTGTGGGAGCATCCTACCCGACATCACCCTTGGCCCTGCCGCACCGCCTCCAGTTCACGCCCCACCTGAGGTTGCACCATGAACTCCAACCGCGCCTTCGCCCTAAAGCCGGCCCACCCCTTCCCGGCCCTCCTCCTCGGGCTCCTCTTGGCGCCTCTCCTGGCCGCCCCCCAGGCGCAGGCCCAGGGAACCCTGGCGGACTACCAGCGCTCGGAGGCCATCGGCGACTCCCTCGGCGCTTTCATTTTGAACCAGCCGGCATCCCCCACCTGGATCGGAGAAACGGAGCGCCTCTGGTACCGGGCTACGGTGGAAGGGGGACACGAGTGGCGGCTGGTGGAGGCATCCGTACCCCGGCAGGGGCCCCTGTTCGACCATGAACGCATGGCCCGGGCGGTCTCGGCTGCCACCGGCACGGAGTTCGGGGCGGCTGAACTCCCCTTCACGGCCAACTCCGCACGGTTCCAGGTGGAAGACGACCTCTCGGCCATCCGTTTCACCCGAAACGAGCAGGAGTGGCGGTGCTCCCTCTCCACATACGAATGCGTGGAGTGGGAAGGAGAGGAGGACGCCTCGCCTGACGATGTGGTGACCTCCCCCGACGAGGCGTGGGAGGCGTTCATCCGAAACTACAACGTGGCCATCCGACCTGCCGGTGGTGACGAGGGTGACGTGGTCATGCTGAGCCACGACGGCTCCGAGGGGAATCGGTACCTCCTTCGCTCCATCCGTTGGTCTCCCGACTCCCGGAAGATCGTGGCCTACCGGAGGATTCCCGGCTACCAGCGCGTCGTCCATTTCGTGCGGTCTTCCCCACCGGATCAGCTCCAGCCCATCCTGGAGACCACCCGCACCCTGAACCAGCCGGAGGACGAGGATTCCTGGGGGAACCACTACCGGAAGCCCGGGGACGTGGTGGATTCGGATCAGCCCGTCCTCTTCGACGTGGCGAGTCGGTCCCAGATCACCATTGACCGCACCCTCTTCCCGAACCCCTACAGCCTCCAGTTCCCCCAGTGGTGGGAGGACAGCCGGGGCTTCACTTTCGAGTACAACGAGCGGGCGCATCAAACGTACCGGGTCATTGAGGTGGATGCTGGGACCGGGGGTACGCGGACCCTCATCGAGGAGCGGGCGGAGACTTTCTTCAACTACAACGGCACCCGCTGGCGCCACGACGTGGCCGACGGCTCGGAGATCCTATGGCGTTCGGAGCGGGATGGGTGGAAGCACCTCTGGCTCTACGACGGTGGCACGGGCCAGTTGAAGAACCAGGTGACCCGGGGCCCGTGGGTGGTGCGGGACGTCCAGCATGTGGACGAGGAGAACCGTCAGATCTACTTCAGCGCCAGCGGCATGGATCCGGATCAGGACCCGTACTACGTCCACTTCTACCGCATCGACTTCGACGGGAGCGGGTTGGTGAGGTACACCCAGGATCACGGCCACCACATCCTGGCCTGGTCCCCCAGCCGGCAGTACTACGTCACGTCCTGGTCCCGGGTGGACGCCCCGGATGTCATGGAGCTGCGGCGGGCCCCGGACCAGGGCACCGTGATGGAGTTGGCCCGGACCGAGATCTCAGGCCTGGAGGCCGCCGGATGGCAAGCGCCGGAGCCCTTCGTGGCCAAGGCCAGGGACGGGGTCACCGACATCTGGGGGGTGATCATCCGCCCCACCAACTTCGACCCCACCCGCCGGTACCCCGTCATCGAGAACATCTACGCCGGCCCCCAGGGGTCGTTCGTGCCCAAGAGCTTCGGCCTCCAGACGGGAATGCTCTCCCTGGCGGAGTTGGGATTCATCGTGGTGCAGATCGACGGGATGGGGACGAACAACCGCTCCAAGGCGTTCCACGATGTGGCATGGCGGAATCTGGGCGACGCGGGCTTCCCCGACCGGCGACTCTGGCATGAGGCCGTGGCGGAGACGTACGACTGGTACGATCTGTCGCGGGTGGGCATCTACGGGGGATCGGCCGGTGGGCAGAACGCCCTGGGCGGACTCCTCTTCCACCCCGATTTCTACCACGTGGCCGTGGCCGCCAACGGCTGCCATGACAACCGCATGGACAAGATCTGGTGGAACGAGCTCTGGATGGGGTGGCCCCTGGGGCCCCATTACGGAGCGTCGTCCAATGTGGACAACGCCCACCGCCTGCAGGGCGAACTCCTCCTCATCGTGGGCGAGCTGGACACGAATGTGGACCCCAGCTCCACCATCCAGGTAGCCGATGCCCTCCGGCGGGCCGGAAAGTACTTCGACATGCTGTACCTCACCAACACGGGCCACAGCGGCGGCGGAGATTACGGCAACCGGCGGCGAAACGACCACTTCGTTCAGCACCTGTTGGGGGTGACCCCGCCCCGATGGAACCGGATGGCCGCGGCGGGTGCAGCGGCGGACGATGGTGGGGCCTCCGCTGGAGACGTGCCGGCGCCCCGGGTGTCGAAGGACGGGGCCATGGGTGTCGGGTTCACCGGGGCAAGGGCAGACGACCCCCATGGCTGGTTCACCCCCCCGGCATCGGAGTTGCCGGGGGAGGAAGGGGTGTGGTGAGGGGACCTGAGGGGAACGGCTCGGTCTCGGGCTCGCTGTGAGTCGGATCCTGCGGCTTATGTAGCCCACATAGACTACTTTCGGGAAAGTAGCACCTTGTGGCTACTTTCACCCCAGCGACGGGACCAGCAACGCCGGAGCGGAGGAGCCGGCGGGGAAAAGGTCTATGGCGTTGGCGTTTGCGTTTCCATGTGGAGCGTGCTCTGATCCCATCCGCGAGGTCTCAGCCGTCTCCCCTGACCTCATAGACCACGACGCTTTCCACCCCCATGTCGTCCCGGCTCACCCCAGTGACGCGGTCATGGGCCACATGCATGATCTCCAACCCCGCCGGTGTGGTGACCCGAGCCAGAACGCGCCCCGAGGGATCGTGCACCGTCCAGCTCTGGGGATCATTTTCGGTCCAGGGAAGCTGGAAATCCCGGAGCCAGATCCGCTCACCGGAGGGGTCCACCAGGATTCGGTCGTGGACAGGGACGTTCCGCGCTTCGGGGAGAAGCGCCAGGAGCGACTCCGCCCCTGCACGAGCTGGTTCGGCCGAGAATCCTCTGGCCACGGCCCCCTCGACGGTGTGCTGGACATATCGCTGCCGGAACTCGCCGGTGATCGGTTGCGAATCGGTGTCGGAGCGATGGGCAGAATGGTGGGGCGTTCCTTTCAGGCTCAGGAACTGGAGTAGGGCTTCACCAGGAGGAGCCATCACAACCCAGCCGCTCAGCCCCACCACCAGCGCGACCTCCCCGAACGGCAGTTCCATCTGTCGGGTGGCTGTAGGTCTACCGTCCGAGTACTGAACCCACGTCACCGCCTCCTTCCCGAGGAGTCGGAGAATGGTGTCGGGAGGGGTCGTGTCAGTGAGGAGCACGGCGAACACCGAATCCCGAGCCAGATTGAACTCGGATCCACCCAGATTGGGACTCGCCGCCTCCACCGCCATGAGTAGGCTTCCCCTCTCGGTTTCATGCAGCGAGACCTCCAGCGCCGGACCCAGCGGAAGCGGCCGGGTCCCCACCAACGCTCCCTCAGGATCGAACCAGGTGAGCCGCTGATTGCGGGAGTCGAACAGAAGGATGGTATCGCCCGACAACAAGGTCGACGCCATGACGAGACTGAGTTCTCCGGGTCCCTGCCCTCTCCCGCCGGCTCGAGCGGTGAGTGTCCCGTCTTCCGCGAACCAGCGAACCTCCGCCGACCCGCCATCCACCACCACAACCCCACCATCCGACAGGGTGGCCGCGTAGTGAACATCCGACAACTGGTGCTCGTCCATGCCCTGGAAGGCGTCGCCCAGCCGCATCAGGGGTACAGGCGCCGTAGACCAGGTGGGATAGGGCGGAGCGCTGTGGACGTCGCGGACGTCCCCCAACTCGGGCAGCTCCTCAGTGGCGCCGTGTGGGGAATCCCCGCAGCCGCCGGCCAGGGTGAGGGCCAGGAAAAGGTGGACCGCCCGGGGCGGCAGCAGGCCCCCAGGGAGTTCCCTTCCGCCGCGGAGGTTCAACGCCCCGCCAACTCCGCCGGAATGAGGTTGCCCGGCCGCTCCCGATCCCAGAGGATGGTGACGGCCCACCATCTCCCTTCACTCCAGAGGAGCTGGATGGAGTTGATTCCCCGGGAAAAGGGTTCGGAATCCGCCAGGGTGCGCTTGGAGTCGTAGGCGCTGAAGCGGTGGACCATGTTCCCGAACCGCTCCTGGTGGAACCCCAGTTCCCGCTCGAAGAATCCGTTGGCCAGGAAGAGGCCATCCGGGGCGGCCACGAATTCGTCCGGGGACATGACCCGGTGCACTGCCTCCCCCTGGGAATCCAGGCCCATGGAGATGAGCCGGGCGGCCGTGGGATGCAGGAGCGTGTGGAAGAGATCCCACTGCCTGGGCTCCCCCGCCGCCCCTGAAATGGATCCGTAGAGAGCCTCGATGACTTCATCCACTGAGGTGAGGTCCGGCTCTCCCTGGAACTGTCCCGAGAGATCAGCCGGGAGCCATCCCAGGGTGAGGAGCAGGGCCTCCGCCAGGTAGGGGGCCAGCCGCAGTCGGCTCGGGGCGGGAATGGACATGAGCATGGGACCTCCTCAAGTTGGGTGCGTCCAGGGGAGAGTTTCCTGGGCCTCGTCCCCCTATCCTGGATGGGACGGGACGTCTGCGCCACACCCTTCGCCAACGGGAATCTTCAATATGCCGAGCTCTACGCCCACCGCCTTCCGGCTCAGATTTCTCCCGGCCCTGGCGGGACTCGTGCTGCCGTTTCTCCCGTTCCCTCTCCACGCCCAGGACGCCGTGTCGGCTCGGGTGGCCGGATGGATGGCGGAGAACCAGCACGCCGTGGTGGACGAACTCGTTGACTTCCTCCGGATTCCCAACGTGGCGTCGGACCTCCCCAACGTCCGGCGGAACGCCGACGCCCTGGTAGAGATGATGGAGGCCCGGGGAATCACCGCCAGGCTTCTGGAAACCGGCGGGCCACCCATGGTGTTTGGCGAGCGCCGAGCCCCGGGAGCCACCACCACCCTCCTCTTTTACGCCCATTATGACGGGCAGCCGGTGGACCCAGCGGGGTGGGTGGATCACGACCCTTTCGAACCCATCCTTCGCACTGGACGCTTCGAAGACGGCGCGGAAACCATCCCCTTCCCCACCACCGATCCGTACCATCCCGACTGGCGCATCTACGCCCGCTCCGCGTCGGACGACAAGATGCCCATCCTGGCCCTCATGGCGGCGCTGGACGCCCTGGAGGCCGTGGGCAGCGCGCCCAACGTGAACCTCAAGTTCCTCTTCGAGGGCGATGAAGAAGCGGGCTCACCCTACTTGAGAAGCCTCATCCGGGATAACCTGGACCTCCTGTCCAGCGATCTGGTCCTCATGGTAGACGGCCCCGAGCACCCTTCCCTGGTACCCACGGTGGTGTTCGGCGCCCGGGGAATCACGTCGGTCCAGATCACGCTCTATGGGGCTGATCGCCCCCTCCACAGTGGGCATTACGGCAACTGGGCGCCCAACCCGGCCCATGAGATGGCCCTCCTCCTGGCTTCCATGAAAGACGGGAACGGCCGGGTCCTCATCGACGGCTTCTACGACGATGTCCGACCCATGTCAGCAGAGGAGGAAGCCGCCATCGCCCTGGTGCAAGACGACGCCCCGTCGGACTTCGGCTTCGCCCGGCCCGAGGGGGGAGCCGGCGTCCACCGACTGGAGCGCATCGGGCTCCCCTCCCTGAACGTTCGAGGTCTCTCCTCCGGGTGGGTGGGAGCGGACGCCCGGACCCTGGTGCCCGACAGCGCGGTGGCGGAGATCGACCTGCGCCTGGTTCCAGACGTGGAGCCCGAGGTCCAGGTCGCCCGGCTGGTGGATCATGTAGCCCGGCAGGGCTTCCACGTGGTATCGGAGAGCCCGGACCGGGCCACCCGGCTGGCCCATCCACGCATCGCCCGGGTGGTCTCCCGTCCCGGGGGCGGGTATCCGGCCATGCGAACCTCCTTTGACCATCCCGTGGCCCGGCAGGTGGTGGAGGCCGTGCGACGATCGACGCCTGTGGATCCCGTCCTCATGCCCATGATGGGCGGGAGCGTCCCCGCCGTCTGGTTCCCCCGGGAGGCCGGCACCGACGTCCTCCTCCTCCCCACCGTGAATCCTGACAACCACCAGCACGCCGAGAACGAGAACGTGCGGCTGGGGAACGTTTTTCGGGCCGTAGCAACCCTTTCGGCGGTGATGAGATCGGGGTCATGAGCCCAGAGCCGTCGCACCCCAACAGATACGCGCTCTCCGTGAGCTTCAACCCGGAGATCCTGCGATTGGCTGCATACGGGGGCTTGGTGATGCTCCTGATCGTGGGGTATGTGGTCACCCACTTCTTCGTCCACGTGCCTCCCACTGAAACCGCCATCTACGAGCTGTTCGGCTTCAACCACACCTGCAATATCCTGGACTACGAGCCCAGCCGGACCATCACCGCCATGCTCCTCCCGTTCTGGGAAATTCCCTTCCTCCTCTACCTCATCTTCCATGTGCTCCGCGTGCACGACGGCTACCGGGAAGGCATAGTGCCCCGCTACGTCCTCGTGATGGCACTGGCGTTCGCCCCGGTGGAGATCCTCCTCACGGTCTGGTTCCGGGTGATCTTCGTCTGGAGCCCGGAAGTCTACTTCCTGGGCCATTACCTGCCCTACGTGGGGTTCCAATTTCTGCTCTTTCTCACGGCCTTCGGGAATGTGCTCTACTTCAACGCCGTGGGTGCCCTTCCCTTCAATCGCCGGAGGCTGGCCATCGCGTATCTGGTGGTGCTCTCCACGGTGACCGCACTCCTCATCACCTTCGGACTGAGCGTGGCCCTGGGAAGTCCCATCCTGAATTCAGTGGGAAATGAGACCCACAGAGCAATCTTCCGATCCCTCTCGGTGAGCTACGTCGTCCTGGTCATCCCCATCCCCATGATCCTCTCCTGGATGGAACTGAAGAGGTCACCAAAGCACACGCTGACGCTGGAGTAGGCCGGCAGCTACGCCATGGCGAGGCGCGTGGAGGTTATCCGGGCGATATGAGCAATTTCGAAACGTCCGGCGACGCGACCCCCGATGGGGGGCCAGTATGTCCTTCTTGTGGACGACGATCCAGCCATCCGGAACGTGTTCAGCCTGGGCCTAGGAGCGTGTCAGGGTAATGGGGTGCGGCCGCGCGCGGGGGTCTTGCACCTGTGCAGAGTAGGAGCGTGTCAGGGTTGACTTCGTAGAGCAGGACGTTCGAGTCCACGATGAGGGGAGTTCTGGAGTGCATATGTTCAGTCATCCTCCCTGTATGCACCTACGTCCATGCCCATCTCCCGAAGCTCCCGCTCTGCCTGCTCCACCCACCCCCGGTTCGCCGCAGGGCTGGCCGGGCTGGGGTGGAGGATGCGGCCCATTTGGAGCGGCGGGCTCTCAGAGTCACCCTCCTCCAGCGCCTGCCGAGCCCTCGCTTCGGCGAAGGCGCCCACCCCGATGACCCAGCGAGGTTGGAGGGCCTCCACCACGTCCCGGAGAGCCCGGTCGCAGGCCGCGAAGAGGGGTTCCCGCTCCGCCACAGGGAGCTTGTCCGGCGTCCGGTTCCGACCGCTCTCCTCCAGGAAGAGGAGGGGGCAGTAGTTCCATACGAAGAAGCGGCTGAAGAACGCCTCCGGGGTGCCGAAGCGCTTCCGAGCCCACCCCCAGAGCCGCCGACCGCTCACCTCGCTCCGGGTACACTGGAACCCGTCCACCGGGCGCTTGGGATGCTCCATGCCAGGCCGCTCCACCGGTTCCTGGATCCCCATCCAACCCCGTACCGACGCGATCTCTCCGAAGGGAACCCCCGTCTGCCCCATGCCGAAAGGACCGGGGTTCATCCCCAGGAAGAGGGCCTCCTTCCTCCCCTGACCAAATCGCTCCAGGTACTGTGTGTGACAAGCCCGGGCGTATTCCAGGGGGTTGTAGACGTGGGTTACGGGCGGGGCGAAGAAGAGCCCTGAGACGGCAGTGCTGAGCCGGTCGGATACCTTCAGGAGGGGGAGCTGCCCGCTCATCCTACCCGTCCCTGCGTCCTCTCCGGCACTCTTCCGTCACCTCCCCGCCGCATGGCCATCCTTGCGGGGGTCAGACCCGGCGGCCCATCCCCTTCCCCCGGGGAGGCGCATCACGGCCTGAGCACCGCCATAGGAGAGGCGTCCCGCGTTCCCCACCTCATGTCCCATGGCCTCCAGGCGGGCCCTCACCGCATCGCCAATGGGCTCCTCCAGCGTGATGCGGAGCCCCGAGGCGTGGGCGGCTCGGGGAGCGTCGATGGCGCCCTGCAGATCCATCCCGAACACCAGCATGTTCAGGAGCACCTGGACATGCCCCTGGGGCTGGTAGCCTCCCCCCATGACGCCGTACGCAAGCCAAGGCTCCTCCCCCGACGCGGTCTCTCGGGTGATGAACGCCGGGATGATGGTATGGAACGGCCGCTTCCCTGCGGTCACCTGGTTGGGATGGCCGTCGTCCAGGGTGAAGCCTGCCCCCCGGTTCTGGAGAATCATGCCCGTACCGGGCACCACCACCCCCGACCCGAAGTAGCCATACACCGAGTTGATGAGGGAGACCATGTTCCCCTCCTCGTCGGCCACAGCCAGGTAGATGGTCTCGGCGTCGGTGAGGAAGCTCCCGGGCTCCACCCTCTCGGCCGGCTGGGAGGTGATGAGGGCCCGTCGACCCTGCAGATAGCTCTCGTCCAGAAGGCTCTCCGGCGACACCCGCATGTGGTCCGGGTCTGCCATGTGGGCCGCCAGATCGGCATAGGCCAGCTTCTTCACCTCCGTCATGATGTGGAGATACTCAGGGGTGTTGTGCCCCATGCCCTCCAGATCGTAGGGATCCAGCATCCGGAGCATCTGGAGAGCCGCCAAACCCTGGTTGGGAGGTGGCAGCTGGTACATCCGGTATCCCCGGAAGGGCACCGAGATGGGCTCCACCCATTCGGCGCGGTGGGCAGCCAGGTCTTCCATCGTGAGAAAGCCTCCCAGCTCCTGGAGCCCGTCCACCACCTTGCGACCCAGCTCCCCCCCGTAAAACGCTCCGGTGCCCTCCCGGGCCACGGTGCGGAGGGTGTTGGCCAGATCCGGATTGCGGTGCCATTCCCCGGGCCGGGGAGCGCGGGCGCCGTTCTCTGCCTGCGGATCCGAGACCAGATACACTGCCGCCGCACCGTCATTTCGAGCCAGCTTCTCCACCTGATTCGCCCAGTCCTCCGCGATGATGGGGGTCACGGGAAATCCCTCCTCCGCCAGACGGATGGCCGGCGCCAGGGCCTGCGCCAGGGAAAACGTGCCGTGGCGCTCCAGAAGTGCAGCCCACCCCGCCAGGGATCCAGGTACGGTAACGGACTCCGCCCCGCTGCCGGGCATGCGCTCATGCCCCCGCTCCCGAAGCAGTTCCGGCGAGACCAGGGATCCCGCCCGGCCGATAGATCGCATTCCCTCCAGGCGCCCCTCACGGGCACTCCACACCAGGGCGAACACGTCCCCACCCATCCCCGTCATGTGAGGCTCCACCACGTTCAGGACCGCGGCCGCCGCCACTGCCGCATCCACAGCGTTTCCTCCCGCCGTCAGGACCTCCAACGCCGCGCTGGTGGCCATGGGTTGACTCGTGGCCGCTGCGGCCCTGGGCGCATAGACCGTAGACTGGCCCGCCAGAGAGGTGGCCCGGGGTGGCACTGCTTCTTGCATGGCATGCAGCGTGGCTGGGAGGAGCGTGGCGGCAAGAATTGCCAGCCTCAGACAGCTACACCCCCCGGCGGCTGAGGCACTGTCGAGGCACGTTCGGTTGGAGGCCATGATTGGGTTACCGGGGATACAGGATACAACAACGAGCAGGAAGCCGACGGCCCCCGCTGTTCCGCATGTCGGCAGAGCAATCGAGAGTAGATGTCACCCCTAGCCTGAGGCAAGGCCGTGGGCATTCCACCGTGGGCGTGCTCGCACGGCTTGCACATCCCGCTTGCCCACGGGGAAGCTCCCATCTACCGTGGAGTCACCTCCCTGGGTAGTTCCTGACGCCGGGTTCCGGCGGGCTGGGACGCCCGTGCTCATGCCCATGCCACAGAGCTTATGGACAACTCGCCTACTCCCATCGGTCGGATCCTCATTGCAGAAGACACGGCAGAGATCGCCTACCTCATCCATCAGGTGTTGGAGCATGCAGGTTATGAGGTGGAGACCACCCTGGATGGACCCTCCAGCCTGGAACGAGCCCGGGAGACCCGGCCTGATCTCCTGATTCTGGACATCATGCTGCCTGGAATGCACGGTATCGATGTCCTGAGGGAGCTGCAGGACGACCCCGCCACCAAGGAGATCGGGGTCCTCATGTGCACCGCCAAGGACTTCTCAACCGATCATCGGCGCAGCTTGGAGTTGGGTGCTATAGGAGTTCTGGTGAAGCCGTTCCACCCGTCAGAGCTTCTGGAGGCGGTCAACGGCTTCTTCGCCGCACTGGGGAGGGAGATCCCGAACCGCCCCATCCCCGAATTGGTGGAAGACCCTCCGGAGGCCGCCTTCGTCATGCTGCCCGACACGCTGCGGCCCCGCATTCAGCTCTGGGGATCCCGGGGGTCCATCCCCACACCGGGCCCGAACTATGTGCGCCACGGTGGCCAGACCTCCTGCCTCTCCGTGATCCACAACGACGAGTGTTACATCTTCGATGCCGGATCCGGGATCCGGGAGTTGGGGCTGGAACTGGTGAATTCCCAGATCCGGCGGCTACATCTCTTCATCACCCACACCCACTGGGATCACATTCAGGGATTTCCCTTCTTCCTTCCTGCATATCGCCCCGATTTCGAGATCACCATCTACGGAGCTTCAGGGTTCGGGAAGGACCTCCCTTCCCTCTTTCGGGGGCAACTGGACAAAGACTACTTCCCGGTGCAGTTGGAAGACCTCTCGGCGGAAATCAAGTTCCAACTTCTGAACGACCCTCCCCTCGAACTGGGGGCGGTGGAGGTCTCCTGGACGTTCGCCGAACATCCGGGCTCCACCCTGTCATACAAGCTGGAGATCGAAGGTCGGAGCCTGGTGTGGGCACCTGACAACGAGATATTCATGGGCTATCTGGGTGACCCCTTGGCCCTTCACCGCTACCACCCTGCCGTCCAGCCCTTCGACAACTACATCCGCTTCCTGGATGGCACCGACCTGGTGATCCACGAGGCCCAATTCACCAACCAGGAGTATCCTGAACGGGTGGGGTACGGGCATAGCTCTCTGTCCAACGCGGCGGCCCTCATCCGGTTGGCCGATGTGAAGCGCTGGCTCATCACCCATCACGACCCCACCCACGACGACCGTTTCCTGGAACGGAAACTGGACCTGACGCGGCAGATGTTGGAGAGGATCAATCACCCCTGTCGGGTGGATCACGCCTATGATGGGTGGATGGAGACGTTCTAGGAGCGTGTCCGGGTAATGGGGTGCGGCCGCGCGCGGGGGTCTTGCACATGGGCAGAGTAGGAACGACAACGAGGCATAGCAGGGCTACGGCGAGGAGTAGAGACGACCTATGGACAGTGCAACCCCCCCGCGCCCTTCGGGTTACGGGCAGCACGGGACCATCTCCTTCGTTGGCGCCCCTCACCGTAGCTTTCGCTATGCTGTCGGAGCGCCGCCTCGGATCTGGCACCCGTGGTGCTCGTAACGCAGCTCGCCCCATTACCCGGACACGCTCCTAATGGACACCCTGCGTCCCATCACCCGGACACGCTCCTGATGGACACCCTGCAGTCCATTTCCGCCAGAAGGTCCGTGAAGGTGTTCGCCCCGGAGCCAGTGACCCGGGAGCAGATTTCCACCCTTCTAGAGACGGTGGTGGCCGCGCCGAACCACCGCATGACGGAGCCGTGGCGGTTCGTCGTGGTGGGACCTGAGGCTCGGGAGACCTACGCTTCCATCGTGGCAGACCGGAAAGCGGCCAAGTGTGACGACGAAGCCCAAGCGGAACTCGTTCGCCAGAAGGCCGTGGCCAACGCGACCTCCATTCCCTGGACCATCGCCGTGATACAGCTCCTGGCCCAGGACTCTGCCGTTCGGGAGGAAGACTACGCCACGGTCTACATGGGAATTCAGAACCTGCTCCTGGCAGCAGTGGCCATGGGCCTGGGCACCCACGTGAAGACCGGGGGCATCATGGATGACCCCCGGATCCGCACGCTCCTGGGGATGGAAGGTGACGAGCGAATCGTGGCCTTGGTGCAGGTGGGCTTCCCGGAAGCCGTACCGGACGCCAAGCCACGGACACCGGCTCGCCTTCGCACGAGTTGGCTCCCATGACCCCACCTTCCAAATTGGCCCATGTCACCTGGGCACTATCGAACTCCGGCCGACACTGACTGTCCAGGGCCCCCATCCAATGCTGCGCCTGGGAGTGGACCTGGGAGGCACCAAGCTGGAAGTGGTGGCCCTGGACCCCGACGGCCAGGAGCGACTGCGCAGGAGAGTGGCCACACCCAGAGGGGACTATGAGGCCACGGTGGCCGCCATCACACGGTTGGTGACGGCCGCGGAGGCCGAGCTGGGCGCCACCGGCACCGTGGGCCTGGGGATCCCCGGCACCCTCTCAACCCGCCACGGAGGGGTGAAGAACGCCAACTCCACGTGGCTATTGGGGCGTCCCCTGAAGGCCGATCTGGAAGCTCGACTGGAACGCCCCATCCGCCTCATGAACGATGCCAACTGCTTTGCTCTCTCCGAGGCCGTTGACGGAGCAGGCGCCGGAGCCCAGGTGGTATTCGGAGTCATCCTGGGCACCGGGGTGGGGGGAGGAATCGTGGTGGATGGCCGGGTTGTGGAGGGCGCGCAGGGAATCGCCGGTGAGTGGGGGCATACCCCCCTGCCCTGGCCCGAAGACGACGAACGCCCGGGCCCCACCTGTTACTGCGGTCGAAGGGGCTGCCTGGAGACGGTCCTGTCGGGCCCCGGGTTTGCGGCCGACTATGAGCGTCAGAGCGGACGCAAGGCGAAGCCGGAGGAGATCGTGGAACGGGCCGCGATGGAGGAAGCCCACGCGACGGAAGCCCTGTTCAGGTATCGGAATCGCCTGGCCCGAGGGCTGGCGGCGGTGATCAACATTCTGGACCCCCACGTGGTGGTGCTGGGCGGCGGGATGTCGAATCTACCCCGACTCACGGAGGGCTTTGGTGACACCCTCAGCCCCTGGGTGTTCAACGACGAGGTCCGGACAAAAGTGGTCCTGAACCATCATGGCGACTCCAGCGGAGTCCGGGGAGCGGCCTGGTTGTGGCCCTTACCTGGATCATCCGGTCCATGAAGGCTTCTTGGAGCCTTTGGGTCAGACCACAGCTTCCTGCGGGGTTGGAGGCCCCGGAGACGTCGGTGTGCCACCGTCGGAAAGGTGTTCCCCGAAGAAATCCAGAGTGATTTCGGGATTCTGCACCGCGTAGTTGTATCCGTCGAAACGGTGTTCGGTCTCTACCACGAGGGTGGGCAGACCTCCTGGTGTAGCTGCAGCCATGCGCTCCACATCCTCCACCGTTCCCCATCGATCGCCCGTGCCCTGCATGAACAGCACCGGGATCGGGTCGGAACCGGCCACAGCCAGGGCGGGATCCACGTCCCGCAGGTCCGGACCTCCCCAGACGCGGTACACCACGTTGATCAGTGGATTCAGGAGCCAACCGATCCCCTTCAAGTCCTTCCTGGCGAAGTTTTCGGAGAACACCGAGACCCGAGACGGCTGGATGGCCACCCCGGCTCGGATCTTGTGGGTGTGAGGCAGTGCAAACAGCAGGATATTCCCGCCCACGGAGAACCCCATGACACCAATGCGCCGGGGGTCCACATCCTTCCGCTGGGCCAGATAGTCAACAGCCCCCAGGAGGTCGCGGCTTTCCAACCATCCCCCCGTGTAGACCCCTTTCCGCTCACTCTCTCCGAAGTTCCGAAGGTCAAACATGAGTACATGATAGCCCTGGGCATGCAAGGACCCAGCCATGGGAGCCAGCTCAACAGGCTTGCCGGCCGGAAAATCGTTCAGCAGGCTCTTCATGCGGGTGCCCAGCCGGTTCCAGCACCAGCCATGGATCATCACTATCACCGGGGCGGGGCGGGTTTCCTCCCCCAGGGCGGGGATGAACCACCCCTTCAGCCGCACACCGTCCTGAGCGGGAAAGGACACATCTTCGTACACCAAACCCAACGCCTCCTTGGGGGTGGTCCAGGGGAGGATGCGGCCTGGGCGAACCATGCTGCGGGCGCTGAAGGCCACCGGAATCGCCAACAACACCAGCACCCCAGCCGCAATCGCCACGATCCAAGTCGTCATGGTGCAACTCCCGTCAGAAGGTCTTCAGGTACTCGATGAGGGCCCACTTCTGGGGCTCGCTCAAGTCCGTGCCATAGACGTGCCCTCCATTCCCGTTCCCGGGCAGACTCGTGTCGTAGAGGAAACCACGGGAAGCGGCCTCTGCTCCTGTGGAGATATATCCCACATGCTGGCGGTCATAGACCTCGTATCCTCGGTAGAAGGTCTCCGGTCGACCTTCAGGCGGAGTCAGGAGGTCCCATAGGGTGGGTACGGAACCGTTATGGAGGAACGGCGACCGGAGCCAGATCCCGTCCAGCAGGAGGGCCAGATAGCCCTCGGTTTTCTGGATCTGGCCATCATCGAATCCGTATGTCTCCACTGCCATCTCGTTGTAGGCTGCCACCGTAGCAGGAGTCAGGAGGTTGTAGCGCCAGGGATCAGTCCCGATCTCGTCCACTGGGATGACGCGTCCTGCTGAGGGGTTTCCCATTTGATGGCAGGAGGCGCAATTGGCCAGCCACACGGACTCACCCAGACTCGCCAGCTCCGCATCCACCTCGTAGGGCCACTCGGGCACCTCCTGGTACATCCACCACTCCACCAGCCGTTCCACGTCGTCCCACGGCACATCACCCACACTCACGTGCCCCCCGGCGATCATGGCGTTCTGCGTGCTCTTCCAGATGTCGTCGGACATGCCATCCCAGTGCATGAGGCCCGAGGCCTGCCGAGGCTCCATGTTCCAAAGTGGCGGCACGTCCGGGTTCCCGATGGATCCGTCCCGAGGCTGCCGGGCGAAGAAGTACTTGAGGTCGTTGAAAGCGATCCACCTCCCGGGCCCGGCCCGGGGAACCTCATACCACCAGCTGAATCGGTTCTGCATCTCCCTGATCTCCTTCTGTACCCGGGGGATGAGAAGATTTCGGTGTAGCCACCTCTCCATGGGATCCAGTTCAGCCCCGGCGTCATCCATGGCGGCCAGTAACACATCCGCATCCCACCGGGCATCGTTTACGGCAGCGAAAAGGAAGTTGAAGTAGCGCTGCGCGTCCACGGATGCTCCCGTGCCCGACGGATAGAGGCGCTGAGGCGCACCGGGGGAATCCCGAACCACTGAGAGGTGGCAAAAGGCACAATTCGTTCCCACTCGATCGAACCCCATCCTGACGCGGGTGAGTCCGATGGGCACTTCCCGGCCCTGTTCTAACACGAGCCCAAACCCTTCATATCCCTCACCGGGATGAGGCAGGAGATTGTCGAACACATCTGGCAACACCTTCCAGATCCAGAAGGGCATACCCATCCCCTTCTCCGTCCCGGTGGAGCCGTAGAGGAAGTATTCTTCCACGTCCTCGTAGAGGACTGGCTGGGTCCGGAAGAGATAGTTCCAAGCCACCGCCCCGCCTGCCATCACGCCCACCACTGCGATGATTCCCAACATCCCGAGAACTCCTACCCCGCGTCGATCTCCGATCACGCTACCCCTCGACTTTGCAAGCGCCGCTCGCGGCGCCCTGGATGAAGATGTCGTTCCACCTTCTGTAGAGAAGGCTCGCAGGGAGTATGGGCACACAAGGATCGGCTCAGCAAGGCGGGCATCCACTCGGTATCCATCCTTTCCCTGGCGGCGAGAGCCGGCGACCCATATCGTCTCCCAATCGAGTGGGTGACCGAGATGTCTCACCGAATCGTCCAAGTCCGGAACGTCCGGCTTCTCCTGTCACATTTTCGGAGCGGCGACCTGTGTCGAACCTTCGCAAGCAGATCTGTTGCCTCCCTCTGGCTCTGGGCCTTGCCGCATGCGACGGTGCACCCCCGCCTGGAGCGGAGGCTGACATCGTACCGGTGGTTCTCCACACCGTTCAGGAGCGGGAAGAACCCGAATACCTGTTGCTAAGTGGCGACGTCGAAGCCTGGCGCACGTCGAGGGTTGGGTTCCAAGTGGCCGGCGTGGTAGCCAGCGCGGATGTCAGGGAAGGTGACCGGGTTCGGGCAGGTCAGCTCCTGGCCTCTCTGGACACCGAACAGTACGAACTCAATGCGGAGATGAGCGCCGCCCAGGCCGACCGGGCTGAAGATGAGTTCTCACGGGCCGAGAGGGTATTCGAAGGTGGGGGCATTTCGGCCAACGAACTCCACCAGGCTTCCACGGCAGTCCGGGTGGCCCGGGCCCAGGAAGCCATGGCAGCGAAGCAGTTGGCAGACGCCCGGCTCACGGCGCCTTTCGACGGGATCGTGGCCCAGCGAGATCTGGAGTTGGGCGAATTAGGAGGGCCGGGACGCCCAGTCTTCACCCTCATGCAGCTGAATCCCATCCAGATCCGGGTAGGCGTGCCGGAGTCAGAGATTGGCGCGGTGGCCACGGGGCAGAGGGCTCGGATCCCCATTCCAGCCCTGGATGGAAAGGTCTTCGAGGGCAGTGTGAGGCAGGTAGGAGTGGCCGCAGACCCGGCATCCCGCACGTATTTGGTCCGAGTACAAGTGCAGAATCCCGACATGGAGTTGCGCCCCGGAATGATTGCGGAAGTGGAGTTGGAGACATCCCGGACAACAACGGGTGTCTCAATCCCCGCCCAGGCCGTGGTAAGAGGACCCGACGGGGTACTCCGGGTCTACGTCTACCGGCCAGGTGATGAGCGTGTGTACACCCGAAGAGTCGTGGTGGGGCGGACTCGGGGAACGGAGATCGAGATAAACGAGGGATTGGCCGAAGGAGATCAGGTGGTAGTGGGCGGCCAGCACCGTGTACGTGAGGGTGCCCGGGTAACCGTGCCCGCTGAGGGCTCCCCGACACCGGAACAGTCATGAACCCGGTGAAGGCTGCGCTGCGGCATAGCCAGGTGATCTACGTGCTCACCGCCCTGGCCATGGTTCTGGGATTCATTGCGCTCCGGGAGATGCCTCGCCGGGAAGAGCCGGAGATTACCATCCGGCGAGGCCTCGTCATGGCAGCCTATCCGGGAGCCACCGCTGAACAGGTGGAAGCCCAGATCACCCGGAAGGTGGAGCAACTCCTCTTCGGTTACAGCGAGGTGCGCAAGGACCGGACCGTTTCCACCAGCATGACGGGCGGACTGGTGATCGATGTGTACCTGGAACCCCACGTGGTGGATTCGGATCGTGTCTGGTCCAAGATTCGACACGACCTGAACGAGCTGGGAGCAAGTGAGCTGCCGCCTGGGGTCATGGGCCCCGTGGTCAACTCGAACTTCGGTGATGTCGTGGCCATCCTGCTGGCCATCACCGGAGAGGAGGGGGTGGGTTACCGTGAACTCCAGCCCTACATGGAGCGCGTTGAAGAGGCGCTACTCCGACTGCCGGCTGTGGCTCGTGTGACCCGTGTGGGAGAGCAGGCTGAAAAGATCTTCGTCACCAGCACCATGCAACGCCTGGTCCAGTATGGGATCACTCCACTCCATGTGGCCGGAGCCTTGGAGGCACACAACGTCATTGCGTCCGCCGGGACCTTTGATTCTGAGATCACGGAAGCGCCCATCCGCACCAGTGGCCTGTATCAGACCGAACAACAGATCCGGCGACAGATCGTGGGCATGTCCCCGCTGGGAGCCCCCATCCAGGTGCAGGATTTCGCCACGGTCCAGCGCCGGCTGGAGGATCCGGACTTCCTGACCCGGGCCAACGGTAAGCCGGGACTCTTCCTCACGATGGAAGTGAGGGCGGGCAACAACATCGTGGACTTCGGGGACGAGGTCCGAGCTACCCTCGACGACCTCCGGGATGAGTTCCCACCGGAAGTCCAGATGATAGCCGTGGTGGATCAGCCGCAGTTGGTAGAGGAGAGAGTGGGCCATTTCCTCCAGGAATTCGGAATGGCCCTTGTGGCGGTGGTGTTGGCCACCGTGGTCCTCCTACCCCTCCCCGTGGCCATGATCGCCGCCCTGGCGATTCCCGTCACTGTGGCCATGACCTTCGCCGTCCTGTGGGTGGTGGGTATCGAGCTGCAACAGGCCTCCTTGGCCGGCCTCATCGTGGCGTTGGGTATGGTGGTGGATGACGCCATCGTTATTGCGGACAACTATGTGGAGATGTTGGACAGCGGCATGGAGCGCGCTGAGGCGGCTTGGCGATCGGCCAGCGATATCGCCATCCCGGTTCTGGCTTCCACGCTCACCATCATGGCCGCCTTCCTCCCCCTGGCCTTCCTGCCAGGAGACATGGGAGAATACATGTTCTCCCTCCCCGTCACCGTGGCCATCGCCCTCACCAACAGTTCCATCGTGGCCATGTTCCTCACGCCCATTCTGTGTCGCGCCTTCATCAAGAAGGGCCTGGCCCGCCCGCCAGAAGAGGAAGCGGCCAGAAAGGAAGCAGGCAAACGTGGGTTCCTGGATCTTCTCCAGGGGATCTACGACCGAGCCATCGCAGGTGCCATGTCCCATCGAAGGCTAACCATGGCGTTCGCCGTCCTGGCCATCCTGGCCGGGGCGGGACTCTCGACCGTCGTGGATCAGCGATTCTTCCCCCCGGCAGAGCGAGATCAGTTCGCCATGAACATCTGGATGCCGGAGGGATCCCGGATCGAAGCTACGGACGACGTTGTCCGGCGGATCGAGGGGCTGTTGCTGGAAGATCCGGAGGTGAATGCTTCCGCATCGTTCATTGGCCAGGGAGCCCCCCGGTTCTTCTTCTCATTCGAGCCGGTCTTCCCCACCCCCAACGTGGCCCAGATCATCATCCAGACCGCGTCGGTGGATGCCACTCCCGGGGTCGTTCGGCGTATGAGAGCTGCGCTTCCGGCTCTGGTTCCGGAAGCGGAGGTGGATGTCCAGGAGCTCACCCAGGGCAATCCCATGTGGGCGCCGGTAGAGGTCATGATCTCCGGGCCGGACCTTGGAGTCCTGAGACAGTTGGGCGAGGAGGTCCGGGGAATCCTGGCGGGCACGCCGGGCAGCTACATGGTTCGTCAGGATTGGAGAGAGGACTCCTACGCCGTGGTGGTGGAACTCGAGCCCGAGGTGGCGAACCGGATGGGCATGACGAACGCCGTCGTCTCCAACATGTTGGCGGGCACCTTCCTGGGCCTGCCCGTCACCACGGTGTGGGAGGGTGACAAGGGCGTGGATGTGGTACTCCGACTGGATGACAGCGCCCGAGACACCTATGAGGATCTGAACTCCACCTACATCGTATCCGAGGTAGCTCGGGCGCCTCTCCGAAGCATCTCAGAGCTTCGGATCGAATGGCAGGGAAGCCGAATCGTCCGGAGGAATGGGGTCCGGACCCTCACCGTGGGCACCTTTTCCCAGGATGAGATCTTGCCTTCCGAAGTCCTGGGACGAGCGCAGACTGTACTGGACACGCTTTCCATGCCGGCGGGATATCAGATTTCTTACGGAGGAGAGATCCGGGATCAGACCGAGAGTTTCGGCGACATGAACGTGGCTCTCCTCATCAGCGTGCTGGGGATCTTCCTCATCCTTCTCTTCCAGTTCCAGAACGTGAAGGACATTTTCGTAATCATGGCCTCCATACCCCTTGCCCTGTTTGGAGCATACTTCGGCCTCATCATCACCCAGAACCCCTTCGGCTTCACGGCCTTCATGGGGCTGGTGAGTCTCACGGGAATCGTAGTGCGTAACGCCATCATCCTTGTGGACTATATGCGGGAGCGCCGCCGAGACGGAGCCACCGTAGTCGAGGCAGCCGCTGAAGCCGGGCGACGACGTCTTAGGCCCATCTTCCTTACCACCATGTCGGCGGCCGCAGGGCTCACCCCCATGATCCTGGGTGGGTCAGGCCTCTGGTCTCCCCTGGCCAGCGTCATCGCCGTGGGCCTGATCTTCTCCATGGTCTTCACCCTGGTGGTGGTGCCGGTGCTATACGTACTCACCACCAAGGACCAGCCGCTTCCCGAGGTGGCCACATGAGTCATCGCTCGTTGTCTGCCGCCCTGATCTGCTTTGCGCTTCATATGGGTACCTTCGGCCCACCGGAGCCCCTTGCCGCCCGACAGGCGGCTGTGGACCTCACCCTGGAAGAAGCGGTTGCACGCGCCCGGGACAGCAGTGGCGCGCTGGCTACCCTACGCTACCAGGTGGAGGAGAACCGCAGACGTTCGTCGGCGGTGTTCAGCAACTTCCTGCCGCGCCTGGAGACGCAGGCTGGATACATCCTGACGGACAACAGTCAGGGGATCATCATCCCCAGTGGATCTCTGGGCAGCTTCCCGGAATTGGGAGGTGCCTTCCCGCCCACGGATCGGACGATTCCCCAAGGCGGAACCGATCTGTTTCTCACCATGACCACCCTCCAGCAGCCCGTCACCCACTTCTTCCAGATCCGGCATGCCCACCGGGCCGCCGCGTCCGACACGGACATGGCCGAAGCGCGGCTCGGCGCGGGAGAACAGGAGGTGTCGTTGGCGGCGCTCCAGCTCTTCAACGGCCTGTATCTGGCTCGGGAGGAACTGGCTGTGGTCCAGTCCCAATGGGCCGCCTCCCGGGCCGCAGTGGCCATGCGTGAGAGCCAGGTGGAGGCTGGCACCAAAGCGGACCTCGCCCTTCAGGAAGCCCGGGTTCGCGCCCTGCAGGCCCGCCAACGCTTGTTGGAAGTGGAAGATCGAATCCAAGACCTCAATTATCAGCTCACCGATCTCTTGGCCTTCCCAAGCCACACGGAAATCCAACCTGCCCCCCCTGGCCCGCCCGATCTGAGCATGGAGGCCCTGGAAGGGTATCTCCGGAGAGCCGTCGCATCCCACCCCGACATCCTGGAGGCGCAGGGGATGGAGTCGAAGGCCCGGCATGGACTGGCGGCCGCCCGCTCCGCCTATATCCCGGAAGTAGGGATCATCGGTGCCCACGTCTACCAGAGTTCAGTCCCCTTCTTTCCTACTAACACGTTCGCCTTCGGCATCCAGGGCAAGTGGACGATTCTGGATTTCGGTGCCCGGGGGTCGGTAGTGGGGGAACGGAGAGCTCAGGTGGGTCAGTCGGAGGAAAACCTGGCCATGGTACGAGCCCGGATTCAGGGCGAGGTGGAGACGGCGTACCGGAAGGTAGAGCGGAGTCGAGAGATGGTGTCCTTGGCTCGGGAGGCTGCGGAACTCATGGACGAAGTTGCCCGCCTCCGGCGGCTCGAGGGAGACGCCGGATACGGGTTGGACGCAACGCAACTGGAAGCAGAGGCCGAGCGGTTGGGAGCGCTACTCGAACTCCGACAGGCCGAAGCAGGGTTCCGATTGGCCAAGGCCGAATTGGAGAAGGCCGCGGGAGATCTTACCCAGTAGCTGATCACCTCTCACAAGCGGCCACCGGGCCGTGCAGACATCACGGTCCAGAATCGCAAACCATCAGGCGCGCCAGTTTGGCCGCTCTACCACTTCGCAAGATGGAGGTCACATGTCAGAGGAAAGCGGGACGTCAGGGCATCACGAGTCCCAAGGTGGAGGCAGTCAACCCCGGAGCCAGGGAGATCCCCAGCATGCGGGTCTGAAGGATCTGTTCCGGTACCCCTTCATGTCGGCTCTGGTGGAACGGCGCACCCGCCGGTTGGCCCGTGGCACTTCCCTGAACGCCGGCCCTCTCACCCACGAGAGCGCCAACGACCCGGCCCCGTTGAGTCCGTTGGAGGAGGCCATCTTCATCGTCACCATCACGGGCATCACCGGGATCACCACCCACGACGGCCCTCTCATCAAACCCGACGGCACCAATGAGCTGGGGACCCCTTTCCTGCACATCACCGGCCGCACCGGGAGCAGCGCGGACAACTGCCAGGCCACCCACTTCTTCATGATCAGTGACGACGGGATGTTTCTCTTGAAGCACCCCACCGGTCAGGAGGCCCTCCGACTCCTCAAGTCCCTACCCCCGAAGTGGGCCGACTGGAGTGAAGCAGACTGGATTGCCGCTGCGGATCGGTGCAAGGTTCGGGTCTCGGACCGGCGCATGGACTTCCCCCGGGAGTGGCCGTACTACCTGGGCTGGAACGCCCAGATGTCCAACGTCCCCGGAAGCACGCTGTTCTTCCCCGTTGTGGACTGCACCTGGCAGTACATCAACGCTCTCCTCATCCTGGCGGCCGAACCCGACGGCAAGCGCCCAATCATCCTGGACGATTGGCGCACATTCAAGCCGAAAGGGCTAGTAGAGCACCTGGCGAAGTTGGGTGGAAAGCTGGGCCTGAGCGAAGAAATCCCGTACCACCCAATTGGAGGGCTGAAATGGGTACGGAACGGTTTCGTGAACAAGGACAACCCGGGCCCTCTGGGGTTCGGAAACACCCTCCGTACGGACTATGAAGCGTTCTTCCATTTCCAGAACCTCATGCTTCTGGGCCAGTCCATGGGGCTGGCTGGATGGATACATGGCTCCGTCTTCCCCCCCTACGTCTTCCAACGGGACGACTCGAAGGGGTGGCACGGCCTTGGCTTCCGGTTCCAGGAACCGACGAGTCTTTCCCCCATGGCCCCGGTGCCGGCTTCCCAGCCCAACCCGGTGGGGATCGACGGGATTCTGGAGGGCCTTTGCCCACCCTACGTGAAGTCCATGGACGAGGCGGTAGATCGGGTGGTGGAGGCCAAATACGGCACCGGAGGAGGCGCGTACGGCGATGAGGAGGTGTTCTCCCGGCCCTACAAGAAGGCGGAACACGCGAAGAAGTACCTGGAGAACGCTTCCCACTTTCGAGCGGACCAGATTGTGTACGTGAAGGAGATCTGCAACTACATCTACGACACGTACGGACGCTTCCCTGCCCACGTGGACGCCTTCTACACCCCCGGCATGTGGCTCCAGTTCTCTCACCTGGAACTAGAGTACTACGACCGGTTCTTCGATCCAGCGCAGTACACGAAGCAGCGGAAGCATGGGGCCCTATGGGATGGGGAAGCGAGCGGGGCTGGTTGAGTCCATCCAGTGGCGTGGGTGGCAACTCACTCTCGCCAGCCAGGCCTCAATAGCTCAACCCCTGGCTTCCAGCACCATGGGAAGACCTCCCTTCGGTTCGGTGCACCACGTTGCGATGGGCTTGGGCGGCGAATTCCGGGCTGGCCTCAGCTTCCACCGACGGGCGATGATGGCGGTGATCTGTACCGCTTCGATCATGGCAAGATGCCCCCCATGGCACCAATACGGTCCCGCCGAGAAGGGGAAATAGGCCATTGGGTGGGCCTTGGGAGCATCCGGCAACCAACGGTCCGGGTCGAACTTCAGGGGGTCGGGCCAGTACCGGGCGTCACGCTGGGTGACCCAGGGGCTGAACCCCATGAGACTTCCCGCTGGAATGACCGTATCGCCCAGAAGGTAGTCTGACCGCAACTCCCGGAAGAACCCCCACACCGGAGGCATCAAACGCATGGACTCCTTGAGCACTCGCCGTGTGTATGCCAACCCCCGAACCTCCTCGACGGAGGGGGGACCGGAAAGGGCATCCACCTCCGCATGGAGTCGCCGTTCCACCTCCGGGTTCTGAGACAGGAGGTAGAAGGTCCAGGCAAACATGGCGTGGAGCTGGTCCGCTCCGAAGTACATCACCACGGTGGAAAAAAGTTGGTCGTCGGTGGTCTGGCTCCCGGGCGTATCCCTCCGCGCCACCATCTTGCCGAGAAGATCGTCCGTGCGCCCTGCGGAACGGCGGTCGGCGATGAGCGCGGTGAGCTTTTTACGAAGGAGAGCCTGGTCCCGCTTCGCCCTCAACGTGGCGGGCAGAGGAAGCTTCCATCGGAGCTTCCCCAGAGGGAGGATGAGCCAGGGGAGCGTGTCGGCACCGGTCTCCAGGGCGGCAAGAAGACCCGGAGTGGATCGCACGTCCTCGCCGGTGAACGCCTTCCAGTCGATAGCGTACGCAAGCGCCCGCGTCTCCTTGAACATATCCAAGGTTTGTCCGGGTTTCCACGCCTGCACCCAGGCATCCGCGGTCTGGGCGGTGAGTTCAGGAATGGATGGATCTTCCAGGATGGGCTTCCAGATGTCGTCTCGCTGGCGGTGATGCTCCTTTCCTTCGTTTACGAAGAGACCTCCCAGGAACCAATTCGTGATGTTCGTGAGCCGTCCCCGGGAGATCGGCGGCCAATCCTCGTTCTGCAGCCCCTTCTGAACGTACTCCGGATCCACCACCAGCGTGCATGGAAGGTCACCAAGGCGGAAGGGTACCAGTGGACCCTGACTTTCCCGGGCAATCCGTGGCAAGTAGGTCAAGGGATCGCTGAGGAATCGCACCAGTTCCGGCCAACCGCCGGACGATGGCCGTTCGAGGTGTACGCCTTCCTTGCCGCCTCTGCCGTTGTCAGTCCCACCCTGGGTAGTTTCCATCACCGACCTCCTTTACTGGGTTGTAAGCACGATGGATCAGACGCAATTCCAGGGACTGGGACCACCTGGAGAGGACCAAGCTGGCGAGATCCCCGGTTCAACCGGGGGGATCGGCATCCTCCTTCCGGGATGGAGAGGATCCCAACGAGGCCCACCTCCCGCCGTAGGTATCCCAGAGGGATCCCGCAAAGAAACTCCCGAACCGAGCCAGCGCCTTCAGGTGCTTCAGGACGCCGCCTGCGTTGGTCACCTTGAAGGTTCCCATTTGCCGGATGAAGTCCTTGGGCTGGATCTTGAGGATCCCCCGACCCAAGACTGCACCCTGCTCGTTCGACCCTTCATGGAGGGTCACGAACAGGGTGGTGGTATCCTCCCACACATCGAAGCCCGCATCATCGTGGATGAGCTTGAAGCCGTTGAGGAAGAGAGCGCGTCCCGACCGATCCACCATGGGAAGTCGGTACCTCATGCGGCGGGTCCGCTCCAGTTCCGCATCGCGGGTGAGGAGGTGGAAAGCACCGCCGGAGATGGGGAGCGGGTCGGGCGATACGGCAGGTGCCACAAGAACCCCATGGATGGACGCCTGGTGATGGGGATCCTCCAGCATGGCGTCCAGATCATCCGTCCGAACGGTGACGGTAAATTCCAGGGTGGAACCCTCCTCCTTACCGCGCCGGGCCCCCTCCTGGAAATCCACGGTGTCGGAGAGGAGAAAATGGCCCCGCATGGCCTCGGTGAACTCCAGTCCTACCCCGCCTCCAGGGCCGTCCGGGGCTTCTTCACGGTCGGGGCCCTGTTCATCATGGACGTCGTAGGGAACGGTAAGACCATCCTCTGCGGCGATGGCCATGGCCGTCCGTTCCGCCAGTGCTGCGATGGTGAGGAAGGGGTTTACCCCCAGCGCTCGGGGGATGACGGATCCGTCGCAGACATAGAGGCCGGCGTGGAGCTGGTCTCCGGTGTCGCTTCGGAAGACCCGGCCCAGATGGTCTACCACTCCTGACTCGGCCGACTCTCCCATGACACATCCCCCCAGGGGATGCACGGTCATGAGCCCCTTGCCCATCCATTCCGCCCACATGGGGTTCTTCACGTAGGTGCCACCCAGGGCCTCCGTGGCTTTCAGTAGCTCATCGTCGATGCGGTGGAAAACATCCTGGCCTCCCACCCCGGGCCACGAGATCCGGACCCGATCGTCCTCCAGGTGCATGGCACCTTGAGCATCGTCGTGGGCCATCACCAGGAAGGTCTGGGTGTTCCCCACCGCTCCCGTGCTGCCTCCCGGTACCACGGCTTGGAGCTCACGGTACTTCTCCCGGGCATAATCCGCCAAACCCTCGTCCGTATCCCGCCCCACGAAGCGGGAGGCCACCAGAAACGAGGAAGCAAGTATGGGTGCCAGGGTCGAGGGCACCACCCCCTCCTCCACGATCATGCCGTGATCCAATTCGTCGGTGCCACGGAGGTCGATAAGTCCGGTGATACACGGCCCAGGAGCTTCTTTCCGGTCTTTCACCTTCCTGCTGGAGACCCCAACGCCCCTGATGGATTGATCGGCATTGTACCCGAAACCCAACACGTCTCCGTTCCCAGTGAAGCGCTGACCCACTTGCCTGGAAAGGGAGAGGCCCTCCTGGCCGGAACGGAGCAGGATCTCGGTGCTCCCCAGGCTCCCTGCCGCCAGGATCACCCGATCTGCCCCCACGAAGCGAGCCTGGGACTTGAAGCTCTGGAGCCCCGGCTCCAGAAGGTCGAAGTGCACCAGCCAGCCTTCCGCCCGCTTCTCCACCCGGCGAACCGAGGTGAGGGTGAAGATCGCTGCTCCATGGTTGCGGGCGTCGGGCAGGTAGTTCATGGCCAGGGTGTTCTTGGCCCCCACATTGCAGCCACCCACGCAATTTCCGCACCCATTGCAAGCGGTCTGCTGGACGCCGGCGGCATTCACCCGATCTTCGAATGCCACCGTGATGGGAGGTCGGAGAAAGGGTGCACCCATGTGGGCCGCCGACTTCTCCATGGCCTGCGTCTTGGGTGGCGACCAGGAAGCCGGAAGGGGGGTAGGCTCCAGCATCTCCCGGGCCCGCTGGAAGCCATGAGCCACGCCCAGATCCAGATCGGCCCGGATGGCCTCTGGCCAGCGGGGATCCTCCCACACCCGGCGGTCCGGTTCGATGGCCACATTGGCGTTGATGAGCGAGGTGCCCCCCAGACCACAGCCCACCAGAACTCCAATATCCGGATTCATCCGGAAATCGAAGAGCGCCGTGAGGGAGCCCGTCCTCCTGTTGGGCTGGTCCACCTGGACTTCCCTGACCCCGCTGGCAGCTCCCTCTGGAAAGTCACCGGGTTGGAACTCCCCGCCCCGCTCCAGAAGGCACACTTGCAGGCCGGCTCTGGCCAGACGGCTGGCCGCGATGGATCCACCATAGCCGGAACCCACTACCACCACGTCGTAGTGGGACTTCATCTCCTGGATTGGTGTGGAAAGCTTAGTCATGACCCGAGCTCACCGGAGGCGTCTCCTCCATCAATGGGAAAGGGATCGCCATCCGTGGTGAGGTCGGCCACAGGCCCAAACCAGGTGTTCCCACGGTGGATGGCGAGACACCACGGGCCGGCGAACCAGGCCCCTGTGTTGAAGTAGGTGGTCCCGAATTCGAACTCCACTTTGCCCGGAATGTGGGTATGTCCAAACGTCACCACATCGAACCCCCGCAGGCCCACCGACTGTGCCGCAAGACCAAAACACTGCCGTTCGCCTGGAATCCCCGGCGGCGCTTCCAACTCCTCGGTTCCAACCTTCCGACGGAAGAAACGCGGCACTCCTTCCACCATCCCCAGCATCCCCACCATGAACCGATGCAAGGCGTCGTAGACCCCTGGGCTCACCCCGATGGCCAGCTTCCCGATACTCATGATCTGGAAGTAGAGCCATGGATGCTTGAGGAACATCTCATCGTACATGTGCCCGTGCTCCACCCGGATCCGCCTGTCTCCCGATCGGACGTTCAGGAACGGCACAACCTGCATCCCCCCTACGTCGCTCAGGAAATGCTCCAGTGCAATATCGTGGTTGCCCACGGTGTAGTAGACGGAGCGGCCCACAGAGCGAAAGCGGGAGAGGAGTGGAAGGGATGGTGACAGATCCGCATTCAGCTGGGACATGGAGAGCTGGGCGATATCGATCCCATCTCCATTCAGGCAAACGGAGTAGCGGTTCTCGAAAGCAAACTGTACGAATTGTGAGAACGCCTTGCGAGGACGGTGGAGGAGATTCCCCATGTGGATGTCGGAAACCACCAGAAGACGGTCCTCCTGGACGGAAGTCCTCATCCGCCGTGTCCGTCTTCGCCTGACTTCTTTTCCGGGCCTACGGCCCCGTATTCCCCCGCAGCGCTGAGCATGAAGGAAGAACGTGCCAATCGGTTGCCGAACTCTGCGGTGGCCACCTTGAACACCAGCTGATCGTTCAATTCCCGAACCCTCCGACTCATCTGTTGAAGAAGCTCGAAGGCGAAGGTCGGATCCCTCCGGAGTTGAACCAGGAGCGACCCCGGACGAAGCACAGCCAGGCTGGCGTTACCCCTGGCGCGAACGGTGGCGCTTCGTGGAAGTCCCTCCAATAGGGACATCTCTCCGAAGAAACTCCCGCGCTCAAGAATGGTGAGCGTCACTTCGTGTCCGGCCACATGCTTCAGCACTTCCACGCTCCCGGTCCGGATGATGAACATCTCCCGGGATTCGTCTCCCTCCCGGACAATGATCTCGCCATCGTCGAACTCGTGGATCTCAAACCCGGTGGGAAGTTTCATGGGAGGTCCTCGGTGCCGGTGTTCTCAGGGAGTCTGTCCAGGAACTCCACCAACCCCTGCACCCACTCCAGGTATTGGGCGAGCATAGGGTCATCCAGGGTGATGTGTAGGGGCAAACGATCTCGTCGCACTTCCCAGCACGTGATCATGGGATCAGGGGCAATCCCCATCCGCTCCGAGATCTTCCGGATCACTTCTCCGCTTCTCAATCCGGGGGACTCACCGATGAGCCGAAGCGCCGCCCGCATGTACGCCACGAACGACGGCATGCCGGCCATAAGAAGTCGAGCCACATCGCGGCCATCATGAGCCGAAAGGAGCAGGCGGAGTCGCAGGTGCAGTAGCGTCTCCCGCACTTCTTGTTCCGCATGGAGTCGCAGGTGGCGGAATGACACCCCGCCCTCGTCCACGGGATCTCGACCAAGCAGGACCTCGCGGGCGTCCCCCATATCCGCCAACTCGATGGTGAAGGTGTCTCGCATCCCCTCCCACTCCCGAGCCGAGTAAAGGTGTGGGGGCGTATTCCCGGCACGAATCCAGTCCTGGACGAGGGGCGCCGCCTGGATGAGGCGAGGGCCCGAAAGGTCATCCAGAATCACCAGCAGGTTCAAATCACTCACACCCGCCACGGCTTCTCCCCGGGGCACGGAGCCGAACAGAACTACGGACTCCAAGGCATCCCCAAACTCGCTCCTCAGAGCCGCCGTCATCTCCCGAGCAGGCTTCCGGACTTCCGACATATGGTGGTCTCGTCTTGGTGGATGCTTGTGTGGGGACCCGTTCCCCACGAACACGGCACAGGATAGCCGCCATACATGCGGTCGAACAAGGAGCACACGATCGCTTCCGAGCAGAGGAAGTGGCCCCCAATAGGCACAACTACCTGAAGGACAGCCCCCCGACGGCGGAAACCCCTACCTCGTCCTTCCGGCCTGCACACCGTACCTTACCCGTCACCCGTCACAACGAGTTGCTGAGTGCCATGTGCTGTTCTCAGCAACCAGCCCCCGACTCCCATCTCCCATCACACACGGTCTCATGCCACAACCCATCCAGCGATCACTTTCCCTCCTCATCCTGGCGCTCGTGGGATGCGGGCCTGGAACCTCCAATGGCACCGCAGTGGCACCGCCTGACCTGGAGCGATGGGAATCCCGGGCGGAACAGGTGGAGATCATCCGCGACGACTGGGGGGTGCCCCACATCTACGCCGCCACCGACGCCGACGCCATTTTCGGCCTCATGTACGCCCAGGCCGAAGACGACTTCCCCCGCATCGAAACGAACTTCCTCACATCCCTGGGGCGAATGGCGGAAGCGGAAGGCGAAGACCGCATCTGGCAGGACCTGCGGATGCAGCTCTTCATCGACCCGGAGGAGTTGCAGAACCTCTACGGCGAGAGCCCCCAGTGGCTGAGAGATCTCATGGATGCCTGGGCCGACGGCCTGAACTACTACCTCCACACGCATCCGGAGGTGACTCCCCGGGTGTTGGACCGGTTCGAACCCTGGATGGCCTTGAGTTTCAGTGAGGGAAGCATTGGCGGCGACATCGAACGGGTGAGCTTGGGTGAGTTGGAGGCATTCTACACTCAAGTGGGTGAGGGCCAGGAGGCTCGGGCCAGGAAGGATCGGGAGCAGACCCCCAGCCACCAACCTATCCGGTATGCCAGCTCATTGATGGAACCCGATCCGGAATTGGAGCCCACGGGCTCCAACGGCATCGCCATTGCGCCGGAAAACACGGTGAATGGAAACGCGCTCTTTCTCATCAACCCCCACACTTCCTTCTACTTTCGCCATGAGGCGCAGGTGGTAAGCGACGAGGGCCTCAACGTCTACGGCGCTCTCACCTGGGGGCAGTTCTTCGTCTACCAGGGGTTCAATGAGACGGCAGGGTGGATGCATACCTCCAGCTCGGTGGACAACATCGATGAATTCCTGGAGCAGGTGTCGGAGCGAAATGGGGAGTTCTTCTATGCCTACGGCGACGAGGAGCGACCCCTCCAGACCCGTGAAGTGGTGGTGCGCTACCGAACCCCGGACGGTGGGATGGCAGAGCGTACCTTCACCGCTTACCGGACCCATCGGGGACCCATCGTGCGCTCCGAGGACGGCCTGTGGGTGACCGTGGCCCTCATGGAAGAGCCCATGCGGGCCCTCATGCAGTCCTACTCCCGTACGAAGGCGGCCAACCTGGATGAGTATCTGGAGATCATGCGATCCCACACCAACTCATCCAACAACACCGTCTTCGCCGACGCCGAGGGGAATATCGCCTACCTGCACTCCAACTTCATTCCCGTACGGGACACGAGCTTTGATTACAGTCGGCCGGTGGAGGGCTGGGACCCCGCTACGGATTGGCAGGGACTCCATACCATCGAAGAGTCGCCCAACACCATCAACCCTTCCACCGGCTTCGCTTTCTGCACCAACAACTGGCCGTATTCCGCAGGCGGTAGCGACTCTCCCCGCCCGGAGGATTTTCCCGCGTATATGGACCGGGGCCGGGAAACCCCTCGGGGCATTCATGCCCTGGAGCTCCTCCCTGGCCGGACAGACTTCACCCTGGAGGGGCTGAGGGCGGCCGCATACAGTTCCCGGGTGCCGGCCTTCGACCTCCTGATTCCTCCCCTCATTCAGGGATGGGACGACCTGGCGGACGGACATCCTTTGAAGGCACCCACGGCGGAGGCCGTAGAGCTCCTCCGGAACTGGGACTTGAGGTGGAGTGTGGAGTCGGTACCCACCTCTGTGGCCGTCTTCTGGGGCACGGAACTGTTGGACCGGGTGGGTGGCGAAGCTCGGGCAGTGGGGATGGATGTCTATGAATACGCCGCCACCCTCACGACGCCGGAGCGCCGGCTGGAAGCCCTCCAGGACGCGCTGGGACGACTGGAAGCGGACTTTGCCGACTGGCGGACGCCGTGGGGTCAGATCAATCGCTTCCAGCGACTCACCGGTGACATCCAGCTCCCGTTCGACGACTCCGCCCCGTCCATCCCCGTGGGCTTCACCTCGTCCCGGTGGGGTTCGCTGGCCTCCTTCGGCGCCGCCCCCAGGGACGGCACCCGGCGATGGTACGGAACCAGCGGAAACAGCTTCGTGGCAGTGGTGGAATTCGGAGAGCGGCTGGAGGCCGTGGCCGTCACCGCCGGGGGGCTGAGCAACGACCCCGATTCGCCGCATTTCAATGACCAGGCGGAGCGTTACGCCACGGGGAATCTGCGGCCCGTGCGCTTCTATCGGGAAGATGTGGAGGCTGCCGCTCAGCGGACGTATCGGCCGGGAGAGCGTTGATGGTTTCAGCGCCTCTGCGGCGCACCCCTGCGCCGAGTCCTCCGATCCGCTAAGGCGACCGCCACTCCAAGAACAGGACCCTTTCCACCCCCAGCTCATCCTCCTCCACCGCCAGGATGCGCTCCGTCCCCACCCATGTGGGTCGGACGTTCGAGGGCAGATGGACCTGGACGATTTGGGACCCGTGGGAGTCCAACAGCCTCCATTCCTTCGCAGAGCCTCCCGGTTCGGGGTACCGGCCCACCCAGAAGCTGCCGTCCGGAGCACAGAGGACCCCTTCATTCACCGGAAGGGTCTCCGGGGGATCCATGGCCAGGTAGGTCTCTTCCACGCCTGGAGGGAGATTCCCACTGCCCATCTGGCCAATGAGATCCGCCACCGCCTGGCGGAACAGGTCGGCATCCGCCGGGCGCGGATCCTCAGGCCAGGAAGTCACCTGCGACGCCCAGCCTTCCAGACCCTGGTCGGGCCCGCCGTCCCCCTCCCGCCCGGCCATATGGAGTTCGGCCCGGGTATGAGGCACGATGGCAACCCTCCCCTCCGGACCCACGCAGACGGCGAGTTCCCCCGCCAGCGGGACCGGCCCCTGAACCATCCGGGGGTTCGCCGTCGTTCCAGTGACGGCTACCCCCATCTCCGTGGCCACCCCCTCCCAGAGATGAGCGGCTTCCCCCCCGTCCCGGTGGGCCACGGACACCCGGGCCTCGAATCGATGCCGGCCCGACGCCGGCTCCCGGGGGGGAGCATCGGCCGGACTGCCCCGGAGCATAAGCACCTCGTGGGGAAGGATCCCCACCACCTGGGGGAAGTTGAGCCCCTCCACGGCGGGCACGGGGACCTCGTCCAGCAGCTCTCCTACAGGAGAGAAAAGGGAGGCTCTCCGGTTGCTGCCATCGTACGCCCAGACCCCCCGCCCCTCCGGATCCACCTGGATCCACGAGATGGACCGGAACTCCCCCGGCCCCTGCCCCGGGCTCCCTGCCCTCCTGAAAAGGCTCCCATCCAGGCTGAAATAGGCCAGACCGGGAGGCTGGGCGTCGGCCACCACCAGCAAGGTGTCATCCAGGAGCACGGCTCCCTGGATGCGGCCAAAACCTCCAGAGGCGTCGGCGTCGTCACCCAGGCGGAGGAGGGGCTGGGAGGCATGGGGAGTCAGGATGGGAAGGGACTCGGCCGATTCCCCGGGTCCAGCGCCGGGCCCCTGACCGCATCCCACCAATGCCACGATCCCTATCAGAGGAAGCACCCACTCGCCGGGCCGGTTCGCCGCCACCCTGAAGGCCGCCCTCATAGCGGGTTGGGGAGCCAAAGCACGCGCTGGACGTCCAACGCGTCGCGGTGGACGGCGGCGAGATGATCCGCGCCCACCGCCAATAGGGAGACATCCGGGGGGAGGAGCACCTCAGCCTCCAGAACCTTTTCAGCCTCCAGGACCCCTTCATGCGCGCGGAACACCCGCCAGCGATTCACCTCGGTCTCCGGCGGCGGGAACTCGTGCACCCAGACGCGACCCTCCTGGTCACACCGGATCTCCTGGATGGCCGGCACAAATTCAGGGAGTTCTGCGGACCGGATGAAATCCAGGAAAGGACCCGCCATGGCGGCCTCGGCGGTGGCAAGAACCTCCTGAGCCCAGGCCTCGACGAAGTCTGGAGTGAGGGGTACCCGGGGCTGCTCCCAGCGGATCTCCCCCAATTGCTCGCCGTCGGGACTGAAGAGGGTTACCTCCGGGGTCTCCCGGGTGGTGACGGCCACCATCTGGGGAAGTGCACACACCCGAAGCCCGGGCGACCAGGGGTGGCCACCGGCTATCGGTCGTCCCCCCATGGTGCCACTCACCCACTGGGAGACCACTCCCTCCCAGAACACCTCGCCAACCTCTGCACTCCCGGGAGGTAGCCAGGCCAGTCCGCCCAGTTCATCCGTCAACCCTGGCGTCCCCGGAGTGGGCAGTCCGGAGCCTTCCAGGGTTCCCCCCAGAAGGAGATGGCCCCCCTCCAGCACGATCCATGCCTGCACCCGCTGGAGCCCGGGGACCGCGGGAAGCATTACGCTCTCCCTAAAGCTCCCCTCCCGGGAGAATCGTTGGACCCGGGGACCACCGGCGTCAAACGCTCGAAGTCCGTCGGCACCTTCGCCCGCCACCCAGAGGAGCCTCCGGAACTCTCCCGGACCGTCACCAGGACCGCCCACCTGGCGCACCTCTCTGGATCCCTCAGTGGCGATGTACAACTTCTGGGAACTTCCCCCGTCACCGAAAGCCAGGACCCCAGGCTCCAGGAACGCCCCCTGCGCGACGTCCTCGAGCCCGCCAGTGGCATCGCTCTCATGGCCCACCGTCCAGACGGCATCCTCCGCCGCAATGCGGTGAATGGAATGCTGGGCCTGCTCCACCCCTTCCTCCCCCGCTCCCCCGCAACCCCAAAGGAGCAGACTCACCAGCACCAAGAGCGGACGATGATTTTCCACAGATCACATCCCCGGCGGAGGTTTCCTCATGGACCGCTGGAATCCCAGTGGTCTCAGCGGAAGAGTAGGCATGGGGCGCGTATCCGTCCAGCGGGGACAGTAGTTAGATTTTGATAGCCCCCTCCTGCGCTTGTTTGGGGCTGTGTCTACTTCAACGATCGCTACTGATTCAACGATCGCTACTGACAGGAGCTTGAAATGGATAGGCTGCTTCCCAAGAATGAGGGCACCGCAGACCGGGTAATTCGGGCTGCACTGGGCCTGGCCATCCTCAGCCTCACTGTGGTAGGCCCTCAAACCATGTGGGGTTTGCTGGGGCTGATTTTTATCGGGACGGCAGTCGTGGGTAGCTGTCCCATCTACACCATGCTGGGTATGAACACGTGCGGAGTGCCGAAGCCCAAGTGACGCCCCGCCGGAAAAGGGTTTGGCTGCGGACCTCCGTGGGCGCCGGCGGGTTGGCGTTCGCTCTGATCCTGGCTGCGTCCGTGGGATGGAGCGCCGGAGATCCAGGCACAGAATCACCCCTCCCAGCGCCCGCTGTCGGGACTTCCACCTGTGAACCGGGGCCATCTCAAGCTTCGTTTACCGGGGTCTCCCTGGTAGCCCCTTCCCGTCCCGTGGGGGCGGAGGTCATGATCCCTTTTTCCCGGGTGAACTCGAGGTGGGTGGGCGTGCTGCCCTATGCCTTCCTGGACGGTGAAGGAGAAGTCCACTTCGACAGGGAGCGCCAGTGGTGGGGCGAACGCACGGATGGGGTGGCCGAGACGGTGCGGTTCGCTCGCTTGCATGATTTGAAGGTCATGCTCAAGCCTCATCTGTGGGCCCGGGGCGGGCTCTGGGTAGGTGACTACCTCCCGGAATCGGAGGCCGAATGGCTTCGCTGGGAACAGGCTTACTCCCGCTACATCCTCACCTTCGCCCGGCTGGCCGAAACGCTGGAGGTGGAGCTGTTCGTGGTGGGGACGGAATTGGACGCCACCGTGGCGCCCCGGGAAGCCTACTGGCGGGATCTCATCCAGGAGGTCAGGAGCATCTACTCGGGTGAAGTAACCTACTCCGCCAACTGGGACGGCTTCCGGGAAGTCCCCTTCTGGGACGCGCTGGACTACGTGGGTGTGAACGCATATTTCCCCCTTTCCCATGCTGCCCAGCCCACCCTGGAAGCGCTGGAACGGGCCTGGCAGCCCCGGGTTCGGGAGTTGGAGGCCCTCTGCCGCCGCTACGGCATCCCGGTTTTCTTCCCCGAGTACGGGTACCGAAGCATCGACGTCCCGGCGGGAAACCAGTGGGAACTCCCTCCCGAGCGAGACCGCACCGTGCCGGCGAATCTGGAAGCCCAGGTGCTGGCCTATGAAGCGCTGTTCCGAAGCATCTGGCGGGAGCCCTGGTTCGCCGGGGGGTTCCTCTGGAAGTGGTTCCCGGATGACGCCTCCCGGGCTGCGGATCTCCGTGCGGACTACACGCCCCAGCACAAGCCGGTGGAGGAGGTGATCCGGGCCTGGTACGGGGGCGAACCCCGGGTACAAGCAGGTTCCGCCCCCCGCCCAATCCGTTGAGCTGAAGGTCCCTGGAAACTGTGGGCATGGCCACGCCAGGCCGGGTCAGTTTGCGATCCGCACCGGCGAGGGATTCTCCAGCACCCATCCGTCTCCGCTGATCGGATTCACTTTCACCAGCGAGCCAGGCGTCGTTACAGGAAGTGACTGGGTCAAGGCACTTGTACCACCTGGACCCAGGATGACCAGCGAACCGGATAGAAACGCATTGCCGCCTGTGAGCCCCAGGCGTCCACTTCCAGCGACCACTTCCACGTGACCCGCCTCCAGTTCGATCCCCGCACCCACCCCCGCCTGTAGATTCATGGAAGAGTCCAGGCGGAGATCCGTCTCCGACGTGAGGTCAAGCCGTTGGGCGCTGCCCACGGTGAGATCCCCGGCGCTTTGCAGTTGGATCCCGTTGTCACTGATCTCCAGGTAGGATGAGCCCACGGCGAAGCGCCAGGCCGAACCCACCTGCTCGAACCCCCTCGTCGTCTCCTCCGGTTCCATGATCCGGGTGCGGTCCATATCGGCCGCTTCAGCCTCGTCGCGCGCTGCCTGGGCCTGCTCCACCGTATACAGGCGGGCCGTCAGTTCGTTCACAGTGGAGACGAAGTCGGCCTCTTGCTCCTCCAGCTCCTGTAGGGCAACCATTGAGCCCCGGGCCCATGGAGGCGACCTTCCCGGGGATTCCGTGACTTCCTCCTCCTCTTCCCCGCGGACATCAGCGCGCCTTCCATGCTCCATCCCGCCAGACGCTCCCTGACCATCCGATTCTTCGCCCTGGCATTGATACTCGCCGGCACATCCTGTTCCGGCGAGGGAGCCTGGCCCCCCGGCGGTGCGGATTGGGACCCCAGTTCCCCGGAAGCCCAGGCCATCCTTGCCGCCCCGGACCCCGAAAGCGAACTCAACCGAGAGCTCACCGTGGCCGGAGAACGCTTCTACCGGACCCGTGGGTGCCTGGGGTGCCACTCCCTGGGGCAGGGAGACGTGGTGGGACCCGATCTGGAGCAGGTGGCATCGCGCCGGGAGTACCCCTGGTTCCGGGGCATGGTCATGAATCCGGATTCCATGAACCAGAACGATGCGGAGGCCCAGGCACTTGCGGAGAGCTTCCCTAATCCCATGCCCAACCAGGGGGTCCCTGAGCTTCAGGTGAGGGCCATCTGGGAGTACCTCCGTGAGGTGGATCGGGAAGCGGAGGAGCGCTAGTAGCGATGGGCGGAGAGGCAGAGGAGCGGAGGCCTGGGGAGTGGACGCCTGGGCAGCGGTGGGCGAAGCCCGCAGTTCCAGGAGCGTGTCCGGGTAATGGGGCGAGCCTCGTTACCC
>JBBDRI010000013.1:46393-50351 GCA_040905545.1 Gemmatimonadota bacterium | reverse complement strand
CCGGGGGACACCACATCCTGGGCTGTCATCTTCGCTCCGAGGGTAGGAGGTCCGCGCGCCGCTCCACCGCAGCCTGGCAGGACAAAAGGTGCCCTCCCAGCGAACACCGGAAGAACGCGACGCTGCCGCATGATCATGCAACTCTCGAACCCGGGAAGCGAGCCTCGCCTCCCCCCCCGGCTTCATAGAGTCCCGGACCTCCGGGCCAATGCTACCCCTTCAGCGATGCCTCCAGGGTGATTTCCACGTCCAGGGCCTGGCTCACCGGACAGCCAGCCTTCGCCTTCTCGGCGATTTCCTTGAACCGGGTCTCCGAGATTCCGGGCACGTCGCCCTCCACCTTCAGCGCCACCTTCGAGATGGACCACCCGGCATCGTGTTTTTCCAGGAACACGGTGGCCTCGGCGTTCAGGGCATCCGGTTCGTGGCCCGCTCCTCCAAGTTGGAAGGCCAGTGCCATGGCGAAGCAGCCGGCGTGGGCACCGGCGATGAGTTCCTCGGGGTTCGTTCCGGCCCGCCCGTCTTCATTCTCGAACCTGGTGCCGGCACCGTAGGGTACCCCTTTCAAGGCACCGCTGGTGGAATCCAGCTCTCCTGAACCCTTGGCTCCAGATCCCTTCCAGACGGCGGTGGCGCGACGCTTCAACATGGCTATCTGCTCCTTTGTGGGAGTGAGGCTTGCAACTGGGCTACCCTGCGGGCCGCTACCCTGCGAGCCCGAGACTTCTGGGCTACCCTGGATCTCTCTGTGGGTTGCCGGCTTGCCATCTTCCCTGTCCTGGCTCCTCTTTAGAGAAACCCCTTTTGGCGGTGTCCCGCCCCTACGGTCGATAGTTCCTGTGCTTTCTCCTCCCCGGACGACGATGACGCGCTCCAGCACGCCCGCCCTCTCAGACCTCTTTCAGACCCTTCTCCCCCGCCTTCGCTGCCCCCGGTGCGCTTCGGGTTCCCTTTCCCTGAACGGGGATGCCCTCACCTGCGGGGAGTGCTCCTCCCGTTTCCCGGTGGATGAAGGAATCCCCCTCCTGGCGGTGCCCGGCTCCACCCGCACCTGGATGACTCCCGACGAAGAAGGCGGGGTGGATCCTCGGTGGGCCGACGACCCCTACCAGCTGTCTGGCGACAAGTACCAGGAGGAGTATCAGGATGTGGCGGAGGCCCGCAAGTACAACGAGGCCTACCAGAAGCGGCCCACCAAGAGGTGGAGTACGAACCGGGAGCACCGCCTCCTCCGACAGCTTCTGGGAAGTCAGCCCCGGTCGGAGGTGCTTCTGGATCTGCCCAGCGGGGGAGGGCGGTTGAGCCCGGTGCTGGAGGAGTACGCCGATGTGCTGGTGGAGGCGGACATCGGGCTGGGTCAGCTCCACTACGCTCGGCGAAACCACCCGGCGGACCAGAATGACCGGGTATGGATGACGGCGTCGGGCTACCACATTCCCTTCCAGGACGGAAGCGTGGACGGCGTGGTGTGCTGCCGCCTGTGCCATCACCTTCCCACCCCGGAGGAACGGGAGCGCCTGCTGTCTGAACTCCTCCGGGTCTCCCGTCGTTTCGTCATCATGACGTACTTCGACTACCACTCGGTGAAGAACTACGTGCGGCGTCTGCGGCAGCCGTTCGATGGCCAGCCGCCCAAGATGACCATGACCACGGACGGGGTGCGGGAGCTGGCTCGATCCCACGGTGCGGAGTTGGTTACCCAGCCCCCGCTTTCCCGACTCTTCTCGGGGCACCGCTACGGGCTCATGGTGAAGCGGTAGGAGAACCGCCCGTTGCCCTACCACGGTTCATCTCCGGCTCCCACCACGCTTCACCCGTCGGAGTCCGCTTTCCTGAAGCACGAGAAGGGGACCTGGGTGTGGCGGGAGCCCTCGCCTGGGGATGACGTTCCGCCCAGGGTAGTGAAGCTCTACCGGCATCGAGGGTTGACCACCACTCTCCGCTCCCGGGTTACCCGGTTCCGCGTGGAGCGCGAGGCGCATCGCCTGGAACACCTGTGTCGCCACGAGATTCCGTGCACGGTCCCGCTGGGGTGGGGGTGGGGTCATTCCTCCCATCATGGGCATCACGAGTTCCTGGTCATGGAGGAGTTGCCCCGGGTGGTCCAGCTCAAGTCATATCTGGCCACGACCCTACCACCGCCCGATGAACTGGCTCCCCTGTTCCGCCTGGCTCGTCGCATGCACGAGAGCGGCGTCTGCTCCCAGACCTTCTACGACTACAACGTGCTGGTAGATCGGGAGGCTCCGCCGGAAACCCGCTACTTCCTCTCCGACTTCCCCCGCTCGTTCGTTTTCCCTTGGAGCATCGTCGGTTCCCGGATGGCCGTGTTGGACCTCCTGGACCTGGCGGCAGACATGGCCGAGCAGGGTGTGGACGCGGAACCCCTGGTCATGTCTGCGTATGGACTGGACGGGCCAGGCCTTGCCTTCTGGACCGGGTTCCGGAGCGCGGGTAGGGATCCCCGGGAGAAGAGGTTTCGGAGCCGGCGCGATCTCCGGGTGCGTATGAAGTGGTCCTGGGCGTGGGTGACGTCTCGGTTCACTTCCCAGGTGGAATGAGGGAATGCGGGTGCATCTGTCGCATGACAATACAGAGCCATCCGTCATCCTCAGGAAGGACAGGATCCCATGTCGCATACGACGCCGTCAGACCGGACCCGTGCAGACGCCATACCCACACGCGAAGAATGCGCGTCCCTGATCCACGGGAACGGCTGCCGAAGCCGCGCCGCGGCTCGCGCTGGCGGGCTTCTTCGGAGAGGGCAGCGCTCTTCGTTCTTCTACGTGACGCGCGCATTCGCCATGGCGGGGCTTCTATTCGCCGTCGCCGCCTGTGACGGGGGAGAAAGTCCCACGGATCCCGGCAACGGGGGGAACGAGGAGCCTCAGGATACCATCCCCGACGGGGTGGCCCAGGCCGGTGAAGACCAGGATGTGCCCCGCGGCGCATCGTTCACCCTGGACGGTTCGGAGAGCTCCGATCCCGACGGGGATGCCCTGACCTACACCTGGACCCAGATCTGGGGGCCGGATGTCACAGACGGGGAGGGCACCCTATCGGGAGAAAGCCCAACGGCAGACGCCCCGGTCATCGTGAGCACCTTGTTGTTCACCCTGGAGGTGGATGACGGGAACGGAACCGGAGGCGCGGCCGATACGGTCCAGATCAACGTTCTGGAGCACCTGGAGGGCGCCATCTGGGTGGATGGCGACGACGGGAGCGATGTGGACGGCACCGGTACGCGGAACAACCCGTACGCCACCATTTCGGGTGCCCTGGACCGCGTAAGCGGCCCCAACCAGGACATCTACGTGAAGACCCGCTCCGACGGGGCGGCCTATGAGGAATCGAACACCCTGCAGGTGCCCACCTCCACCAGTCTCTACGGGGGGTACGGCGACAACTGGGTACGTGACGCTGCCGGGAACCAGACGGAGGTGCAGGGCGCGGCCACGGCCGTGGCGGTGGGGCCGGTGGAGGACAATACCTGGGTCTCGGGCTTCCGGATTGTGGGCGCAGATGCCTCTGAGGCAGGTGAAAGTGCATTCGGGATCCGCGTGATGGGTGGAGCCGGGGCCATCACCCTGGAGGACAACGACGTCCGGTCCGGCACAGCCGGGGACGCCCTGTCCAATGGTGCAGCCGGCTCCTCCTACGGGGTCTGGGTATCCGGGGCTGAGCTGGCCCGAGTCCGGCGCAACGTCATCGAGTCCGGGGCCGGCGGTAACGGGACGCTGGGCGATACCGGCCGGGCGGGCAGCGGCGGGGGCCACGGAGAGAACGGCTCCAACCCCGGGGGGGGCGACGGAGGCGCAGTCGACGATGGAGGTTGGGCCGGAGGTCGGGGCGGAGGGGGTGGAACTGGCTTCTCCGACAACGGCGGGGCCGGTAGAGACGGCTCTGGACCGAACCCAGGCTCCGGGGGGCGGGGCGACCCCACCGGATCCGGTGGGGC
>JBBDRI010000013.1:0-46383 GCA_040905545.1 Gemmatimonadota bacterium | reverse complement strand
GGCGAGGGTGTTGCAGGTGGCGTGGGGGGCGCGGGTGGCAACCCCGGGGTTGGTGACGGTGGCCTCGATTCCAACGGCCTGTTCCAGCCGAATGGCGGGGGGTCTGGACGGGAGGGTTCGGACGGCAGCGGGGGAGGAGGAGGCGGCGGCGGCCAGAGCACCGTGGGCATCGACGGTGGTGGCGGCGGTGGCGGTGGCGCCGGCGGCAGCGCCGGTGGGCGCCCGGACGGAGGAGGGGGTGGTGGTGCCTCCGTGGGCTTGCTCCTCCACGAGGTGGCAGACGTCCAGGTAGAGGATAACGAGATCGTATCTGGTTCAGGGGGCCTGGGCGGCGACGGCGGCCCCGGAGGCGACGGCGGCCCCGGAGGGAACGGCGGCGACGGCGGAGCGCGCAAGTGCTCTGCGTTCGGCTGTGGTTTCGCAGCCAGCGGGAACGGCGCGGAAGGAGGCGGTGGCGGAAAAGGGGGGGGGGCCGGTAGCGGCGGTGGCGGCGCCGGCGGCCCTTCGTACGGCATCCTGGTGGGCGGGGAGGTTGCCCCGACGATCCAGGGTAACACCGTGACCTCGGGGGACGGCGGCGCCGGAGGGGACGGAGGGGCGGGAGGGTACGGGGGTGCGAATGGCCGGGATGGCGGTACCAGCGGCGGGGACGGTGGCACCTCCGAGGTGGCCCCCCGGGCCGATTCGAAGCCTGCCGGTGGCGGTGGCTTCAGTTACGCCATCTTCGACATGGATACTGCTGACGGAGCGGCACCCACACTTCAGGACAACGTGCTGACGCCTGGGACGGCCGGTGGCGGAGGTACCGGCCTGGACGAGGCTCGCAGAGGCGCCGTGGGGGAGTCGGGTGCTACCAACGACTGATCCCAGGAGAACCGACAGTCTACTCCGGTAGCTCGGACAGAGCCGCCAGGGTCACCGCCACATCGGGATGATCCGGGCCCAGGGCAGCTCTCCGGATGGCCAACGCCTCCCGGAGGTTCGCCTCAGCGCGGGACGAGTGGCCGGCCTCGTGGTGCGCCACGCCCAGATCATATAGGCTCTCGGCGGTGCGGGGATGCTCAACGCCCAGGCTCTCTCTGCGGATCCCCAGGGCTTCTTGCAGCATCTCCAGCCCTTCCTCGGTCTCGCCCCGGGCCAGGCGGGCCTGACCCAAGGCCGCCAGGCTCTCGGCCCGGCCGGGATGCTGGGTCCCCAGGTGCTCGTCGCGCATGGCCAACGCGTCTCGGTGGAGGGCCTCGGCCTCCGCGATCCGCCCCAGGGCGAGGACGGTCTTACCGAGGTTGTCCAGGTCTCCGGCTATACGCGGATGGCTATCGCCCAGGTGTCGTCGATTCATGGCCAGTGCAGCCCGGTGTGTCTCCTCCGAGGCGGCCAGCGCCCCCAAGCGTCGGTGCGCCACCCCCAGGTTGTTCACCATGATGGCGAGTTCCGGACTCCCCTCCGGTGTCTGGCGGGTCCCGATCTGGACCACCGCTTGGAAGGATTCGGTGGCGCGGGCATACTGGCCGGTTCGCCAGAGCATGTAGGCCAGGTTGTTGAGGGAGATCAGAGACATGGGGTGCTCCACCCCCAGCCGGCTCTGGCGGGCATCGAGGGTTTCCCGGAGTAGGGCTTCGGCTTCCTCATAACGGCCCAGATTCTCCAGGGTGAGTGCCAGGTTTCCTCGCGTGGTCAGCACATCGGGATGGGTGGGGTCCAACTCTGCCTCCCGGAGGACCAGGGCTTCGCGGTACGCTTCCTCCGACTCCGGGTACGAGGCCCTCGATGTTGCGATGAAACCCAACGAGTGCAGGACCTCAGCCACGGAGAGCCCGTCGGGATCCGGCGCCGCCCGCAAGATCTCCAGCGCCTCCCGTGCGAATGCCTCCGCGCCGTCCAGGTCGCCCTGGGCCCGGCGAACTACCGACAGTTCACCCAGAACGACGGCCGTGATGGGGTGGTCGCGACCCAAGGTTTCCTCCCGAATGGCGAGAGCCTCCTGGAGAACCGTCTCGCCATCCTCGAGGTTTCCGGCTTGAGTCCGTATCTCCCCCAGCACGAGCTGACGGTGGGCCTGTTCGGCACGGTCTTCCCCTGCCAGAGTGATGGCATGCTCGAGGTGTCGCTCTGCGTCGTCCCAGAGTCCCAGGCCCCCATAGGTTCGGCCGAGGACGGTGAGGAGGGCTCCCTGGACCTCCGGTTGGCCGGCCAGCTCCACCTCAATTCGGTCGGAGGCCCGATCCAGGAGTTCTCGGGCGGTGAGGTCCGCCGCCGTCGGCGTGGCCGGATCCGAGACTTCGAAGACGCTCTGAAGCATCCCGGCCACCTGCTGCGCTGTGGCCGCCTCTCGTTCTGCCCGGTCCCGTTCGTCCGCCAGTCGGAGGGTGAAGCTCGCCGCCGTGCCCAGGAGGATGACCAGGGCCACCGTGGCGCCGGTGACGGGAACCCGGTTCCGGTCCAAAAAACGGGCGGCCCGGTAGCTCCAGCGGGGCAGACGGGCGTTGATGGGGCGCCCCTCCAGGAAGCGGCCCAGGTCCGCGTCGAACCCCACCACCGTGGCGTATCGCCGGGAAGGCTTCCGGGCCATGGCCACCTCGATGATCCGGTCCAGGTCCGGGTTTATCTTGGGCGCGCCCTTCCCCCACCGTCTGCGCCCCTCCCCGTCCCGGTTCCGGCCGGTCCGTTCCCGGGTGGCCCCCGTGACCGGGTCCTTCAGGAGCATCCGCTCGATCTCGGAAGGGGTGGCGTCCTTGAATCGCTGGCGACCGAACGGGTGGACGCCGGCTACCAGTTCGTAGAGGAGAACGCCCAGGGAGTAGATGTCGGACCGGGTGTCGGCCCGGTGGCCACGGTGAAGAAGGGTTTCGGGGCTCATGTATTCCAGCGTGCCGATGCCGGGGCCCGTGGGTCGGGTAAGCTCGGCCTCTCCCGTGGTGACCCGGGCCACCCCGAAATCGATGACCTTGAGAACGGGCCGGCCATCCACCTCAGCCACGAGCACGTTGGAGGGCTTCAGATCGCGGTGGACCAGGGTCTTCTGGTGGGCGTGCTGCACTGCGCCCAGGAGGGTTCGGAACAGCCGGATCCGCCCCTGCAGGTCCAGGCTACGAGTATCGCAGTAGGCGGTGATGGGCTCTCCGTCGATCAACTCCATGACGAAATACGGCAGACCGTCGTCGGTGGTGCCCGCTTCGTAAAGCTCCGCGATGTTGGGGTGCTGGAGAGTGGCAAGCGTCTGCCGTTCGGCGCGGAAGCGAGCCACGAGGTCGGGAGCGTGCATTCCTGGCCGGATCACCTTGATGGCCACCTTTCGCCGCACCGGCTCCTCTTGGCGGGCGGCGTAGACCGTCCCCATGCCGCCTTCCCCCAGGACCCGGAGCACGGTGTAACGCCCAATGCGTTCCGGGTGGGCCTGGCCCAGCGCGTGGGAAGCGGCAGCGCCCACTGCTGAGGCCAGTCTGCGTTCCACGCCGTCGGCGTCGGGACCCTCCGCAGACGCCAGGAGCGACCGGGCGCGGCTGAAGAGTGCGTGGTCCCCTCCGCAGGCTTCCTCAAGGAAGGCGGCCCGGGTACCAGGAGGTCGGTCCAGCGCGGCGTCTACCACCGCCATGACCCGGTGGAAGGTTGAGTCCAACCCGCCGCTCTGGGGAGTGGAGCCGCCGGGGTCCGTCACGGCCCCTCCTGGAGTTGCTCCCCCAACCAGGCACGGGCCAACTTCAGGTCGCGCTCAACGGTGGCGCGGGATACGTCCAGGACCACGGCCGCATCTCCCTGCGTCATTCCGCCGAAAAAATGGAGTTCCACGGCCCGCGCCATCCGGGCATGGAGCCCCTCCAGGCGGCCCAGCGCCTCGTCCAGTGCCAACAGGTCCAGCGTCCAGGGGTCCACTTGCGCGGAGTCAGCGGTGAGGGTGACGGGTACCGCGCCGGCGCCCCGCTTCTCCCGGCGGCGACGGCGGGCATGATCTACCAGGATCTGCCGCATGGCCCGGGCGGCCACCCCGAAGAAGTGGGCGCGGTTTTCAAAGTCGGGTCCTCCATCCACCAGCCGAGCGTAGACCTCATGGACGAGAGCGGTGGGCTGGAGAGTATGTCCGGCAGCTTCGCCCCGCAGATGCTGGGCGGCGAGTCGACGGAGTTCGTCGTAGACCAGGGGGAAGAGACGGTTGAGGGCTTCGGGGTCCTGGTTCTCCCGCCAGTCCCGCAAGAGGGTGGTGACATCGGATGGCATGGTCTTCGCAGCGGTTCGAGGTCTTCCCAGTCAGGTTATGGTCCAGGGCTCTGCCGCACAATCGGGACCCTGAGCCTTGCCATCCCGACTCGTCCCCACGTTGCCGCGCCGCAGCTGGTGAAGGCTCAGCTCACTCCCCGGAAACGAAGCGAGCCCTCACGGTGAGGTCCCCTTTCAGGGTCAGGAGTCCGGTCCCGCTCTCCAGTTCCTCCAGCTCCGCCGCCGACAGCTCCCCTCCGCCATCAAACTCCCATCCGTCAAATCGGAAGCCCGGTTGAGGCAGCGCCCGCAGCTCAATCGGAACCCCCAGGAAGTAGGTGCCTGACCAGGGTCCTGTGGAAGATACGCCCGGGATGGCGCCGTCCAGCACCAGGGAGTTCACCTGGACGGTACCACCGCCCCCACTGCGATCTACCGTAAGGACGGCGGTTCCCTCCAGCTGGAAGTGGTTCACCAGGTGGAGGTCGCGGATGTAGGCGGCCCTTCCCTCAGCGAACCATCGCATCTTCTGCACTTCGTCATCCCAGTTGCCGGCGGGATGTCGCCAGCGGGCCAGGTGGTCGGGCATCAGCGGCCGGATCCGGGCCTGCATTTCGTCGATGATGGGAATCACCCGATCCGGATGGAGGATGGCATTGGACAGGTCGGCAATGCGATTCAGGAGCATCCGGGCGAAGGCCGGGTGGGCCATCATGAGACGATAGAACTCCGTGGACCAGTCGTTTCGGAGAATCCACTCGATGGAGTCGAAATTGGCGTCAGCCGGGGGCAGGAAGAGGGTGGGTCGTCCGAACGACAGGTCCAGATCCTTCAGGATCCAGCGGAATCGCCCGTCTCGAGGGTGGAGCGGCTCACCGGGAATCGGCTCGTTCCGGGCCCGCCAGATCTCCCGATTGGCGTGGGGCCAGTCGGTATTCGCCACATAGAGATGAACGGCCAGATTCTGAGCCAGACTCTCCAGGTCCACTCTGGCCGCGATCTGATCCAGGGCTCCCGGGTCCATCGGGTCCAGACTGCGTACGAGGGTCATGAGGGCATCCCAGGCTTCGGTGGTTCCGGGCTCCGCCACGAACTCCCGGGCCACCGGATCGATGCTCAGGTAATCCAGCTCCGTTTCGGGAATCCCGTATACCCGCTGGAAATAGTGATGGTCGTAGCGCTCCCGGAGGTTGTGGATGCCCCAGAACTCTCCGTTCAGGAACACCACGGCCGGGCGGTAAGCCTGGGTCTCGAAGGGAAGGTGCTCCACCAGGGAATGAACGAGCCCGTCCCGGAACATGGTGGAGACCCAGTCCGTACCTGAGCTTCGGAGTATCAAGCGGGAGTAGGCCAGATCCGGCTTGTCCGGAAAGAACGGATGGGCGAGGGTGCCGGCTCCGTATTCGTCCCTGGCGTAGAGACGCAGACTCTTCTGGGCCAGGTTCCGGGAGTGCCCTCCGTGAATGCGAACCCCCACTCCATGGGAGAAGGGAACGCTCCCGTCGGTCTCGAAGAAGTCCAGGTGGGCCACTCGCTCCCACCCCGGTCCCCGACCGTGGTAGTTCCCGCTCTGAGCGTCCCCGGGCCTGAACGAGGCCCCTGGCACATAGATGCCTCGCTCGTCGTGGAAGAGGTCGTCGGGATCCAGGATGAGGGAGATCACCGGCACGGGGTACCGATCTCGTCCCTGGGGGGCCACCACGTAGGTGGCGCTCACCACCGGACCGGGCGTGGCACCAGGCCGGAAGGCGCGAACCCGCACCGCGTGTCCCAGCTTCACCGCCAGGGGCTGCTGCCAGGTGGGCACCTGGGAGATTCCCGGGGCTGCGGTGGGAATCCGGGCGATGACCGGTTCATGGCTGCTTCGGTCGTCCAGAACCATGGGAGCGTCCCAGACGGGCGATTCCTCCGTGGGCAGCGAGCCGTCCAAGGTGTAGCGAAGGGTCACGCCATCTTCCGGGGGGAGCGCCTCCAGTTGGATGGGCGAGGAGTAGAAGCCCGGCGGATGCGAGAGGGTGGGAGCACCCGGCGGGGGCGCCAACACCGGCACCAACTCCACCGCGTCCAGGTGAACCGGGATGGGAGGGTCAGAGGGATTGTCGGCTCCTCCGCTCCGATCCCGAACCCGGATGGAGAGGCGGGCAAACCGGACTGCCGAAGGGAGGGTGCCGGGGAAGACGGCCCCGGCCTCTGCCACCGCCCACTGCTGGGGTCCCACCCCGGAGGCCGGCCAGGGGAAGTGGTCGGTACGCACTCTCAGTGCATCCCCGGTGCCTGGCATCTTTACCCGATCGTTGGAGGAGTCACCCAGACAACTCTCCTCGTCGGGGTAGAACTCCAGATTCATCCGGAGTCCGGCCGCCGGGTGAGGAGTGCTGCTTCCCATGCGTATGACGGGTTGGAACCCCCTCGAGGGGTCCACCGGAAAGCACTGGTCCAGTCGGTTGTCGCCGAAGCCTCCGGTGGGTTGGGTGAATCGGAAGGCATGGCTTCCCACCTCCGACCATGAAAGCTCCTCCACCAGTCCCACCCCGTCGGGCGAATCCACGTCCACCATCCATCCGGGGGGGCCCGCCCCATCCCGAAACGCTCCCTGATTCAACTGGAAGTCGCCATTGACCAGGGTGCCCGGCGAGGGAAGGGGCACGGCGTGTGCCGTGACTTCCACGGGGTCCAGACCATCTACCGTCACCAACAGGGTCTGGAGTCCGCCTGTGGGCCCCAGGGTCCACAAGCCGGCCGAGGCGATTCCCGACTCGTCTGTCTCCACCTGGGGTTGCTCCACTTCCCCTGCGGCTTGGAGCTGGAACGACACGGGCATCTGGGGAAGGCTCAAACCCTCGGCATCCATGACCCGGACCTGGACGGCCAAGGGCGCCGCCGCACCGGGCCGGGCCCACTGCCCATCGCCCGTGAGCACCTCCATGGCAGTTGCGGCACCCGTTCCCGGCGTGGGCAGGGCAAGGCTCACCCATTCCACACGGACCGTGCGGCCGGCTGGGTCGGGACCTCCCTCATGGGAGCGGTCCCGAGCCTGAACGCCTACCCGCAGGGCCCGGGCCTCGGGCGACCGCGTGACGGCCCAACGCACCGGAGTCGCCACTTCCCATGCCCCGTCCACTGCCGTTTCCGCGGAAAGGGGGAAGTCGGCCGAGATGCTGGTTTCCAGGCCGTCGCCCTCTTCATCCAGCAGGCAGCTCTCCATGGAGGGGTGGAATTCGCCCCGCAGGCGGACCTTCAGCTCCGGGTGGGGGTGGGGGCTGGCCAACCTGGCACGCAGGAGGAGGTTTTCCGTGCCGGCCATGGGAACGCACTGCTCCACCCGGTTCTCACGGTATTCGCCGGTGGTGTTGGGAAGCACCAACGTCTCCACCTCCCAGAGCGCAGTTCGACCGATCCCCTGAAGGAAGGTGGTCCATCCCGGGGGGCCGTCACCGCTCTCGTACTCCCCTTCCCCCAGGAGGAAGGCCCCATTTACCAACCGGGCAGGTGGGCGAACGCTACGGGCCGTAACGTCCACGGGGGTGGTCACCCCGGCAGCCTGGGCGCGGAGGGTCTGTTCTCCTTCCTCCACTCCCAGAACCCACCCTTGAGGTGCCCCCACTCCTTGGGCATCCGTCTGGACGGTGGTCGGCCCCAACAGCCGGCCGCGTCCCGAAAGCACGGTGAAAGTCACATCGGCGTTGGGGACACCGGCTCCCGAGGCATCCAGAACCTGAACGGCGGGAAGGGCTTCCAAAGGCTCGCCGGGCACCCCTTCCGGAACGTCGGAGCCCACCGCCACCAGAGTGGCCGGAATCCCGTCGGGGGCGATGGGCTCCACGGGCTGATCCCGGCAGGCCCAGATGGGAAGAGCCACGAAAAGCGTGAGGAGCCACCGAACCGGGTGGGGGGACAGAGCAGTTGGCATGGCCCGACGGTATTCTGAGCGGTGGCCGGGAGGCAAGGGCGGCCCGGAAGCAAGTGTGGGCCCAAGGCGAGGTGGCCTGGAAGGAAGTGGGGCCCGGAAGCAAGTGGCGGACCGTGACGCCGGCCGGTCAGCCGACCTCCGCCGGAATGGCTTCCAGCAGCTCCACCCCCTCCAGCGTCACCCGGCACCGCCGTCCGCAGATTCGCACCCCCGCCGCCTCAGCGGCCGCCAGGGTGTCTGCGAAGTGGGGGTCGATGGCTCGCGCCGCCTCAATGCGCCGGGCGTCGCGGCGCTGACAGATGAAAAGCACAGCGGCCTCCCACCCCGGTTGCCGCGCGATTTCGCCAAGCTCCTCCACGTGCCTGGCGCCCCGGGCTGTCACCGCATCGGGGAAGCGGGCCACACCTCCCTCCACCAGGGTCACACTCTTCACCTCCAACGCCAGCTTCCGGCCGTCGGGGTGGGCCAGGAGAAAGTCCAGCCGGGAACGTCCCACGGGAAACTCCCTCCGTTCCAACGTCCAACCGGAGAACTCCTCCAGGGTCCCGGCTTCCAGGGCCGCTCCTGCCAACCTGTTGGGGAGGGTGGTGTCCAAGGAAACCAGCTCACCCCCCTCGGGGCTTTCCACCATCACCAGGGTCCAGCGGGTGCGCCGGGTGGAAGAGGGTTCAGCGGGCTGAACCCAGCAACGGGCGCCAGGGAGAAGAAGCTCTTTCAGGCGGCCGGGGTCGGGGAGGTGGGCCTCCATCATCTCACCTACGCCATCCACCCGGACCCGGGTGAGGAAGCGGTTGGGACGCTCGATGAAGTGCGCTTCCACCAGCGGCTGTCCCGCCATGGGGTTTGGGGCAGAATTGGGCAAGGCTTGTGTGGACTCCGTCCAGTCTCGGTGATACAACCATTCGGTGGCCGGCGGCATCAAAACATACCAGAAGTGATGGCAGTATTTCGGTGGGGGTCCTTATTCACCTTACAGAGCCCCACTCACCGTACCAAACCCCACTCACCGTACGAAGCCCCGCCGACCCACAAAACCGCCCCGGGAGGTAGAATGCGAAGATGGCTGGTAGGAGCCGGCAGGGTTCGATCCGGCGCGCTCCTCACTTCGGTTGCACTGGCCGTAGCCTGTGGCGGCGACGCCCCGGCCCCCGCTCTCCAGCTCCAGATAGACACCGTGGCCGACACCATCGCGGTGCGGAATCTGGCGGGAAGCCTGGTGCCGGCGGGCATGCAGCTGGTGCCCGAGATCCGCATCGGTGCCCTGGAAGGTCCCGACGAGGAGATCTTCGGCGCCATATCAGGGTTGGCCGTGGGACCCGAAGGCACCATCTACGTCTACGACCGACAGGTGCCTGCGCTGAGGGCCTACAACGCTGCGGGGGAGTTCGTCCGCACCCTGGGCCGCCAGGGGGGAGGCCCGGGGGAGTACGAGAACTCCGACGGTGGGATGGCGGTTTTGTCCGACGGGCGGGTGGTGATCCGGGATCCGGGGAATGCCCGCTTCACCGTGTTTCATCCCGACGGCACCCTGGACACCAGTTGGCCTGGACGAGGAGGGTTTTTCACCTCGGCCCCCCTGAGCCTGGATGATACCGGGCTGCTCTACTCCGTGGTGATCCGGCCCTATGCAGAGGGCGAGAATGCCCCCGCGGGCTCGCTCTGGCTCACCCGGGTGCTTCAAATGGAAGCCGACGGCACCCCCCTGGATACCCTCTCCATTCCCTTCTTGGGTTACGAAAGCCCTTCCATCCGGGCCAGTCGGGACGGAGGCACGTCTGTCAACGCGGTGCCGTTCACCGAAACCCTTTCCTGGTCCATCCGGGGCGATGGCTCCTTCGTTGTGGGAATCGGAAACGAGTACGTGGTGCGCGTGTTCCGCCCCGACGGATCGGTAATCCGCGTGGAGAAGCCGGCAGAGCGGGTCCCAGTGGAGCCCGGCGAACGGGACGACGCCGAGGCCCGGGCCACCCACAATATGCGTAGGACCGATCCGGCCTGGACCTGGAACGGTCCGCCCATCCCGGCTGAGAAGCCGGCGTTCCATCGGGTGCTGGGAGGGGATGACAACCGAATCTGGGTCCATGTGCCACAAGCGGCTGAGACTCTGGAGGTGTCGGAAGACGAAGAGCGTCGAGCTCGGGATGCCAACCGCCCTCCGCCGCCCCGATACCGGGAGCCGGTGGCCTTCGACGTGTTCGAATCCGATGGACGCTACCTGGCTCGGGTGCAGGCGCCCATGGGCTTCTCCCTCTACCCCGCCCCGGTTTTCAGGGGAGATCATGTGTGGGCCGTGGTGCAAGATGAACTGGACGTAAGCTATGTGGTACGTTTCCGCCTGGAGCCTGCGGGCTGAGGTCTGAATCCCACCTCCGGCGGTTTCCGTAGGGATCGGGGCTATACATGTTGGACTGCACTCCCGATTCTGACGGTGTCTCGGCTTCTCACCCCTCCATCGGAGGCTTGAACCATGGGTTCTTCCGATCTCGATTTCCTCATTCCCGTTTTTGGAATCCTTCTGGTGATGATTCCGGTTCTGGGAGTCACCACCATCCTCACCCTCAAATTCGGCCTCCGACCCTTCGTAGAGACCCTGGGGCGGGAGATGCGGGGCGTCGACAAAGAGGCGCAGGGCCGCCTGGAGGCCCAGGTGACGGAACTCTCGGAGCAGTTGGGCGCCGTGACCCAGGAGATGCGAGAGCTTCGGGAAACCCAGGATTTCGACCGGAAGCTGCTGGCGGATACAGCGAAGGCGGAGGAAGGGCTGAAGGCCGGCCCGGGCTGAAGGGCCATGGCCGAACGGATCCGCGCGGTGCCCGTCCACAGGATGTGGACCGATATCGAGCCGCTATGACCAGGTAAATTCCCACCGGCCGGGAGTGACCGGGCTGTGGCTGCCTCCAGGAAGGAGCCGAACGCGGCCCCTTCAGCGCATGGTGTTCCGTCGGTCCCTCACCTCATCCAGCAGGTATCGGATGCGCATCTCAATGGCCTCCACGAAGTCTTCCACCGCAAGCTCGCTGCCATCTGCACTGCGCATGAGCACGAACCCGGATTCTTCTTCCCCCCGGTGTTTCGCCAGCTTTTCCCGAGCGGTCTCAACCTTCTGCAGGGCGAAAATCGCCTTCTGAAGCCAGATGGACTCGGTGGATAGCAGCTTGATCTCCTGGCGGCTCTTTCTCTTTCTTTCGGTGTCGGTGGAAATCGGATTCTCCTTAGGCATCGAGCGGACGAGACTGACCCGCTTGATACCAGAAGATGGCCGAAAGGTTCAGATGGGAGGGGCCGGGGCGGGCGGTAGGCCCACGCTCTGAATCCACCGCCGGGCCGGATGCGTAGGGAGGTGAAATCAGCGGGTTCCACCTCTACCGGGCCGCACCATGGAAAACCTCTTCCGGGACCTGAAGTACACGCTCCGAGGGTTACGCCGTTCTCCCGGCTTCACTGCGGTGGCTGTACTCACCATCGCCCTGGGCATCGGGGTGAACAGCACCATCTTCAGCCTGGTGAACGCGGTGGTGCTCCGGCCTCTCCCGGTAGAGCGCCCCCACGAGCTGGTGGACATCTACGCCCAGACCACCACCTCGTCGGATCACAGCTCCATCTCGTATCCCAACTTCGTGAGCCATCGAGAGGCTACGAAGACCCTTTCCGGCCTCATGGCCTTCACGAATTTCTTCGGCAGCATGTCCCTGGACGGACGCTCCGAACTGGTGGTGGGGGAACTGGTTTCGGAAGAATACTTCCAGGTGCTGGGGGTGCAGCCGGCGCGGGGACGCGGATTCGCTCCCGAGGAGTTCCAGGCTCCCGGCGCTGGGCCCGTGGCGATCCTGAGCCACAGCTTCTGGCAGAGCCGCTTCGCAGGGGATCCCGGTGTGGTGGGAAGCTCGTTCCGACTGAACGGGATCGTGTACACCGTGGTGGGAGTGGCGCCTCGGGGCTTTGGGGGGATGCTTCCCGCAGTCACGGCCCAGCTCTGGATTCCCCTGACCATGGTGGAAGAAGTGGAGCCCGTGGGGAATATGCGCGGCGGGCCCATTGCAGGTGCCGGACCCACCCGGCTGGATCAGCGGGGCATGCACTTTCTCTGGGTGAAGGGACGCCGAAGCCCTGGCGTGGAAGTAGAGCGAGTCCAATCTGAACTGGAGGTGGTGGCCGCGGGCCTGGCGGCGGAGTTTCCGGTGACGAATGAGCTGGAACGGGTGCGGGTGCTTCGCACCAACGACGTGCTGGTGAACCCCGACTTTGATGGGACCATCGCCTCGGCGGCCCTGGTGCTCCTGGCGGCGGTGGGGCTGGTGCTCCTGGTGGCGTGCGCCAATCTGGCCAACCTCATGCTGGCCCGGGCTTCGGCCAGGCGGCAGGAGATGGCCGTGCGGTTGTCCATGGGGGCCAGCGGTGCCCGTCTCATCCGCCAGCTGCTGGTGGAGAGCCTCACCCTGGCTCTTGCCGGGGGGGCGGTGGCGCTGGCGCTGTCCTACATGTTGGTGGGGGTCATTGCCCGCCTCCAACCGCCCCTGCCCATCTCCATCGGGTTGGATATCGCGCCCGACTGGCGGGTGTTCGTCTTCACCCTCCTGGCGGCACTGGCCACCGGGGCACTCTTCGGGTTGGTGCCGGCCTTTCGAGCGTCCCGACCCGACCTGGTTCCCGCCTTGAAGGGAATCGCAGAGCCCGGCCGGCGGGGCCGCCGGAGGCCGGAGCTCCGAGATGTACTGGTGGTGGTTCAGGTATCCATGTCGGTGGTGCTCCTGGTGGCCGGCGGCCTCATGGTGCGGAGCCTGGGCGCAGCTGCACATGTGCAACTGGGATACGACCCGGATCGGATAGGGTACTTGAGCATCCCGGCCGAGATGAACGGGTATGACGCGGCGCAGGCCCGGGGGCTGTTCGAGGCCGGAGTCCTTCGCCTTCAGTCCCACCCCGAGGTGGAGGCCGTGGCCATGGCCAGCCGGGTCCCTCTCTCCATCAACAACAACGGATTCGGGATCTTCGTGGATGGGCGTCAGACCTCCAACCGGGACGCTCCCTACCGCGTGAATGGTGCCAGTGTGGATGAGAATTACCTGGAGGTCATGGGGCAAACCCTCCTGGCAGGGCGGGGAATCGAGGCGGCCGACCGGGAAGAGAGCCGGAGGGTGGCCGTAGTCACCCAGACCCTGGCATCTCGCATCTGGCCTGATGCAGACGCGGTGGGGCAATACTTTCGTCTCTCGTGGGAGGGGAATCCCTACCAGGTGGTGGGGGTGGTGTCGGATTACAAGGTGGATACCCCCGGCGAGTCGCCCCAGCCGTACCTCCACCTTCCCCTTTCCACCACGCCCCTCTACGCCAATGTCCTGGTGGCCACTCGTACCCCGGCCGCGGGCCTTGTGCAGGCCTTTCAGCAGGAATTCCGGAGTCTGGATTCCGACCTGGTATTCCTGGAGACGGGAACTTTGCGGGGGCTGGCAGAGGTGAAGCTCTTCCCCATCAGGGCGGGGGCGTGGCTCATGGGAGCATTCGGGCTCCTGGCCCTGGTTCTGGCTGCCGTGGGCCTCTATGGGGTGGTGAGCTACGCCGTGAATCGACGTTTCCGGGAGATGGGAATCCGAAAGGCTCTGGGTGCCTCAGCCCCGCAGGTCATGGGGCTGGTGCTCCGACGGGGCATGACCCTGGTGGCTGTGGGTGGGGTTGTGGGGGTCCTCATGGCGGGAGGCTTGGGGCAGGCCCTCTCGCGGGTGCTCTATGTGAGCGCGTTCGATCCGGTGAGCTTCGGGGCGGCGTTGGCGGTGCTGGGCGCCGTGGCAGCCCTGGCCAATTGGATCCCGGCCCGACGGGCTTCCCGGGTGGAGGCCATGGAGGCGCTGAGAGGGGAGTAATGGGGTGATGCGGTGGGATGGATGTCTCTCGCCCTCAGGGCACCAAGGTTGACGGATGGCTGCTCCCTGCTGAATGCTGGCAGGATGATGATCGAAAGTCCGGCCGCCCTGGCGGCTCTCATCGCGGCCATCGCCGCCCTGGCCTTCTGGCTGGATCTCCGGTTTGGCTGGGCTCGCACCGTGGGGGCCGCCATGCTGGTGGTGCTCTTCGGTGCCGTGGTGTCCAACCTGGGGCTGGTGCCCTTCCAGTCGCCCGTCTACGACATCATCTCCGGGCCCGTCACCTCGCTGGCCATCGTCTGGTTGCTCTTCGCAGTGGATGTGCGAGATCTGAAGGAAGCGGGGCCCGCCATGCTGGGGGCCTTCACCATTGCCGTCCTGGCCACGGCCACCGGTGCCGTTGTGGCGGCCCTGGTCTTTTCCGACTCGTTCCAGGGAGACACCTGGAAGCTGGCGGGGGTCATGACGGGCACATACGCCGGGGGTTCGCTGAACTTCGTGGCGGTGGGGCGGGAGCTGGACTTTCCCCCGGCCCTCTTCTCGGCGGCCACCGCGTCGGACGCCGTGATGACGGCCGTCTGGTTCGGTGCCACCCTTACCCTTCCCGTGCTACTCGGGAAGTGGTATCCGGCGCCAAAGCATGATCATCACGCCACCCGGGCGCCCAGTGATCCCCCTGCCACGCTGGGCGACATCCCTTCGACGCCCCCCGACCCCATGGCGGGCCACCCCTTCTTCGCCCGGGCACCCCTCAGGGTGGTGGACCTCTCGGTGCTCATGGCCCTGGGGTTCGGGCTGCTCTGGGCGGCCGAGTCCATGCTCCGGGTGGCTCCCGGCATCCCCACCGTGCTCTGGCTCACCACCTTCGCCCTTGCGGTGGGCCACCTTCCCTGGGTGCGCCGCTTCTCCGGCGCCATGCACCTGGGATCGCTGGGGCTTCACCTCTTCCTGGTGATCATCGGCATCGCGTCGCGCTTCTCGGAGATTGCCCGGGTGGGCTTCGACGTGTTCTGGTTCGCCGCCCTGGTCATCGCGGTCCATGGTGTGGTGACCTACGGGGCGGCTCGCCTGGTGGGGCTGGACGTGGAGACCACCAGCGTGGCCAGCCAGGCGGCGGTAGGTGGCCCGGCCTCGGCGCTGGCGCTGGCGGTGGGACGGGATTGGAAAGCCCTGGTGCTGCCCGGGGTGGTGGTGGGGCTGCTGGGGTATGCCGTGGGGAATTATCTGGGCCTGGGCGTGGCGTACTGGATGCAGCGGGTGCTGGTGGGGTGAGCCTCACGTTTCGATCTGGCTTGCCCAGGCTCTGATCAACGATCTCCCTACTCGTCTCGGACGAACACCTCCACCCCTTCCACGAACACCCGCTCCACCCAGGTGAGGACGCTCAGCGGGGGACCGTCCAGGATCACCACATCGCCGTCTTTGCCGGGCTCCAGGCTTCCCACCCGATGTTCCACGCCCAGGATCTCGGCGGGGGTGAGGGTGATGGCCCGGAGCACGGCGGCTTCCTCAAGGCCGTAGCCCGCCGCCAGACCGGCATCCAGGAGGAGCCATTTCCCCGACCCCTCCGGCCCCAGCGTTCCAAAGCTTCGGGAGAACGAGGCGATGGCGATCTCCACTCCGGCGGCGTGGAGGCGGGCGGCTCGGCGTTCATCGGGGCTGGGGTATTCGCTCCGGTCCGGGATCTCTTCGCCGGAGATCCATGGGTGGGATATGGGCCCCAACACCACCGGCACCCCCGCTGCAGCCAGTTCGTCTGCCACTTCAGTGGCAGAGATGGCGCTGTCCAGAATGAGCCGGAAGCCGAACTCCCGGGCCAGATCCAGGGCTGCCCGGATTTCGGTGATGCGGTTCGCCTGGATCCGGGCGGGCATCTCGCCCCGGAGCATCCGCACCAGGGCTTCCATACCCAGATCTCTGGAGGGAGTCGGACCCCGGTCGGCTTCCGGGCGATTCTCCCATGCCTCCCACCGCTCCCGGTACTCCCGGGCCGACACCAACTCCTGCCGAAGGTGGCCGATGACAGCCATGCGGGTTCCCGGCGAGCGCTGGGCCTCCCGCATGGTGGCGGCCGGCCGGTCGCCCAGGGTGATGTCCATGCCTGCAGGCTCCAGCATCACCAGATCGTCGAAGGTGGAGCCTGCGGCTTTGAGAACGGCTCCCTGGCCGCCGATGACGGTGGCATCCGCCGGCGCAATGTAGTGGGTGGTGACGCCCCCCATGAGGAGGTCCCGGGCCCGGGGGGGAGAGGCCGGCTCACCATCTCCGAAGGCCCCGAAGGGATAGTAGGCCTCCAGGGCTCGTAAGTGCGGAGTACTGGGCGATGCCGTCTCGTTCAGATCGGCTCCGCTGAGCCCGTAGTAGCTCATGGCGTCAACCAGCCCCGGAAGCACCCACTTCCCCGTGGCGTCCACCACCGGGGTTCCGGCGGGCACCGTCACGTTCCTCCCCACGGCGGTGATGGCTCCCCCCTGGATGAGGACGGTTCCGCTCTCAATGGCCGGGCCGGAAATGGGAAGCACCGTTCCGCCCTGGATGGCCACGTTCTGGGCGGCGGCCTGGGGCGCAGGCGCACTCATGAAGATGCACGCCAGTCCCGCCGCGAAGCCGGCAGTCCGAAGGCGGCTCATGGGTTCTCCTCCTCGGCCACCGCCCGGTGGTAGGCCAGCCGACCGTCTACATAGACCCGCTCCACTCGGGAGGTGAGCTCGTACCAGGGACCGTTGATGATCACGAAGTCGGCGTCCTTGCCCGCCTCCAGGGTTCCCACCCGGTCATCCACCTGGGCAATGCGCGCGGCATTGATGGTCATGGCCCGGAGGGCGGCTTCGCCTTCCATGCCGTATCGCATGGCCATGGCGCCGTTGTAGCGCTGGTGTTTGGACATGACCACCGGGTCATCGGTGTGGAAGGCGAAGTTGATTCCCCTCTCCACCAGATAGGCCGGCGACCGCATGACCTCCTCCCGGAGTCCGATGCGGATGAAGAGGGGAAGTCCCACCACGTCCACACCGCGGGCCAGGATCTCGTCGGCCACCTTGTAGGCTTCGGTGGAGTGATGAAGGGCCAACTGGAATCCGAACTCGTCTTTCAGGCGGAGGAGGGAGAGGATGTCGTGGGCTGAGTGGACGTGGGCCCGCACCCGGTTCTCTCCCCGGAGGATCTCCGCCAGGACGTCCAGATCCAGATCCCGGGCCGGGGGTGCGCCTTCCCCATCCCCCGACTCCCACCGTTCCCAGGAAGCCATATACTCCCGGGCCTGGGTGAACTTCTCCCGGAGCATGGAGGTGGTGGCCATGCTGGTGCCCGTATGGGGGCGCTTGGCGCCCATGGCGATCTTGAGTCCGCCGGTGGGGTCCAGAATGCGGGCATTCCAATCGGGCCCCCACGTCTTCACCACGGCCGACTGCCCACTGCTCACGGAGCCGCTTCCCGGGCCCGTGACGATGGTGGTCACACCCCCATTCACCGCCTCGAACCAGTAGTCGTCGTCGGGACTCAGGACGTCCATGATGCGGTAGCGGGGGGTGAAGGTGGTAGAGCGCTCGTTCACATCCCCGATGGCGAAGCCTATATGGGAGTGGTTGTCCAACATGCCGGGTATCATGGTCATGCCGGTGGCATCCACCACTTCCACCCCCTGAGGCACCTCCACCTGGGCGCCCACTGCGGTGATCCTGCCATCTTGCACCAGAAGGGTTCCGCCGGGAATCACATCCCCGGTTGCCGTGTGGATGGTGGCTCCCACCACCGCCACGTCCTGGGCGTGCACCGGGTTGAAGGCCGTACTCAGGCACCCCAGCAACCCCAAGCCGAGGATGAGAGAAAGGGGGTGCAGAGGCATGGCGGCTACCGGGGAAAAGGGTGAAGTGGTACGGGTTTCTGACCGGGTGCACAGTAACTAGTGTCCTGAGTCAGAGGGTCGTCGGCATCCGTTCGCCGCTGCATCCACCCTGGCGGCGTTGCTCCTTCTCAGCATAGCCATGCTATCCTTCGGCGTCGCGCCTTGCCAGGTCGGCGCTGCGGCACCCTCCGTGCTTCAACGAATCTCTGACTCAGGACACCAGCGGACGAAGCCTGGGTCAACTCCGACGCCCATGCGATAGGCGTACCCCATTGCCGGGCCCTCGATGGGGAATTCACTTCCCAACCATGAAACGAGTTCTGGTGAGTTGGAGCAGCGGGAAGGATTCGGCATGGACCCTCCACACCCTCCAGAGGGACCCGGAGGTGGAGGTGGTGGGGCTCCTTACCACCTTGAATGGCCAGGCGGACCGGGTGGCCATGCACGCCGTGCGCCGGGAGCTTCTTCGGGCCCAGGCTGCTGCGGCAGGGCTGCCACTGAAGGAAGTGGATTTGCCGTGGCCCTGCCGCAACGAAGACTACGAACGCCTCATGGGAGGGGCCTGCGCCCAGGCCGCATCCGACGGCGTGACCCATGTGGCCTTCGGCGATCTATTCCTGGAGGATGTGCGCCAGTATCGGGTGGACAACCTGAAGCCCACGGGTCTGGAGCCCCTCTTCCCCCTCTGGCAGCGCGATACCCGGGCGCTGGCGCAAGAGATGGTGGCTGGGGGCCTCCGGTCGGTCCTCACCTGCGTGGACCCCAAGCAGCTTTCCCCCGACTTCCTGGGTCGGGAGTTCAATCAGGCATTCCTGGACGATCTGCCCCCCGGGGTGGATCCGTGCGGGGAGAGAGGGGAGTTTCACTCCTTCGTGTTCGCGGGTCCCATGTTCCAAGCCCCGCTGCAGGTGACGCTGGGCCGCCGGGTGGAACGGGACGGCTTCCACTTCGTGGATGTGGAGCCCGAGTCCAGGGTTGCAGATCTGGACCTCCCGAAGCCACGTTGAAGGTACTATCCACCTACGAGGATCCCATGAAGCTGCGCCGCCTCTCCCTCATCCTCTTGCTGCTCTTTCTCCCGGCCTGCTCCCAGGCCGAGCAGGAGGAAGCTGACGCCGACACTCCCCCTGAGTTGACCCGGCAGCAGCGCGATTCCGCCATCGCCGAGTTGCCCATTCCCGGAGCACAGGGCGTCCGGGGCGCCCTGGATGCCGCGGCCGCCGCCGGCGCCCGCGCCCAGACCCACGACACGATTCGGTAGGAGTCAGCCGGGCGGTACCGGCTATCCGGATTCGGGAAGCAGGTAGGCCATGGAGGGCATGAGGTCGATGTACCTCTGCATCGTGAGTGTGAGCAAGAGGATCATCACGATTGAGGCGGTCCTGGGGTTGACTGCCCTGAGCTTGAACGCACCCTCCCCGCCGTCTAACATCTCTCCATGTGCGGACGCTACGGACTCACCATGGAACAGGAAGCCCTCTCCGTGATCTTCGGGGTGGAGCAGTTCCTTTCCGACTACACCCCCCGGTGGAACATCGCGCCCTCGCTGGAAGTGCCGGTCATCGCCGCTCCCAAGGGCCGGCGGAGCCTGGACGCCCTGCGGTGGGGGCTGGTGCCGTTCTGGGCTGACGATCCGAAGATCGGGTACGGGATGATCAACGCCCGCTCGGAGACGGTGGCTTCGAAGCCCGCCTTCCGGGCCGCATGGAAGCATCGCCGCCGCTGCATCGTTCCCGCCACCGGGTTCTACGAGTGGCAGAAGGGCCCGGAGCCCAAGGCGCCCAAGACCCCCCACTGGATCCATATGGCCGACGAGCGCCCGTTCGCCTTTGCCGGGCTGTGGGAAACGTGGAAGGGAAAGGGGGAGGACGCTCCGCCTCTTCACAGCTTCACCATCCTCACCACCTCGCCCAACCCGTACGTGCGCCACATCCACGACCGCATGCCGGTGATCCTGGGGGAAGAGACGGAGTGGGCCCGCTGGCTGGATCCTGAGCTTCCCTCCGACGCGGTGGCGGATCTCCTGAGGTCCTATCCGGGGGAAGAAATGCACGCCTACCCGGTGAGTACGTATGTGAACAAGCCGGGGAATGAAGGGCCCGAGTGTGTGGAGGCGGTGGGGGAGGGGCTGTAGCGGTGGAAGGCAGACTCAGATGCGGAACAACCGTACCGTCAAGGTGGACGGACCTCCACACGCCTTGCTGATTATGCACCAGTCAGACTAGTTTAACCTCATGTCTGATCGCGATTCCTGGTCCACCTACGACGCCAAGGCCCGTTTCTCCGAGCTCCTCCGCCTGGTGCGAGAGGGTCGCACCATCACGGTGACCTACCACGGAAAGCCGGTGGCCGAGGTACGCCCTCTGGCCGCCGCTGAGGGGATGGAGGCCCGGTTGGAGCGGCTCCGCTCCCGGGGGCTCCTCTCCCTTCCCGACACTCCGTCGGCGCCGCTGGAACCCCTGGCTTCCCGACCCGGCGCCCTGGCCCGCTTCCTCCAGGATCGGGGCGAATGAGGGTCGCCTACCTGGACACGTCGTGCCTGGTGGCCGTCGCCTTTGAGGAACCCCGGGGCCCGGAGCTGGCCGCCCGGCTGGACCAGTACCAGGAGCTTATCGCATCCAACCTCCTGGAGGCGGAGTTCCGGTCCACCCTGCACCGGGAGGGTGTGGACGGAGCCCAGGGGTTCTTGGAGCGGGTGGCCTGGCTCCTGCCGGATCGCCCCCTCGGCGGGGAGATGGAGCGGGTTCTCAGGGTTCGCTACCTCCGGGGGGCGGATCTCTGGCACGTCGCTGCAGCCCTCTACCTGGCGGACACTCCGGAGAATGTGGACTTCCTTACGTTGGATGACGAGCAGGGGGAGGCGGCCGCAGCGCTGGGATTCGGGACGCTGGGGTAGCCGGCCTCCCTGCCCACCTTCACCCCGTATTCTGCAACCCCCTGGCAATACCGTTCACGGTGGCCAGCAGCGCGTCGAACAACTCCCCGTCCGGGGCGCCTTCCGCCCGCCAACGGCGAAGCAGGTCCACCTGCAACACGTTCATGGGATCCACATAGGGGTTCCGGAGTCGGATGGAACGCTGGAGGGTGGGGTCGCCATCCAGGAGGGCGGCCGTACCCCGGATGCGGAGGAGTGCGCGCACCGTGGTTTGGAACTCGGAGCGGATGGCGTCCAGCACGCCACGTGCCGAATCGGGTGCCAGTTCCGCATAGCTCTCACTGATGTCCAGGTCTGCCTTGGCCAGCACCATTTCCACGTCGGAGAGCAGGGCATCGAAGAAAGGCCAGTGGGTGGCGGCCTCCCGCATGAGCTCCGGCCCGTGCTCCCTGGTGGCCGCCTCCAAGCCCGCCCCCAGTCCGTACCACCCCGTGATCATGGCCCGGCACTGCGTCCAGGAGAACACCCACGGGATGGCTCGCAAATCGTCCACACCGGCACCCGACCGACGAGACGCCGGGCGAGAGCCGATGGTCATGCGCTCGATGACGTCGATGGGCGTGGCGCCCCGGAAGTAGTCGGTGAACCGGGGGTCTTCGTAGACCAACGCCCGGTATGCGGCCCGGGCCGACGCGGCCAGGGTGTCGGCCATCTGGCTCCACGGCTCCGGCACGTCCCGCTCCCGATGTTCCTCCGCCATCCGCAGCACCATGGAGCCCAGCATTCGTTCCAGGTTTCGAAGGGCGATCTGGGGAAGCCCGTATTTGGCATCGATGACCTCTCCCTGCTCCGTGAGCCGGAGCCGCCCTCCCAGAGACGCGGCCGGCATGGCCGCCACCGCCCGGTGCACGGATCCCCCACCCCGGGACACGGTTCCGCCCCGCCCATGGAACACGGTGAGGGTGACATCATGGCGCACAGCCGACTCCGCCATCTGCCCCAGGGCACGCTGGATGGCCCAGCGGGCGGACGTGATTCCTCCGTCTTTGTTGGAGTCCGAGTAGCCTACCATCACCATCTGACGGCGGCCCCGACGTTCCAGGTGACTGGACACCACCGGGTCGGTGAAGAGCGCGTCCAGTACTGAACCAGCCCGGTCCAGGTCGGGGACGGTTTCCAACAGGGGAGCGATGTCCAGGGGGAGATCGTCGGGGGAACCCAGTCCGGCAACCGTCGCCAGCCACATCACCGTGAGGACGTCATCCACATCCTGGGCCATGGAGATGATGTAGGAGCCCACGGCCTGCTTGCCGTAGATACGCCGTGCCTCGCCCACGGCCCGGAAGACCTCCAGGGCGGCCTGGGCGCGGTCTGACACACCACCCGTGCGGGCTGCATGGGACGTCGACTGGACCCCCCGCTCCGACCCCTCCTGGAGCCATCCGTGAAGAATCCCCGTGCGCTCCTGGGAGGTTCGTGCCGGCCAAGTGGCGTCGTCCGTGAGATCCGCCACCACGTCGCGCAGCTCCCGGGCATCCTGTCGCACGTCCAGGGCAGCCAGGTGGAATCCGAATGCCCGCACCCGGTGGGCCAGGCGCCGGACCCGGAAGAGCCCCGCATGCCGGCCGCCGTTCTGCTCCAGGCTCGTCTGCACCACCGCCAGATCTTCGGAGAGGGCATCCGGACCTTCGTACGCCCATGAGTCCCCGGCACGGGTGGCCTCCAGCCGGGCACCCATGAGCCGGAGCGCCACCCGGTAGCCCATGGCGGCGTGCCGTGGGGGAATCCCGTCCATGGTGTCGGGGAACCATTGGGAGTAGCGATGGATGAGGGCCGATACCGCCTCACTCCACGATACGCGCGAAGCGGACTGGGACAGGTGGCTGGACAGCTCCCGCACGTCGCGCTGGTAGGCCTCCAACGCCAGGTCCCGCTGGTGCCGAAGCGTATTCCGGATGGTGCCCGCGTCCACGTTTGGGTTCCCATCCATGTCGCCGCCCACCCACGATCCCACCTGCACCAGGGGCTCGAGGTTGGTGGGGGTCGCCACACCTACCTCCTGAAGTGCCTCATCCAGGCGCTCGTGCAGCGCCGGGACCACCCGGTAGAGCACTTGGGTCACGTAGTACAGCACGTGCTCCCGCTCGTCGGCCACCGTGGGACGCACCGAGGGATGCTCTTCCGTTTGCCAGGCCGCCGTCACGTCTTCCCGGATCCGGGCCCGGGAGACCCGTTCCTCGTGGGGGGTCCGTGTGGGATCCAGGCGTGCGATCAACTCTCCTGCAATCCGCTCCTGCTTCCTGAGGATGGTACCTCGGGTGGACTCCGTGGGATGGGCGGTGAAGACCGGCTCCACCCGGGCATGGGCGAAGCGGCCCAGGATCTCAGGCGGTGCATCTCCGGACTCCTTCAGGCGGCGCACCGTGTCGGCCAACGAATCGGGCTGCGGTGAGTCGTCCTCTCTCATCCGCTCCCGACCCCGGCGCACCCGGTGTACCCGCTCAGCCAGGTTCACCACCTGGAAGTACGTGGAGAAGGCCCGTATCACCTCTGCGGCCTGCCCGGCCGAAAGCCCGGAAAGCACGGCCTCGACATCGGCTGCGGCCCCCTCCACCCCCTCTCGCCGCCGAATTGCCGCATGACGCGCCTCCTCCACCACCATGAACAGGTTCTCGCCCCCTTGCTCGCGGATGACGTCGCCCACCAGACTGCCCAGCAGGCGGACATCGTCCCGGAGGGGCTCGTCCTTGGGAAGGAAACGGATGTCTCGAAGGGTCACGGCAGCTTCCTGGAAGGAGATGGTAGCCGAAGACTACGGCCGGGCAGCGGTGTTGCGCCATCGGCACCGTGACGCCCATCTGGAAACAAATCTGTTGTTCCCGTGAGTAAGGAGCTGTTTCATGCACACTCTGGTGCGCCGGTTCATCAAGACGGGTGGGGCCTTCCTCATGGTGGGTCTGGTTCTGGGCTTCTGGATTCTCCTCTCCCGGGAGATTCTGGGCCGCGGAGCTCACCCCCATCTGGTGTCGGCCCATACCCATGCCCTGCTGTCGGGATTCATGCTCTTCCTCATCTTCGGGGTGGCGCTGTGGATGTTTCCCAAACCGCCGAAGGGCGACGGCCGCTACACGCCTGACCGGGGGCGGATGGCTTGGTGGATCCTTCTGTTGGGCACTTCGGTGCGGGTGGGGGGCGAATTCTTCCGGAGCATTTGGTTCACCGAGTGGATCCCCTGGGTGATCGTGTCTTCAGGGGTGCTGCAGCTGGTGGGATCGGGGTGGATGCTCTGGATGCTCTGGCCCCGGATCCGGGGCGTGGGAAGCCCGGCCCGGGAGGCCAGGGGTGAGCGGTTCTGATTCTTACCCTACCGGCACTGCCTTTCCTGGCGGCTCCAGCCGAAACCCCAACCTGAGAAGTGCTCCCAGCTCATCTCCCGCTGACCACTCCTCGGCGATCTTGCCGTCTTCGAAGCGAAGAAGGGTGATCCCATCAAGGGAAAACCGGCGCGGGCGGTCCGGGGGCTCTCGTCCTTCCCTATGGGTTCCCTGGGACGTCCAACGGCACACCAGCCGGCCCTCCACCTCCATCACATCCTCTACCTCGAGATGCAGGTCGGGAACATCGGCCCGACTCCCTGCGATGACGTTCTTCAGCTCCGTCAAATTGGATGCCGGCCCACCGGTGGGCGAAACGTGTCGCTGAAAGTCAGCCGCCACAAAGTGGTCCAGGAGGTGAAGCTCTCCCCCATTCCACACGTCAACGTACCGCTTCAGGAGTTCCTTCCGATCCAACCCCATGGCTCCTCTCTCCCGCTGGTGTTCCTGCGTCGCGCGCGATTTCTACTCTGCCCTCAAAGCCACCATGGGTTCCACCCGGGTGGCCCGGCGGGCCGGCAGGTAGCTGGCCAGAAGCGCAACGCCCAGCAGCAGCGCGGCCACCGATAGGAACGCCACAGGGTCCAGTGCACCCACATCATACAGCATGCCCTCCAGAAGTCGACTCGCACCCCCGGCGGCAAGCAGTCCGGTGCCCACGCCCGCCACCCCCATCCACGCTCCCTGACGGAGGACCATGGCCTGCACCGCGCCGGGTTCCGCACCCAGAGCCACCCGAATCCCGAATTCCCGGGTGCGTTGGGTAGCCATGTACGAGATTACACCGAAGGTCCCCACGGCGGCCAGAATCAGAGCCACCCCGCCGAAAATACCCAGCAGGACAGTGTAGAACCGGGGCTGCGCCACGGTTTCAGCTACCAGGTCCTCGCCAGTAAGGAAGCGGCGAATGGGAAGGGAGGGGTTCAGCGTTGCCACCTCCGTCCGCAGGAGGTTTGTCAGGGCCAGGGACTCACCGGTGGTCCGGACCATCAGGATCATGGAACGTGCGGTGAACCACTCATGGGGCACGTAGGCGGCGGGTCGCACGGGGAGATGGAGTCCGTGTTGGGGTGCGTTGCCCACCACTCCCACGATTTCCATCCATTCGTCATCGTCGCCAAAGCTGATTCTCTGGCCCAGGGGCTCCTCATCGGGGAAGTAGCGCGCCACAAACGCCTGGTTCACCACCAACACTTCGGCCGCCTCCCCCCGATCGCCGGAGTCCAGGAATCGCCCGGATTGAAGAGGGATGCCCAACACGGAGAAGTACCCTGGCGTTGTCGCCGTGGTCACCGCGTCCAGGACGAACCCCGGGAGCGGCGGTTCCCGGTTCTCGATGCTGAATCCCAGGATGGAGCTGGATCCGCCCAGAGGGATGTCGGAGCCCGCAGCAGCGGCCTCCACCCCGGGCAGCCCCTCGATTCGCTCCAGGAGGAGGGGGTAGAATTGCTGGATGGAGGCGCCCGTTTCGTAGGAGGAGGCCGGTAGCGAGAGGGAGAAGAACACCATGCCGTCAGTCCGGAATCCGGGGTCCACCGAGGTGATCCCCAGGAAACTCCGGATCAGGAGCCCTGCGCCCACCAGGAGCACCACCGCGAAGGCCAGTTCGGCTACCACGAGGGTGCGCCGCGCGTCGTTGCCCGTCCGGCCGCCCAGGGCGCCGCTACCTCCATCCCGAAGCAGGCCCTGCGCGCTGCCCCGCGTCCCGTGCAGGGCCGGCAGGAGGCCGAAAAGAATACCGGTGAGCAGCGACACCGCTGCGGTGAACACCACCACGCCGCCATCCACCCGAATGGACTCCAGCCTGGGAATCCCTTCCGGTGAAAGCGCCACGAGGAGGGGCGTGGCCCACGTGGCCAGGAGGAGTCCCGCTCCCCCTCCCAGCACTCCCAGCAGCAGGCTCTCGGTGAGAAGCTGTTGTACGATGCGTCTCCGCCCGGCCCCCAGGGCCGTGCGGACGGCCAGCTCCCCCCTCCGGGCGGTGGCGCGACTCAGGAGGAGGTTTGCCACGTTTACACAGGCCATGAGGAGAACCAGCCCCACCGCACCCAGAAGGATGAGCAATGGCGTGCGTACATCTCCCAGCAAGTGGTCCCTCAGGGGCACCAGGGAGATGCGAATGTTCTCACTGTTCGTCTGGGGGAACTCGGATTGGAGCCGGGAGTTGATGAGATCCACTTCCGCGGCCGCCTCTTCCAGAGACACTCCGGGGGCCATCCGGGCTACCACCGTGAGGTATTCGCTTCGCCGTCCTTCCGACGTGCTGGAGCTGAAGCGCTCGTTGTAGGCCAGAGGGAAGTACATCTGAGTCTGGGCGGGGAAATCGAATTCCGGGGGGAGCACGCCCACCACCTCCCTGAGGATGCCGTCCAGGATCAGGGTCTGACCCAGGGCGTCCGGGCTTCCCCCGAACCGACTCTGCCAATATGCGTGCGTGAGGACGACCACCGCGTCGTTCCCCTGGGTATTTTCGTGGGGTCCGAACGTCCGGCCCAGCACCGGATCCACTCCCAGGACGCCGAAGAAATCGGCAGCCACCCGGCCCACCCGCACCCATGCGGGCTCGTCCACTCCCGTGAGAGCCTGTTGAGTGGCCGACACCGCCGTGACCCCTGCGAAGGAGCGGGCGTCGTCGTGGTAACTCATGAAATCCGGCGCCGAGAGCGAGTAGCGCGTGTCGTCGTCGGGGTACCCGGTGTAGAGGAGCACCATCCGTTCTGCCTGGGCGAAGGGGAGCGGACGAAGCACAACTCCCTGCACTACGCTGAAGATGGCTGCGTTGGCTCCGATCCCAAGGGCCAGGGTGAGGGTGGCCAGGAGGGTAAAGGCAGGGGCCCGGCCCATCTGCCGGAGGGCGAACCGTAGGTCCTGGCGGAGCTGATCCATGGGCGGGTTCCTGACTGAACGGGATGGGTTCGGCCATCGTCGCGGGGAGAACCCCACTGGGAGTTCCGGCATAGGGATATCCCGCAGCCGTCACCCCCGCTCCCATGAAAAAAGCGTGCCAGGCCGGGAAAGCCGCCCCGGATGGCCGCCTGCATGGCTCCGGCCCTCGTCTTCAGTTGACTGCGCCCGCTCTGATGTCCGGTGGCGGGATGGCGACGTCCCGAAAGCGGACAGGAAGAACGGCTCGTGACCCGCTTCCCCCTCCCCCGTCCGGAAGATCAGTTCCGCCCGCACCCTTATGCCTGTCCCGTCGCTCGCGTGCCTGTCCCGTCAGTCGCGAACGACCCCTCCGAAGGAAACCCCGGTGAGATCTGCGATGTCCCGCTTCCATGTGGTGAGGTCGTCCAACTCGAAGTCGCTCAACCTGGCGTGGCCGCACGCCCGCGCCAGAACCTGCATGAGCGACACCGTGGCCCCCAGGTAGTTGGCCAGACGCCGGGCCGACTCCTCCACAATGAGGCGGGCCCGAAGCCCCTTCTTCTGGGTGGCAATCCCCACGGGACAGTTGTTGGTGTGGCAGGCGCGCATGCCCAGGCAGCCGATGGCCTGGATGGCGGAGTTGGCCAGTGCCACGCCGTCGGCCCCCAGGGCCAGGGCCTTCACGAAATCCGACTCGGTCCGCAGACCTCCGGTGACGATGAGGGTGACGTCCGACGCCCCTGATGCATCCAGGTGCCGACGGGCCCGAGGCAGGGCGGCCAGGGTGGGCACCGAGATGTTGTTCTTGAAGATGTCCGGTGCCGCCCCCGTGGCGCCGCCACGTCCGTCCAGGATCACGTATTCGGCCCCTGCTTCCAGGGCGAAGTCCAGGTCGGCTTCGATGTGTTGGGCACTCAGCTTGAACCCGATGGGGATGCCCCCTGAGACCTCACGTACCTGGTCAGCCAGCTCCCGGAAGTCGCCAGGGGTCACCAGGTCAGGGAAGGCAGGGGGGCTCACCGCTGCCTCACCGGGCTCCAGGCCCCGCACCCGGGCGATCTTCCCCACCACTTTCTCGCCAGGGAGGTGCCCACCGGTGCCCGTCTTGGCCCCCTGCCCCCCCTTGAAGTGAAAGGCCTGACAGCGGGCCACGAGGTCCAGACTCCATCCGAACCGCGCTGAGGCCAGTTCGTAGAAGTACCGGGGGTTGGCCTCCTGCTCCTCGGGGAGCATCCCGCCTTCACCCGAGCAGATTCCCGTGCCCGCCATGGCCGCGCCCTTGGCCAGGGCAATCTTGGCCTCTTCCGAGAGCGCCCCGAAGCTCATGTCGCTCACGAACAGGGGGATGTCCAAGTGAAGGGGCTTGGCGGCCCGGGGCCCGACGATGAGGCGGGTGTCCACCGGTGTGTCCTCGTCCAGAGGGCGCCGGGCGAGCTGGGCGGTGAGGAGTTGGATGTCGTTCCAGTGGGGCAGCTCCGTGAGGGGCACGCCCATGGCCGACATCCTGCCATGGTGGCCGATCCCTTCCGGGCCCTTCCGGGCCAGTTCCTGGATGTAGCCGTTGAAGGGTTCCTCATCTGTGCCATGGATGTCCTGGTAGGTGCCCAGGTACTCGTCCCGCCGGTATGGCTGCGGGTTGGCCTCTGCCCAAGCCGCCACCTCGGCGCCGTCCACCATGACCGCGTCCGCCTCCACGTCTGCCCACGCCGAGAATCGCTGGAGCCGCTCGTCGTTGTTGTATTCGCTCACCCCTGTATCGAAGCGGTAGTCCCACCCGTGCACACCACAGATGAGGTTGGGACCGTCCACATGGCCGTCGGCCAGCAGCGCACCCCGGTGATGGCATCGACCGAACAAAACGCTGACCTTGTCGTCATGTCGAATCACCACCAGGTCTACGCCCTCCACCAGTGCGTAGCAGGGCTCACGGTCGGGGAGTTCGCTCCAGGTGGCGATCTGCACGGGTTTTCGGGAGGCGGATGGCAGCTTCACTGACTGCTCCTGGGGAGGGGGATGGACTGGCCATTGGCCTGCGGGCACGGCGCCCGTACCCCCTGAGTCCGTGAAAGCGCCCTCGACGCCCCCAAATCACCTCATCAGCTCAAGTTCTGAAGTTGAGGATATCAGCGCCGACGGGAGTCACCCCAACCGCCGCCGAACAGGGGGTAAGTGCGGTGGGTGGGACTACCTCCATCGGAGGACTGGTCCTCACCCGCCCACGGCGTCGCATGCCTCGGGATCACCGTTGTCGAGGCCCATTCTCAGGGCACGCTGGCGCTGGGAGGCGGATCCGTGCGTGAAGGTCTCGGGCACCACTTCGCCCCCTCCACGACGCTGCAGTCGGTCGTCTCCGATGGCGGCAGCTGCTGCCAGCCCCTCCTCCACGTCTCCGGGTTCCAGCCATCGCCGGTTGCGTTCCCCTTGATTCGCCCACACCCCGGCGTAGCAGTCTGCCTGGAGTTCGAGTCTCACGGAGAGGGCATTGGCTTCCAGTTCGGAGGCCCGGGCTTGAAGCTGGCGCACCTGATCGGTTGTGCCCAGCAAATTCTGGACGTGGTGAGCCACCTCATGGCCGATGACGTAGGCGGCGGCGAAGTCGCCGGGTCCGCCCAGGCGGGCCAGGTCATCGAAGAATGTGAGGTCCAGGTAGATGGTGCGGTCAGGAGGGCAGTAGAAGGGCCCCATGGCCGAAGAGCCCAGTCCGCACGCTGAGGAGGTCCTTCCCGAGTAAACCACCATGCTGGGTGCGATGTAGCGTAACCCGGCGGATGAGAACGCCTCGGACCAGACGTCTTCCGTACTGGCCAGGATCACCGAGGCGAACTCCATGGCCCGATCTTCGCCGGCGGGCGGCGGGCCCGTGGCGGGGGATCCGCCGCCCAGATCCAGGTTGCCGGGATCGCCTCCCAACACCAGATAGAGCACCACCATGACGATTCCCCCAAGGCCGCCCCCCACGGCCGCGGCCCTGCCGCCCCGCCGATCTTTCACATTCGAGCTACCTCGACTCCCCTTCCAACGCATGGCTCTCTCCTAACGGGCCCGGTGCCTACCCAATCTTGAAGAGTACCGCCGCAGGATCCCTGAAACCATCGCACATGAGGGTCATCCCCGTACCATTCCTTCGGGGGGTAGCTCCGCCGGATCGGTGAGCGGTTCTGCGCGGGACAACCGCCACCCGTCACGCGACGTGGCATCAATCCATCCGCAAGGCCACCGCCGGATCCACCCGCGCCGCGCGCCGCGCCGGGACCCAACTCGCCACCATCGCCGCCCCGACCAGGAGCGTTGCTGCACCCGCCAGAGCATAGACATCAGTTCCCGGCACCCCGAACAGCATACTCTCGAGCAGGCGCGCGACACCGAGCGTCATGAGCAACCCGATGCCGGCTCCGGCTCCGGCGAGGACGACACCCTGCCGCAGCACGAGACCGAACACGCGACCGCGCGGCGAGCCGAGGGCGAGCCGGATGCCGATCTCGCGCGTGCGTCGCGCGACGCCGTATGCAGTCACCCCATAGATGCCCAGCACCGACAGCAACAGGGCCACGAGGCCGAGACTCGCCGCAACCACGAGTGCGATGCGCTGCGGAAACAGTCCGATGGATGTGTGCTCCTCCATCGTCTCCGATACGAGCACGGGCAGCGCGGGATCGAGATCCGCCACCACGTTCCGGATCGGCAGGGCAAGCGCGGCTCCCGGCTCCGTGCGGACGAACAACGACATCTCGCTGGCGTATCGTTGCGCGAACGGAACGTAGATGAAGCCGCGGGGCTGCTCACCCAGCGTGCGATACTTCGCATCGCGCGCGACGCCGATCACCGTGATGACGCTTTCGCGGTTCGTGAAAGACTGACCCACGGCGTTACCATCCCAGATCTGATCCGCCAGCGTTTGATTGATGATGGCGACCTCGGGCGCGCCGGTACCATCGGCATCGCTGAAGCCGCGGCCGGCGACGAGCGGCATGCGCATCACATCGAAGTAGTCCGGCGTCACGATGTTCCAGTCCGCGTCCCAGCGGCCGCCCTCGCGCGACGATTCGCGACCCGCAACCGCGATACTGCCCATGCCGAAGCTGCCGCCATCCAGCGGGATCATGCGGGAGAGCGCGACGTCCTGCGCTCCCGGAATCTCGCGCGCACGTTCGATCAGGGCATCCGCGAACTGCCAGCCGGAGGCCGAGTCGTGATTCGCGAGCCTGAAGTCCAGCGTCGCAATCTGTATACCGCGCGGATCGAATCCCGGATCGACGGAGCGCGCCTGCACCAGCGCGCGAGCGAACAGCCCGCCCACCACCAGCAGCAGCATCGAGAATGCCATCTGTGCGACGAGTAGCCCGTTGCGCAGACGGAGTCGCGAACCACTTCCGCTCCCATCATTGCGCAACTCGGGCGCGAGGGAAGGGCGCGTACTCTGGAGCCCGGGCGCGAGTCCCGCGAGCACGCCCGCAACGAGTGACACTGCGAGGGCGAACGACAATGCACGCATGTCGATCTGCGGATCGATGGCAAGCTGGATCGGCAGGCGCGGTACCAACGCCATCAGACCGGTCAGGAGCCAGCGCGCGAGCACCACGCCGAGCGCGCCCGCAATCAGAAACAACAGCACGCTCTCCGTGAGGAGCTGGCGAAGCAGCCGACCGCGCGACGCACCCATGGCGAGACGAACTGCGATCTCGCGACGTCGCGCAGCAGCGCGCGCGAGGAGCATCCCCGCCACGTTCGTTCCTGCCACCAGCAGCACGAGACCCGAGAGCGCGAGCAGGAAGAACATGAACGCGTTCACGATGCCCTGGAACTCCCCGGGAAAGAGCGATGCCGGCGCCACGCGAACACCCTGCGTGCGATTCGATTCGGGATAGCTCTGCTCGAGCCGGCTGGCGATGGTGCTCAGCTCGGCCTGTGCCTGACTCACGCCCGCGTCCGGTGCCAGCCGGCCCATCCCCATGAGCCACACACTCCGCCGGCTCGTCAGCACGCCCTCCTCCATGCCCAACAGCGGCGCAGCCATGACGGGCGCCCACAGATCCGGCGCAAGCACGACCGGCCCACGGAATCCTTCCGCCGCCACGCCCACCACCGTGAACGACGAGCCGTTCAGCACGATGCCGCGCCCGACAACGTCGGGATCACCTGCGAACCGATTTTGCCAGAAACCGTGACTCAGCACGACGACGGGATGCGAACGCGGTGTGCGATCCTCCTCGGCGAGGAAGAAGCGGCCCAGCGCGGGTCGCACCTGGAGCACGTCGAAGAAGTTCCCGCTTACGATGCTCCCTTCCACCGCCTCGCCGCCGTCCGGTCCGGCCAGGCTCAGCGCACGCGGCGAGTACTGCATCGCAGCGAGGCCCGAGAGCGCGGTGGTTCCATCGCGGTAGTCGACGTAGTTCGGGTAGGACATGTTGTCGAAGCCGCGTCCGTCATTCGTCCGGCCCACGCTCACGAGCCGGTCCGGCTCGCCGATGCCCGGCGGCGGCGAGAGCAGCAACGCATTCACCAGGGAGAAGATGGCCGTCGTGGCACCGACACCGATGGCCAGCGACAGGATCGCTGTGAGCGCGAACACCGGACCTCGCACAAGTCCGCGCATGGCGTGACGTGCGTCCTGAACGAAGCTCTCGATCATGGGAACCCTCGTCGGCTGGCGGAGGCGGGAACGCCGGAGGAATGTTACCTGCACAAGCAGACCATCGCGAATCCTCCAGCGGGGGCGTCACCCGCCCTACGACGGAGGGGCGCGGAAGGTGTCAGCCCCGGGGACGCACCCGGCGCGAAGCGGTCGAGATCAGGGCGATCATCGCGCCAGAACAGGGGTCCTGCGATGCCGCCGCTCCCGTTCATGCCCTCCCCGCCTTCCGTTGACAAGGAATTTCCTTACTTTTTGGAGTCAAGGCGTGTTTCTCGCCCAGGAGGCAGTCTCATGATCAGGAGCAAGTTGACCTCGAAGTCGCAGACCACGGTCCCGCAGCCCGTACGCGCCGCCCTCCGGCTCACGCCGGGCGATGAGATCGTGTACCAGATCGAGGGCGAGCGGGTCATCCTGACCAGGGCTCCCCGGGATTCAGCAGACGATCCCTTCGCCACATTCAGCGAATGGGACAGCGAGGCAGATCGCGCCGGCTATGCCGGCCTTTAGCCAGGGGGACGTGGTTCGCGTCCCCTTTCCCTACACGGATCGTGATACGCGCCAGCACCGACCGGCGCTCGTCGTCTCCCAGGGCGGGCTTGGCGACCGCGAGTCCCTTCTCTGGGTGGTGATGATCACGAGCGCCGGCAACAGACCATGGCCGGGTGACGTCTCGGTGACCGACGACCATGAGGCAGCCGGGTTGCCCGTTCCCTCCCTGATCCGCTCGACCAAGATCGCCACCATCGATGCCCAGCACGCGCAGCGGATCGGACGCCTGACGTCAGAGCTCTGGGATGAGGTCGCTTCCATGTTGAACCGCCACCTCGGGATCGATGCGGTGGACTGAAGCGTGTCTTGGCGGGATCCGCTGCGGCCATTCATCGATCTCACCGCACCCGCACCGGGATCTCCGCCACGTGGGGCGGCGGGGCCTCGCGTGGAAACGCTGGCACGCCACGGTCGAACGTGGTGGTGATCCGGAGCATGAAGTCGCCCGCACGGTCCGGGGTCCAGCGGAAATCGTGCGTCTCACCCACGTGGATCTGGAGGACGGCCGGCTGCGTACGGACCTGCTGCGGCGGCAGGTCGGCGCCGTCCTTCGCCACGGCTTGCCAGACCACGGGCTCGGCACCCGCCAGGAGCTCGACCCGCTTGTCGTCGTCGGGGCTGATGTGCATGAACCGCAGCCGGTGGCTCTGCCCCATCCGCAGCTCCATCGGCCCCGGATCCAGCTCGCCATTGACGGCGGCCGGCGCGTCCTCCCCCGTGCCCAGCGAGCCCAGGAGGAACAGGCGGTCGGTGTCCGGATCCCAGCGCTCGCCCGGCTCCATCACCAGGAAGGGGCCGTAGAGGCCCTGGGCCAGCTGGTGGCCGGGCTCGCTGTGCACATGGTACATGAAGGTGCCGGCCCGGGGCGGAGTCATGCGCACTGCGAAGGAATCGTTAGGCTGGATGGCAAGCGAGACGCGGCCCGGCATTCCGCTCCAGCCGGGAACGCCATCCGCCCAGCTCTCCAGCTCCAGGCCGTGCCAATGGACGCCCAGCGGCACGTCGGCGCGGTTGAAGACGGCGATCTCCGTTGGCTTGCCCCGGGTCAGAACGATGGGGCTTCCCGGGAAGCGCACCGAGTCGGCCGCAGGAGGCTCTGGTCCGTCCTGCAGCACGAAACCGTAGGCGGCCTCCTGGCCGAAGACACGGGGGCGTGTGCCGATGTGCAGCCGCAGGTGCCGGCGCGGCACGTCGCCGGCCGGCGCCCAACCGGGTCGGGGGCGCACGGTGATCCCCATGACGAGACCACCCATCAGGTCCTCGCCCGCGGCTCCCTCGTCCCCGTGCAGCCCGTGAGCCGCCGACGGTCCCTCCAGCGGCATGGTCTGCAGGCGTGACATGTGGCGCATGAAGTGGCAGTGGAAGAGCCAGTTCCCCGGCTCTTCCGGCACCCAGGTGATGCGCATGGTTTCGGTGGGTCGGAGCACCTCGGTCACCGCCATCCGCCGTTCCTCGGGCGCGTAGACGTGTTCGCTGCCGAAGTCGCCCCGCGCGTCGACCCGGAAGTAGAAGCCGTGGAGGTGCATAGGGTGGGCGCGGCCGGTGGCGTTCAGCACCCGCCAGCGAACCGTGTCTCCCTGCGCGTATTCGAGCCGCTCGGTGTGCGGCCAGGAGCGCCCGTTGATGAAGAACCGGGTCGCGGGGAGGAACGAGCTGGGGATCGCTTCGTCCCCCCAGTGGTTCAGGATGAAGACCCTCTCCCCGGCCGGGGGAGGAGAACCCTCGGGGTCCACGATCATGACCCCGCTGAACGGCCGATCCGCCTCATCGACGCCGGGGAGCGTTGCCGTCACGGTGCCTCGGGGCCTGCGCACGGTGGCACGGAATACGAAGGTTCCGGGGGTCCGCGGGGTGAAGCGGACATCCACGGTTTCTCCCGGTCCGACGAGCGCGGGCTCAACACCGGGCGGTGGACCGGCCGGCGGCGCGCCGGGTGACGGTGGAGGGCGGTCGCGGAGACCATTCACCTCAAGCGAATGATCGAACGTGTTCCGCAGCGTGACGTGCACCGGCGTTCCCGCCGTGACCCTCAGGAGCGGTCCCGGAACGCGGGGCGGCGCGCCGTCCACCGAGAAGACGTGCGCGAGGAGTCCAGGACCGTCTTCGCCCCACGGCCGCCACTCCGCGGCGCGAGCCTCGAGTGTGACCCGCAGAACGCCGTTCTCCATGCGGCCGATGGGCACCCGATAATCTTCGAAACCCGCGAGCTCCAGCGCCCCGGCATCAGTGACGGGCGGCTCCTGCGCCCCAAGGGGCGGCACCGCGCAGAAGGCGACCAGTAGCGCCAGCGGGTGGGTGGTTCTGCTGATGTTCATGGCGTTCATCTCCCTTTCAGTGGCCTGGGCCACAGCAACGCCTTTCTCACCCTCAAGGTTCGGCGGCTGCACGCTCGAACGTCAGCGCGGGCCCGCAGAACGAGAATAGTCACTCCTTTCCATCTGAGACAGGAAACGACCCGGGCAAGGGTCACTGCCCCTTCACAGGCAGCGCGCTGGTGCGAAACCCGGCCAGCACAGTACGAACGGCTTCGGTTAATGCACGTTTCCGCTTTCCGGTGCCCCAGGCGCCCGGTAGAACGGTGTGCGTTGCCGGAGTTCAACTTGAAGATTAACTTTGTCTGCATGAGGACGATCACGATGCTTGAGTTTCGCCGCGATGCGCGCCGTGCACTCGACGCGGTCCGCCGCGGCGAGCGGTTGCTCCTGACCTACCGCGGCGAGCCGGTCGCGCGCCTTGAGCCGGTCCGGCCCGACGCGAAGGATGTGCCCGACGACGATCCGTTGCTGCACGTGAACGAGTACGCGGTCGACGGCCCGGGCGGCCCGCTCCCCAACGACGAGGTCGATCGCCTGATCTATGGCGCGTAGCGTCTTCGTCGATACCTCCGGCTGGTATGCGCTGATCGACCGCCGCGACGTCGATCACGCTGCGACGATGGACACAGTGGAACGGGTGATTTGCGGGGGCACGCGCCTTGTCTCGACGGACTACGTGATCGACGAATCCTGCACGCTGGCAAAGGCGCGGGCGGGCTCGGAGGCGGCGCTCCGGTTGCTCGACCTCCTGAACGGGACGGCCGCGCTCGACCTCGAATGGATCGGACCTGATCGGTTCTATCGGGCGGAGGCGCTGTTTCGCAAGTACCGGGATCAAAGGTTCTCCTTCACTGACTGCACCAGCTTCGCCGTCATGCGCGAACGGGGGATCGGGGAGGTGATCACGGGCGATGAACACTTCCGGATCATGGGCTTTCAGCTCCTTCCCGCCCGCTCGTAGTGCCCCGCGCGGGGCGTGTGGGTGAGCTGGCCACCTCCAGCGACACCACGTTAGGGTCGCCGTAGTCGCCTGCGATCCCTCAAGGTTGTGGTCGCTCGGCGAATTGGGGAAAACCGGAGGCAAACCGGATGTCGTCGGACAGGATGCGGGGACGGGCGCATACCTCTTCCACGATTGCTCAGCGGAGAGCCCGACGGTGGTGATGATCACGAGCGCCGGCAACAGACCATGGTCGGGTGACGTCTCGGTGACCGACGGCCCTACGGCTCCGGTGCCTTACCGGTCTCAGTGAGCTGCTTCAGCGCTTCCCCATCGATGGACCGCAGGTGAAGGTCCCGCTGGGGAAACGGGATCTCGATTCCGGCCTCGTTCAGGCGCCGATTGATCTCCGCCAGCACCACGCTCCGCATCTCCAGCCTGAGCCCGATGTTCTGAACCCAGACCCGAAGCTCGAAGTCCAGCGAGCTGTCTCCGAAGCCAATGAAGAGGGTCTGGGGGGGAGGGCTCTTCAGCACTGAAGGATGGGCGAAGGCCGATTCCGCCAGGATCTCCAGCACCTTCTCCACAGGGCTACCGTACGCTACACCCACCGGCAGGAACATCCGGGCAATGGGACTGGTGAGGGTCCAGTTGATGACCTTCTCGGACACCAGGTCGCCGTTGGGGACGATCATCTCGGACTCGTCCAGGGTGAGCATGATGGTAGAGCGGAGTCCGATCTTCTGGATCGTTCCCCATACATCGCCCACCACCACGGTGTCCCCCACTCGCACGGGTCGCTCGAAGAGGAGGATCAGCCCACTGGCGAAGTTGTTCACCACGTTCTGTAGCCCGAACCCCACGCCGATCCCCAGAGCGCCGGCAATGATGGCGAAGTTCTGCAGCTCCACGCCCATCACCGCCAACGCCAGAATCACACCCAATGAGACCAGGGCGTAGTGGGCCAGCTTCGTGATGGATTCACCCACGCCCCTGGCTTCATGGAGCAGCTGTACCACCCCGTCGCTTGATTCATCCGGGCGAGGCTCCCGGCTCAAGACCGCGCGGATGAGGCTCGAGACGAGGACGGCCAGGTAGACCACCAGTACCCCCAGGAGAACCCTTCCCACGGTGACGCTCACCGTTCCCACTGCGAACCCCGCCTCCATGATCCGCTGCCAGGTGGCTACAGGTGAGGCCGCCACACCCCAGATGTCCAGGAGAACCAGCCCTCCCGCCACCACCAGCGCGAGACGGAGCAGAAAGATCAGGCGGTGCGCCAGGAGCGCCGCAGTATGGCGTAGGAGTCCACCCTCTCTTCCCAGGCGCGACAGGGTGGTGGCCCCGGCGGCGAGCAGAACCATTCCGAGCTTGATGGTGAAGGCTACGGCCGCGCTCATTACGGTGACATGAAGCGTCCAGCGGGCCAGCGCCTCAAAACCCAGAATCAGACACAGAAGCACGCCGGCCCACACTGCGGCCCCCAGGTGAAGGGACCAGGTCTTTCGGATATCCTCCATCCGGAAGCTGAGCAGTCTGGTGGCAGCCGGATTTGCCAGGCGGGCCAGCTGAAGAGCGAGAGGGATGGCGGCGGCCGCCACCACGGCCAGCCCCACCCGGAACACGGATTCGGGTAGCTGAGCCACCTCCAGCAAGAGGAACGCGGGATAGAACGCTGCCAGGAGATAGACCAGGCGTCGGAGCGGGCGCCGGGAGATCACCTGCTCCCTCAGGATGACCGCGGTTGCCCCGAAAAGAACCCAGAGGAGGACGTCCCAGAGGGGAGGAGCCAGGGTGACCCGGGCCATAGCCACCATGGTGGAGATGAATAGCCCCAGGGCCCAGGGGTGCTCCAGGAACTCCGACTCTTCAGGGACCCCCTCCCCCCTGGCAGCCAGCAAGCCCGCTCGCCCAATTGCCCCCAGGAAAAGGGCCAGAAACAGATGGAACCCCAGCATTCCCGCGTTCCCTCTGGCGAAGGCCTCATACGCTCGCGGCTGGATGCTGGCAGTGGGATCCCAGGCTCTCCAACCCCCCTCCTGAAGCTGCTCACGGTGGGCACCGGAGAAGAGGAGAGGCTGGGACCGTTCAAACAGTGCCTGGCGGCGCTGGGCCTGGATGGTCGTAACGGTGGTACTCAGCCCTTCCAGTTCCCTTCGAAGGGCTTCCACTCGCCGCAGAAGGTCCAGGGGAAGGCTCGCGGCTGCGGTGGCCTTCTCCCGCACCTCCTCAATCCGTTGAAGGGGGGTGTCCAACTCCAGTTCGGCCCCCGACAGCTCGGCTTCGGCGGCCAGCCCGTCCAGCCACGAGCGCCATAGCTCCCGCCGCTGGGTCCACTCCGCATGGATCCCTCCCAGCTCCTGGAGCCGGCCGGTGAGCCGTTCCCGGATGCCCAACAACCTGCTGTCTTCCAGAACCGCTTGGTCTCGCACGCGCGAGAGCCGCTCCATGCGTACGAAATCTGCGCCCACCATGGATGTGAGGAGAGTCTGTAGGTCCTCGTGCCGGCGCTGGGCCTCATCCAGGTCCGACTGAGCCTGGTCCACTGCCGTCAGGCCGTCGATGGTCCGGAGGGCAAGGGCAGCGGAGTCGGCCAGCAGTTGGGCACGGGCCGCCAACTGGAGAACGCTGGGCGGAGGGGGAGGAGCTGCCGTATCCGGTGGCTGCGACTCCTGGGGAGTCTCCTGCGCCAGGACGGGCGCGGGCCAGGCAGACACAGCGAGGGCTAGGAGGAGGGACAGCAAGACTTTGAGCTTCATCCTGGAAAGATAGCCTCCGTCTCGGAAGCGGGCATGATCATGAACCGAGCCGACCTGCGGCAGAGGGGCGTCTGACGCCTTGAGCGGATCAGCGGGAAGGAAGGAGCCTTTGGGTGCGGACCTCCTGATCTGCCGAGATGATCACAAGATCGCCCACCGTCACCTCTTTCCATTCCTCATCGGGCGTGAGCGGCTCTGAACTCAGGAGGACGGATGTGTGCCCCTCAGGACAGGGGATCATTCTGGCCAGGCCTTCCTCGCACACATACCGCTTTCCCCGGTGCAGGTAGAGGGTGTCTGCGTTCTCCGGCTCGTCTGTGGTGAAGCGGCAGGCTACCGCATCTCGACCGTCGGTGAGCAGGCAGTTCAGGTAAATATGGTCCTGGGTCTCACACTCCGCCCAGAGTGTCAGTACACGAGCCAGGGCAGCCTCCAGAGCCTCGGCAAGGGTTCGACCTCCATCCGGGGTCGTGCCGGAAGTCCGGACACGTTCCCGCTGCTCATCCCAGATGACGGCGAGGAAATGTTCCGAGTCTGTCGTCCCCCGAACGGCGTGGAACGCGTCATCGGAGAGGCCCTTGAGGAGCGCCCTTCGATACAGGGGGAACCCGCCCAGATCCCCATTGTGCATGAAGGACAGCTCCCCCATCCGGAAGGGGTGGCAGTTGGCCTCGGCTACCCCGCTCCCCTGGGTCGCGGCCCGGACATGGGCGAGAATGCGCGGACTCCTGATGACCCGGGAGATCTCCAAGAGGTTGTCACTGCTCCACGCCGGGGATATGGAGCGGAAGAGTGCCGGCGTCGCCTGCTCTTCCCCGTACCAACTCACCCCAAACCCGTCCCCGTTGAGAGGTTCCTGTCGTTCATGGGAATGGAAGCTCTGGTGGATGAGGGAGTGCCTCGGCTCGGTGAGAAGCTCGCCCATCCGGATGGGGAGACCCTGGTAGTAGACGAATCGGCACATGGTCCCGGTGGTTGGGGTGAATGTACGAGGAGCGGGACTATGGCCACGCACGGCTCGAGGAGTCGAGTTCAGTCCGACCCGGCGAGAACGATGGGACCGGTGGGAGCGGACCTACCCGGGGCCGGCTCGACGCTCACCGCGAAGAGGTCGGCGCCCACAACGGGCTCCAGGCTGTCGAGTTCCAGGCGGGCCGGGCCGTCGAGTCGGGCGCTAAAGGTACCGATGCTGGACGGGACGCCATCTCGAAGGGCCCAGAGCTGGTAGATCTGCTCCTCCGAGAGGAGCGGAAGTTCCCACGCCAGGACCAGGGCCCGCCCCGTCTCCGGATCCACGAAGACCCGGGCCCAGGCCGACGGCTGTTCGTCGGTGCCGGCCAGGGTGAAGACCGAAGCGCCAGGGGCGGCCATTGTCCCGAAGTCCTCCCGGGCGGCCCGAAGCGCCGTCTCGAGGGAATCCTGGACTAGGAGCCGGTCCCTCACCGCCGCAAGCGCCGTCTGCTGTTCCGCCACGCTGCGCCTGAGCTCCACGTTCCAGACGCCAAGCGCTACGACGAGAACTGCCGCGGCGGCGAGGAGGGGCCGCGCCCACCCCCAACGGGCTCCCGGACGCCGGGCGGATCCCCGGTCGAAGGGGATCGGTCCCGCCCCGGCCTCCGCCGGGTCCGTGCCCGCCGGCGCACCGACGTGGCCACCCTCCCTGGAGACGGCCTCCAGGACCCGGGCCCGAAGCCCTTCCGGGGGCGCCACGGGCTCGGCGACGAGCGCCAGGTCACCCAGGAGCTCAGACTCTCGGGCCAGGAGGCGCCCACCCTCGGTGCCCCGGGCGGCGAGCTCGGCCCCGAAGGCCGCTCGCTCCGCATCCTCCATGGTTCCCAGGAGGTATCGGGCACAGGCATCACGGAACGCGTTCATGTCCACGTCAGCTCCTCCCCCCTTCCTCGGCGAGAGCCGGCCGCAGATGCGCTTCGAGCTTCAGGAGCGCCGTCCGGATCCGGCTCTTGACCGTGCCCAGGGGGATCCCGTCCGCGTCTGCTATCTCTCGGTGGCTCCGGCCGTTCAGGAAGGCTTCCTCGATCACGGTACGTTGCTCCGGTGGCAGGGTGGCCAGCGCCTCCCGAACCCGGATTCTTCGCTCGGTCAGCTCTACGCCTTCGTCGGCGGGGGTGGGGGCGGAGCCCACGGGGGCCTCCACCGGATGTCCGGCCACCCGGTCCACGGCCCGGGCGTACGATCGTTCGGCCCGCCCCCGGTCCATCGCCCGGCTCCGGGCCAGCACCGCGATCCAGCTCCAGGCGCTTCCCCGGTCCGGATCGAAGGCCGGCGCCCTTCGCCAAGCCTGGAGGTACACCTCCTGGGCAACCTCCTCCGCCTGGGTCCGGTCGGCCAGCAGCCGCACCAGGGTCCCGAAGACGGCGGATGACGTGGCGTCGTAGAAGGCCGCGAAAGCTCGCTCGTCTCCCACCGCCATACGGCGCAGAAGGTCGCCCAGCGTCTCCGGGTCGGGTTCGTTCAACCGCTCATGCCTCGTGGGAGGGACAGGATCGCAGCACCCCGCCCCGTTGATCATCGAAACGTGCCACCGACGCCGGGGGATGCGTGAACAAGCTGGGGATGCAGGTGCGGGTGCACAATACGGACGGTTCATCGAAGGGCCCATGTTCACGTTGCCGGGGGGCAGTGGATTCGCCGGAACGGGGCCTCCAGACCATCGGAGGCCCCGCAACCAGGACGAATGCCATCCGCCGACCTCCGACCTCAGGACACGATGAACAACCCGGCGATAGCGAGAACCTCGTTCACGCCAAGGGGTTCGTCCCATGCTTCCGTCACGGCCTGATCGGAGACATTCGTGAGGGTCGTGACGTCCACTCCGGCATGCATCGTGTTCCCCTCGCCGGCGTAGACCGGGGCGATGGCAGCTACATCCGTCTGGTCGAACTGAATCCAGCGGGACTGCCCCCGGAGCGCTCGAACCTCGGAGGCGTGACGCGCTTCCACCGAGTGGATCCGGAGCGCGGCGTCAAGCAGGTCGGGGGCCCCATTCAGCCCCGCCGCGCCACCCTTGTATGCGCGGACGCCCGTGTCTTCGAAAGCCTGCGCCAGAACCTGGAACTGTCCATACTCCTGGAAGGGAGCGAAACTCCTGGAAGGGAGCGAACTGGCCGCCCGCGGTGAAGTCGAAGGTCGGCTTCTCCACCGCAGCGCTCCCGAGGACGCTCAGCAGGAGCGCCACATGCGCATCCTCATGGATGCGGATCTGATCGAAGATGGGAACGTGCTCTGCGGGAATGAGGCCGTTGGCACCGAGCCCGAGCGTGTAGAATTCGGCCTCCAGGTATTCCAGGGTCAAAGCGAAGTTGAGGATGTCCCGCACCTGCTGAGGCAGGCCATCCTGAGCAAATGCGCTCTTCGCCAGCACACCGAGGCCCAGCGGGATGGAGGCCAGCGCCATTCCGGCGCTCCAGACACCGGCCCGGCTGAGCGCCTCGCGCCGGCTCTGGAGGCGGTCTACCACCTCCGGCTGGAGAAGGTCCAGAATTCCTCGGGGCTCCTTTTGCTTGACGAGTTCGAGGCTTGGTACGTCCAGGTCGCGAATATTCATGGTGTCTCCTGTTATCTCATTCGATGAAGTAGTGGACTGGCCGGCATCCCCGAAGTGCTCCAGTGGATGGCCGGGCCATGGGCGACAATGGATCGAGTGGAGGGTCATGCCGTGGGCAGCCCGCTCACATCCAGTTCTGTCACCACGAAGGAACCCGCTGCGGCCAACACTTCGGGCGGGCGCCGCAGGACATCCAGACCGGCCGAATCGACCACGTCGTTGCCGGCGAAGTCGCGAGCATTCCCGCCGAGCAGGCTCCGGATGGCGGCTGCGTGCCGGGCCTCCACGGAAACGATCTTGCCGGCGATGGTGAGCAAGGCCGCTCCGTCACTGTCGGTAGACAGGAGGCGTCCGGCGCCGTTATACGCCGAAACACCGAGATCCTCGAAGGTGCGAGCGGTGGTCAGGACACTCATGCGATCGCGGAAATTGATGCCCGAGAAATCAAACTCGATCTCCGGGAGGGCGGCGGTTCCCAACGCCGCAGCCAGGAAGTCGCGATGGGCGATCTCGTGATCCCGAAGGTCAGTGAGGATACCTCTCTCCAGGTCGGACGCGCCCGTGTAGAAATCGTTCGCAACCTGGATGTAGAACGCGGCCTCCAGCTGCTCCAGAAGCAGGGCGTAGTTCAACACCGCGACGTTTCCAGTGCCGAACGACGCGACTTCCGGATCCGGATCGACCCCCATGGGATCGGAGTCGGAGCATGCCGAGACGAGTGCCACGGCTCCCCCGAATGCAGCGGAGCGCCGGAGGAACTCCCGGCGAGAAGAGTGACGCACTCCTTGGGCACTGTTCTCGAGCTCCTGTGGGACGAATCCGGGGAGCCGAGGGTCCCTTTTCATGGGAAACATTTTGCTACTCCTTGAACTGCAGGGGACTGAGAGCCCTGGAAGGGCCTGGTTCACTAAGGAGTAGGGAGCATCTCCGGGATCGGATCGGTTTCCGGATCAGATGGATGTGCAGTCCCGGCGGGCGGTAGTGGGTGCCGGCGCCACTTGCCGGCAGGTGGATGGGACCACGTACTGATGGAGGCGATCCTTGCCGCCACCGATATTCCGTTGAAAATTGCGGTACTCCATCCCCCCCGCCCGTGTCCGCCCATGTCGTTTCGCAGGCTTGTCCGTGAGTTGCATCGCCGCTCGGTCTGGCAGGTCGGCGCCGTATTCATCGGCGCCGGTTGGGTGGCCCTCCAGGTGGCGGAGCTGCTCACCGAGAGTGCCGGGCTCCCGGCGTGGTTCCCCACCTTCGCCCTCGGCCTCCTGGTGCTCGGACTGCCCTTCGTCCTCGTCACGGCCTTCTTGCAGGAAGGGCTGCCGGAGGAGGGTGCCGGCGGAGGCGAGGCCGGGCGCTCCCTCGGATCCCCCGACGGGCGTCCGTCGCTCGAGGGAGTCTTCACGTGGCGCAACGCCGTGCTGGGAGCGGCCGGCGCGGTCGCCCTCGCCGGCGTGGTGGGTGGTGGGTGGTGGTTCGGGCTCCTGGGCAACCGATCCCTGCCTGGCCTCGACGGGGAGCCCGAGCGCCGCTCCATCGCCGTGCTCCCCTTCGTGCTCATGGGCTCCGAGTCCGGCGAAGGTGAGTCTTTCGCCTACGGTATGCACGACGAGCTACTCACTCGGCTGAGCCAGATCGGAAGCCTGCGGGTCACGTCGCGGACGTCGGTGATCCAGTATGCCTCCCAGCCCAAGCCCATCCGCGAGATCGGCCGTGAGCTGGGGGTGGAGACGGTCCTGGAAGGAGGAATCCAGCGCTCCGGCGACCGAGTGCGCCTCAACGTGCAGCTCATCGACGCGGCCACGGACGAGCATCTTTGGGCCGAGACGTACGAGCGTGATTTCGCCGACATCTTCGCTCTGCAGGCGAACTTGACCCGGGAAGTTGCGGAGGCGCTGCGGGCGGCGCTGACCCCTGAGGAAGAACGGCGGGTCGGGGAGCGGCCCACCGCGGACCTCGCGGCGTACGAGCTGGTCCTGGAAGCCCGGGAATTCTCGTTTCTGGACCCGGACGCGAACGAGGTCGCCATCGCGCTCTACAAGCGGGCGTTGGCGCGGGACCCGGAGTACGGGGAAGCCCTGAACAGCCTGGCCTGGCGCTACGCGTATCGCGTGGCGAGTCACGGCTTCCCCGCTGAATGGCTCGACTCGGCCATGGCGGGCGCGCGGACGGCACAGCGGCTCGGCAGCCGCCCTGGCGCCCTGAACACCATCGGCTTCGTCCAGCAGCTCCGGGGCGATCTCGCCGGTGCGAGCGCTACCTATCGCGAGGCGTTGGAGCTCTCACCCTCGGCCGCCTGGCTCCTCCACAACCTTTCCGTGGCGGAAAGCCAACTCGGGCAGATTCGCCACGCTCTGCCCCACGCCTGGCGCGCGGCCCTCCTGGATCCGAAGACTCCCTTCCCCTGGTGGAGTCTCGCCCTGGCGGAGCACGCCCTGGGTCGGGACGAGCGCGCGAATCGATTTTTGGAGGCGGCGCTGGAGCGGCAGCCGGGCTTCTACTGGGCGAGTTTCTGGGGCGCCTGGTACGGGATGGGGGATCCGGCGGCCGAAGAGGAGGCGGTGCGATCCCTCGACGCGGCCGATGCGGGGGGGCTCGCCGCCCTGATCGGCGAGATCCGTACCCACCAGCGGCGAGGCCGCCTCGCCGAGGCCGCGACGGCGGCGCGACGTCTCCTGGAGCGGCATCCGGAGGGAAGCACGCCCATGGCCACCGCGGCGGGCACGGCGGCGTTCGCCCTCGCCCTGGCGGGGGAGGACGAGGTGGCGGCTCCCCTTCTCGAGGACCTGGCGGCCCGGGAGAACGCAGGGGCCGCGTGGGAGCCTCCCCTGATCCGGGCGGAGCGGGCCATGGCGCAGCTCCTCCTCGGCCGCCGCGCTGAGGCTCTGGCCACGCTTCGGGGCCTGGCGGACGCCGGCTTCCTCTTTCCGACCTGGTGGACGCACGACCCTGCCCTGAGGGAGCTGAAGGACGATCCCGAGTTCCTTGCCATCGTGGAGGAGGTCCGCGAGCGGGCGGCCCAGCAGGCCCGGGCGGCGGACTCGGCCATCGCCGCGCTGGACCCCCTGCCGGGGATTATCGATCCGCGGTGACCTGGCTTTCCCACGGGGATAGGCATCCAAACGCCCTCTGGGGATATGCGTTCCAAAGCTGCTCGACCCCGGAACGTCTTGCGGGACGTGAGGTGGGTGGTCTGCTGCTGGTGCAGGGCCCGGAGAGTGACCAGGGCCCGCTCCGCTGTCGGGAACCCTCGGGGCGCCCAATATTCCACCCGAGCGCAGTGAAGCCCGTCACCCTTTCGACGCCGAGGTTCCCATGACACGCAATCCTGTGGGGTGGTTCGAGATCTATGTAGACGATATGAAGCGAGCCAAGGACTTCTATGAGACCGTGTTTGAGAAGCAACTGATGGACCTGGAAATGCCGGAGCTCGAGATGTGGGCGTTTCCCACGCAGGACGACGCTCCCGGCGCGTCTGGTTCGTTGGTGAGAGCGGAGGGTTTTCCCCCCGGTGCCAACAGCACCCTGATCTACTTCACCTGTGACGACTGCGCCGTGGAGGCCAGGAGCGTGTCCGGGTAATGGGGTGCGGCCGCGCGCGGGGGTCTTGCACCTGTGCAGAGTAGGAACGACAACGAGACATAGCAGGGCTACGGCGAGGAGGAGAGACGACCTATGGACGGTGCAACCCCCCCGCGCCCTTCGGGTTACG
>JBBDRI010000012.1:0-50927 GCA_040905545.1 Gemmatimonadota bacterium | reverse complement strand
CCCCTGGGGCTCCCAACGGCGGCGCCCTGTACTTCTTCAACGGCCTTCTAGAGGTGATATCACCTCGCTCCAGGGTTGCCCGGATGCACCACATTCTCCCGGGTTCTCGCAACCAGAGCCTCAGCGCCGTAGATTGAAGGCTCGCTTCTCCAGGCTGACCGTCACGGCTTCAGTCTGGAGCCGGGAGCTTGGCTCCCGAACCCCATGGAAGGTCGGCGTTCGGACGAGGAACGGGATGTCGCACACACCCCAGGCATTGATCCCTGTGCTGACCCGCGCTTACCAGGTGGTGGCGGGCGCAGGTTCCGGCCCGGAGGATATGAAGGAGGCTCTGACTCAGGTGGAGGAACTCCTGGGGGCATCTCCGGCGGTAGTGGATGTCTCCGCGCCCTCCTCTACCGAGTCGCCACTTCTCCGGGATCTCCACAGCAGGGAGGTATCCCAGCTTGTCCTGGGGGCAGCCTTGAGCCTGGGTGATGTGGTCCGGTTTCTCCGGACACTCCATGCATCGCAGGACCGTGAATCTCTCGAAGCCCATCTCCGCATGGCGGGTGAATCCGGCCTTGAGGTTCGGTTCAGGGAGCGTGGACACGGTCCCCCGGGGGGACTGGCCCGATCCATCCGGGAGCTCTTTCCGCCCGCTGCCACGGAAGCCACCCCGGAGTCTACTACGGCGCTGGAGTCCCCTCCGGAGCCATCGGGGTCGGATGAGCCGGCTCCTGCGGGCTCCCGTAAAGTCTTCCATGCCGGCGTCCTGGGGAAGGCGGGGACGGAGGCTCCCTCCGGTGGTGCCCATGCGTCCCCGGACGACACCGATGCTTCAGCAGATCTGGAAGCCATCAGACGGGCGGTGGCCGGACTGGCGGATGAGGAGGCAGCGGAGGGCCCGGAGGAACTGGAGCACCGTGTACGGGACGCCCTCACTGCAGGACACGTGGAGCCCCTGGCTGAGTTGCTTCGTCAGGTGGCGAAAACCGTGACAGAGAACGCAGCCCTGGAGAGTGCCGGAGCTGTACTGGCCTCAAAGCTGGCTCATGGGAGGGTGGTGGCGCGGGTGGTGGCAGAGGCCGCCGGACGAGGCGGCGAAGTGGAACGGGCCCGATTCCTGGCTCTGGCGCGACTCATTCCCGATGCCATGGCTCCGGCACTGGGAGACGCCCTGGCGGACGACCTGGACCGGCGGGCTCGGCGTCTGTATCTGGAGACCCTGTCGTCCCTGGGTGATGCCGGACTCCAGGCCGCGGTGGTGATGCTGGACGACCCGCGCTGGTTCGTGGTGCGAAACGGTGTGTCCGTGCTGGGTGAGTTGGGAGATGAGGGGGTGACGGTGCATCTCACCCAGGCCCTGGGGCACTCCGATTCGAGGGTGCGAAGAGAAGCGGTGATGGCCCTGGCCAAGATGGGGGGCGACGATGCCGACATGCTCCTGTTGGGCATGCTGGGCGATGGAGATCCGGACGTGCGGTCGTCGGTGATTTTGGGGCTGGGGGTCCTTCGGGTGGAGCGGGCGCAGCGTCCCCTTCTGGAGGCTCTCGAGAAGGAGCAGGATGATGACCTCATCATCGCCATCCTCCGGACCCTGGGTCAGCTGGGGGATCCGGGTGCTGTTCCTGCCATCGAAAAGCGAGCCATGGGGACCTTCTTCACCCGCCCGCCCACCCCGGTGCGGATTGCGGCCTATCGTGCCCTGGCGGCCATTGGAACTCCCCACGCCCGCTCCGTGCTGGAAGATGGTAGGGACGACAAGGATCCTGCAGTGAAGGCTGCTATCCTTCCCCTTCTGGCCGCACAGCGGGGTCCGGAAGGGAGAGAAGGTGACCCACCGCCCGAAGGAAGCGAACCGACGCCCCCATCCGACGACTGAGCCCCCGGGGCCCGGGCTGGCCATGGGAGTGGCTGAAGAGTTCGGTGATGTCCACGCGGGGGGTATACTCCTTCAGCAACTGAGCCATGCGGTGGGTCTCCGAGAATGGAATCAGCATATCCCCCCGGCCGTGCATGAGATGGATCCTGGGTTGGCTGGATTCCCCCGGGAGCGACTCCGGTGGCCACTGATTCCATGGGTGAGCCTGGACGTCCAGGAGGGGATCCGTGGCGCGGGCGCTGGAGACGATGAGAGGCAGGAACTCCCGGACCATGCCATTGTCGGGCCATTCCATGGCAGGAGGGGCGAAGAGGCGGAACAGGCTCCGGTCTTCCACTCTCAACTCGGACGCCAACTCATTTTTGAGAACGTCCAGCTTCCCATCCCACGAGGGGATGTCGAGGTCACCCGCGTGGGCGGCCAGGGTCCAGAGGGCATGAGCTACGGCGGTTCGGTCTTCCAGGCCTGGAATTTTCGTGAGGTACCGACTCCCCACCACCCAGCGGCCATAGGGGTCCGGTGGCAGTCGGTAGCTCTGCCCTTCCCAGTGATGTCTGCCCGTGAACTGGAACTCCAGGGTGGAGTCCAGATGGGCATATCCACCAAACGCTGCCACGCCCCGCAGCTTCGGTGCCAGGGTGGGATGGAGTGCGGCTGCCAGGGTCTGGGGAGCCCCAAAGGAGAAACCCACGGCGGCCATCCGTCGGGGATCCACCCGGGGATGGCGACTGAGTCCGTTCAACGCAGCTTCCAGGGTGGGCCGGGTCTCTTCGGGAGCCAGCTCCAACTGTCGCCACCGAGGTACCTCCGGCAGGAGAACCACTGCACCGGTGGATGCCAGTGCCCGGGCAAATCGGAGAAGGGAAGGGTGGTGCCTGCCGGTTCGGGTGATCCCATGGAGGGCCACCCAGCCAGGGAGTCGTCGATTCTCACCGGGAGGAGGGAGGATCAGGGTGCCCAGCCGCTCTGGAGCGGAGCCCAGCCCTGGGATGGGAACCTCCGTCTCCCACAAGAACCCGGAGGGCTTGAGCCATCCTCGGACGAATCGGAGGGTGGCGAGGGATGGGGGACGCATCATGGCCAGGGGATGGATCCGGCTGGGAGGGAGACGGTGTGCGGAACTCCTCAACATTCCACGTCGGTCCCCCTGCGGGAAGTGCTTCCTTTCCGGAAGCCACGTCGCCGGCGGACATGAAGGAGTACCGGCCGCCCTACGCGCTGGCCATCCTGGCGGCGCTTGGGATCTGGGCCATCTATGTCGTCACCCTGGCCCCCACCACCGCGTTCTGGGATACCTCGGAATACATTGCCACGGCCCATATCCTGGGGATTCCCCACCCCCCGGGGAACCCACTCTTCGTGGCTCTGGGACGGGTATGGAGCACGGTTCTGGCCGGCACGGATCTTCCGGTGGCGGTGCGCATCAATCTTCTGGCTGCCACCACCAGTGCAGTAGCGTCGTTCTTCTATTACCTGGTGGCTCATCGACTCCTTCTGGTGGGCGAGGAGGATGGATGGCGTCCTCGATTGGGTGCCGCGGCTGCGGTGCTCCTGGGGGGGACGGCCTTCACGGTCTGGAGCCAATCCAATGTGAATGAGAAGGTCTATACCCTGTCCCTTGCCGTGGTGGCGGCGGTGATCTGGTTGGGTCTCCGGTGGAGAGATCGACGCCATGAGGAGGGCAGCCACCGGCTGCTGTTGTGGGCCGTGTACCTCATGGCCCTGGGCTCTACCAACCATCTCATGTCCCTCCTGCCCCTGCCGGCGCTGTGCCTTATGGTGGCCACCGCCCGCCCGTGCATCCGTTATCCCGGGGGCGTCTGGCTACGAGGGCCGGTGCTCGTCTTGGTGGGGATTTCCTTCAACCTCTTCCTCCCCATCCGATCGGCCCAGATGCCGGTGATCAACGAGGGCCAGCCCACCTGCGACGATGTGGTGGGAACGGCGGTTGCGGTGGCCACTCTGGGGCAGGGGGGCTGTCCGGCCCTTGCGGGGTTTCTCACCCGGGAGCAGTACGGCAAGCCTCCCGTCACCGACCGTCAGGCTCCTTTCTCTCACCAACTGCTGAACTGGTACCAATACTTCGATTGGCAGTGGGCCCGGGGGCTGGATCCATCGCCTCTACCCGGTGGAAGCCGCACACCCGTCACCTTTGTTCTGCTGGGGCTCGGCCTCCTGGGCCTGGCGGTGGTGGCCCGAGGTGACGGGGGTCTTTTCTGGACCTTCCTTCTGCTCATGGCGACGCTGACGGTGGCTCTGGTGGGCTATTTGAACTTCCGGTTCGGCTATTCCCTGGCCCCGGAGATCTTGGATGCCAGACGTCATGAGGTGCGGGAACGGGACTACTTCTTTGTGGCGGGTTTTCAGCTCTGGGGGATCATGGCCGGGGTGGGATTGGTTGGGGTTGCCCGGTGGATGGGAAGGTGGACCCGAGCCCCCGGCTGGAGCGCCTCCGTCCTCGCGGTAGCTCTGGTGCCCCTGCTTCTGAACGCTGGGTGGGCCGACCGGAGCGAGGATCATGCCGCCAGGGACTGGGCGTACAACCTCCTCCAGAGCGTGGCTCCCTATGGCATTCTCCTGACCAACGGAGACAACGACACGTTCCCGCTCTGGTATCTGCAGGAGGTGGAGGGTATCCGACGGGATGTTACGGTGGTGGTGGTCCAGTATCTTTCCACCGCCTGGTACCCGGAGCAGCTACGGCACCTCACCCACCCAGATCGCCAGCGCTTCCCGGAGACCCGCCACCGGAGCGGGGTCCATCCCATGCCCGACGCGCCGCCGTCCCGGCCGGTCTTCCTGAGTTCTCCAGAGGAGATTGCGGCCCTCCAGGGCGGGAGGGTGGGGGAGGACTTCCGGGTGCCGGTGGGTGAGGTGGCTCTCTCCTTCCCCACCGGCAGCTATCTCACACGAGGGGAGCTCATCACCCTTCTCCTTCTCTCGGAGAACTGGGGTGAGCGACCGTTCTATTTTGCTGCCACCACTGATATGTCGTCGTCCCTGGGGTTGGATGGATGGACCGTGAAGGAGGGGCTGGCCCACCGCTTCCTGCTGGAGCCCCCCGGGACGCTCCCGGGCGTGGTGAGGGTTTCCCAGGCTCTGGGGGCAGATTGGCTGGATCTGAATCGGTCTCTGGCGTTGGCCCAGGAGGTTTTCAGTTACCGGGGGTTCCGGGGACGGTCCCTCTGGCCTGACCTGGCCACCGCGAGCGCTCCCTGGCACCTGCATCTACTCCACCGTCAGCTGGCGGAGGCCGTGGAGACAACGGGGCGAGGCGACGCCCTTGGGCAGGCGCTACAGGAGGAGGCTCAGGCGTTCCTCCTCCTGGCCCAGGGAGGAGAGGATGGAACCTCAAGCGCCCCAGGGAGTTCTCGTTGAGTCATCTCGCCTCTCCCGTGGGTTGATGGCCAACCCCACCTCCCTCAGCTTTCTTCACCGTGCCTGCTGACACTTCACCGTACCAGCGCTTCTCTACCGAGGAGCGCCTGCGCTATTCCCGCCACTTCGTACTGAAGGAGGTAGGCCCTGAGGGTCAACTGCGCCTCCGGGATGCAAGCGTACTGGTGGTGGGAGCCGGTGGGCTGGGTTCGCCGGTGGCTCTCTATCTGGCTGCGGCCGGCGTGGGAACGCTGGGCCTGGTGGACTTCGACCAGGTGGACCTGTCCAATCTCCAACGGCAACTTCTCCATGGCACGGCAGATGTGGGACGCTCCAAGCTGGAGTCGGCCCGGGATCGGCTTCGTGAAACCAACCCCCACGTGGAGGTGGTGCCACACCCGGTTCGCCTATCCAGCCAGAACGCGCTGCAGATCCTGGAGGCGTATGACGTGGTGGTGGATGGGTCGGACAATTTCCCTACCCGCTACCTGGTAAACGATGCGTGCGTCTTCCTGAAAAAGCCCCTGGTGTATGGGAGCATCTTGCGGTGGGAGGGGCAGCTGGCCGTTTTCGCAGGGACCGAGCCAGGCTGCTACCGATGCCTCTTCCGGGAGCCACCCCCGCCGGGGCTGGTTCCCAACTGCGCCGAGGGGGGCATCATGGGGATGATGGCGGGGGTTGTGGGCTCCCTCCAGGCCCTGGAGGCGGTGAAGTTGATCCTGGGAGAGGGTGACACGCTGAAGGAACGACTTCTTCTCTTTGACGGCCTGGAACTCAGCTTCCGGGAGATTCGTGTTCGTCCGAATCCCGACTGCCCGGTATGTAGCGCCGAACCCACCCAGACCGAGCTTCTGGACTACGAGTTGTTCTGTGGCGTCCTGCCAGACGAGGCTTCCCCCGGGGTGGAAGAGGTGGAGCCCCAGACCCTCATGACCCTGCTGGAGGGGGACTATCGGCCCCTCCTCCTGGATGTGCGGGAACGGTGGGAGTGGGAGGCGGGAAATCTGTCATACCTGGGAAGCATCCACATTCCCCGGGGGGAACTCTCCCTGCGAGCGGATGAACTTCCGTCACACCAACATATCGTGACGATCTGCCGCTCCGGGGTGCGGAGCCGACTGGCTGCCGAGAGTCTGGCCTCCAGGGGTTTTCCCAGGGTCACGAACCTCCGGGGAGGCCTGGACGCTTGGATCGATGCTGGGCTTCCGGATCCCGCGCCAGGGCCAACTGGATCACCCCCCGGGTGAGGAGGGGGATGGCGAACACCGCCAGGAAGGCCCAGGCCATGGCCGTATACCCCCGGGCCACGAGAGCGATGATACCGAAGGACGAGAGTAGGGCACTGAGGGCAACGATCCCACCGGTGAAGAGCGCCCCCTCTCCGGGCGACAGCCCTGAGCGGCCCAACTCTTTCAGGGAATCGTCCACGCGATGGGCCAGGGCGTGGGTTTGCCCCACGGCAGTTTCCACCAACGTGTAGCCTACCACCAGGGCGAAGGGGTAGAGGAGAAGGCTCCCGCCGGCCCGCTCCAACATGACCAGCCATGGGATCTCCGCGCCCAGGATCTCCGGGTCCGGATAGAACCCCATGAGGCACAGGTAGGTGAGGAGAAAGGGTACGATGGCCAGGATTCCCGTCCACACGCCCGCCCACACCGCGTCGGCCCGACGCTCCTGCCGGTGCAGGGCGAAGAGGACTGCAGGGATGGCCGTGAGGTTGTAGGCCACATAGAGCACGCCGATACCCACGGCTTCATAGGCCGGGAAGTCCTTGCCTCCCTGCGAGGACGCCCCTTCCAATCCAATCCCAGCCCCAGCCGCTGAGCCCTCTCCCGTGAGAACCGCAACCACCTGGGGCCACCGCGCCAACAGGACCACCCCTGCGAACGCCACGTATCCCAGGTAGAGAGCCAGGGTACCCATGCTCTTGGCCCGCTCGATGAAGCCCGCACCCAGGAAGTTGAAGGTGGCCACTGCCAGGATGACCCCGCCTACCCCCACGGGGTAGGGCACCCCCAGGATGCCCCGCCCCAGCTCCCCGGCCGCCGAGGCCATCACCGCGATGATGATGACCACCATGACGAAGAAGAGGATGTCGAAGAGGGGCCAGAAACCACCGATGAGGTGGCGCATGAAGGCCCGATAGTTGTACAGGCGGAAGGTGCGGGCATATTCAAACGCCACGGCTGCAGTGAGGGAAAAACCCAATCCGGCGGCCAGGATGCTCCAGAGTCCGGCAGGCCCCAGACGTCCTCCAAATTGGACGATCTCACGACCCGTGGCGTAGCCACCGCCGATGAGTACCGATTGGAAGATGACGGCCGGGAGAACCAGCCGGCCGTAGGGCCCGTCCATCCAACCGGACGGGGTCTTCAGAAGCGGGCCAGCTCCAGGATCCCCTCCAGGACATCCGGGGTCTGGGGAAGGATCACCTCTTCCAGATCGGGGGCGTAGGCCACCCAGCTGTCGGCGGAAGCGATGCGCCGAACGGGGCCATCCAGCCAGGGGAAGAGATCATCGGCGATACGGGCCACGATCTCCCCGCCGAAGCCGAAGGAGAGGGAGTCCTCATGCACCACCAGGGCCTTTCCGGTCTTCTTCACCGATCGGGCAATGGTCTCCATGTCCAGCGGAGAGATGGTTCGCAGGTCGATGATCTCGGCTTCCACGCCATGTTTCTCCCGGGCCATGCGGGCAGCGTCCTGGGATCTCTTCACCAGGGCCCCGCAGGTGATGACCGTTACGTGGGAACCTTCCTGTACCACCCTCGCCTTCCCGAAGGGGATCATGTAGTCCGCACCGGGATACCGACCCTTGTTGTAAACCTGTCGATAGAGGTGTTTGTGCTCCAGGAAGAGCACCGGGTCCTCACAGCGAATGGCTGTGCGCAGGAGTCCGTTGGCGTCTTCGGCATTGGAGGGGATCACCACCCGAAGCCCGGGCGTGTGGGCGAAAAGGGAAGCCCCCGTTTGGGAGTGGTAGATAGCTCCACCCTTCAGGTATCCCCCGTACGTTACCCGCACCACCACCGGCGCCGAGAAGTGGTTGTTGGAGCGATAACGGATGGTGGCCAGTTCGTTCCGGATCTGGTGGAAGGCGGGCCAGATGTAGTCGAAGAACTGGATCTCCACCACCGGCTTGAACCCCCGGATGGCCATTCCGAATGCCCGGCCCACGATGTTCGCCTCGGCCAGGGGAGAGTTGAACACCCTCAGGCCACCGAACCGACGCTGGAGGCCGTGGGTGACCTTGAACACCCCCCCCTTTCCCGACACCTCCTCCAGGATCTCCTCCCGGGATGCGTCGGCCACATCCTCTCCGAACACCACCACGCCCGGGTTTCGCTCCATCTCGTCCCGCATGCAGGCGTTCAGGAGGTCCACCACCGTATACTCCTTGTCGTCTCCGTATTCCGGAGAGTCCTCGGTGTCGAAGTCGGGACCGGTGGGGTCCACCTCCTGGGAATAGACGTGGAGCAGCGCTGTGTCCCTGGGAGGCTGGGCATGTGCCAGGGCCTCGTCGGTGGCTCTGGAGATCTCCTCCTCCACACCGGCTTCCAACTCCGCCAACTCATCGTCGGTGGCGGCACCGGTCTCCAGGATCAAAGCCCGGGCTTTCACCAGGGGATCCCGTTTGTCCTGCTGTTGCCGGTCATCCTCCGACCGGTACGCCCGCTCATCGTCAGACATGGAGTGGGAGTACGGCCGCACCACATGGGCGTGGAGGAGGGCCGGCCCCTCACCTGAGCGGCAGTAGGCCACGGCTTCCTGGGCTTTCTCGTGGGAGTCCAGGAGGTCCGTCCCATCACACTCCAGAATGCGCAGGTGGGGGAATCCCCGGACCAGGCGGGAGATGCTCCCACCGGCGGTCTGGACCTCCACCGGCACCGAGATGGCGAATCCATTGTCCTCGATGAGGAAGAGCACGGGTAGCCGGAGGGTACAGGCGGTATTCAATGCCTCCCAGAACTCTCCCTCCGAGGTGGTCCCGTCGCCGGCGCAGACCAGCACGACCTCGTCGCTTTCCCGTGCGCCCACCACATCCGCCAGGGAAGGGGATTGGGCAGCTCTCCATCCCGCTTCAGCCGTCCCCACCGCGTGGAGGAACTGGGTACCCGTGGGGGAAGAGGTACTGACGATGTTCAGATCCCGGGCCCCGAAGTGACTAGGCATCTGCCGTCCGCCGGAATTGGGATCAGCCTCCGCCGCCACGGCCTGAAGCAACTGATCCAGGGGGGGCTGACCCAGCGCCAGGGCCAGCGCCCGATCCCGATAGTAGAAGTAGAACCAATCGGATCCCGGTCGAAGGTGCCGAGCCACTGCCACCTGCACCGCTTCGTGCCCCGCTCCGGAAATCTGGAAGAAGATCCGATTCTGGCGTTTCAGTCGGATTTCCCCATCGTCCAGGCGTCGGGACGTGAACATGGTCCGATACATGGCGAGGAGATCATCCGGTGCCGGGCCCTTGAGGTCCCGCTCAGTGACGTCTCGGGTGGCTTCGGCCATGCGATCTGCCTGGAAGCTCATGGCTCCACCCTCTCCAGCTCTGCCTCAGCGAAAGAGCGAAAGCGGTCTTCTCCGTCCAGCACCACAGCGTAGTAGCCTGTTCGGCTTTCGGATGTTTTCACCACTACGCCTTCCCGGCCCAGCAGGGAGGGATCCTGGGGGAAGTTGGCGGCGCGGATGCGGATCCGGGAACCCGTTGGATGGAGGAAGGCACGCATGACAGTCATGGGGTGATGGTGACGGATATGCCGGGCGAAGGCACGTTACCCCCCGTCCCCGAAAGAAGGTTCCCTCCGGCGGCGGGTGTACCGTGACAACCCCCTCCCTTAGATTCCAGGGGAGGCTTCATTGAAGGTAGCCCCCCAACCCTCATGGCCCTGTTGCTGAAACGTCTCGTCCTTCTCGCCCTCCGCCACCCACTCCTGATTCCCGACCTCCTGCGGACCGGGTGGGCGGTGAGACGATTCGGGTGGTATGCCAAACCGCCTTTCCTTCCCCTCCCGGCTTGGACGTACCTACGTTGGAGGATGGACACGGCATACGGAGATCCTGACGTCATCCCCCCGGCGGATGAGTTTCGTCGCTATCTCAGATGGGCCCGAGACCTGCGGCGGGCCGCCCGAAATGACAGGTAGGGAACATGGGTAAAATTTTTCTGTTGCTCCTGGCGGGTCTGGGTGCGGGAATGTACTTCCCCCAGAGCCGGGCCGTCATCATGGAGACGATACAACCGGCGCTCAACCCGGCGTATGCGTGGATGACCCGGGGAGAGATGGATCAGATGATCTCCGACCTGGAGTTGGCGGACCGTACCTCAGGGGGAATCCCGGCGGGCCGGGGAGAGTTCGAACCCTGGTTGGAGCGCCGGTACCCGCAGGAGGCCTCCCGAGTGGATGGATGGGATACCATGTATCGCCTGGAAGCCTCCCGGAACCAGTTCACGGTGATATCGGCCGGCCCTGACCGGGAATTCGGCACAGCCGATGACATCCGGATGACGGCTGAGAGGAGCGGGGGCCGGTAACAGGCACATGTACATCGTCGGGTTGACGGGCAACGTGGCCGCCGGGAAATCCGCAGTGGCGCGGATCTGGAGGGAAGCAGGTGTCCCCGTGGTGAGCGCCGATGAACTGGCTCGCGAGGCGGTGGCTCCGGGGAGTTCCGGTCTGGAGGCAGTGGTGGAAGAATTCGGGCCCCATCTCATCCTGGAGGACGGCACACTGGATCGCCCGGCACTTAGGACCAGGGTGTTCGGAGATCCCGAGGCCCGAAGGAAGCTGGAGGAGATTCTCCATCCCCGCATCCAGGATCTCCGGGATGCATGGTTGGATGCCCAGGATGAGAAGGGGGAACCCCTGGTGGTGGCAGAGATCCCGCTCCTCTACGAGGTGGCGGCCCAGGGGGAAGTGGACGGAGTGGTGCTGGTGGACGCTCCTGAGCCCCTCAGGCTGGACCGGATGATGGCCCATCGGGGCCTCACCCGGGAGGAGTCCCTCCAGATCATGGCGGCCCAGATGGATCCCCGGGCCAAGCGGCGTCAGGCAGATTGGATTCTGGAGAATGACGGGTCGCTGGAGCTCCTCCATCAGCGTGCCGAGAGGCTCCTGGAGAGTATCCGACGTGAAGTGGGCGGCTCTTGAACCGCCCCCTGAAGATGGACCTCCATCTCCACACATGGGGTTCCTTCGACTGCCTCTCCCCACCAGAGGAGGTTCTGGCTGCGGCTCGGGCCAGAGGGGTGGGCCGGATCGCCATCACCGATCACAACAGTCTGGAAGTGGCGCGGGAGATGGCCGCCCGCTACCCCAACCAGGTGATCCCGGGAGAGGAGGTGAAGACCGCCGAGGGGGTGGATGTCATCGGTCTCTATCTGAAGGAGGAGATCCCCAAGGGCACGCCGGCCCGGGAGACCATCGGGGAGATCCGTAAGCAGGGTGGGGTGGCATACCTTCCCCATCCCTTCGCCCCGGGGAAGGGCGGTGGGGGGAGACTTGCCGAGGAGTTGGCGCCTCTCTGCCAGGTGGTGGAGGTTCTGAATGGGCGCCTTCGTCCCATGGCCCGAAACCGTATGGGAGAGGAGTTGGCTCTGCGACACGGGCGTCTGGCGGGGGCCGGCTCTGACGCCCATACCCTGGGAGAGGTGGGGGGGGTGTGGTTGGAGGTCCCTTCCCATCCCAACGAGCCGATAGCCTTCCTGGAAGCACTGTCCCAGGGTCGGGCGGGGGGAGTGCTGTCTTCTCGCCGGGTCCACCTGGCCTCTACCTGGGCGAAGATCCGAAAACTCTTTCCGCAACGATCCCTGGAGGGATGACGTGACATATTCTACGCCGGAGCATCGACGTCCGGCACTGCTGGAGATTCTGGAGGCCATTCGGGGAGCCCGGAAGGTGGTGCTCACCACCCACATCAATGCCGACGGCGATGGCACCGGTTGCCAGGTGGCGCTGGTATCCTGGATCCGGGCCATGGGAGGAGAGGCCTGGATCGTGAACCCTTCCCCCTATCCCCAGGGACTCCGATTCCTCCTTCCGGAACCAGATCCCGTAGTGGAGGCATCTTCACCCCAGGCGGCGGAGGTCTGCGGACAGGCAGATCTGGTGGTGGTGGTGGATACGGGCGAGATATCTCGCATCGGGCGGGTGAAGCCACTGGTAGAAGGTCTGCCCGGCATCGTCATCGACCATCATCCCCCTGGCGACCACCCCATTCCCGGGATCTCGTTGCGGGATCCCACCGCGGCGGCGGCGGGCGAACTTGTCTACGACCTCCTGCTGGCTGCGGGAGGGCCCTGGCCTCCCGAGGCGTGGCGGGGAATCTATACCGCCCTGCTCACGGATACCGGGGGCTTTCGCTTCAGCAACACCACGCCCGCAGCCCTGCGCGTCGCAGCGGAGGCCGTGGAGGCCGGAGTGAAACCTGAGGCGATCCACGAGGGCGTCTATGGACGGGTGACTCGCAGGAGTTTGCTCCTGTTGAAAGAGGCGTTGGGGGAACTCCATCTGGGAGAAGGGGGGCAGGTTGCGTGGATGACGGTTCCGCCGGGTGCGTACCAGGAACTTGGGGCCGATCCCAGCGATCTGGAGGGGTTCGTGGACATACCGCGCTCGGTGGAGGGGGTGGAGGTGGGGCTCCTGTTCCGGGCCCTGGACGACGGGAGTACGAAGGTCTCCTTCCGATCCAGCGGAGACGTGGACGTCAACCAGGTGGCCAGGCAGTTTGACGGGGGTGGGCACGTGAAGGCATCGGGCGCTCGGGTGACTCTTCCCCTGGATGAGGCCCGAGTTGCGGTGCTGGAGGCCGTGTTCGATGCTGTCCGGGGGATGGGCGAACGCACCGACTCAGGTGCGGAGGGAACTCCCCGGAGGGAGTAGGCGTAGTTTCACCATGCGAGTGCACCCCGATGCGTCCCGGAAGGAGGACGGTCCAGGAGTCCCTGGCGCCATGGCCATGGCCGTAGGACTTCTTCTGAGAAGTGTACCCCTTCCAGCAGTAGGCCGGCTGTGGCTGTTCCCTTCGCTCCTCAAGGGGCGACGGGAGCAGGGTTTGTTGGCGGCTGAGGTGGAGGGTGAGGTGCCTGGTCGGGTGCGCCTGGTGACCGTACGTTATCGTGCGGAGGAGAATGGCACCGGGATTTCGTTCCTTCCGGAATTTCGGGAGGAAGGAGAGGTCCCGGCAGATCGCCTGCCAGGGATCATGGCCGGGGTCGTGCGCAGAAGCGGCCTGGAGCTGGGGGAGCCCCGGGAAGTCGTTCTGGCCGGTCGGTCGGAGGCAGTGGAATCCCTCCTGGGCGAACTGAACCCCCCGGAATCCCGGACAAGCGGAGCCCGTCCGCAGAGCGTCTCACCCATTACCCGGACACCCTCCTGGCCATGAATACACAGCCCTTTGTGCGTCTTTTCGGTCGGTATTTGCGAGAACAGGGGCTTCCCGTCACGCAGCAGCGGGAGGCGGTGGCTGAGGCTGTGTTCTCGTCTCACGAGCATCTCTCGGTGGACGAGATCGAACAGCGGCTCCGGGTAGATGGGGAACGGATCGGAAAGGCCACCATCTACCGGACCTTGGATCTGTTGGTGCGGAGTCAGTTGGTGGAGGAGCACGACTTCGGCGAGGGCTTCAAGCGTTACGAGCATCGACTCTCCCGCCAGCCTGAACACGAGCATCTCATCTGTATGGAGTGTGGACGGGTCACGGAGTTCCAGAGCCCGGAGCTTGCCGGTCTGGAGGCCCGGGTGAGAGAGGAATTCGGATTCCATCCCGCGCGGCATCGTCTGGAGATCTATGGCCTCTGTTCCGAGTGTCACGCCGCCGGGGCGGAGATTCCCTATCAGGGGCTCACCTGTCCCATCGAATCCTTCTGAAGCAGCCGGTTGAAAACGTGACCCAGGAGTTTCCCGTCCGGGCAATGGCCCGGGCTACGGGGGCAACTCATCTGGATGGGAACACGGTGCATCTCCAGTTCGACGGGCCCTCCACCTTCGATGCGTGGAAGGAAGCCATCCACGAGGCCCGGCGGTACGTCCATTTCGAGAACTACATTCTCCGGAATGACGGCGTGGGAAGGGAATTCAGGGATCTCCTGTCCCGGAAGGCCCGGGAGGGTGTGGAGGTGCGCGTGCTCCACGACTGGGTGGGGTGCTGGGCAACTCCCCGACGCTACTGGCGACCCTATCGGGAAGCCGGGGTTGAGGTCCGGGCCTTCAACCGGCCCAGCCTGAGAGATCCCCTGGGGGTGCTTCAGCGGGACCATCGCAAGCTGGTGTGCGTGGACGGGGAAGTGGCTTTCCTGGGGGGCTTTTGTGTAGGGGATGAGTGGGCCGGAGCCCGGGAACATGCCCCGTGGCGCGACACCGGGGTGGAAATACGGGGCCCCGGAGCGGCTGCGGCTGCCCGGGCCTTTGAGAGGATATGGGAGGAAGTGGGTGACCCGGTGCCCGAGCACCTTCGAGCTTGCCCGGAGCGTGCGGAAGCGGTGGGCGAAACGCCGGCCTGGATCATCGAGGGCGAGCCGCGGAGGTCCCGGGTCTACAGGGCCACCCAGTTGGTGGCTTCCTGGGCCCGGGAAAGGTTGTGGATTACCGACGCCTATTTCGTGGCTCCACGCCCCGTGCAGGAGGCATTGGCTGCCGCAGCCAGAGACGGTGTGGATGTACGGATCCTGGTACCGGCGCACAACAACTGGCCCTGGGTGGGCAGCCTCTCCCGAGGCGGGTACAGGGTTCTCCTGGAGGCCGGCGTTCGGATCTTCGAATGGCAGGGTCCCATGATCCACGCCAAGACTGCCGTGGCTGATTCCATCTGGTGTCGGGTGGGGTCATCCAACCTGAACGCCGCTTCGCTTCTGGGGAACTGGGAAATGGACGTCGGCGTTCTGGACCTTGGGTTGGCCAGGGCCATGGAGGGGCTGTTCCTGGCAGATCTGGCGTCGTCCGTGGAGATTGTGCTCCCGGGCCGCCGATTGGCGGCGGCCGCCGTTGGACCTGGACTCGCCATGGCTGAGTCCCTTCCAGGCTCCGAACCCCGGGTGGAGTCGCTGGATCCGGAGGGGAGTTTCCAGGAGCGCCTGGAGGCGTGGATGGGGGAAGGGGGAACGGTTCATGGCTTCCGCATGGCTGATCTGGTCCGGGCCGGTTCCAGCCTGGGCGAAGCCATCGCCGGGCGCCGCATCCTGGGCCGAGAGGACCGGACGGTACTGGGCACTCTCTCGGTGTTCTTCCTCATATTGGCGGGTATCGCCATACTTGTGCCCCGCTGGGTAGGCTGGTTTGCGGCGGGTGTGTTGGCGTGGCTGGGGCTGGTGGGGGGCGTTCGAACCCTGAATCAGCGCTGGCTGGCTGCCCGGCGTCGAAGATCCGGCGATTCCTAGGACACGCTCCTAGCACGGAAGTTCTGGACCCAAAGGATGGTGGAATGATGGATGGTGTGGGGGTGGGGATCGCTTTCGGGGCCGGCGTGCTGTCGTTTCTGTCTCCGTGTGTGTTGCCTCTGGTGCCCAGCTACCTCTCGTTCGTCACGGGGATGACCCTGGACGATCTGCAGGAGGGCACGCGGCGCAAGCATACCATGACCCATGCGGTGCTGTTCGTGTCGGGCTTCTCCATCATCTTCCTTCTCCTGGGGGCCTCCGCCTCCTTTCTGGGACAGTTCTTCCGATACTACGAGGAGTGGATCGCCCGGGTGGGGGGGGTGGTCATCATCCTTCTGGGACTTCACCTGGCCGGGGTCTTTCGCATGACGCCCCTGCTCCGTGAGAAACGAATCCATTTGAAGGATCAGCCGCTGGGGTATCTGGGGACCATAGGAGTGGGGGCCGCCTTCGGGGCCGGCTGGACCCCATGCATCGGACCGGTGTTGGGTGCGATCCTCACCTTCGCTGCTGCCCAGGAGACGTTCTGGTCGGGGGTGGGTCTCCTGGGAGTGTATTCGGCCGGTCTGGCGGTTCCGTTTCTGCTCTCGGCGCTGGCATTGGACCGCTTTCTCCAGACCTTCTCGAGGTTCCGGCGCTTCCTCCCGGCGGTTCAGGTTGCGTCGGGACTTCTCCTCATCATCCTGGGGATCCTGCTGGTGACGGGGAGCTTCACCACCCTCAGCACCTGGCTCATCCGCTTCACTCCCGATTTCATCATGGAACGGATCTGAGGCGTCAGGAGCCGTCGGCTGCCACCAGCGCCTCCTCACGGACCCCCAGGTCTTCCTCCAGGAGTTGCCGGCGCAAGAGGTGGGCGTACACGCCCCCGGCGGCCAGGAGTTGGGAGTGGGTTCCCTGTTCCACCAGGCGACCCTCCTTCAGCACCAGGATCCGGTCTGAGTGCATCACCGCGGACACTCGATGGCTGATGATGAAACAGGTACGATTGCCCGTCTCCACCCGGAGCTCGTCGAGAATCCGGGCCTCCGTGCGTGTATCCACGGCGCTGAGGGCGTCATCCAGGATGAGGATGGCAGGATCCCGGGCCAGGGCTCGTGCCAGGGTGGCGCGCTGTTTCTGCCCTCCGGAGAGGTTCAGGCCTCGCTCGCCCAGCATGGTGTTGTATCCCCGGGGGAAGTGGCGAATGGTTTCCTCCAACTGGGCGATACGAACGGCCTTCCGGATCCGAGGATGGGCTTCTGACGGTTCCTCGAAAAGCCCTCCTTCCGCCACCGGGAGTTCCTCCTCCGGGAGCCCCAGGGCCAGGTTCGCACCCAGGGTGTCCGAGAAGAGGAAGGGATCCTGAGGCACCACTCCCATGGCGGCCCGGAGCGAGCCCACGTCCCAATGGCCCAGAGGCTTCCCGTCCAGCAGGATCGTCCCCTCCTGGGGGTCGAAGGTCCGGGGGAGCAGGGACACCAGGGTAGATTTCCCCGACCCCGTGGGTCCTACCACTGCCACGGTCTCGCCGGGCTCCACCTGGAACGAGAGCTCCTTCAGCACCCACCGCTCCGTTCCGGGATAGCGGAATGAGACATTCCTGAACGCCACTCCCCCCTTTATCGCAGGCTCCAGAGAGGAGCCCCGGTGGGGCTCGATCTCGGGGGAGTGCTCCAGAATCTGGTTCAATCGCGCCATGGAAGCGGCGCCACGCTGGAAGAGATTCACCACCCATCCCAGGGCGATCAGGGGCCAGGTCAGTAGGCCGAGATAGAAGGCCGCTGCCACGAAGTCCCCAACGGAAATGGCACCGGAGATGACCTCCCGCCCCCCCACCCAGAGCACCAGCACCATGGCGGTGCCGGAAAGCAGAGCCAGGATGGGGTGGAAGAGGCCCGCGGCGTAGACCAGCGCCATGTTCCTGGAGCGGTACTCTCGATTCAGCGCCAGGAAATCGTCGGCCTGAGCGGCCTCCTGCCCGTAGGCCCGCACGATGCGGACCCCGGTGAGATTCTCCTGGATCATGGTGGAGAGGGTGGAGAAGTGCTCCTGGATGGCGTCGAACCGTCGGTTGATGACCCGGCCAAACCCCAGCACGACGGGAGGGAGGAGCAGCATGGGGAGCAGGGCCACGCCGGTGAGTCGCGGGGAGATCCAGAGGAGGACCGCCAGGGCGAAGGAAAATGTCACAGCGGTGTTCACCGTGTACATGACGGCGGGCCCCACGGCCATGCGCACGGCCAGGGTGTCATTGGTGGCCCGAGCCATGAGGTCGCCGGTCCTGTGGGTGCCGTAGAACGTGGCATCCAGCCGCGTGAACTGGCGAAAGAGGTCCATCCGGAGGTCACACTCGATCTTTCGGCTGATTCCGTTCAGGAGTTCCCGCATCCCGTAGCGAGCCGCTCCGCCAAGAAGTGCAGCCACCACCAGGAGACCTGCCAGACCGGCGATCCGACCTCGGCTCACCTCCGGGTCTTCCAGCCCGTCGATGGCGGTCTTGAGCAGCCAGGGCCCAGCGATGGTGAAGACGTTGGAGATCACCACCAGAAGGAGTCCCCAGGCCAGGCCTCGCCGGTAGGGCCGGAAGTACGGAATGAGGGTGCGGAGGTGGCTCATTCCTCACCTGACCCGGGTATCAGAGGCACATCAATGGTGAAACTCGCCTCTTCTGGCCGGCTGTTCGCGGTGGGGGGTTGGCACTCCGCCGGGCGCCACATCAGGGAGATATGCTCATGCAGCGCCTGTCCTCCAGTTCGTTGGGCTTCATACTGGTTTCGCTTCTCCTGGGTTGTGGAGGTGGCGACGCCCCCTCCACCTCCGAAGAGGAGCCGGGCCTGGCCATGGAGGCCCCGGGGACTGACCTCCCCATGCCAACTCGGCCCATGCCTGGAGAGGCCACGGATCTCTCTCCGCCAGCCGTCGACTCTTCCGTTCAGGAGAGTGATACCTCTCGAGTTCCCCCCACTTTCCTCACCGACACTTCACCACCCCCTCCTCTGGAGCCCACCATTCGACCGGAATTGGCTGCCCCGAGCATCCCCGCCGGCACTGCCATCCTCCTCACTCTGGAGGAAGGGGTGAGTCGCGACACCCATGGAGTGGGAGATGCCTTCTACGCCCGGGTAGCGGAGGAGGTCCTGGCGGGAGATGGGATGATTCTGCTGCCGGAAGGGAGCCGGGTCCAGGGGAGGGTGATTTCGTGGGGCGATCCGGAGGCCTCGCCGGAATCCGACGTGGTCCTGGAAATCCGACTGGAACGTCTGGAACTCCCCACCGGATCTCGGGCCATCACTGCCACTCTTCTGGACGAGGAGTTGGGGTCCGAGTTGGATCCGGGCACGCCACTGCGGATTCGATTGGATGCGCCGGTAGTCCTTCCCTGACACGCTCCCAGATCAGTATGCCAGGGCAACCCCACCCACCCGGGGGTCGGCCACTGCGTGGATGAGTCCGTCTCCATCCACCAGGATGAGCTGGACATCTCCGGAGTAACCGCCCCTCTCCCTCACCACGTGACCCAGCCTCTTCAGCGCGGCCACGGTCTCGGGCCGAAGTCCTCCCCGCTCGAACTGGATGGCATCCGGAAGGTGTTGGTGGTGCACCCGGGGGGCTCGCACCGCATCGGTGGCACTCATGTTGTAATCCACCACGTTGGAGATGGTCTGGAAGACCGTGGTGATGATGGTGGACCCTCCTGGAGTGCCTGTGATGAGTCGGAGGCGGCCCTGTGGATCCAGCACGATGGAGGGCGACATGGCCGAGAGCATTCGTTTGCCGGGCTCAATGGCGTTGGCCTCGCCCTGCACCAGGCCGAACTGGTTGGGGAATCCCGGGCGGGCGGAGAAGTCGTCCATCTCGTTGTTCAGAAGGAATCCCGCACCCGTGACGGTGACCTTGTTCCCGTAGCCCGAGTTGATGGTGGTGGTGACGGCCACTGCGTTCCCGTGGCGGTCCACCACGGAGAAGTGTGTGGTCTCCTCACTCTCCCAAGGCGCCGCAAGGCCTGGAGATACCTCCCTGGAGGGGGTGGCTGCATCCAGGGTGATGGTGGAGCTCCGGGCGGTGAGGTAGGATGGGTCCAGAAGCTCCTGGCGGGGTACGGCCACGAAGTCCGAATCGGCCATGTACTCGTTCCGATCGGCGTAGGCACGCTTCCACACTTCCGAGAGGAGGTGGACCCGCCGGGGACCGCCCCATGGAAGCGATCCCAGGTCCCACGGCTCCAGCATGCCCGCCATCATAGCCAGGGTCATGCCACCCGAGGAGGAGGGAGGCATGGAGTAGACCCGGTGTCCACGGTAGGTGAAGGCCACCGGCTCCCGCCATCGGGCCTGATAGTCCGCCAGATCCTCGTGGGTGATGATGCCTCCCCCTCGTTCCATCTCGGCCACCAGCAGATCGGCGGTCTCACCGCGGTAGAAGCCGTCCGGCCCCAGATCCCGGATCCGTTCCAGGGTGCGGGCCAGATCCGGTTGATGGAAGGTATCTCCCACTGCCGGGGGAGCTCCACCGGGGAGGAAGACCCGGGCACTCTCGGGGAAGCGTCTGAGCTGGCCGGCGCTGCCGGCCACGGACCGGGCGAAGCGCTCATGCACCTGGAAGCCGTGGGCGAGTTGGATGGCCGGCCTCACCAGCGCCTCCCATGGCAGGGTGCCCCAGCGCAGATGCGCCGTCCACATCCCCATGACCGTTCCCGGTACGCCTGCCGCCAGATGGCCCAGTACCGAGCGGTCCGAGAGTTCACCCTGGGCATCGAGGTACATGTCTCGAGTGGCCGCTGCAGGCGCGGTCTCCCGGTAATCCAACGCCGAAACGGTACCGTCGGACTCCCGGGTCACCATGAACCCGCCGCCTCCGATATTCCCAGCTGCGGGATTCACCACGGCCAGGGCGAAAGACACGGCGATGGCTGCGTCCATGGCCGTGCCTCCCGCCTGGAGGATCTCAAGTCCTACCTGTGTGGCCAGGGTATCCGTGGTGGCAACCGCGCCGTTTCGTCCGGTGGCGAGAGGGGTACGGTCCAGCTGTCCCCAACCCGGTGGGAAGAGCTGCCCCTGGGCTGCGGTTTCCGACGTACCGGCGGCGGCTTGACGGGCATCCAGGGAAGCCGGCCAGGCCCCCGCAACGAGAATCGCGGCCAGGATCATACCCCCACGGAGGCGGTTCCTGAGGAGGTGACAAAGGTCTAGATAGTTCATGGATTCGTCGGATATGAGGTGTCTGAAGGGGTTCACGGCCCATTCTCCAGAAGCCCCACGGCCGCTGTGGCCAGAACGGCCACCGAGAGGGCCAGAACCGATTCGTCGAATTCGAAACGCGGATCATGGTGCCGACGGGCGTCGGGGAGGGCGGCCCCGATCCCCAGGAAGACCCCAGGGGCTTCCTGGGCCAGGTAGCTGAAGTCCTCCGCACCCATCACCGGCTCACCCTCCTCCAGCTGGACCTCTCCCAGCCGGGCCCTGAGGGCATTCCCCACGATGGTGGTGGCGCCGGGATCGTTCACCACCGGGGGATATCCGGGAATGAACTCCACCTTGCACTCCCCTCCCATGGCGTTCGCCGTGGCGAAGGCGCGGCGGACCCCATCATGAAGAGCCCGGCGGACATCCTCCCGGAAGTAGCGGAGGGTGCCGGTGAGGGTTACCCGCTCCGCCAGTACGTTGTTGGCCACACCCCCGTGGATGGTGCCGAAGGTCACCACACCCGCATCCATGGGCGAAATACCTCTGGAGACGGCTTGCTGCACCGCCAGGATGGCGCCGGAGGCCAGCACTACGGCGTCCAACCCCTGGTGGGGCCAAGCTGCGTGACCGCTCCGACCCAGCACCTCCACCCGAATCTCATCGGACCCCGCCATGACCGGCCCTTCCCGAAGGTAGACCACTCCGGCGGGATCGTGGGCCCAGAGATGGAGCCCGGTAACGGCGTCCACTCCCTCCAGGGCTCCTTCCTCCACCAGTCGGGCTCCTCCGCTCTTCCCCTCCGCATCGGGCCCTTCCTCAGACGGCTGGAAGAGGAGGCGGAGAGACCCCGGAGGGAGTTCCCCCTGGTTCCGAAGTTCCATGAGGATTCGGGCCACCCCTAGGAGGATTGAGGTGTGCCCATCGTGTCCACATGCATGCATGACACCGGGTACCGATGAAGCGTACTCCGCCCCGGTGGCCTCCTGGATGGGAAGGGCGTCCATGTCCGCCCGAAGGGCCACCCGGGGGCCGCTCCCATTGGCCAGGTCGGCCACGACCCCCGTGCGGGCTACCCCGGTGCGAACGGCCCAGCCCAACTCCGTGAGGGTACGGCTCACCAGAGCCGCCGTCTCATGTTCCTGGAAGCCCAACTCCGGATGTTTGTGGAGGTGCCTTCGAACCTGGCTCAGCTCAGCTTCCAGCTTCCTGGCTCGTGCCAGAAGGGTTGGGGAGGGGGAGGTCAAATGGGGGGCTCCTGGAAGGGGGGGCGTGGAGTGGGGAGGCAGCGGGTGTTCGTTGCTTCCTGTCCCGGCCCCCGATTAGCTTCCCCGGGGGCCAGGACCCGGGGAAACGAACCCTGCCCGACCGAAGGTAGACCCCCGGGCCGGGCCGCCACAACCCGACCTCGCAAGACTCCGTCCCGGTGGTCCCTGTACTTCTTCAACAGCCTTTTGGCGAACGGATGCCGACGAATCTCTGACTCAGGACACTAGCGTGCTGGATACCCGTCTTACCGAGCAGCGGAATCCCCGGTCATCAGGGCTGGACCACCTCTCTACCCGAGAAGTGGTGCGCCTTCTCAATTCCGAAGACCAGACCGTGGCAGCGGCTGTGGCCCGTGAGGAGGAAGCCCTGGTCCGGGCCGTGGAGCTTGCGGTGACGGCGTTCCAGTCTGGAGGCCGATTGCTGTATGTGGGTGCGGGTACCTCGGGTCGCTTGGGGGTCCTGGACGCCGCAGAGATGCCCCCCACCTTCGGCACGCCTCCCACACTGGTGCAGGGTATCATCGCGGGGGGGTACGAGGCGTTGGTCCGGGCCCAGGAGGGCGCCGAGGACCATCCGGAACAGGGAGCTCTGGCCATGGATGAGCGGGGGGTGGATGATCGGGACTTCGTGCTGGGCATCGCCACCTCGGGGACCACGCCCTATGTACATGGGGCCCTGGCGCGAGCCCGGGAGCGGGGAGCTCGCTCGGGCTTCCTCCTCTGCACGCCACCCACGGCGGAACTCCGGAGCACCCACGATGTGGTCATCGCTCCCCTGGTGGGTCCGGAGGTGGTGACCGGGTCTACCCGCCTCAAGGCCGGTACCGCCACCAAACTGGTTCTCAACACCATCACCACGGGCGCCATGGTGAGGTTGGGGAAGGTCCACGGGAATCTCATGGTAGATCTCCAGGTCACCTGCCAGAAGCTTCAGGATCGTGGGGAGAGGATCCTCATGGAACTGGGCCAGGTGGATCGGCATGAGGCCCGGGATCTCCTGGCGCGGGCCGAGGGATCGGTGAGGCTGGCCCTGGTCATGGCCCTCACCGGGCTCACGGCGGCGGACGGCCGGGAGGCGCTCCGCCGGTCCGGCGGGCGGGTGTCGGACCTGGAGGGTCTGACGCCGGGGAAGCCGGAATCGTGAAGGTTGTGGGCCTCATGTCCGGCACCTCGCTGGATGGTCTGGACGCCGTTCTCCTGGAAGTTCTGGGGGAGGAGGTCGACGACCTCCCCTGGAAGCTGCTGGCATTCACCTCCCACCCGTGGCACCCTCGGCAGAAGGAGCTTCTGGAAGCCGCCCTGGCCGGGGGGGCCCGGGAGGTGGCCACGGCCCACCATGCCCTGGGCGGTTGGTCGGCCCACGGGGTGCTGAGACTTCTGGAAAGGGCAGGCGTGGCTCCCTCAGAGGTGGCGGCGGTGGGTTCCCATGGCCAGACCTTGTGGCATGAGCCTCCCGCCGTGCCCACGGCTCCCACCTCCCCCGGGGAAGTTGGCAACGCCCGCGAGGGGGAGTATGGATTCACCCTCCAGGTGGGGGACCCCGCCGTGATGGCTGAGATCACCGGTATTCCGGTGGTGAGCGATTTCCGGAGCCGGGACATGGCCGCGGGGGGTCACGGCGCGCCTCTGGTCCCGTGGCCCGACCGGGTCTTCTTCTCCCAACCCCGGAGATCCCGACTTCTTCAGAATCTGGGCGGAATGGGGAACCTCACCTGGCTCCCCCCCAGGGGGTCGTCGGAACCCCTGGTGGCCTTCGATACCGGCCCCGGAGTGGTTCTCCTGGACGAAGCCGTGAGGCTGACCACCCAGGGACGAGAGCAGATGGACGAGGATGGCAGGCGGGCTCTTCGGGGAACCGTACGGGAGGCGTGGGTGACCGGGATGCTTTCCCTCCCCTTCTTCCGGCAGCCTCCACCCCGGAGCACCGGGCGCGAGCTATTTGGTCGAACCCTGCTGCGGGAGTGGCTGGTTCAGTGGGAACTGGATCCCGGGCGGGAGGAAGAGTGGGATGATCTGCTGGCATCTCTTACCGAGGTCACGGCGCGGGCGGCTGCCCAGGCCACCCGTCGCTGGGTGCGCCCACGAGATGTGGACGAGGTGCTCCTCACGGGCGGGGGCGCTCGAAATCCCGCTCTGGTCCAGGCCTTTCGCCGACGGTTCCACCCCATCCCCGTGGTCACGGGTTCGGAAGCGTTGGGGATGGATCCGGATGCCCGGGAGGCCGCTGCCTTTGCGCTGCTGGCCTGGGCGCATCTGAAGGGGGTGTGCGGAAACGCTCCGGAGGCCACCGGGGCGCACGGACCCCGGGTGCTGGGCTCTCTCACGCCGGCAACCCCCGGCGGCGGACACGCTCCTCGCCTGCCGGAGGATGGATGGGGGGAGGTGGGATGAAGCAGGAGTGGGTCACAGGGGCTCTTACCGCGGGAGCGCTGGCGGCGGCCGTGATCCTCCCTGCGGCGCTCATCACTCCCATCCCCCACACCGGGGGTGACAACGCCGGCTATCTGACCCTGGCGCACTCTCTTCTGGAGCGAGGCGCCTATCTGGATCTGTGGGATCTCCGAGAGCCGATCCACACGAAATACCCTCCCATCTTCCCTCTGCTCCTGGCCATCCCCATGGCTCTGGGCGTGAACAGTTGGATGGGGTTCAAACTGGTACCCCTTTTCTTCAGCGTGGTGGGGTTGCTCCTCTTCCATGGCTGGGTCAGGAGAAGGGAGGGGGTCGTTCTGGCGGCTGCAGCAACGCTCCTCCTGGCCCTGGCCCCGGACTTCCTCCAGGGCACGCGGTGGCTCCTCTCGGAGCCACCCTTCCTGGCGTTCACCCTCCTGGCACTCTGGTTGGCTCGCACGGGAGATCCCCCCCCGGGAGAAGCTCACCCGGCTATATCCCAGGCCCGGGGGGGGAATACAGAGGGGTCCCGGGTCAGGGGGGGGGGTTCTGGGGACACCATGGGGCCCGTGCGCCTTGCGCTCCTCACCGGGGCGGTGATCCTGGCGTTCTTCACCCGCTCAGCCGGCCTTCCCCTGGTGCTGGCGCTCCTGGCTTGGCTGGTGATCCATGGGCGTTGGAAGCCCCTCCCTTGGGTGGGCGCCGGAGTGCTCGTCCCCGCCTTCCTGTGGTGGCTCCGAGCCCAGCGGGGTGGCGAACCCGACTATGTGGCCGAGTTCTGGATGGTGGATCCCTACCGCCCGGAGTTGGGAACGGCGGGTGCCGGAGAGCTGGCCGGGCGGGTGGTGGCCAACGCTCAGGGGTATCTGCTGGAGTATCTTCCCGGGGGGCTTTTCGCTCTTCCGGATCCTCTCCTGGCCGGCGCAGGCATGATCCTCTTCGTGCTGGCGGGGCTGGGGTGGTCCCTCCGCCTGCGGCAGGGAGTGGGCCTGGCTGAGCTCTTCCTTCCCCTGTATGCCGGAGTCCTCCTCCTCTGGCCGGAGGTCTGGGCCGGAGGAAGGTTCGCCCTTCCCCTGTTCCCACTGCTCCTCTACTACGGAGGAGTGGCGCTCTTCTGGGTGGGCCGGCGCTTGCCTGCCTCCCTGGCACTGGGGGCCGGCGTTGCGATCTTTCTGGCCCTGACCATCCCCGGTGCCGGCGCCTGGTGGCAGGAGGTGCAGGAGAACCGGGGGTGCACGGAGTGGGTTCGGGTGGCAGGCCCGCTGGCCTGTCACTCCTCCGCATTCCAGGAGTTCGGCGCTGCAGCCAGATGGACGGGAGAAAGGCTCCCGTCAGGAGTGGGTGTGCTGAGTCGCAACCCCAGGCACTTCTACGTGCTTTCGGGTCAGGCGGGACAGCTTTTTCCACTCACGGCCAATGCGGACGAATTCCTGGCAGGAGCCGATGCTCTCGGCGCCCATGTGCTGATCGTGGACCGCCTCACGGCCCTCACGGACCGGTATGTCGTGCCAGTGGTGCGAGCGACACCGACTTCGTTCTGCTTTCTGGCGCAGGTGGGCGATCCCCAGGGGATCTCCACCCAGATCCTGGCGATCCTCCCCCCGTCCCAGCGAAATGGGGCTGAAACAGAAAGGGGCGACGGTGTCTACCTGGAGCGCTGCGCTCAGGACTTCCCGGCTGGTGGGCGTTCGAGAGACGGAACGGAAGGCAGAGCCCTCCCTCCTCCTCAGTCTCCCCTGGTTCCCTTCCTGGCCCCTCGTCCGTAGAGCACGCCCAGGGCCACTCCGTAGAGGATATGGTCCACGAAGGGCGTCCGGGAGGGATCTCCCGGGTGGAAGAGATGAGACATCCCTGGCACCTTTCGCCACGGAGTCAACGGTTGCAGGAGGCCAGAGGCACCGCCCACGGGTCCCAGAACGTATTCGACGGTTCCGTAGGCCATTCCCCGGAGGAGGGGAGGGCCAGGCAGGAGGGGGTGGAGAAGGGCTCCATAGACCAACCCCCGACCCGCTCCTCCCAGGAGAAGATCGGGAAGCTCGGCACGATCCTCGTTATCTTCATCCTCCGGTTCCCGGGAGAGCACACCAGCCCTGGCCAGGACGGGGCGAGCTGCAGCCACCAGGAGCGCGGCCGTGACACCGGCCGCCGCCGCCTTCAGGAGTGACCCCAGAGAGCTCTTCTGTCGTCTGAGCATCCGCTCGGCCACCCCCCCAGCCGCCGCGCCCCCGGCGCTGAGCCCCATGCGGATGGCGAGCCGGCGGAGATCCACGCCATCTTCTGGCAGGGAAAAGTTGGATGACTTCCTGGAACGGCGGGGCTTCGACATGTTGGCGATGTCCGGAGGGAGTTGAAGGGCAAGCAGGAAGCGAGCATCCGAGGAGGGTTTTCATCCAGATGGCAGCACGATTCACCAGGTCTTTGTACTTCATACTCCAGGGGCTCCTGCTGGTTTCAGCGGTGGCTGCGGCGCCCCGTGCTCTGCAGGGTCAGTTCCCGCCGGACCAGAACTGGCGTACCCTGGAGTCGGAGCACTTCAGAGTGCACTTCCCCGCGGGCCTCGAGAGCCTGGCCCATCGGACGGCGCTGAGGGCCGAGAGCGCCCGGGGCCTTCTCATCGAGCGCTTTCTGGAGGCCCCTCAGGGCAGGGTCGATGTGGTACTCACAGACCACACCGACATCCCCAACGGCTTCGCTTCGCCATTCCCCCGGAACCGGATGGTAATCTACGCCCGGCCCCCCATGGAGGGACCCGGACTGAACTGGTTCGATGAATGGGTGGAGTTGGTGGTGACCCACGAACTGGTGCATATCCATCATCTGGACTACCCGGGGACTCCAGGGCGGATCACCCGTCGTATCCTGGGTCGGGTGCCTCTGCCCTGGCCCAGCTTTCCAGGCTGGACAACACCCGACTGGATCACCGAGGGAGTGGCCACCTGGTACGAGTCGGCCCTCACGGGGGCGGGTCGGGGGAAGGGAACCTGGCATGAGACGGTGATCCGGGTGGCTGCGCTGGAAGACGGCCTGGAAACCATCCACCAGACGTCGGGGATCTCACCTGTATGGCCAGGGGGGGCACGGCCCTATATCTACGGCTCCCAGTTCATGGACTGGCTCCAGGACCGCCACGGAGAGGCGGCGCTGGGCGCCTTCTTCCGAGAGGTGGCTGAGAGTTGGATTCCCTATCGGTTGAACCGGGCGGCGGAGCGGGCCTTCGGGTCGTCGTTGAGCCAGGAGTGGGAGCTCTGGACCCAGGCGGAGATCCGGGAAGCGCAGGAGGTGGCCGCCGAACTCCCACCCTCTCCCCTCGACGCAGGAGAGCCGGAGCTTCTCACCCAGGGTGCCCGAGACGTGCGGTCCCTGCGTATCCTGCCCGACGGGAGCGTGACGTATCTGGGTGCCGACGGGAGATCCGACGGGGCCATCCACTGGCTCCGGCCTCCGGAAGGGGAGGGTGACGAGGCTCCGCCTCGCCGGGAGCGGGTGCAGGGCCTGGTGGGCATCTCACCCCTTCCCCAGGGGGGCCTGTTGGTGGGCCAGTACGACTTCCAGGGTCCCTGGACGTTGTCGTCGGACCTGTACCGGTTGGAGGATGCCGGTGGGTGGACCCGGATCACCCGGGGGGCACGACTTACCCACCCGGACGCCCATCCTTCGGGTGCCTTCGCCGTGGCGGTGCAGGAAGGTGAGGGAATGAACGCTCTGGTGGCAGTGGACCTGGAAACCGCTTCGGTCACGCCCCTGGCGCCCCGGGATCCCGATCTCCTCTGGGCGTATCCCCGGTGGTCGCCGGATGGCCGATGGCTGGCGGTGATCCGTCGACACCCGGGAGCCTGGACAGAACTGATCATCCTCGATGGGCGGCTCGTGACTTCCCTGGCCCGTGCCGCCATGGATTCCCCCCTGGCGGTGGATTCCCTCCCTGCCCACGCCGTAGTGGTGGCCGATCGGGGGATGCATACGACTCCCGCCTGGTCTCCCGATGGCAGATGGCTCCTCTGGAGCTCAGATCGGTCTGGGATCTCCAACCTCATGGCCGTGGAGATCTTCCCCAGCGGTCATGCTGGACCCCTCCGTCAGATTACCTCCACCACGGGGGCGGCTCTGGATCCGGCGGTGGATGGCCGGCAGGAATGGATCTACTACGCCCACTACACTGCGCAGGGATGGGAAGTGGCCAGACTCCCTTTCCGATCAGGGGCCTGGACCGAGGCGCATGCTCCGGCGGAATGGGCCGTGGCCTCCCCGGGTCCTGCCTCCGGGCTGGATCCCCGTTTGCTCCGCGGCGGCTCCGTGGGCAGCTACTCTCCCTGGCGAACCCTCCTCCCCACCTGGTGGGAGCCTCTCCTGGAGGAGGAGGAACGGGTGTCTTCATTCCGGGCTGTGGGGCCGGGCGTGGGGGCGGCTCTCCAGGGGGAGGATGTGGTGGGACGACATGGCTACCGTCTGGAGGCGCTGTATCGTCCCACTGGAGGCCGCAGCGAATGGGGGGGGAGCTACGGGTACTCCGGCTGGGGCGTGCCGCAACTCCTTCTGGGGGCCCGGCAGAGTCACACTGCCGCAGGATTCGTGGTTCCCCGGGATGACCAGGGACTCCCCGGTTCCGACACCCTCCCGGTAGCGCGCAGGGAAGTGCGCGGGGAGGGGGGGATCCGGATACCCCGGGTCACCTTCCGGCGAGTGTCCAGCGCCACGTTCCTGGTGGGGGTCCTGGAGCGGGAGTTCCAGGTGGTAGAGCCGGAATCGGGTGAGCTCTCCACCCGGTTCGGACTGGAGCGACCCCGTGCCCGCTTCCTGGAGGGGCGGATGGGGGTTTCCACCAACACTGCTCGGACCTTCCCCTTCTCCATCTCTCCGGAGGACGGGACTGCGCTGGCGCTGCAGGGGCGAGTGCGGAGGCAGCGCGGACTGACGGACCAGGAGTCCGGAGTCCCAGGACGGGATGGTTCATTCGGAGAGGTCACGGGTCAACTGCGGATGTACCGAACCCTGGGAGGAGGGGGATACGCTCGACGGGTGCTGGCATTCCGCGTCCATGGCGGGAGCGCCACGGGCCCGGGAGCGAATGGCTTCCACTTTGCCCTGGGAGGGGCGGCGGGGGGAGGCGCTCTGCCAGGCAGCTTCCTCTCGCCCGGGGCCCGATCCATTTCGTTTCCTCTCCGGGGCTATTCCCAGGGGGTGAGCCGAGGTCGGCACGTACTGGCCGCCTCGGCCGAACTCCGGCTCCCGGTGGGCCTCATCCATCGAGGCGCAGGGCTTCTCCCCTTCTATGGTCGGGGTCTTTCAGTCTCTCTCTGGTGGGACGGGGGCAGTGCGTGGGCCGGGACCGGCAGCACCCCCCGGAGATGGTTCCACTCTGTGGGCGGCGAGGTTCTGGCTGAAGGTCTGGCCTTCTTCGCCCTCCCCATCACCCTCCGGGGAGGGGTGGCTGTCCCCCTGGAGGAGGGTCGGTCTCCCTCCGTCTATCTGCGCTTCGGGCGCTCGTTTTGACGTGACCCCGTGGGTCAGGACACTGGCTGGACGCCGCCATCATATTGCCCGGCCAGCTCGCCTATGCGATCCACCTGGCGGTGCAGATCCGCCAGGAGTTGGGCCACCTGAGCCTCATGTTCGGGGCCTGGCTCATGCCTGGCCCGCAGCTTGGCTGCATTCATCAGGCGCACGTTCCCGATGAAGGCATCCACTTCATCGCGGAGTCGGGAGAACTTCCGGTGTGAGGGAAGAAAGGGGTTCGCCAGTCCCCAGACCCCGATCTCGATGAGGAGAAATCCGGCCAGCACCGCAATGATCTGGGCCTGCTTGTCTTCCGAGAACAGGATCCCGGCGAAGGCGATGATGAGGCCCCCGATGGTGAGGGCTGCATTCACGGAATTTCGCAAGGTGGGCATGGGATCTCCAGGGTGACGGGGGCCTTCTAAGGGGAAGGTAGGCCAGGGACCTTCCTGGAGCCACACCTCCCCGTCTCCAGAGGCTCAGGATGCCCGGATCGTCCCATTTGGAGATTCGGGAAGCGCAAGGGTTGACCACTACATATGGGGTCATTACTATGCCTCCGCCGCAAGATTTTGTGGTGTCTGACCGATTTCCACACCGTTCTCCCAGTGTTGCCAACCGGTCTCCGACATTTTCCACATCTGCTTGAGGTGCTCTTCACAGGGCCCACGAGTCCCACAGCCGCCACCGCAGCGCAAGGAGTCTCCACATGCCGGAACCACAGGTCATCCCCCCCATGTCCGAACCCTGGATCTTCCCCGACGAAACCCCTGCCGACCTGCCACCGGCGGAGTTGTCGGAGAATGCCCGGATCGTGCTGGCCCGGAGATACCTGAAGAAGGATCCGGAGGGGAATCCGGTGGAGGAGCCCGAGACCATGTTCTGGCGGGTGGCCCGGGTCATCGCGGAGGGGGATCGGCGATTCGGCGCTTCCGAGGCCGCTGTGGAAGAGTTGGCTCGGCACTTCTACGAACTCATGACCACCGGACGGTTTGAGCCCAATTCCCCCACTCTTATGAACGCCGGTCGCCCCCTGGGCCAGCTTTCGGCCTGTTTCGTACTGCCTGTGGACGACGCTCTTTCCAATGGACGGAGTGGAATCTACGACACCCTGAAAGCCATGGCCCTGGTCCATCAGTCAGGAGGCGGGACCGGTTTCTCCTTTTCCCGCCTTCGCTCCACGGGAGATACGGTTCGCTCCACCATGGGCGTGGCTTCCGGCCCGGTGTCTTTCATGCGTCTCTACGATGCCAGCACCGAGGTGGTGAAGCAGGGCGGAACTCGCCGGGGCGCCAACATGGGAATCCTCCGGGTGGATCATCCGGACATCAGGGAGTTCATCGCCTGCAAGGACGATACCTCGCAGATCACCAACTTCAACATCTCGGTGGCCATCACCGACGCCTTCATGGAGGCGGTGGAACGAGGCGACACATACGACCTCCTGAGCCCCCGTGATGGCTCCGTGGTGGGTCAGGAGGACGCCCGTCAGATCTTCGAACTCATCATTCAGGGGGCCTGGAAGACCGGAGAACCGGGAACGTTCTTCATCGATCGGGCCAACGAGCACAACCCCGTCCCGGAGTTGGGATCGTACGAGGCCACCAATCCCTGTGGGGAGCAGCCTCTCCTCCCCTACGATGTTTGCAACCTGGGCAGTGTGAATCTGGGCAAGTTTGTGCGGGAGGATGCTCCCGCCGAAGCCCCGCCGGAAGATCGGGTGAAGTGGGAGGAACTCAGGCAGGTGGTGCATATGGCCACCCACTTCCTGGACAATGTCATCGACGTGAACCGTTACCCCCTCCAGGATATCCACGACCTGGCCCACACCATCCGGCGGATCGGCCTGGGTGTCATGGGGTGGGCCGATCTCCTGGTGCGGTTGGGACTTCCCTACAACAGCCCCGAAGGGGTGGAGATGGGCCGACGGGTCATGGAGTTCGTAGACGAGGAGTCCCGGAACGCATCGGAGCGGTTGGCCGAGACCCGGGGCACCTTCCCTGCGTGGGAGGCTTCCATCTGGGGCCCGGACGAGACCTGTGCCCGACGGGCCGACGGCTCGCGGATCCGCCCTGAGCGGCCCCTGCGGAATTGCAACCTCACCACCGTGGCACCCACCGGCACCATCTCCATCTTTGCCGGCTGCTCCAGTGGCATCGAGCCCCTCTTTGCCGTGGCGTTCATGAGGAACCAGGCGGGGGCGCTCATGCCGGACGTGAACGAAGAGTTCGTTCGCATGGCCAAGGCGCAGGGTTGGTTCTCGGAAGCCCTCATGGAGCGCATCGCCACCGAGGGTCATATCCACTTCCCGGAGGTGCCCGAAGAGGTGCAGAGGGTCTTTGTCACCGCCCACGACATTCCTCCGGAGTGGCATGTCCGGATGCAGGCGGCCTTCCAGGAGCACACCGATTCTGCCATCTCCAAGACCACCAACTTCGCCAACGAAGCCACCCCGGACGATGTCCGCCAGATCTACGAACTGGCCTTCAGTCTGGGCTGCAAGGGGGTGACGGTGTACCGCGATGGGTCGCGGCCCATGCAGGTGCTGTCCACGGGGAAGACGGAGAAGAAGGAGGCCTCGCCCGACGAGCAGGCCCAGCGGGTGGCCCTGGAGGAAGCCCTGGCCGATGCCCGGGAGCAGGCGCATCGGTTGGCCGTGGAGTTGGAGACGGTCCGGGCCCAGGTGGAAGCCCATGACCACGCCGCGGCGGCTCGGAGGAACAAGCGGGGTCGACCGGCCATGCTGCGGGGCCGCACCATGAAGATGAACTCCCCCCTGGGAGACCTGTACGTCACCATCAACGAAGATGAGACCGGACGTCCCTTCGAAGTGTTCTGCACCCTGGGGAAGGCCGGTGGCGCCGCCATGGCCGATTCCGAGGCCATTGGTCGACTCATCTCCCTGGCACTTCGATCTGGCGTGCCTATCACGGCAGTGCGGGAGCAGCTCCGGGGGATCTCCTGCGATCGGGCAGTGGGGGTGGGGCCCAACAAGGTCCTGTCGGCTCCCGATGCCGTGGCCCAGGCCATCGAGCGGTATCTGGAAGAGAAGGAGGGGGTCCAGGGAGAACTCCTCCCATCCCCCGTTTCCCCGGTGGGGCCGCAGGGTGCCATGCAGCCTGCCGCAGAGGGCTTCGACACCGGTCGGGACATGGGAGATGAGATTCTCACCAGCTGCCCGGATTGCGGCGCGGGTCAGATGGCCTTCGAGGAGGGGTGCATGAAGTGCCACATCTGCGGGTATAGCGAATGCGGATAAGCAGGGCGCGGATAAGCAAGAGGTAGATTGCGACTCTCCTATCGGTCTCTAACCGGCCCAACGGCCCTGAGGTGGCAGGATGCGCCTCAGGGCCGTTTACGTCTGCGTTCGGGGGCGCCGGCACTCGTGGTGCGCGCAACGAGTCTCGCCCCACTGCCCGGCCACGCTCCTACCCAGATCATGGGACTGGCCGGATCATCCGGGCGCCTTTCCGGTACTTGAGCCCTGATCGCCCTGGGGCCCATGCCCCGCCTCGTTCTCCCACAGACCCGGGTAGCCACATGTCTCGACCCTCTCTGCTCTCTGCCGACGATCTTCGTACCGGGCTCGCACAGCTCCCAGGGTGGGAGCGGGACGGAGATGCCATCCGGAAGGACTTTCAGTTCTCGGACTTCATTGAAGCGTTCCAGTTCATGACCCGCGGTGCACTGTTGGCTGAAAAGCTGAATCACCACCCCGACTGGCGGAACGTCTACAACCGGGTGGAAGTGACTCTGTCCACCCATGATCAGGGCGGTGTCACCGAGCTGGATCTGAAGCTGGCCCGGGGCCTGGAGGCAGGTGCTCCAGGCTCGGCGGGACATGCTGGAACCCCGGGTTGAACGCCGCCCAGGACGCCGCCAAGGACGCGGCCCAGGATGCGATCCGGGACGGGCACCCTCGCCTGGCGGTGGTGCAGCCCCAGGGCTTTCCGTTCAATACGGGCCGGGCTCTGGATGAGGTGGAACGCTGGTCCCGGGAGGCAGCCAGACAGGGGGCAGACCTGGTGCTTTTCCCGGAGGCGTTCCTGGGGGGGTATCCGTGGGGCCTTCGCTTCGGCACCGTGCTAGGGGGACGTACCGAGGCCGGCCGCAGGCTCTTCCAACGGTACCGGAACGCCGCCATCACCGTGCCCGGGCCTGAAACCCAGCGCATGTGCGAGTTGGCGGCGGAACTCGACATCACCCTGGCCGTGGGAGTGGTGGAACGGGACAGGTACCCTGGTGCGGCCACCCTCTACTGCACCCTCCTTCTCCTGGGATCCGACGGATCCATTCTGGGGAAGCATCGCAAGGTGAAGCCCACCGCCGCCGAGCGGCTGGTTTGGGGCGAGGGGGATGGCAGCACGCTTCCGGTGGTGGATACCCCCCTGGGACGGGTGGGGGGCCTCATCTGCTGGGAGAACTACATGCCCATGGCCCGTATGGCTTTGTACGGGAAGGGCGTGGAGATCTACCTGGCACCCACGGCAGACGCCAGGGACCGCTGGCAGGCCACCCTCACCCACATCGCGCTGGAGGGTCGATGCTACGTCCTGGGATGTAACCAGATCGTGCATCGAGGGGATTTTCCCAGCCATGAGGACGTGGCCGCAGAGCTGGCGGAGGCACCGGAGATTCTGTGCCGGGGCGGCAGTGCGATCTACGGTCCGGACGGGAGCTGTCTGGCCGGTCCGCTCTACGATGAAACCGGCCTCCTCCTGGTGGAGATGGATCCAGGGGCCATCCACCGGGGAAAGCTGGATTTCGATGTGGTGGGCCACTATGCGCGCCCGGATCTCTTTCAGTTGGAGGTGGACGAGACCCCCCGACCCCCGGTACGATACAGGGGTATGCCGGAGTCGCCCTCTCACGACTGAGGGGTGGGACGGGATTCAGGGTATTTATTCCTAATCATAAATTGTGCATAATTTCTCAGTCATCCTGGGGACCGTCCCCAGGGAGTCTTCATGCAATGGAACCAAAAGGATCGACATGATCACCGAGACGACAGGGGAGCGGACGCAGAGCTTTCTGGATGAAACGGACCGTTACAGCGCCCACAACTATCACCCGCTGCCCGTGGTTATCGAGCGCGGGGAAGGGATCTGGGTGTGGGATGTGGAAGGCAACAAGTACATGGATATGCTCAGCGCCTACTCGGCGGTGAACCAGGGACACCGCCATCCCCGGATCATCCAGGCTCTCAAGGACCAGGCGGACCGCATCACCCTCACCTCCCGGGCATTCCACAACGACCAGATGGGATCGTTCCTGAAGGCGCTGTGCGAGGCTACCGGGTATGAAAAGGCTCTTCCCATGAACACCGGAGCCGAGGCGGTAGAGACCGCCATCAAGATGGTCCGGAAGTGGGGCTACAAGGTGAAGGGAGTTCCCGACGGCAAGGCCGAGATCATCGTGTGTGAGAACAACTTCGCCGGCCGTACCACTACCATCGTGGGGTTCTCCACCGAAAAGCAGTACAAGGATGGGTTCGGTCCCTTCACTCCCGGCTTCCGGGAGGTGCCGTACGGAGACGTAGAGGCCTTCCGGGCGGCGGTAGGGCCCAACACGGTGGGCTTCCTGGTGGAACCCATCCAGGGTGAAGGTGGCGTGGTGGTTCCCCCCGATGGCTACTTGAAGGCCACCTGGGAAATCTGCCAGGAGCATAACGTGGCCTTCATGGCCGACGAGATCCAGACCGGTCTGGGGCGTACCGGGAAGCTGTTCTGCGTGGACTGGGAGGGCGTGCGGGCTGACATCGTCACCGTTGGGAAAGCCCTGGGTGGCGGGGTCTATCCCGTTTCGGCAGCCCTGGCCGACTCCAAGTACATGGACGTGTTCCACCCCGGGGACCACGGCTCCACTTTTGGTGGTAATCCTCTGGGTGCGGCGGTGGGGCGGGCATCCCTGGCCGTCACCCTGGAAGAGGATCTTCCCGGGCGCTCTGCGGAGCTTGGGAAGTGGATGATGGAAGAGCTCCGGGCCATCGGTTCCCCGCATGTGGAGGAGGTCCGGGGCAAGGGGCTCATGATCGGAGTGGTGATCAAGAAGTCATCGGGTCCCGCCCGTCCCTTCTGTGAAGCCCTCCAGCGCAGGGGCCTCCTGGCCAAGGAGACCCACCATCAGGTGATTCGCCTGGCGCCGCCCCTCATCATTTCCAAGGAGGAGTTGCAGCAGGCGCTGGGCCTGGTGCGGGAGGTGCTCACCGCCTGACATCAGTGAACTCCGGCTTCCTCCGAGATTACCACTCCACGGATCCCTCGCGGGAGGTGTCCACTTCCTTCACCTCCCCCTCTCCCAGGAGGACGGCCTTGATCTGGCCGTATAGGAATTCCCGGGCGGACGATTCCCGGGGGTCCAGACCATAGTGGTTGATGAGGAGGGTCTGGTGTTGCAGCCATTCCTGCCAGCAGCTCCGGCAGATGGAGCCCTGGATCCGCTCTCCCAATTCATTCCGAAAGGGGGGGCGGTCCAGGGCTTCCTTCGTTTCCTTGCAGCGAACGCAGGGGATCTGGTTCATTGTGACACTCCAGGGTTTGTCATGGGGCTCTCAAAAGGCTGTTGATCCAACGGCGGCGCCCTCTACTTCTTCAACAGCCTTTTAAGTCCCAAGGGAAAGAGTGATGCGCCTATCGGGTGACCGAACCGTGGACGGGGCACCCCTTCAGGTATTAATTTTCAATTCTTTCAAGATTCCCCCCCATGCCATGGCCAGTTCACGGAGGGCAGTTCACGGAGGGCGGATTCCTTCCCCACCCGGAGGACGAAGGTTCCCATGCTCACGAAGGGTCAACTGGAACATCTGGAGCAGCGTCTCATGCAGGAGCGAGCCAGGGCATTGCGGTCTCTGGGTCTCTTTGACGAGATGGCCAAGGCCACCCGAGAGTCCGGCGATTCCGATCTCACCGCCTACACCGATCACATGGCTGACCAGGGGACGGAGGCCATGGAACGGGAGAAGGCCGCTCTCTTCGCCACGAAGGAGGGGAGGTACCTCTACCGCATCGAGGAAGCCCTCCGCCGGCTATACAACAACCCGGATACCTTCGGGACCTGCCACACTTGTGGGAACCCTGTGGGCTTCGACCGACTGGATGCCCTTCCCCACGCCCGTTACTGCATCGAGTGCAAGAACAAGGAAGAGTCCGCCTGAGCCGTTGAGGTCTGCACTACCGGGGCGTCAACTCTCGGCCCCCACCTCTTCCTCCTCCAGTCCCTCTTCTTCTTCGGGGAAGAGCGGGCTGGTGTCCCGCCACAATTCCTCCACCTGGGAGCGCAGTTCCCGGACTCGGCTCTCCAGTTCGTCGTCCTGCAGGTGATAGCGTGCCGCGCTCAGAGCTCGAAAGGCCCGCCACAGCGCAGCCGATGCAGGCGTCCGTTCATGACTCCTCCGCTTCTCCCCTCGGAGTCTGGAAAGCACCCATTCGGTGAGCTCCTCTTCCAGGAGCATGACATCGCCTTCCGCCTTGGATTCGGCGTCCACGAATTTCTGGAGCTTCTTCTTGAAGCTCTTGGGAACACCGGCCACCACATAGATGGAAAGGTCATCCCTTTCGAGCATCTCCGACGCCATCGAACCTCCAAGATCAGAGGGGTGCAGCGTCTCACAGGAAGGTCCCGGGACGCTGGGTTGATTTAATCCTTCTTGCGGCCTGGAAGAGCCTTCAGGAGTGCTTCTCCCACGGCTTCCACCTGCCAACGCTTCATTCCGGGCACCTGGACCAGGGTCTCCAGGGAGTCGGGTTGCCTCCGGGCCACGTCTGCCACAACCGCATTGGGCAGGAGGGTTCCTCGGTCGATTCCCAACGCCCGGGCCTGGCGGTTGCGCGCCTCCTTGAGTTTGTTGGCTCGCTCCTCTTCATCTGGAGCGAGTCGGGCTCGCCCGCCGCCCCGAGACCCATTGCGGCTTCTGCTGGGGTACGGGGTGAGGTCGGTGTCAGGTGCCCGGACCACCTCCTGGATCTCCGCCAGGAGATCCTGGCCTGAGTCCCTGACAAGGCTTCGGGACAGACCCCGGATCTCTTCCAATTCCTCCATGGATCCCGGGAGGTTCCGCGCCACATCCACCAGAGCCCCGTCCGGTGCCACCCGGAAGGTGGCTCGATCCCGATCCCTGGCCACCTCGTCGCGCCAGGCCAGGGCCTTGCGGAGGGCGAAGAGCTGCCTCAGGGAGAGCTCCTTGGCTTCCCGGATGCGAAGGACCGGGTCCTCCGGTTCCTGCTCTTCCCATCGAATGGACTCCAACGCCCGGAACTCCTCCTTGGCCCAGGAGGTCCGCCGGGCCTTCTCCAGGCGATCCCCCAGGAGGTCTGCCAACTCATGGAGATGCTTGGTGTCTCCTGCAGCGTAGTCCTGGTACTCCTGGGGAAGTGGCCGCCGGGCCCAATCCGCTTTCTGGTACTTCTTCGAAAGGCGGACGCCGAGATGCCTTTCCAACAGAGACGCGAGTCCCAGACCCTCTTCCCCCAGGAGGGAGGCAGCCACCTGCGTATCAAAGAGATTGCTGAGCCGTATGTTCAAATCGCGATCCAGAAGCCGAACGTCATAGTCGGCTCCATGCATCACGATCTGGGATACGGGGTCTTCAAGGATGGGCCGGAGGAGCGGGGCCGGGTCGAAGGCCAGGGGGTCGATGAGAATGGTGGCCTTCGTAGTGGAGAGCTGGATCAGGCAGAGTCGGTCCGTGTATCTATGGAAGCCTGCCGCTTCGCAGTCCAGGGCAATCCGTTCCTCCTGGTAGGCGTTCTCCAGAGCCGCTTCCAGGGCTTGGGACGTTTCGATCAAAAGGGCCGTCATGGTGGGATGTGCCCCACTCCTTCTTGCGTCTGTGCATGGGTTCCCCCAAATGGGGCGGTCGAGAAGGCCTACCCGCTCGGCGGACGGGCGTTCCCCCCACGGGGCACCAATGGGGATCGGTGGCGAGGCCCCGGTGCAGCACGGGGTGCCGCTGATGGGAAACAGGTTAGATTTCATGTCTTACCTGGCTACCAGGAATCCATAGGATCGTGTCCGGGTAACGCGGCTCGCCCCATTACCCGGACACGCTCCTAGACCCGGCCACCAGGAATCCATAGAGGATACCATGCTCAGGACGAAGATCGTCTGCACCGTCGGACCCGCCACCGCTTCGCCGGAGAAGATTCGTGCGTTGGTGCGGGGCGGCATGAATCTGGCCCGGATCAACATGTCCCATGGCCGTAAGGCCGATCATCAGAAGGTGGTGGAGTGGGTCCGCGAGGCTGCGGAGGAGGCGGGTCGACCCGTAGCCATCCTGGTGGATCTGCAGGGCCCGAAGATCCGGGTTGGCGACTTGACGGAGCCTCTGGAGTTGCGGGAGGGGAGTGAAGTCACCTTCGCTCCGGAAGAAGAGGTGGACGTCCAGGCTCGGGAGATCCCCACCACCTATGCCGACCTGGCTGTGGAGCTGGCGCCTGGTGATGCAGTGCTCCTGGATGACGGGCTCCTGGAACTGGAGTGCCGGGGTACCAAGGGGAATCGAGCCACCTTCCGGGTGGTTCGGGGAGGGCTGCTGGGTAGTCATAAGGGGATCAACGTTCCCCGGGGACTGGATCGGGCACCATCTCTCACGGAGAAGGACCTGGTTGATCTCACCTTCGCCCTGGACATGGATGCGGAGTTCGTGGGCCTCTCGTTCGTACGACGAGGAGCGGATGTGTCGGCCCTGAAGGCCCGGGTGGGTCGCAGGGCGCTTGTGGTGGCGAAGATCGAAATGGCCCGGGCCATGGTGCACCTGGAAGAGATCCTCCATGAAACTGATCTGGTCATGGTGGCGCGGGGAGATCTGGGGGTGGAGTTGCCCTTCGAGCAGGTTCCGTTGGCTCAGAAACGAATCATCCAACTGGCCAACTACTCCGGACGGCCCGTCATCACCGCCACCCAGATGCTGGAGTCCATGCTGGAGAACCCCCGCCCCACCCGGGCCGAGGCTTCAGATGTGGCCAACGCCATCCTGGACGGTACCGATGCCGTAATGCTGTCGGGAGAGACGGCGGTGGGACGACATCCCATCCTGGCGCTGGATGCGCTGGTCCGGATCAGTCGGGAGATCGAAGGGAGCGGCGTTCTGGAACGAGGCCCTCTCTATCTGCCGGAGCCCACGTCCCTCATCCGGGCGGGAGCCACTCCGCGGGAGCACGCCGTGGCCTCTGCCACCGTGTCGGCAGTGCGACAGCTCGGGGCACCAGCGCTCATCGTTATCACCCGGAGCGGATTCTCCGCCCGGTTGGTTTCCGGTTACCGGCCGCCTGTGCCCATCTTTGCCGTCTGTACGGACCCTCGTACCTTTCGGCAGCTCACCGCCGTCTGGGGGATCCATCCCATCCTGGCGAGGGAGGAGGAAGTGAGCTACCAAGCGCTCATGGACGTGGGTCGGGAGGCGGTCCTGGATGCGGCGCTGGGTCGTCCCGGCGAGCCCATTGTGGTGACGGCGGGCTTCCCCTTCCATGAGGCGGGGACCACCAACACCATGCGGGTGGAAAGGCTCTGATCCGGCGATGCGACTGACCTTTCTGGGTACAGGGACGTCCTTCGGGGTTCCGGTGGTGGGGTGCTCCTGTGACACCTGCTCGTCAGACGATCCCCGGGACCAGCGAGGGCGCCACGGAGCCCTCCTGCGATGGCAGGGGAACTCCCTCCTGGTGGATACGCCTCCCGAACTGCGCCTCCAGTTGATTCGCGAGAAGGTGGGTCGGATCCATGCCGTATGGTACACCCACACCCACGCCGACCATGTGCACGGCATCGACGATCTCCGGGCCTTCACGGTACGGGGAGGGGAAGACGTGCCGGCCTACGTACCCCGGCCCCTCATGGGGTCCCTGATTCGCCGATTCACCTACATCTTCGATGACTCCATCCGGCCACCGCGCGGCACTTCGAAGCCCAGAGTGCGTCTTCTTCCAGTGGAGGAGGGCGACCGGGTGGATGTGCGAGGCACCTCCTTTCAGGCCCTGGCGGTTCCACACGGCCCCATGATGGTCCTGGGTTTTCGGGCGGGTGGCCTGGGGTACATCACGGATGGGAAGCGGCTCCCAGACGCCACGCTCCAGGCGCTCAAGGGGGTCCACACGCTGGTCCTGAACGCCCTCTGGTTCGGGAATCCGCATCCCACGCACTTCAATGTGGAAGAAGCGGTAGAGGCGGCCCGGGCCGTAGGTGCGAAGCAGACGTATCTGGTGCATCTGACACACCGCGTGTCTCACCGGGAGCTGCTGGATCGCCTACCCCCGGATGTGCAGCCGGCCTATGATGGCCTCACGGTGGAGGTAGGTGCGCCCACCCGCGACGGGTCAGCGGAACGTAAGGACTTCCCAACCGCGGACGGAATGCCATGAAAAGAGTGTCCCTGGATTACAGCAACATGCTGGCCACCTGCCTCTCGGAAGGAGGAGTGACCTGGTCCGATCTGGAGGGCCCGCTGTCCAACCGCTTCGCCGAGGTCCATGCCCGGGTCGAGGCTGCGGAGGCCGACGGCACCCTGGGATTCATGGCCCTGGGCGAGTTCCGGTCCGGCTTGGCCGAAGTGCAGGCCGTTGCCGACTCCTTCGGACAGTGGTTCGAGAATCTGGTGGTCCTGGGCATCGGTGGCTCGGCTCTGGGCACCCGCACGGTGGCCGACGCCATCCTCGGACCCCTCTGGAACCAGGGCGACGGGGAGAGTCGCGACCACTTCCCCAGACTCTTCGTGCTGGAGAACGTGGATCCGGAGTCCATCGCGGAGCTCCTCGACAGGTTGGACCTCCGGAGGACCCTCTTCAACGTGGTGAGCAAGTCAGGGTCTACGGCCGAGACCATGGCGCAGTTTCTCGTGGTGGCGGAGCGCCTTCGACAGGAGGTGGGGGAAGAGGCCGCTCGAGGTCATCTCCTCTTCACCACGGACCCAGAGCGGGGAAGCCTTCGGAAGCTGGCCGAGGCGGAGGGCATCCTCACCCTGGCTGTTCCGCCCAATGTCGGCGGGCGATTCTCGGTCCTGTCTCCGGTAGGGCTCTTTCCCGCTGCGGCCACGGGCGTGAGGGTGGATGCGCTCCTGGATGGCGCCGAGGCCATGGCTGCCCGCTGCCGCACAGCCGACCTGCTGGAGAACCCGGCCGGGATGTTGGCCGTCCTGCTGCATCGGGCCCACATGGACGACGGAAAGGGCATCCACGTTCTCATGCCCTACTCCGATCGATTGCGCACCCTGGGACTCTGGTTCCAGCAACTCTGGGGCGAATCGTTGGGTAAACTTCAGCCCACTGCCCAGGGCCCGGTGTCCGTGGGGCCCACCCCCCTTCCAGCCCTGGGAGCCACCGACCAGCATTCCCAGCTTCAACTGTTCATGGAGGGGCCGGCAGACAAGGTGGTGATATTCATCTCCCAGACGCACGTTTCCGATCCCCTGGCGATTCCCCATCTCCACCAGGGGCACGATGCCATGGGGTATCTGGGCGGCCACACCCTCAAGGAACTTCTGGATGTGGAGCGACGGGCCACCGCTGAGGCCCTCCGGCGGCAGGGGCGGCCCAACCTTCTGCTGGAGCTTCCGGAGGTGAACGAGAAGTCTCTTGGCGAGCTCCTCTATCTCTTCCAGCTCAGTACGGTCATGGCCGGGTTCCTCTACGGGGTTGACCCACTGGATCAGCCAGGTGTGGAGCTGGGGAAAGTGCTGACCTATGGCCTCATGGGACGGCCGGGATACCCGGCGCCGGAGTTGGATGGGGGCGACCCCCGAGCCCAGGTCTGACGCCGGGCCCGGCTTGTACCGGAAGGATCCCTCGAATACCTTTCAACTCCGGGGACGCCCGGGATCCAGTGAGGCCCCACAGGGTCTCCGAAGTCTTGCACCTGCACGGAGTCAGCCAAAATGAGCCAGCACGAAGATATCCGAACCATCGTCATCGAGAAGGACGGGGGAGCCGGGTTGGGGGCCTTCATCCTAGGGGCTGTCCTGGGGGCCGGTGTGGCCCTCTTGCTGGCTCCGCGTACCGGTGAGGAAACCCAGGAAGAGATCCGGCAGCGGGCCCAGAAGTTCAGAGCCACCGCAGAGGATCGTATCCGAGAGGCCCAGGAGACCCTGGAAGCCCGTCTGGAAGAGGTGCGGGAAGGGGTGATGGACCGAGTGGAAGCGGTGCGGGAGGCGGTTGAGACGGGCAAGGGCGCGGCTCAGGAGGCCCGGGGAGAGCTGGAAGAGAAGCTCGAGCGCTCGAAGGTAGCGTATCGGGCGGGGGTGGAAGCAGCTCGGAAAGTGACCGACGAAGGGGAGGAGGCGGAGGAGAGCTGAACCCATTTCCCCCCATCCGTCCATGAGCCTTTCAGCAGGCCCCCTTCGTTTGTCTCACCCATGATCCCCGATCCGGCGGAGAATCGCGACGAATCCACCGATTCGTGTTTTCCGCACTCAGGTCGGCGGTGCTCCAGTTCCTCCGAGCGCTGTGGACCCGGGTGGAGGCAGACGAATTGTTCTTCATGGCCGGCGCCATCTGCTTCAACGTGGTGGCGGCGGCCGTGCCTTTCCTCCTTCTTGTGGTGGGTCTTTCCGCCACCTTTCTGGCGGCCCGGTTCGGTGACCCCGGCGGTGCCATCCTGGGATTTCTCCTGGAGGCCGTGCCGGCCGTGGGAGGGGACATCGAACTGGAGGAAGGGATCCGTCAGGCAGCCCAACGTCTGGTGGAAGATCGCACCGGGCTCTCCATGGCTGGAGCTCTCTTTCTGCTCTGGTTTTCCACCCGCCTGGTGGCCACCCTCAGGGTGGTCCTGGGAAGGGTGTACGGCATACCGGAGGGAAGGGGGATCATCCGTGGGAAGGCGGTGGATGCCCTCTTTGTCATGGCGGGGGGGCTGCTCATCCTGACGAACCTGGGCGTGAGCTTCCTGGCATCCAGCTTCTATCAGACCCTGTCGAACCGCCTCCCATCCGGCTTTTCCCGGGAGCTGGGGCAGCTCCCCTTCGGTGGTCTCTTCGCATTCGGTTCTGTCTGGATCTCCTTCTTTCTCATCTACCACTATGTGCCCAGTCGGCGTCCTCACTGGCCCCTGGCCGTCCTTTCCGCAACCTTTACCGCAATCGCGTTCGAACTCATGAAGTCGGCGTTCGGGTGGTATGCGGGTTCGGTGGCCGACTACCGCTCCATCTACGGGAACCTGGCCACCGGCGCGATCCTCTTCTTCTGGATCTATTACGGAGCTGCCGTGTTCATTCTGGGAGGACAGGTGGGTCGAGTGTTCCATGATATGCGGGAGAGGGAGATGGAACGGACGACGTCCAAAGGGGGGGATCCGCAGGAAGGAGGAGGTGCCTCGGTGGCGCTTCTTGTCGCTTTCTTACTGGGCGGCGTGGGGGTCAACCTGTTTTCACCCGCCGCGCTGGCGAGTCAGATACTCCCCGACGCGGAGAGCGGTGTGACCCGGGTGGTCCAACCGGAGCGAGCCATGGAGCTGTCCGCGCCCCTCCTGGATCATACGGGGCCCTACATTGTGGTTCATCTGGCCGAGAATCGAGTGTTCCTCATGGAGGGTCCGTCGGTGGTGTGGTCGGCGCCCGCGGGTACGGGAAACGGTTTCACCCTGGCCGGTGGTGGTCAGAACTGGACCTTCGACACGCCCGCCGGACTCTTCCGCATCCTCCGCAAGGAAAAGGACCCCATGTGGGAGGCTCCGGATTGGTGGTATGTGCAGAGGAACCTTCCCATCCCCACTTGGGATCACCCGTCCCGGTACATGGCCGGAGTCATGGGCAACACCGCTCTCTATCTGGGAGACGGCCTGGCCATCCATGGTACCGATCGTCCAGAGTTGCTTCAGAACCCCGACCCGGAAGACCGGCGGGTTTCCCATGGCTGCATCCGTCTCACCAACGAAGCGGCCCGGTCGCTCTTCCACATGGTTGAGGTGGGGACTCCTGTCCTCATCTACTGATCCCGCGGCACGGGTAGATCATGGCTAAGGAAGAAGGTCGGAAGGTGGTGGCCACCAACCGCAAGGCTCGACATGAGTACCACATTCTGGACACCATGGAGGCCGGCATGGTGCTCCGGGGGCCCGAGGTGAAGTCACTCCGAGACGGAAAGGTGAGCTTTCAGGACTCCTTTGCCCGGGTGGACGGCGGTGAGGTGTGGCTGTATAGCCTCTACATCGCGCCCTACGAGGCTGCCACCAGGGAGAATCCAGATCCCACACGTACCCGCAAGTTGCTTCTCCGGAAGGCCGAGATCCGAAAGCTCCTGGGGGGGGTGGAGGAAAAGGGTCTGACGCTCATCCCCCTGGAGATCTACTTCCGGAAAGGTTATGCCCGGGTGTCGTTGGCTCTGGCCCAGGGACGCAAGCTCCACGACCGCCGGGACAAGCTCCAGGAGAAGTCGGCCATCCGGGAGGCGCGACAGGCGGTGGGGAGGCAGCCGTGATCCACACCACCAGCAGGCGCGCCTGCCTGGGGTGGATCCTCTTTTGCATCGCTCTGGCTCCACCGGGAGGGGGTGAGGCACAACTCCGGGGGGGACAGGAGGGGATTCGGGTGGAGCTGCCCGGCGAGCGTGACGTGGATCTGCGCCTGGGCTTCCACAGGGGGTATGCCGCGGTGGCGGCCAACGGGCTCCGGGACTCGCTGGGATGGTCCCTGGAGCGCAGCGGGAGCGAACTGCGGCTGGAACTGCCTGGGGGAGACGAAATCCTCCTGCGAGACCGGGATCCTTTCTTCTTTCTGAATGGCCGCCTGCTCCAACTGTCCGATGCCCCCTACGAGCTGGCTGGGGGATTCCATCTTCCGCTACAACTGCTGGTGGATCTCCTTCCACGCCATGCGCCGGGATCCTTTCTCTACGAACCGGAATCCCGGATGCTGAGGGTGCTGGAGGCGTTCCCCCCCGGCTCCGAGGGTCCTCCGGCCGGCACAGTGGGGAACCCATCCCAGCAGGTCATGGAAGGGGTGGGGGCATCTCGTCGTCCCAGGGTGGTGGTCATCGATCCTGGACACGGTGGTGGGGAGCCCGGTGCGGTGGGACCGTCGGGGGTTCGGGAGAAGGAGGTAGCCTTGGCTCTGGGTCTGGCTCTCGCCAGGGAGCTGGAAGGGAACCCCGAGATCGAGGTTTTCCTCACCCGGGATAGCGACACCTTGGTGCCCCTCTGGGAGCGGGGAGAGCGGGCTACGCTGTGGAAGGATGATCGCCCCGGCGTTTTCGTATCCCTTCACGCCAACGCCACCCCCCAGGGGCGTGCGGTTACCCGTGGGTTCGAGACCTATTTCCTGTCCGAGGCCCGGACAGAACACGAAAGAAGGGTGGCCGCAGCAGAAAATGCCTCCATGCGGAACGGGGGAGCCTCTGCAGTGGATCAACCGGAGGATCCGGGCCTGGCCTCCATACTTTCCGACCTCCGGACCTTTGACCATCAGCACTGGTCGGCGCTCCTGGCGGAGCTCGTCCAGGGGGAGCTGGGCCGGAGCCATCCGGGCCCCAACCGGGGGGTCAAGCAGGGACCCTTCGCCGTAATCACCAATGCGCTCATGCCCTCCGTGCTGGTGGAAGTGGGATTCATCAGCAACCGGGAAGAGGAGCGGCTCCTGGCAGATTCACGTTTCCAACAGCAGGCCGCACAGGCCATGGCCCGAGCCATCGACCTCTTCTTCCAGCGCTACCCTCCAGGGGGAGGCTGACCTTCATGAATGGAGCAGGCATCCCGTTTCCAGGCGGAAACCTCCAGAACCCGGTCCTCCTGGCTGCAGGGACTTGTGGGTTTGGGCGAGAGGTGAGCGAGGTGGTGGATCTGGAAGCGCTGGGTGGATTGGTGACGAAATCCATCACGTGGGAGCCCAGAGCCGGGAATCCGGCGCCGAGGGTGGCGGAATTCGCCGGCGGAATGATCAACTCCATCGGACTGGCCAACCCCGGGGTGGCGGCCGTGAAGCGGGAGTACCTTCCCTGGATTCGGAGTTATCTGAAACGGGCCCGCTGCTTCCTCAGCCTGGCGGGGCACGATGTGGACGAGTACATCCGCCTGGCAGCCAGCCTGGACGACGAAGACGGCTTCCAGGGCTTTGAGCTGAACCTCTCGTGCCCCAACGACCAGAGTCGGGACGGTGCACCCTTTGCCCTGGATCCGGTGGCAGTGGAGGCTGTGGTAGAGGGGGTGAGGCGGGTGACCTCGCGCCCTCTCCTGGTGAAGCTGGCTCCGAACCCCCCAGCGCCCAGGGAGGTGGTGGCGGCCGCCGAGGCCGGGGGTGCAGATGCGCTCACCCTGGTGAACACACTTCCTGGCCTCCTTCTCCATGCCTCCACGGGGGAACCCCGTCTGGGGGCCGGCCGAGGAGGAGTGAGTGGGCCGGCGCTTCGAGGAGTGGGATTGCTTCGGGTTCAAGAGGCTCGGGGATGGACCTCGCTCCCCCTGGTGGGAGTGGGGGGGATTCTGAACCATCATCATGCCCGTTCCTATCTCCTGGCCGGTGCCACGGCCATCCAGATTGGCACCCTCTCCTTCGCGGACCCCCGGGGGGCGAATCGAGTAGTAAAGGGGCTACGACGATTCCCGCTCCCCCACCTCAGCTCCGGGGCCACCACATGACCGACCTGGTAATCGCCCTGGACGTACCCTCCCGGCGGGACGCCGCTGCCATCGTGGAACGGCTGGGACCACGGGCCGATTTCTACAAGGTGGGGCTGCAGCTCTTCACGGCAGAGGGACCGGCGGTGGTTCACTGGCTCCGGGCTCTGGGGAAGCGGGTATTCCTGGATCTGAAGCTGCATGATATTCCCAACACCGTGGCTGGGGCCGTGCGAGCAGCGGCAGACCTCGAGGTGGAGCTTCTCACCATCCATGCTGCAGGGGGGGTGGAGATGATGAGGGCGGCCCAGGAGGCGGCCCGGGAGGTCCAATCCGGAGATGCGAGTACGTCCCGGCTTCGCCTACTGGCCGTGACGGTGCTCACCTCCCTTACCGTTCCCCAGCTGGATCGGGTGTGGGGTGCTCCAGCCCTTGACGCGGGGATGGATGCCCGCGTGTTGAGACTGGCCCGGGCTGCCCAGGATGCCGGTCTGGATGGTCTGGTATGTTCTCCCCTGGAGCTGGAGTTGCTTCGTGCGGAGTTGGGAGCGGACTGGTATCTCCTCACCCCGGGGATTCGCCTGGAGGGTCAGGAGCGAGGAGATCAGGCCCGGGTGGTAACGCCGGCAAAGGCTGTGGCCTGGGGAAGCTCGGCGTTGGTGCTGGGTAGAGCGGTGACGTCGGCTCCTGATCCGCCAGCGGCCCTGGATCTCGCTCGGGAGGCGGTGGCCGGGGTGGAACATCAGCCGGACGCCATTGTGGGAGGTTCTTTCTGATGCTCAGGGTTCTCGGAGCATTCCTCCTGTTGGGGTGTGCTCCGGCAGCCCTCCTGGGCCAATCAGGCGAGGGAGACCATGAGGCTCTTCGACAGGCTGCGCTCCTCATCGTGTCGGACTGGGATGACGGCGAGCTATCCCACCTGTCCCACCTACTGGTTCCCGAAGGCGTCCGCATGGACCTGGGAGGAGGCGAGCGGGGGGCCCTCAGTCCCCGCCAGGTCATGGCGGCTCTCCGTGACTTCCGTGATGGCTTGACCAGCCGGTCGGCCACCCTGGCTCGATGGGCCGAGGTGGGTGGTACTCCCTCCCGAGGGTTCGCTGAGGTGGCCTGGGAGGCCGTGGGTCCCGGTGGATCCCATGCCGTGACCCATCGTCTCTACTTCGGACTCCTGGAACAGGGGGCGGAGTGGAGGGTGTCTGAGATCCGACTCCTCCGGTAGTCCGTACCGTCGCCCGACCCCATGGGGACCCCTCGTTCCTCTCTCTGTCTCCGCGCCGCTGAATGACTCTTCGTCTCTACAACACCCAAACCCGCACCGTGGAACCCCTGGTGCCTCTGCATCCACCCCGGGTGGGGGTCTACGGGTGCGGCCCCACCGTCTACGGCGCGGCCCACATCGGGAATTTCCGAACGTTCCTGGTATTTGATCTGGTGCATCGGTATCTGGAATGGCGGGGCTTCCAGGTGCGCTTCGTCATGAATCTCACCGACGTGGACGACAAGACCATCCAGGCGGCTCAGGCGGCCGGTCAGACCATCCAGGAGTATACGGAACCCTTTGTGACGGCCTTCCACGCGGATGCTGAGGCCCTGGGTATGCGGCCCTTTCATGCCTACCCCCGGGCCACGGCGTACGTGGACGAGATGGTGGATCTGGTACGCCGCCTCCTGGAAAAGGGTCTGGCCTATACCACCGAGGACGGCTCCGTATTCTTCCGCATTGCGGCATTCTCCGACTATGGCAAGCTCTCCGGAAAGGATCTGGAGGCCATGCAACAGGGTGAGCGGGTTTCGGCGGATGAGTACGGGAAGGAGGACCCTCGGGACTTCGCTCTCTGGAAGGGGGCCAAGGAAGGAGATCGTGAAGCGGGTGCAGTCTGGGGTGCTCCCTGGGGAGAGGGCCGTCCCGGCTGGCACCTGGAGTGTTCGGCCATGGGGCTGGCCGAGGTGGGCGAGACATTGGACCTGCACCTGGGCGGCGAGGATCTCATCTTTCCCCATCATGAGGACGAACTCGCGCAATCCGAGGGGGCCACTGGAAAGCCATTCGTTCGCTGCTGGCTCCACGTGAAGCACCTGCGAGTGGACGGTGCCAAGATGTCCAAATCCCTGAGGAACGTCTTTACGGTGAGGGAATTGCTGGACGAAGGTGTGGAGCCGGCGGCTCTCCGACACCAACTCCTGTCTGCCCATTACCGAAGCGAACTCAACTTCACGCGAGCCGGTCTGGATGCGTCTGCCCGAGCCGTTCGACGGGTGGCGGACTTTCGTGCCAGGCTCCGGGAGTACCCAGTGGAACGAGATGGATCTCCCGCGGGTTCCCTCTCGCATCTGGCCAGGGAGGCCCGGCACGACTTCCAGGCCGCCATGGACGACGATCTGAACGTGCCGGAAGCGCTGGCGGCCCTCTTCGTATTCGTGAACCGGGGGAATGCCTCGTTGGAGGGTTTGAAGGGAGCGCCCATTCCCGAATCCCATCGGGATCTGGCCCTGGAAACCCTCACTTCGCTGGATGAGGTCCTGGGTTTTCTGGAACTGGTGGACGGGGAGGTCGGGCCGGACGCCGATCTCAGCGCATGGGTGGAGGAGCGGCTGGCGGCTCGGCAGGTGGCTCGAGAGGCCCGGGATTTTTCTGAGGCCGACCGCATCAGGGACGAGTTGCAGGAGCGTGGAGTCGTCCTGGAGGACTCTCCCAAGGGCACCCGTTGGAAGATGCGAGGCTGATGGCCTGCCATGGTAGAGCGGACTCTCGGCTACCTCGTTGACAGTGAAGGGATCAGGGCATATACTGAAAGGCTCCATGCCCGCTGACGTAGCTCAATTGGTAGAGCAGCTGCCTTGTAAGCAGCAGGTTGTCGGTTCAAGTCCGACCGTCAGCTCCTTCGCCGTGCCAGTGAGCTCTCAGGCATGGCGATCTGTTCAGGGGGTGGGACGGGAGGAAGGGGTAGGCATCGGGTGGGGTACCGAAGCGGTCAAACGGGGCAGACTGTAAATCTGCTGGCTTATGCCTTCGTAGGTTCGAATCCTACCCCCACCATGGAAACACACGACTCAGAGAGTGAATGGCATAAGCAGGTTGCAGGAAATAGAGGGTGGTCCATCCGTGCGGGAGTAGCTCAGTTGGCTAGAGCATCAGCCTTCCAAGCTGAGGGTCGCGGGTTCGAGTCCCGTCTCCCGCTTTTCCGAGAGAGGTTTCGGCCTCCTTTGGGCGATGGCCGCTCCGATAGCTCAGGGGTAGAGCGCTTCCTTGGTAAGGAAGAGGTCGCGGGTTCAATTCCCGCTCGGAGCTCTGCGGTCCAGTCGACCCGGCCCTTTGGGTTCGACACATGAGGGAAAGGTGAGTGTGAAAGAGAGGCGCCTCTTCGGCAGCCTCAAGCCCCCACCCGGAGTTGGAGCGATCTCCATCCCGGGACTTGAGACGGAACCTGAATCTCTACGGAGCAAACGATGGGTAAGGCGAAATTCGAGCGGACG
>JBBDRI010000011.1:0-52303 GCA_040905545.1 Gemmatimonadota bacterium | reverse complement strand
AAGGGTTCCGGGTAAAGCTCCGCTCCGACGGCACTCCCCGGTTCTCCGACCGAACGGGTTGGCCCCTGCCGGACGCTGCGCCACCTTCGCCCGTGTTGTCGAAGGACCCGATTCAAGCCCTGCGGCGTCGGAACCGGGAGCATGGGGCGAGGCCCGACGAATGGACGGCCTCCAGCCGATGGAAGCGACCGGGGGACATCCCGTGGAGTGTGGAGGCCCGGGTGAGGGAAGTGGTGGAGGGGTGAGGGTTCTCGGCGTCGGCGAGCGCAGACCGGTCACCTCCCAATCTTTGCGTCCAGCAACCCTGGGACCGCTCCGCTTGTCCACCAGCCCCCGTCCTAACCCTCATCCCCCACTCCCGCAACCTTCCCGTCCCATTTCACCCCTGGACCCGCCCCGCCCGCCCATCGATCTTTCCAGCATGCGATCTCCTGCTCGTTATGCGGCCGCGGCCGTCCTCATATTGGTGGCCCTGAGTGCGACCCCGGCCTCCACCTCGTCCCTGGCCCTCCGCTGGGGCGCCCACGGTCATGAACTCGCGGCCCGGGCCGCCGCCACGGACCTGCCAGCTGCGATGCCGGCTTTCTTCCGCAACGCGGCCGCCCAGTTGGAGTATCTGAACCCCGAACCGGACCGGTGGCGACAGGACGCCTTTCGGGAAATGAACGAGTCGTTCCGCTACGACCATTACATCGACCTGGAGAACATGCCCTCCCGGAGAACGCTGGATGGCGCCCGGGACCGATACGAGTTCATAGACGCCCTCTACCGGGCGGGATTGGAGAACCCCCATCGGGATGTGGGCTATCTCCCCTTCCAGATCATGGAACTCTACCAGCGGCTTGTCACGGAATTCGTCATGTGGCGGTCGGCTTCGCCTCGGCAACGCCCCTGGATCGACGCCCGCATCATCAACGATGCCGGCATCCTGGGGCACTACGTCACCGACGCCTCCCAACCCCATCACACCACCATCCATTTCAACGGATGGGACCGGAACACACCCAACCCGCAGGGCTACACCACCGACCGCACCTTCCACTCCCGCTTCGAAAGCCAGTTCGTGGGAGTTCACGTGCGCTTCGAGCACCTCCTCCCCGTGGTGCGGTGGGAAGTACACCGCCTCCGGAACGTGCGAGGAGGGATCATCGACTACATCTGGGAATCCAACAGCAGGGTGGAAGAGCTCTATCGCCTGGATCGGGACTTCGGCTTCACCCGAGGCCAGGCCCACCCCGAGACCCTTCAATTCGCCGTGGAGCGGCTGGCTGCCGGCACCAGTATGCTCCGGGATCTCTGGTGGACGGCATGGGTGGAAAGCGGGGAGTTGTAGGAAAGGGATTACCGAGGGAAAGCCTCACTCCGGCTAGGAGCGTGTCCGGTCCCGCAGCGTCGTCCAGCGCGTCACGTCACACGTCCCGCCGTCCCGCCCTCCCCTTGAGAAGGCCATCCACCGAGATGCCTCCTCCTCCCCTCACGAACAGGTAGAGGAAGATGAAGCAGTAGAGGATGGCGGTGGTGCCGCCGTTCTCATACGGCCAGAACCCCCGTGGGGCGTGGGAGAGGAAGTAGGCGAAGGCCATCAGTCCGGATGCCAGGAACGCCACCCAACGAGTCTTCAGCCCCACCATGATGGCGATCCCTCCGAAGAACTCGATCACGCCGGCGAAAAAGCGGAGTTCTGGGAACTCCACCACACTCCCGTCGAACCACCCCCATAGCTTCGCGGCTCCATGTTGGAGGAAGAGAAAACCCGCCATGATACGGAGCAGATTCAAGGCCAGGGGTTCGAAGCGACCCAATTTCATGTACAACTCCTCCAGGTCTGGAACACTTTGGATTCAGGCTCCTCCAACCACTCCCCCCCGTGCCCCCACGGTTCCGTCCGACAGCCTACCGGACCCACCCCTCCAGTCGCTCCCGGGCCTCATCGTAACGCGCCTGCAGTCTGGGGATCTCCACTTCCCCATACCCGGCATGGAGCCGGCCTTCGGCCACCTCCAAAGCTTGCAGGAGCTCCTGAGCCGCCATGGATGCTGCCGCCGGATCCACACTCCCCCGTTCTCCGATCCATATGGGACTGGAGTGGGCGAAGGGGAACTCCGCCATGACGGGCCAGGTGGGCTCGCCCCCGTGGGCCCGAGCGGCCACCCACCCTCCTTCAGGCAGCTCCACCTCTCCCTCCAACACGCGGGCCCCGGGCCCGCTGAGCCCCGCCAACGTCTCCACCACCTGTCCATTCACCACGATTTCCACGGTGTCCACCGCCGTGGGTGAGCGCAGATCCAGTCGCCAGCGCACCACTCCCGAAGGTGCCGCACCTCCCGGGCGCACCCACCCGCTGGCTTCCTCCCCTCCCGCACCGACCCCACCCACGTCGCCGCCACCACCCGCCACCTGGAAATCCAGGAATGGCCCCGTGGAGACGAAGCTCCTCCCCTCCCGGAGGGCCGTCATATAGGCCGGCCATCCGCCGTCGGCCTCCGCCCGGACGAACACCCGGCTACTCCCGATGGCCATGGTGCGATAGAAGTCCGTCATGACGTCTGACCCGGCGTTGGCCGCGATGGGGATCCCCAGGTTCAGGAAGCGATACCAGAGCTCCGAAGTGCCCAGATCGTTGGCCCAAAGGCACACCATCTCGAAGGCGTCCACATCACCCAGCACCGCATCGGGAATGAGGCCCACGGGAATCGAGCCCTGGTTCCCTTCGGAGAAGGGGTCCCTGGTCCCCACCACATGCACGTACGTTCCGAGCCCTCCCTGGCTCCTCCCGAACCGCAGCGCCTCGGCATTGGGACGGTCGTCAGCAGCGTAGAGCTGATACCCTGGACCCCAGACCCAGGGCCAGAAGAGGTCCCGGGTGTTCATAAGGGCAACATGGCCCAGGAAGTGGGACCGGACCTCCTGTCCGAAGTGGACGAAGGGGGGCGTACCCAACCGACTCCACCCCCACAGATCCTGCTCACCGAAGCGGTTGTGGAGGTTGGCCACCAGGGGAGTGGCTGCCTCCATGGCCTCGCCGGCCATCTTCAGGAAGAGATCCTCCGGGGCCACCTGAAAGGGTCCTCCGTAGTTCAGGTGGAAGTGGTGCTCCCCGGAGATCCAACCCTCCGCCACAGCATCCCACAGGGGATCCAATTCCACCGCCAGATCCACCGTCTCGCCAGGCCGAACCGTCACCATCCGATCCACTGCCTCCGTGGCGAAGCCTTGCACCGCGGTGATCTGAGCCTGTCCCGCCGGCACCGTGAGCTCCACCACCCCCGGCGAGTAGAAGAAGACCCGACCGTTCTCGCCGTCGAAGCGGGGTTGGCCCAGGTTGGGAATGGCCGGATGCCCCGATGCGTCCATCACATTCAGACGAGCCGCCGCAGGTGAAAGGCTGCCCGCCAAGCTGGTACGCACCCGGATCCGCCCCGTGGGACCCTCCCAATCCCAGCTTCGCACCACTATCGGTTCCGGCGACCCACCATTGGCCCGGATCCGATATCCGTCCATAGATCCCTGAGGGCTTGCATGGGAGTAATAGATCCATTCTCCATCGGGACTCCACGACGGAACCAGCGGGAGGGCCCCGGTCCCTCCGGTGAGGACCACCGGCAGGGTGGGCGCATCGACGCTGAAGATCCGGAGCTCCCATCCGCCGTCGGGCAAGGGCCAGTTCAAGGCCACCACCCCACCGTCGGGACTCAGAGCCGGGCGGGCCTGACTGGCAATGCTGGTCTCCACCAGAACCCGCTCTTCGCCAGTATCCCGATTCCTCATCCGGACCTGATCTCGTCCACCCGCCTTGGAGAGGTAGAGCAGATGCACCCCATCCGGATGGGGTTGGGGCCGAAGTTGGATGCCCCGCTCCCTGGTGATCCGCTCTTCCATGCCTGTGGCCAGCTCCACCCGCCACAGATCCAGCGTGCCCTCGCGGGCCGAACTGTAGTAGAGGTGGCGTCCGTCATGTGAGTATGCGGGATCCAAGTCGATGGCGGGAGTCTGGAAAGCCTCGACTTCCCTCCCGGTGGCGGCCTGCACTACCACCACCCACGTGTCTTCCCCGGAGTCCCGTACCAGCGCCAACCGGTTCCCATCTGGCGACCAGGTGGGCCGGAAATCCATCTCACCCTCTCGGGTCACCCGGCGAGCCGTCCCGGTCTCCAGTTCCAGGACCCAGATCCATCCCCGGGAGGAGAAGGCCAGGAAGCGACCATCCGGCGAAGGGGCCGGATCCATCACTCCCGTGGAGAGGGTGGGCAGCTCGTATCCTTCCAGATAGACATGGTGTCCATATCCCTCTACCGGCGTGTAACGAAAATTCCACTGGGCTTGCAGGAGTGCCGGGAGGCCCAGGAGAACCAGGGCCAGGGCCGCCAACACCGCGCCTGCATGGCGTGGGCGAGCAGAGAAGAGCGGAGGGAAAATCTTCACATGATCTCCAGGGTGGCAAAGGCAGGGGGTTTGGGCCCAACATAGGGATTCACGGAACCAACAACCAGCAAGCCGCCGAGGAACCGGGTCGCGAGTTGCAGGTGCGATGGCTCACCCAGCCAACTTCGGGCAATCCCCCGCCATAGGAAGTCTTCTCACGCGTGATGATCCCGACGACTCCCTCAAAGAAGTCCCAAAAAGGAGTGGAGAAGACCGGGGATCCCATCTAGATTGAAGGATCATTGCACTCCACAAGGTCGTTCGTCTTCGCAAGATCGTTCGCCTTCGTCGAGTCGGTCCTCATCGCAGAAGGCCGAGCCGTCGCGCCCTCGCCGGCCCGCACCTTCACCTACGCCACCGCCCATGACTGCTTCCGCACCCGCTCCCCTCACAGAGAACCCCTTCCTTTCCTGGGACTTCCGGATCCCCTTCCACCGGATGGAAGCCGGGCACGTGGAGCCGGCGGTGCGGGAAGCGCTGCGCCGTGCGGAAGAGGCGGTGGAGGAGTTGGTAGCCAACTCAGCTTCCCCCAGCTACGCTTCCACCCTCCAGGCCCTGGATGACCTGGCGGAACGGGTGAGCCGGGTTCTCACTCCCGTCCAGCATCTCCTGTCGGTGGCGGAAACCCCCGAGCTCCGGGAAGCCTACAATGCGGTACTCCCGGAGATCACCCGGTTCTGGTCGCGCCTCTCCCTGAATCAGGGACTCTGGCAGGCGGTGGAAGCCTTCGCCGAAAGCCGGGAAGCGACAGAGCTGGACCCGCTCCGCGCCCGGCATCTGGCAAAGACCCGTCGAGACTTCCGTCGGGCCGGCGCCCACCTGCCCCCGGAGACCCGCAGGGATGTGGAAGAGCTGAGGGTGCGGCTTTCTCAACTCCAGCAGCGATTCTCGGAGAACGTTCTGGATGCCACGGCCGCCTATCAGCTCCATGTTCTGGAGGAGGCCCGGCTGGAAGGAATCCCTGTGGGCCCCAGGAACCGCTTCCGGCAGCGGGCCAGAGACGAGGGGAAGGAGGGATGGATCCTCACCCTGGACTTCCCTTCCTTCGAAGCGGTGGTGAAGCACGCCACGGACCGTAGCCTCCGGCGGGAACTATACGGGGCCTTCATGTCTCGCTGTCAGGAAGGCAACTACGCCAACAAGCCGTTGGTGGTGGAAATCCTGGACCTTCGGCAGCGCCTGGCCACAAGCCTGGGGTACGCCGACTTTCCCGATTACCGCCTGGAGGAGGCCATGGCCCACTCAGGCGAGCAGGCCCGCACCTTCGTGGACGATCTGGCTCAGCGCACCAGCCCCTATTGGGAGCGAGATCTTCAGGAATTGCAGGCCCACGCTCTCTCCCTGGGCCTGGATCGCCTTCGCCCGTGGGACGTGGCCTTCGTATCGGAGAACCTGCGGCGGGAGCGGTATGAGGTGGATGATGAGATCCTCCGCCCATACTTCCCCCTTCCCAGGGTGCTGGACGGGCTCTTCCAGGTCGCTCGTAGGGTGTTTGGTCTTCAGATCATCCCGCTGGAGAATGAGGCCACTTGGCACCCGGACGTGAAGTACTATGAAGTGCGGGATGACAAGGGGGTTTTTCTGGGCGGTTTCTATACCGACTGGTTCCCCCGCAAGGAGAAGCGCCAGGGCGCCTGGATGCACGACTTCATCTCCGGCGGGCCGGCGGAGAACGGCACCTTCAGGCCCAACCTCGGCTTCATCGCAGGAAACTTCACGCCCCCCGACGGAGAGGTGCCTGCCCTTCTCACCCACCGGGAAGTAGAGACCACCTTCCACGAATTCGGTCATCTGCTGCACCACTGTGTATCCCGGGTACCCATCCCTGCCCGGGGGGGGCTGAATGTGGCCTGGGACTGGGTTGAGCTCCCCTCCCAGATCATGGAGAACTGGTGTTGGGAGGAGGAGGCCTTGAGCCTCTTCTCGGCCCACCACGAGAGTGGAGACCCTCTCCCGTCGGAACTCTTCCAGAGGCTCCATCGAGCCCGACGATTCATGGGAGGGTGGGCTCAAATGCGGCAGCTTTCCTTCGCCACCCTGGATCTGGCCCTGCACCAGCGGTTCAGGTCATCGGACCCGGAGGAACTGGACCACTTCGTCACGGACATCCTGCTCCCCTTCTCTCCCGACGAAGAGTTCGCCACCCTCAACATCATCCCCACCTTCTCCCACCTCTTTGCCGGAGGATATGCGGCGGGATACTACAGCTATCTCTGGTCCGAAGTGCTGGACGCCGATGCCTTCACCCGTTTCAAGAAGGAGGGAATCTTCAACCGGGAAACCGGTGAGGCCTTCCTCTCCTCCATCCTGGCTGCAGGCGATCGAGAGGATCCGGACCGGCTCTTCCGGGAGTTCATGGGGCGCGACCCGGACCCTCAGGCCCTGCTTGAGCGGAATCTGGGAGAGCTGGAATCCGACGAGAGGTCAGGTTGAAGTCTGGCCTGCCGCTGCGGGCCTTCTCCAGAGGGATGGTATTGGGTTCACTCCTTCTGGGTTGGGGCTGCCAGGGAGGGGATCTCCCTGGATTCGCTCCCACTCCGCAAGAGGCTCTGGACGAAGAGCTTCGCTCCGCCACCCGCTTCACCATGGCGCCGGGCCTCCCGGAGGTATTGGGCGTAGAACGCACGTCTCTGGACAGCTGGGTCCTGACGTCCCGAGAGGAGGGTCGAGAAGGGACCTTCCCCTGGGAAGTGGAGCTGGCGGAGCGAAACCCACTCCCCCTCCTCCACGGCGAAGCGTTTGCCGAGCACGTCCATGAGGCGCTTCTGGAGTACACCCGGATTCCGGGGTTGCCGGACTCGCTGCGGATCTACCTCACCGATGGCCGGGTGCAGGAGATGGAGGAGTTGGTGCTTCGCCTGAGACGTTCTGAAATGCCAGGGTACATCACGGTCCGGCGCCTGGCCCTTCGGGAGGAAAAAGGCTGGGAGCTGGCGCCCCGCGACTCCCCGGTGGGCCTGGTCTATGCCGGGGTGCGGGTGGCCTATCTGGCCGCCGCCGCCGACATCCCCTCAGCCCGGACCTGCCTTGGGGAGCAAGGTGCCCAGGCCGGCCCCCGCTGTGCACGCGACGCGCTGGCAGCCCAGCTGGGACTCCAGATCCCTGAACCGTAGCCTTCCCGCTCCGGGCTACTGCTGGCAGGGCTCATCCGGATCCGGGATGGGTTGATCCACCAGCGGTCGTTGGTCCTGGTTGGCCAGGCGGCTGGTGAGAGCATGCACGAAGCGTCCCACCTTGGCCATCTTCTCCACGTCCAGATACTCCACTTCATCGGTAAGCTGATGGTAGTCGGCATGGCCTCCCGTGGTGAAAAAGACCACGGGAATCCCATACCGGGCATACATGTAGTGGTCGCTCCGGCAGTAGTAGTTCTCCGGGTGTCCGTCAGCGTCGAACTGGTAGTCGAACCGGAAGGGCTGTGCCTGGGCTCCATTCACCGCTTCCACCAGGTCACCCAGCTGGGTGGAGAGGCGCCGGGAACCGATGAGCTGGAGATAGTCGGCTCCCCCGTGGGGAAGGTCGTCTGCGGTGCCCCGGCCCACCATATCCATGTTTATATGGGCCACCATGGACTCCAGCGGGAAGGGAGGGTTGTCGGTGAAATGCTGGGCACCGAGGAGGCCCAACTCCTCAGCCGTATGCCAGACGAAGAGGATGGACCGGCGAGGAGGCACGGGGAACCGGGTAAAGGCCTGGACCACAGACAGGAGTGTGATGGAGCCCGACGCATTGTCGTCGGCTCCGTTGAAAATGGAGTCCATGCGCGGGGGGAGGATGGCTCGGAGGCTATCCATATCCACGGAAATCTGGTCCTGTGACTCCGGCGACACCGACTCTCCGGCGGGGAGCTCTCGCTGGATGGCCCACTCGGCCTGGTTGAAGGCCCGGAGGGAATCGTGGTCCAGAGGTCGAGCGGCCAGGCCGGTATGATCGGAGTGGGCCCCAAGGGCCACCAGCTCCCCACGGAGGACAGGGTCACTCCCCTCCAACAGAGCCACCACATTCCGGGACTCCGCCTGGGAAGACGAATACGAGAACTCCCCCTGAAGCATGCCCGCACCGTGCCCCACCGGGAGCTCGGCGTAGTCATCCGTCTGGAGCAGCCGGTTGGCCTGGTCCGTGGAGAGAAACGCGATAACTGGAAGCGCGGGAAAGGGAGGTTCCACCCCATCCAGGGAGAGGTTGGACGAGCGGAGAAACTCCAGCAGGTCGGGAAAATCCGGGTCCAGATTCGTCACCGCCACCCCTGCGGCCTCCGCCAGGGGGCTGCCGGGCCCCACCGGGGGGAGCGTAGGGCCCACCCCCTCGGGAAGGCCCAGGATGACGAAGTTGCCGCGGGCGCCTTCAGCATCGATGAGGGGTGTACCGGCTCCCAGATTCCCGCCGAACACCACCTGTGCACCATTCAGGGAAGGCAGTTCGGCGCCATGGTCGTAAGGAGCCCAATCCTCCCACAGTTCCAGCGGTCGGCCATCCACCGTGAGGTTGGAGTGGATGCTCCGGCGGATCATGGGGACGGTCTGGAAAAAGGTCCCGTCGTCGCCCGCCGGCTGGAGGCCCATGCGGCCGAGTTCGGTGGCCAGGAACTCAACCGCTTTGTCATGCTCCGGGCTGGATGCGGCTCGGCCTCGCACCGAGTCGTGTGCAAAGGCAGTCACCCACCCTTTGAGTTCCTCAACCCTGATATCGGCCGCCGCCGCCGAGATGGGCCGTTCCACTACCTCCAGATCATCCGGCGCCGGCGCCGGCGCTTCCGGAGGCGAGGCGGGGGCGCATGCCGTGCTGAGGAAGAGAAACGCCAGGGCCCCGAGCCAGGGTGCCTTGGGCGGGTTGGATGGGTTCGGACAGGTGGCCAAGGGGTAATCTCCGTGGATGGAAGCGGGGAGCCGATGACCTGAAGGTACTCAACCCCCGGAAGTCGTGGGAAGCCAGTGTCCTGAGTCAGGACACCAACGAGGCTTCGTCAGTCCGGGCTCCGCAGCCTTCCCAGTACGGACTCTCCCACTGCATCCCCGGGAGCGGATACCCCCACCCACTCCGCCACGGTGGGAGCCACGGCGGTGAGATGGACCGGCCCGATGCGACGAGGAGCCAGGGTCGTGGCAACAGCACAGAAAACCGTGAACATGTCTGGCTCGGTGGGAAGAAATCCGTGCCCCGCATCCACCGCCGCCTCTCCCAACACCGGGCCCGTCAATTCCCAGGACGGTCGGGTGAAGGGGGCCAGTGACCAGTAGACGTCCCCTCCCGTGGGTCCTCCCATTCCCAACTCGGGAAAATCCTCCGGGACGTAGGTGCCGGTGACCACCGGCACCCCTTGCGAATCCCGGGCATCCATAAGCGCCGCTCTCACCCGCTCCACCACCCGGGCCTCGTCGTGGGACTCCACGATCCCGCCACGCCAGGCGGTGCGGTTCAGCATGACGAAATATCCGTTGGAATAGGCCACCGTCCGGCTGAGATCCACAGCTCCGTCGGCCCCTCTCACCAGAAGACCCGCTTCTTCCAGGGCCCGGTTGGGCCGAAAGATCCGCCAGCTGGGGCGCATGCCGTGGTCACCGCTGACGAAGAGTGCTCCTCCGGTGGGGATCACCAGGGATTCCAGGAATCCCACCCGAAGATCCACCAGTTCCCAGACCCTCTCCCGGACCCGGGCCAGAGCCCCCGCCAACTCCGGATCATACCCGGGCCTTGCAGGCTCCAGGAAGCCCAGCAAGGTGTGGTCGATGTCATCGCCCAAGGGAAAGTAGTCCAGGAGGAGCCGGGGCTCACCCGTCTCCCAGAGCCACGCCGAGCCCCGGTTGAACTGCCGCGTGAGAAGTTCCGCCGTTTCGAGATAGCGGGACTCCGCCGTGCCGTCACCCCCCTGCCAGAGCGTGGGTCCGAACCCTCCCCGGCGGTAGAGATTGTGGGCTCCGTTACCGAACCATCCCTGCACCTGGGCGTGATACGCCTCGGCCAGATCCGGTCGATTCAGCTCCACCGCATCGATGGACGGGTGGTACAGCACGAAGTCCTCACCGTCGGGCTCCACGTGGAAGAGGCGGAACCAGAGGTGAAGTATGTCGCCCTCCACCTCCAATCGGAGTGGATCACTGAAATGCCGAGCCAGGGGACGTCCGCGTATGGGCGCATCTTCGGGGGGAGTCGCCCACGCTTCAACTCCCGTTGCAGCATCCTTGTTGCGGGAGAGGATGGCCCGGTCGAAGGTCCCGTTGGAGCCTACGAGAAGGCCAAAAATGGAATCCGGGCCTGCGTGCCAGGCGAAGGCCCGGGGAGCCGGGTCCAGGGACAGTCCATCCAGCCCTCGCCAGTCCTGCGGCTTGTGAAGGGAGGCCGAGGCCGCAGTGACCACCCGGTGGGTCCCATAGCTCCGGTTGTACCCGTTCATGACTCTCACATGCGGAAGCGCCAGAATCTCGCCCGCTTCCCTTCGAGCCGCCACATCCCGGGGAGTGCGCACCGAGTCCAGAGGCAGATATCCCGGCAAGCCGGGGGCCTGGGTGACATGGTGACCGGCCACCGACACCCCCTCTCTTCCCGCCGTGATCCAGAGGGCCTCGGCCCGAAGCGCCTCGTAGGAAAATCCCCGATGACTCTCCAGGATGGTGTGTTGAGACCGGGGCAGAAGGGGCACGGTATTGGTGGTGACCCCCGTCACATTCCCGTATGCTCCCGTCCAGAGAGTGGCGTGAGCCGCCGCTGTCACCGAGGGGTAGTGGCTTATGGCGTACTCTGCACAGGCTCCATCCTGGAAGATCCGGTGCAGGGTGGGAGCCACCTCCCTGGGAAGCGTCCGGCGGAGAATGGACTCGCTCAGCGCGTCGATACTCACCAGGATCGCTTGGTGAGCGGGACCCCCTCCGGGAGTTCCGTCTCCGGAAGGGGGTGCATCCAGATCGCTCTGACGCCCCAGCAGGAGCGCGCTCAGGAGGAGCAGGGAGAGATTGCGCATCATTCCAGGCTTGAGATCCAAGGCTCATGGGCCAGTTGAGGGTTCCGTGTTCCGTGTTCCGTGTTCCGTGGATACAAGATGATGGGGGATCATTCCAGGCAAGAATCCATTCGGTATCAAGTGGGTATCTCACGGTGGTAGGATGCACCTGGAAGGCCTCTACACCCTCACCCCACCGGACACCATGGCCACTTCCCATCGCTTGCCCCTCCTCACCCTCATGACTCTGGTTGTTGGAGGAGGGTGCGGGGACGGTGCTTCCCCACCGCCGGCGGGAACCGAAAGCGGGGAGGTCGAAGCAACCGAGCTCCCCGCCACCCGAGACGGGGTTTTGGTGGTGGAGGGCGCGGCAGAGCCCGTGACCCTGCATCTCTTCCACTCTCCCGAAGGCTTCCCCCTTCCGTTCCATACCTATCTTCCTCCCGGCATCCAGCCGGCGAGCCCACTGGAGGGAGAGGTGGGCTTTCTGGCCGCCTTCCATGGGGAAGCGGATCCCCGGGCCCGGCTGGTGATTTCTCTTCTGCCTCCCGATGCCACCCCGGAGGAGTTGGTTCAACTGGTAGAGCAAGAGGTCCGGGCTCGCGGTGGCGAGCCAGCGCCGGACCTTCAGGGCTCCGACGGGGAGGAGCCTCGAAGTCTTCGTCGCTTTCCATGGGCCCAGGCCGAGTGGTGGATCTCCACTCCGGCGGAAGAAACCGTAATGCTCCTGGGGGAACACGACGGTCGGCCCTTCGTCCTGGAGGTGGCCCATCCCCCCGAACTGGAGGAGGGCTTCCTTCCCCGGGTGGGGTGGACGCTGGAGGAGTGGCGCTGGGCCCCGGGGGAAACCCCTCTTATTCCCTCCCCTCCAGGAGTAGGGTGGGGAGGGGAGTAACTGACGGAATCCGGAAAATGGGTAGATAGGGCGGGTCCATGGTCTCACCCGCCCGGAATCGCTCCAGATGGGCCCAGGGCAGCCAGGCGTCCATGGTGTTCCAGTAGATGAGGTTGTCGGGAGTATCCGGCTCCAACATGTGGGCCGCCACCCTCCCCATCATCTGCCCGGTTCGCACCAGATAGCTTCCTGGGGGGAAGGTCCGCTCCACCCGATCCAGCCGCTCCACCTCCACGGCCACCGACGCCTGGTGGTTATAGGCCTCCTCAAAGTGGAAGCCCCGGGGCACGTAGGCCTCCACCTGGAGCGTGACGGTATCCGTGAGCACCTCCACCTGGATGGCGTGGCGCTTCAGTAGCTCCACCGCCGCCTCGGCATCCCTTGGGACGATGTATCCCCAGGGTCGGGGCCGGGAGGTGAGAGCCACCGGCCGCTTCATGAGGGAGTCGCTCTGCACCTCCACCATGCGCCGATCATCACCCTCTCCCTCCCCGATGAGATAGTTCACTGAGTAGGGCTCCGGAGCATACTCCACCTCCAGGGCCAACCCCCCCTGACTGGACTCCCCCAGAGCGATGGTCTCCACTCGGATCTGCCGCACCAATTCCTGCAGAGGCACAGCTTGCCGCCGGGCATACTCCAACACCGACTGATACCCCACCACCCCGCTCTCCACTCCCGCCCGCATTTCCTGCCAGGATGGGGATTCGAACAGGATGCCCACGGAGTTCATGAAACCCCCGTAGTTCCGGCTGATCCGGGCGTCGGACCCACCCACGTCCCACCGACTGGCGTTGCCTCGCTGGTAATACCAGGAGCGGAACCCCTGAACTTCCATATCGGCATCCATGGCAGGAAAGATCTCCTCGTCACACAGAGCGGAGATGCGGGGATCCGGATCGGGGTGGCTGGTGCACTGATAGTTGAGATTGTAGGGGTATGAGCCGCCGTTGTGCCCATCCACGAAGAGGTGGGGCTGCCAGGCCAACAGGATGTTCTCCACGTACGACTGAATGGACGGGTGCTCCAGCTTGATGTAGTCCCGGTTCAGGTCGATCTCCCAGAGATTCCCCCGGCGCCCCTGGTACGACGCCTCAAAGCCGTCGGGATTCACCTGAGGGACCACCACAACGACCAGGTCGTCCAGAAAGCGGTTCAGCTCCGAACCCGGACGGGCCAGGTCCCTCACCATGAGCAGCAGGGCCTCTCTCAGCGTCCGCTCGTTCCCATGGACGGAAGCGGCCAGAACCACGATGGGCTTCCCCAGCGCCCACGCCTCCCACGGGCGAGTCACGGCAGGGCGACTGAACACCGCAAACGGCAGCCGTCGACCCTCCCGGGTCTCGCCGTAGATGCCCATTCGCATCTCAGGGCTGGTGCGCTGCACCGCCTGGAGGTAGGCCATCATCTCGGGATACCGGGTGTATTCCTGGAAGTCGGTGCGTTCCGGTCCCGTGAGAAGCTCCACCGCCTGCCCCGATCCCTGGTCTGCCCCCTGAGCCCACACCGGCTGCACCTGGCTCGGAGCCAGGAAGAGGAGTCCGGCGAAGAGGCCCAACATCAGGCCCTTTGCTGGGAAAGCAGCGAATCCACGGATCCAACGGCATGCAGTAATGCGGTTCTTCACATTCCCCTCCAGGGATGGGATGCCTCAGAATCGGTAGCTGTAGTTGACCTTGGCAGCAGCTCCCCGGGAAACGCTCACCAGGTCCCGGTTGTCGAACAGATAGGCTTCCTGATTCTGCCAGTTGTGGGTATAGACCAGGAAGTGGCTCACCTTCACGGGCTGAGGGAGGCTGTGTACCGGCCCACAAACTGGAGAAATCGCGAGATTTCCACCATGTCGGCGCCCACATAGCGGATGGTGTGGGAGTCGGTCCGCTCCACGGAGGGGAGGTATGAAAGGACCTCCGCCGGAAGGTAGTTCTTGAAGCGAAGATCCAGCGTCAGGGGCTGCGAGGGAGTATATGGGGCGATCTCGGTCCGTCGCTCCACTCCCCGCCGTGCGGCTTCCTCGATGAGGGCATAGGCCCGTTCAGGCATCACCGTGGTAGCTGAATGAAAGCCATGATTCCACTTCACCACAGCTCCTTCCACGGCACCCACTTCACCTTGCACTTCCGCCACGGCCGCGTCGTCTCCGGACACCATCACCACCGGCACTCCAAAATGTCCCGCGATGGCGGCGCTCACCGAACCCTCGGTCATGACCCGGCCGTTCAAGCGCACCGAATGATAGTTCGCGCTGGAGAAGGTGTGGGCCCTCACACCTTCCGAATTGTCCGTACTGGCGTGGTATCCCAGCAAAATCGCAGCATCGAACGACTCGTCCACACCGTGCATCATCCCCAGCTCCCGGGGCCACGAGCGCACCAGCAGGATGTCGTCCGGAAGAAGGTCCATGAGGAGGTTCTGGCCATTCCCGTGGGAGTCGGCCACGACGATCTCGGTGGCTCCGGCCGCTCGAGCCCCCCGGATGGCGGCATTCACCTCCTGGGTCATGTACTCCCGGAACTTCTGATACTCGAAGCCCCCGGGGCCCAACTGGTCACCTGTAACGGCCCCCACTACCCCTTCCATGTCGGCAGAAATGAAGACTTTCACCCCCTGCGCCGCCCCCGCCGGGGGAAAAGTCAGGAGAGCGACGAGAACCGCTGTCTTAAGGAGCACCATCCGTAGCAGCGCCATCCGTGGGAGCTTGCAGACCATGATCACCGCCGGAAGTTGGGTTGTGAAACAGCGTGCCATTCCAGGTAAACCGAAGTGAGGGTCTGGGCGGGCAGTACCGCCCACACCGGCCAGGTCTCGTCCGACAGACCTGCCACCACGGCCCCCAGCATGGCCCATCCGGCAGAAGCCAGAAAGCCGTGGATGTACCTCCCCTGGCCTCGATTTGCCGTATGGGCACCCAGGGGGATGAGGACCGTTCCTCCCACCATGGGCCCAAGGGTTCCCTTGGCGTTCAGGCACCGGGTTTCGCACTCCCTACCGTATTCCCTCCCCAGGAAGTATCCGGCAGCAGCTCCCGCCACCGCGCCTGCAACGAGATAGGGGGAGGAGACGGGAGTGAGGCGACGAAGCTGCACGTCCCGGGTGCTGGACGGTTCTGCGGCCGGGAGCACCACGGCGGCCGGGGGCGCCACGGCGGGGGTGAGCATCGCCAGATGACGCTCTCCCAGAGTGGAGGCCATGCGTCGCTCCAGTTCGCCGGTGGTCCGGCATCGCTGGGGAGAAAGCCCACCCCCCGGGGGAGAGGCCATGGCCGTCAATTCCACCCGCATGATGCTGCGCCCGGGGCCCATCTCCTCCAGTTCCGTGTGCACGGACCAGGTAATGCGGAAGGCGTCGGCTACGGAAACCACCCCCGGCTCGTTCCCGCACTCCATGAACCGGGACATCCGGTCTCCCTGGAAATTCCGGGTGTCCGTCATGGTGGGTGTGGTGACGGTGAGGAGTTCCGGATCGGCCCCTCCCACCGGAAGCCCCAGGTCGCGGAAGGCATCCACCAACTCCGGCCAGAGGGTCTCCGGAGCTCCAGGTACCTCTCGTTCCAGAGGGGTGCTACCGCCTCCTCGAACCCCAAAAGAGCTGCCGTCGGGGAACACGACCAATCCCTCCACCGGAGCAGATGCCCGGCCGCCAGCGGACGAGGCCGCACCGCCTGTGGAGGCGCATGCCGCCAAAGTGGAGAGCACCAGGAGCAGGATCGCCGCCTGGACCCCGAGACGGGGCACATGACCGCTCCAAGAGGAAGCGGGAGTCGAGGTCGCGGAAGGTGAACGACGGGTCATAGCCCTCAGGCGCAGGAGATGGGAGAATCGAAATATGTTCCGCCGCAGCATGGTCATCCACCCCTTTGTTTCGCATCTTCCCTTCACTTCGTTCCCCAAACCCCCTTTTCTACATGTCGTTCGTCAATCGTATCAAGGGACAGACCGCCCTCATCACCGGCGCCAGTGCAGGCATCGGTGAAGCGTGCGCCAGAGCCCTGGCCGCCATGGACGTGAACCTCATCCTGTTGGCCCGCAGGAAGGACCGACTGGACTCCCTGGCTCAGGAGCTCCGAAGATCCCACGGAGTGGATGTGATGACCCGGGAACTGGATGTGAGAGACCGGGAAGCTGTACGAAGTCTGGCAGCAGAGCTGGATGTAGACGGGCCCTTTCCCCACATCCTGGTGAACAATGCTGGGCTGGTGAGGGGACGGGACCCCGTCCAGGAAGGATCACTGGAGGAGTGGGACGAGGTCATCGATACGAATGTGAAGGGCGTGCTGGCCTTCACCCGTCTGTTCCTTCCAGGGATGATCGCCCGAAACCGGGGCCATGTTCTGAATCTGGGAAGCATCGCCGGAGACTGGGTCTATCCCGGGGGCAACGTATACAACGCCACCAAGTTCGCGGTAAAAGCCCTCACGGAAGCCACGAATCTGGACGTCCTGGGCACCCCCATTCGGATCTCCAGCGTGGACCCTGGCCTGGTGGAGACGGAATTCTCCGTGGTGCGTTTCCGCGGGGATGAGGACCAGGCGGCCAAGGTGTACGAAGGCCTCACCCCCCTCACAGGGCACGACGTGGCCGAGGCCATGTGTTGGATGCTCAACGCACCTCCTCACATGAACGTGTTCCGGGTCGTCCTTCTTCCCACCCATCAGCGCAACGCCTACCTGGTTCAGCGGGAAGATCCGTGATTTTCCTGTCTCGCTCCCACCCGCCGAAGCTCTGGTGACCACACCGTCACCCGGGCTGGTGGTCTTCGCTCTCTGGCTCCTGGTCTTCTCCGCCAGTAGCCAGATCATGATCATCTCTCCCATCCTGCCCCAGATTGGACGGGAGTTGGACATCGCTCCGGCGCTCCTGGGAAGCCTGGTCTCTGCGTACTCCATCATGGTGGGGATCTTCGCCGTGATCTCCGGACCCATCTCCGATCGGATCGGGCGACGCCGGATCCTGCTTCTGGGAAGCGGCATCATGACCGTGGGTCTTCTCCTCCACGGCTTCGTCCAGGGCTACGCCTCGTTCCTGGCCGTGAGGATCTTCACGGGGATCGCCGGAGGCATCCTCAGCGGATCTGCGGTCTCTTACGTGGGAGACTACTTCCCGTACGCCCGTCGAGGGTGGGCCACGGGCTGGGTCATGAGTGGAGCGGCCTTCGGGCAGATCCTGGGAATCCCGGCAGGGATCGCCATGGCCGGTGAATATGGCTTTCGAAGCCCTTTCTACCTTTTCGCGGTAACCATGGCCCTGACCTTTCTTCTGGTCTGGAGCCGGGTCCCGCAACCCAACGTGGAGCGCAGTCGAGACCCGGTGACCATCCGAGGGGGAGTGAAGACGTACATGGAGATGCTCCGGCGCCCGGAGATCGCCGCAGCCTCCTTCGCCTTCTTTCTCATGTTCCTGGGCGTCTCGCTCTACGTGGTCTACCTTCCCACATGGCTTGAGCGGGACCTGGGTGCCACCTCCAACCAGATCGCCATGCTCTTCCTCATTGGCGGCGTGGCCAACGTGCTCACGGGGCCCCAGGCGGGGAAGCTCTCCGACCGCATCGGTCGGAAGGGGCTGGTCATTCTCTCATGTGTGGGGCTATCCGTGGTCATGGCCCTCACCACGCCCCTGACCAGATCGGTGTGGGCGGCCTTCCCCCTCTTCTTCCTCACCATGGTCCTGGTGGCCATGCGGGTTTCTCCCTTTTCAGCCCTCCTCACCGCTCTGGTAAGGGATGGTCAACGGGGGTCGCTCCTGAGCCTTACCGTGGCTCTGGGTCAGGTGGGCTTCGCCCTGGGCGCCTCCCTGGCGGGACCGCTTTTCGCGGGATATGGGTATGTGAGCAACACGCTCCTGGCAGCCACCTCGGTACTGCTCATGGGCGTGGTGGTCTGGCGCTTGGTCCCGGAACCTCCCCGATCCGGCATCTTCCAGGAAGATGAGGGGCTCTCCACACCGCTCCAGGCGCCGGAAGTCGACGTCATGGAGCCCATGATGGGACGAGCCCGTGACCGACAGAGTCGCACGGAGGAGTCGCGGTAATGCCTGCAAGTAGCGCAGAACAACCAACCCGGCGGGGCGCCGGCCCGGGCCCACGCATCCTCCTGGTGGAGGATGACCTCGTACAGGCTCACCTTCTCCGGCACCTCCTGGAAGGTGAACTGGCGGCTCGGGTGGTTCTGGTCCAGGACGGAGACCGAGGGGTTGCCCTGGTGGGCGAGGAACAGTGGGACCTGGTCATTGCGGACATCAACCTGCCGGGTGCCAGCGGATTGGAGGTAGCTGCCGCCACCCGCAAGGCCAACGGCCCTCCGGTATTGGTTACCACGGGCTACACCCGGGAAGACTACCGGGCCCGGGCGCTGGCCTCCGGAGCCGCGGAGGTGCTCATCAAGCCCCTGGTACGAGACAGCTTCCTGCAGACCGTTACCTCCCTCCTGGGAGGGCAGGAAGCTTACCAGGAGCCCCGCCCGGTGACCGTCCTCGCCGTGGGTGCCTACCCCGGGGATGTGGAGGGAGGGTGCGCGGGAGCCCTCCTGGCCCATCGGACCCGGGGAGATCGGGTGGTGACCCTCATTCTCTTCCCGGATGGGAGATCCCCCAGCACCCCGGACGATCCATCGGCACCGCCTGCCGCCAGAGATCGAGGACCCCTTCGGACGGCAGCACGTCAACTGGGATCCCTCCTGGTCCTGGGGAATCTTCCCCGGGTTCCCCGACCTGGTCGAGCCGAGCTCACCCGCTTTCTGGAGACCATGGTGCGGGACTTCGCTCCAGAGACCATCTACATCCCCAGCCCACATTCCAGCGACCCGGAACAACACGACACCTACTGGGCTGTCCTGGCTGCGGCCCGGGCCATCCCCAACGTCTACTGTTACCAGGCAGCCAGCTCCACGGTGGAGTTCCGGCCCTCCCTCTTCGCCGACGTGGAGCCCGCCCTGGCGGCGAAGGAAAGCGCCATGGAAGCCCTGGGGCCGTTGGCTCACCCGGACCTGGCTCCTGAAGGCATCCGTGCGGCTGCCCTCTATTGGGGCCGCTTCACGGATCTTCGTTTCGCCGAGCCTTTGGAAGTGGTTCGGGGTTCGCGGGACGCCCCCTGGCTTCGGACGCTGATGACGTCCCGTACCGGGGAGTGAGTCCGTCACCCACCGAGAGGGTCCCTTCGCCCTCAACCCTCGGTCGGGTTATAATTTCTGTCCCCTTTCGTCCCGGCTGGAACAGTTCCGGGAGCACCATTTCTGGTTTCTGAGAGGGGGACGCACTCAAGCGGGAGGTTCAGGTGGCGCAATCCGTTCATCTGGAGTTCGAGCAGGACATCGTGGAACTCCAGAGCCAGATTGAGAAGCTCGAGAGCCGGGCCCATCAAAAGGGTCTGGACGTCTCCGACGAATTGCAGGTTCTTCGACACAAGCTGGAAAACCTCCGGGCTCAGACCTTCCAGAATCTCCGTCCCATTGAGCAGGTCCAGGTAGCCCGTCATCCCCAGCGACCCTACACCCTCGACTATATCGGCCGGATCTTCACACACTTCCTTGAACTTCATGGCGACCGGGCGTTCAGGGATGATTCGGCCATCGTGGGCGGATGGGCCCGTCTGGGGAAGGAGAGCGTCATGCTGGTGGGCCATCAGAAGGGCCGCGACATGAAGCAGAACCTCCTGCGGAACTTCGGGATGCCCCACCCGGAAGGGTATCGGAAGGCCCTTCGCCTCATGCGGCAGGCGGAAAAGTTCGGCCGACCCGTCGTGACCCTCATCGACACCCCCGGCGCGTATCCCGGACTGGGGGCGGAAGAGCGAGGGCAGGCCGAGGCCATCGCCATGAATCTCAGGGAGATGGCTCGGCTCCGGGTGCCTCTGATCTCGGTGGTCATCGGTGAAGGCGGTTCAGGCGGGGCTCTGGCTCTGGGGGTCACCGACCGGATCCTCATCCTGGAGCACGCAGTGTATTCCGTGATTTCGCCTGAGGGTTGCGCCGCGATTCTCTGGCGCTCGGCCGAGCATCGAGAAAAGGCCGCCGCCGCCCTGAAACTCACTTCCCAGGACCTGGTACGGTTGGGCATCGCCGACGAAGTGGTGCCGGAGCCCCCGGGAGGCGCCCACTCCGATCCCGCCGCAGCCGCCGACTTCCTAAAGGCCGCACTGGCGCGAAACCTGAAGGAGCTTCTGGGGCAGACCCCAGACGAGCTCAGGGAGCGCCGGTGGGCCAAGTTCGAAGCCATGGGAGCCTGGAAGGACGAGGGGAACTGAGAGGATGGCCACCTTTGCGGAAGTGGGGTTCAAGGGAACCCGAAAGGACTATTTCACCTTCCACGGCCTCCCCGTCTCTCCCGGTAACCATGTCGTAGTGGAAGCCGACCGGGGAGAAGATCTGGGGCGGGTCACTGCCGTGGGCGCAGTGGCGGAGCGCAAGTGCTCCAGCTCGGGGGGCTGCTCCACCCCCAGCCCGGAGCGGAAGGTGCTCCGCCTGGCCCGAGAGGACGAGGTGTCCGGATTGGCCGGGTTACGGGCTGACGAGGAGCGGGTCAGGACGGAAACCAGGGAGTTGGTGGAACGCCACGAACTGAAGATGAAGATCACAGAGGCCGAGTGGCAGTTCGATAGGAAGAAGCTCATCATCTACTTCACCGCCGACCGCCGTGTTGATTTTCGGGCTCTCGTGAGGGATCTGGCCAGGGCATTCCGAACCCGCATCGAGCTCCGCCAGATCGGGGTAAGAGACGAAGCCGCCCTCCTGGGAGGAGTGGGTCGATGCGGACGGGAACTCTGTTGCTCTACCTGGCTGCCGGAACTCCGCCCTGTGAGCCTCCAGTTGGCCAAGGATCAGAACCTTTCACTGAACCCGGCCCAGATATCCGGATGCTGTGGGCGTCTCATGTGCTGCCTCATGTACGAGCACGAGACATACGTTCAGGCCCGGCGGCGCTTCCCTCGGGAGGGGAAGATCCTTCGCACGGCCCAGGGGGAAGAGAAGGTGGTGGGTGTGGATATCTGGTCTGAGTCGATTTCTCTTCGAGACGCCGAGGGCAACCAGCGGGCGGTAGCTCTGGAGGCGCTCAAGGCCGAGATGGCCCAACGGGGGTCTCGGGGACGTGGCGGCGACAGCGGGGGTGACGGGTGACACCCCGCTTCTACCTCACCACCCCCATCTACTATGCCACCGGCGAGCCCCACATCGGGCACGCCTACACCACCTTCCTGGCAGACACCCTGGCCCGATACCACCGGCAGACGGGTGCCGACGTCCATTTCCTCACCGGTACCGATGAACACGGTCAGAAAGTCCAGGAGGAAGCCGCCCGCCGGGGGGTGGCCCCCCAGACCCTCTGCGATGAGATGGCCCAGCGTTTCCGGTGGGCATGGGAAGAGTTGGACATTTCCTTCGATCGGTTCATTCGCACCACCGAGTCGGATCATGTGGCGGTGGTGCAGGAGTTTCTCACCCGCCTCCACGACCGGGGCCACATCTACGCCGATCAGTACGTGGGATGGTACTGCGTACATGAGGAGCGGTACTGGACGGAGAAGGATCTGGGCCCGGATCAGAGCTGCCCTGACTGTGGTCGACCGGTGCGGCAGATCCAGGAGAAGAACTACTTCTTCCGGATGAGCGCGTTTCAGGAGCCGCTCCTCCGCCACATCCAGGAAAATCCCCAGTGGATCTTTCCGGAGTCTCGCCGAAACGAGGTCCTGGGCTTTCTCCAGAAGCCTCTGGGCGATCTCTCCATCTCACGCCCCGTGAGTCGCATCAGCTGGGGGGTCCCCCTTCCCTTCGATCCGGAGCACATCACGTACGTGTGGGTGGATGCCCTCATCAACTACGTCACGGGCTCGAACCACTTCCGTCAGGTCGGGGAAGGTCTGGAGGAAGGCGACGACTCCTGGTGGCCGGCACAGCTGCACCTTCTGGGCAAGGACATCGTCACCACGCACGCCGTGTACTGGCCCACCCTTCTCCTGGCGGCCGGGCTTCCGTTGCCCCAGCGCCTCCTGGTCCACGGCTGGTGGGTCATGGGAGACACGAAGATGTCCAAGTCGCTGGGCAACGTGGTGGATCCCCTTGAGCTCAGGGAACGGTATGGCACCGATGCGGTTCGGTGGTACCTCCTCCGGGAGATGCCCACTGGGGGTGACGCCTCCTACGACCCTGAACGGTTCCGGTCCCGATACGACGAACTGGCCAATATCCTGGGAAACCTCATGAGTCGTACGCTCTCCATGGTGGGGAAGTACCGGGGTGGAGTCGTGCCACCGTCAGGCGCCAGGGCATTGGACGCCCAGATCGAGGAGGCCATCCGTCAGTTCCGGGAAGCCATGGAAGCATTCCGTGTCCATGAGGCCCTGGGCGTGGCCATGGATCTGGCCCGGGCAGGAAACGGATACGTGGAGACTGCGGCGCCCTGGTCTCTGGCCCGGGATCCGAAGGCCCAGGAGGAGTTGGACGAGACCCTCGCCACCTTGACCCACCTCCTAGCGGCGCTGGCAGCCCTCCTCTACCCCGTTCTCCCTGGGAAGATGGAGGAAGTTGCACGTGCTCTGGGGTTGTCTCGCCCCCCCACCCTTCCGGAGTTGCCCGCGCTGAAATTGGGCGGGACCCACGTGTCCACCCCGTCCCCCCTCTTCCCCCGGAATGTACACCCAGACGTTTGACACCGGCCTTCGGGTTGACGGGCGTATTTTGTGGGCGGGTTGACATTCTCCGGGCGTCCGGCCTAAACTGCTCCTCTTCCCGTAGTCCTACTTTTCGTTCCCTCTCGATCTCCGGCGGATGCCCGCAGACAAGTGGACCATCCTCGTCGTTCCCGACGAGGACGCAGCAGTGCGCCAGTTCTCCGTTTCCCGGAGACTCGTTCGTCGCACCCTTCTGGGTGGCGGCGGATTCGTGCTGGCGCTGCTGGGGCTGGTGGCCATGGTTGGGATGGGAGGCGCATCCAAGATCCAGTCGTTCCAACTGGAGAGGAAGAACGCGCTCCTGACGCAGGAACTTGAGGAGCTCCGCCTTCGAGTGGGGTCCCTCCAGGGGAACCTGGAGCAACTCAGCGACCGGGACGCGGAGGTAAGGGCACTGGCCGGCCTGGAATCTCTGGACGAAGAAGTCAGGCAGGTGGGTGTGGGTGGGCCGGGGTCACTCACTTCCCCCGACGACCACCCCCTCTGGTCGGTGGATCCGGAACTCGGTAAGGCCGCCTTTGCCGTCAGTTACGATCTGAACGTGCTGGAGCGCCGGGTGAAGCTGCTCACCGAGAGCTTCTCGGTAGCCACCGACAGCCTGGAAGCTCACCGGAACCTCCTGGAATCCACACCTTCCATCCTGCCCACGGCGGGCCGCCTCACCAGTCGTTTCTCCAACGCAAGACTCCACCCCATCCACCATCGCACCCTTCCCCATGAGGGCGTGGACATTTCCGCTCCGCAAGGCACACCGATCCTCGCCGCAGCCAAAGGGCGAGTGACCTTCGCCGGAAGGAAGGCCGGCTACGGGCTGGTGGTGGAGTTGGATCACGGGTTCGGGTATGAGACCCTCTACGGGCACGCATCCCAACTGCTGGTTCGGGAAGGCCAGGAGGTTCGCAGGGGTGAGGTGATCGCTCAGGTGGGTCGCACTGGAATCGCCACCTCCGCCCATCTCCACTACGAGGTACGGGTGGCAGGCCGGCCCATGAACCCCATGAACTACGTCATCAGCGGAGCGGTGCCCTGACGGGACCTTGAGTTGCCGGTGACTCTCCCGCTTTCGGGAATCTTCCTCCTCATACTGTTGCAGGGTGCAGCAGACCCCCTGCTGCCGGACCATGTCCTGGAACCACCAGGCGGTCCTCGCATCGTCCTCTTCTCCACCCCCGGTGAAGAAGGTGTGGCCATGCACGTGTCCATCCCGTTGGAGGAAGGCGCCACCGAGGCCGGTTGGGGGTGGACCCTACAGGAACTGGCAGTGAGCCGGGCCATGGGCGCCGTGGGTCAGATGGGCGCCATGATCCAGGGCCGCCGCTCCCCGTGGGGGATTTCGTACCTGGTGGCGGGTCCACGAAGAGAGGCGGACCATCTGGGCTGGATTCTCCGCGTCCTGCTTGAGGAGCCCACCGCTGCAAGCCTGGACGGACTTCTAAACCGGGCGTTGGAACGAGCGGAATCGCGAAGAGAGACCCCTGACGGTCGCCTTGCATCGGTGCTTCTGGAGATGTTGGTCCCAGGAGCACTGCCCCTGGAGGGGACACCCGAATCTCTCCAACTCCTGTCGGCAGGATTGCTACGGGAGTTCTGGTATCGCACCCACCAGCGATCCAACATGACCCTGGTGGTGGTGGGTGACGTCACCCCTGAGACGATCCTGACCCTCATCCACTCCACAGGAGCTCCCGAGTCCGCCCGTGCCGGGCCCCTGGATCTTCCGTTCGCATTCCCCTCCCCGGCACCTCCCCCGCCTCCCCTTCGGAGCTGGTACGGCGAGGGTGTCCTGCTTCCGCCCGCGACGAGCCCCCTGGCGACAATGGTGGCCAGACTCCTGTCCCAGAGGTTGGAGGCGGGGGTGATCCCTGGCGAGGCTCGGCTCGACCTGCACCCCCTGGCCACATCCACGGCACTCACCCTCCGGGGAGCTGTTCCGCCGGCCCGGGAAGCTGAACTCCAGCGAGCCGTTGAGGAGATCTGGCTGGACGGGGCCACGAGCTTCCATGGGGAGTTGCTTGAGGTCGTGCGGAGGGACATCTCCCTTCAACTCCTGGAGGGCTCCGCCACCCCGTGGGGACTGGCCGAGCAGGAGGGGTGGCTACTGGCCGCCGGTGCCGCTCCCGGGGCCGTAGCCGCGTATCGGGACAGCCTTCATGCCTTGGACGTGGAGGTCGTTGGCCGAACCCTGGACCGTTTGCTCACGGAGCCACGGGCATCCTGGAGCCTCCGACCATGATGCTCACCGGTGGCTTCCTCCTGGGGCTGGCCCTCCATTCGATCTGGTTCACACCTCCCCCTCCAGGAGTGCCCGCAGACAGCATCGTATTCCATCGGCCGCACCTCTCGTTGGGAGTGGAGGTGAGGGTTCTCCCGGTGGGAACGGCACAGGACCCGGTGGGAAAGGAAGGCACCGCGTGGATCACTTCCGAGCTGCTGCGAGGCGATGTGTCGGCGGCACTCACTCAACTACCACATCGGCTGGAAGTGGCTGCCACCCCCTGGTATACCCTCCTGGTGATCCAGACGGCTCCTGAATCCTTGGCTACCGCAAGCCGCCTGGTGGACCGGATCCTGTCGGGGCCGCCTCCCACCCAATTCCAGCTGGACCTCATGAAGGAGCGCATCATCGGGCAGTTGGACTTCCAGGAGGGCTCGCCGGTGGAGGCATTCCGAAGGGAGGTGGACCGATTGCTCCTGGGATCGGGACACCCTGGAGCTCGACCCGCCCACGGCACCGTGCATTCCCTTCCCACCATCGATCTCGAAGACGTGGAAGCCCTCTGGCGGGAGGCGAAGGCGCCCCTCATCCCCGTCTTCAGGTTGCTGCCGTCCTCCACCTCCGGTTCGAAAGCCGCCATGGAGGGCACCCCGGCACCTGGCCCCATCCTTGCGCCGGGCCAGGGAAGCGCAGTGGCACAGGGCTTCGGATGGGTGAATGCGCTGGGGGAGACTCCGCGCCCTCTCTGGACCGAGGCTGATCGACTCCGCATCATCCGACCCATCACCAACGGGTGGGTCACCGTGGCCTACCCTCTCCCCGACGAACTGCCGCCAGGTGGGGCCGAGACCCTGGCGGGGGTCCTCCGGGAGCAACTCACCCCCTCCCCCCCTGATCCCACTCTCTTCCGACTGGATGCGGAGTTGAGGGATACTCCCCGGGGACGCGCCCTGCTGCTTACCGCAACCGTAGCCCCCGATGGCGTGGACCGTTGGGAAGGTCGGATTCTCGAGGCAGTGGAGAAGCTGGCGGAAGGAGGCGTCCCCGAAGCCTTTCTGCACTCTCTCCTCCGGAGGCAACGGGCTCGGTCCCTTCTGGATGAGACGCCTGCCGCATGGCTCACGGCCCGGGCTCTGGAAGCCCTCCGTACCGGGACCCTCCAGGGTGGGTCGATCCATCCCGAAGCGCATCACGTCCGGGAGTGGGCAAGAGCCCTGGGTCCCCCCCGGATCCTGGTGTATGGGCCCGACCTGGAGTAATGGCCCTTTGACTCCGGTACCTTGCTGGAGGAGGGTGCGGACTTTACCTTCCTCCCCGTTTCCCATTTCGCAACCGACGGAGCGTTCTATGTCAGGAGTACGACGGTGGATGGCGGTCTTCGCCCCCCTGGCCCTGGTGGCCTGCGGTGGAGGCCAGGTGGTGGTGACTGCAGAGATCGATGTGGAAGACCCGGAGACAGGTGAGCGGGTCACCCGGCCCATCGCAGACACGGAGATCCGGGCGATTCCCTACAACCGGGACGCCATTTTCGATTCTCTGGCGGCGGCCTACCCCGAGCCCGAGCCTGTGATCCCCGACTCCGTACTCCAGGCTCAGGCCCAGGTCCAGGAAGCTCAGGAGGAATGGCGGAATGCCGAAGCGGCATGGGGTGCTTCCCGAGAACGGCTCCAGGAGATCAACGATGAATTGGAAGGGCTGAATCCTGCCGAGGGCCGCTATCGGGTGCTGTTCATGGACTTTCAGGACTTCGAAGATCGGATGGTGGCGGCAGAACGTACCATGAACTCTGCCTTCGAGGAATTCACTTCCCTGCAGCAAGCCTCCCTGGCAGCTGCCGAGGAAGCGCGTCTGGCAAGGGAGTTGTGGGAAGACGTAGCCTTCGAGAACTTCGGCCTCGTGGCCGAGCAGCATGAGCGGGCTTCGGGTCGCGCCACACTTGCCGACACCACGGGCGCCGACGGGGTGGTGACCTTCCAGAACCTGAAGCCAGGCACCTGGTGGATCACGTCGCGCTATGAACTCCCCTTCACTGAGCTGTACTGGAACATCCAGGTAGAAGTGGAGACCGGCGACCCGATTGAGATCCGCTTGAATCGGAGCAATGCGGAGATCCGTCCCAAGCTCTGAGCCCTCTGTCCTCCCATTGGGAGGGAGCGTTCCACAGGGTGTGGGGGTAGCAGCCCCGATGGATCCAGTGAGGATCCTTCGGGGCTGTTTCTCGTTACTCTGCCGGGAGCCTGTAAAACCATGATCTCTCCCCGTCCATCTGTCGCAGGACCCACCCAGGACGTCGATCCGGACGGGGTCGCCTGGATCTGCTTTGACGATCCTGGCCGCTCGGTGAACGTTCTCTCCCAGGACGTTCTCACCCGGTTCCAGGAGCTCCTCCTGGCGGCCCGGGAGGATGCGCTTTCGGGGAAAATCCGTGGAGTCGTCATCTGGAGCGGCAAGGAAAAGGGCTTTATGGCGGGAGCCGACGTCGAGGCCATCCGGGAGGTGGACGACCCTCTCCAGGGCGAGACCGCTTCCCGCTTCGGGCAGTCCGTCTTCCGCACCCTGGAAGATCTGCCGGTGCCCACCGTGGCCGCCGTCCACGGGGCCTGCATGGGAGGAGGGGTCGAGCTCTCCCTGGCATGTCGATACCGGGTGGCATCGGATCATGATTCCACCCGCTTTTCACTCCCGGAGGTGCAACTGGGAATCCTACCTGGCTGGGGTGGCACCACCCGCCTTCCCCGCCTCCTGGGGCTCCAGGCCGCACTGGATATGCTTCTTACCGGCAAAAGCGTTCCGGCCGCCAAGGCCCGAAAAGTGGGGCTGGTAGAGAAGGTCCTTCCGGCAGCCATCTTCCGGGAAGCCACCCGGGAATTCATTTTGGCCCGAATTGAAGATGGTCCCATGGTCACAGGCGCCACACGAGGTTTCGGGCAGCGCCTCCTGGAAGACACCGCGCCGGGTCGAAGAATCGTGCTTCGCCAGGCACGCAAGCAGGTCATGAAGTCCACCGGAGGCCATTATCCTGCCCCTCTGAAGATCCTGGAGGTTGTAGGCGCGTCTCTGGGGCGTCCCCTGAGCCAGGCTCTGGCCCTGGAAGCCCAGGCCTTGGGCGAACTCCTGGGCACGAAGGTTTGCCGGGAGCTTCTCCACATCTACTTCCTCAGGGAGGCCGCCCGGAAGGGAGCTGGGATAGAGGGGCTGGAAACCACCCCCACGGTATCCCGTCTCGGGGTGGTGGGTGCAGGAGTCATGGGTGGCGGTATTGCCCACCTGGCTGCTTCCCACGGCGTGGGCGTGCGCATCCGTGACATCAGGCATGAAGCGGTGTCCGGTGCCCTGGCCCATGCTGGAGAGCTCTTCCAGAAGGGGGTGGAACGTCGTCGGTTGACTCGCCGGGAGGCAGATCTGGCCATGGAGCGGATTTCGGGTGGACTGGACTACCGGGGCTTTCGGGAAGCGGAGTTGGTGGTGGAGGCGGTAGTGGAACGGCTGGACGTGAAGCGGCAGGTACTGGCAGAAGTGGAAGCGGTTGTGAACCCCACCACAGTGCTGGCCACCAACACCTCCACGCTGTCGGTGAATGAGATGGCCGAGGTCCTGGAACGCCCTCAGCTTCTGGTGGGGATGCACTTCTTCAATCCCGTGCACCGGATGCCTCTGGTGGAAGTGATCCGGGGGAAGGCTTCTTCACCCGATGCCGTGGCATTGGTCTACGCCCAGTCGGTGAAGTGGGGGAAGGTACCGGTGGTGGTGAGGGACGGTCCCGGGTTCCTGGTGAACCGAATCCTGGGACCCTACCTGAACGAGGCGGGCCACCTCCTGGGAGAAGGGGCCTCCATGGCCGAGATCGACCGGGAGGCCGTGGCCTTCGGCATGCCCATGGGGCCCCTGCGCCTCATGGATGAAGTGGGCATCGATGTGGCCTCGCATGCGGGTGCTGTGCTGCATGAAGCCTTCGGAAGCCGCATGGAGCCCGCCGCAGCCCTCACTGCCCTTCAGGGCACCGGTCGTACCGGACGGAAGGGAGAGTTGGGCTTCTATCGATACTCCCATGGAAAGGAACAGGGCCCGGATCCGGACCTTCTGGAACTTCTGGAGCTTCCCAACTCCGCAAACGGTCCCGGTGCCGATGCCATCCGGGCGCGCCTGATCCTGGCCATGATCAATGAGGGCGCCCGAACGCTGCAAGACGGCATCGTGGCCTCCGCCGGAGAGGTGGACCTGGCCATGATCATGGGCACCGGCTTTCCACCATTCCGGGGAGGGCTGCTCCGCTTCGCCGATGAATTGCACCCCCGCATGGTGCTCTCTCGCCTCCAGGAGTTGGAGAAATCCGTGGGTCCGCGTTTCGCACCCGCGCCTCTGGTGGAGGAGTTGGCCCGGATTGATGCGACGTTCTACCAGCGGTACCCCGGGATCCGGTGACGTCGGCTTCTCCCCGGGTAGTGGGAATCGTGCCGGCTGCCGGCCAGTCGTCCCGGATGTCCTCTCCCAAGCCTCTTCTGGAGACCGGGGACGGTACCTTCCTGGACCGGGTGATACGCAGTCTCCTGGGGGGCGGAGCCGAGGCCGTTCTGGTGGTTGTGAGTGAATCCCAAGGACCTATCGCCGCCCGGGCTCGCCACCAGGGGGCTCACCTGGTCACCACGCGATTTCCTCCTGAGGACGGCCCCGTGGGGTCCATCCGATCCGCCCTCCGGCATCTGCGAGAGGTGGATTCGTTTCCCCAAGCCGTGCTCCTCCTCCCCGTGGATATGCCGTTGATCCAGGCCGGCACCGTGGGGGAAGTGGTGGAGTACTGGACGGCGACTCCCACCATACCCATGGTCCGGCCGGCATTCCAGGGAAAGTCGGGTCACCCGGTTCTCTTCAGCGGCCCGGCCCTCCATCTGCTGGCTGGAGATGAGGTCCTGCCCCAGGGAGCACGGAGTGTGGTAGATCGCTTTCGGGAAGATGGTCATCTCGTACCGGTGGATGATGCGGGGATCCTGGTGGATATCGACACCTTGCCTGAGTACCGTCGGCACTTTCCCGGCCCCTCCCGCAGACGGTTTCGCAGCCGATGACATCCGAATCCCGGATCACCCGGGGCCTCCGCCCAGGGGACGAGGCGCTCCATCTCGCCTCCCGCCTGGAGGAGGGCGGGGACGCCTGGTTGGTCCAGGTGGTGGATGACCCCAGTGGCCGGCTCACGGGGCAGAGGATCGTGCGTTGGCGCGAACCCGGTACCGCCACCGGAGGGGTCGGCTCCCTGGGGAGTGGGGCGCTGGACCGGGCCGTGGAAGATCTCCTGGAAAGGCAGCCGAAACGGGGCCTGCATCCTCTGGTCGAATCGCTCCAGGTCTATGTTGAGTATTTTCCCGCTACGCCTCGTCTGTTGATTGTGGGGGCGGGCCACATCGCCCGGCCCCTGGCCCAGGTAGGTCACCTCCTGGGGTATCGGGTGGAGGTGCTGGACGACCGACCCGCCTTCCTCATCGCCTCCAACTTCCCCCACGCGCAGCGTCTTGTAACCGTGGATTTTGCCGACCCGTTCCGGGACATCTCCCTGGGGGCTTCAGCCCACCTTATCCTGGTGACCAGAGGGCACAAGTACGACTACGAATGTCTCCGACGTGCCCTGGTGGACCCCCATCCGCCGGCCTACATCGGGATGATCGGAAGCCGCAGACGCGTTCGGGCTACCTACGTCCAGTTGGAGCGGGAGGGGATCCCCCCGGAGGCCATCGCAGCCATCCGAGCCCCCATCGGTCTGGACCTGGGTGCCGAAACCCCTGAGGAGATCGCGGTGTCCATCGCAGCCGAACTGGTTCTCCTGGCCCGAGGAGGAACCGGAGTTCCCCTGCGGGACCAGGAACGGGTGGCTGAACGCTTCGGGGGGACGCCATGAAGGATGCGAATCTGGCCGTATGGAGGGCCATGGCTGCCGAAGGTGCGGCAGGCCACCCCTGCGCACTGGCCACCATCGTGGACACCCGAGGCTCCACCCCCCGGAAATCCGGCAGCCGTATGCTGGTGCGAAAGGACGGCAGCCTGGAGGGAACCGTAGGGGGTGGCTGCGGCGAAGCTGAAGTGATTCAGGCGGCTCAAGAGGCCATGGCGTCGGGACAGCCCATCCGGGTCCGGGTGGACCTGACTCGGGACCTCATGTCGTGGAGTCCGGCCGTATGCGGCGGAATCATGGACGTGGTGGTGGAGCCCATCATCCCAGCTCCCGGGCCCACCTCGTGATCCCCGGGGACCCCAGCGCCGGACCTCCCCACCCCATCCGGCCGCTGCGCATCCACTACCTTCGGCCCCCGAACCGGCTCACCGTCTTCCGGCAGCTGCTCCTCCGGGATTCTCCGGAGGTCCTCATCAGCTTCGCCCCCTCCACTTCCCTCCCGCGCCCCGTGGAGGTGGAAGGTGGTGTCATCTTGGAGGATGGTTCCCCGGTGGTCTGGTTCACCTTCCCCGGCACCTGGCATGACATCGGTCGGTTTCACCGGGCCGATGGGACCTTCACCGGGATCTACGCCAACGTCCTCACCCCTCCCCGGCTGAGGGGAGAGGTATGGAGCACCGTGGATCTCTTCCTGGATGTCTGGCTTCCCTCTCCATTGGAGGAAGCTCGACGCCAGGAGGGGAATCCAGGGGGAGCCCCCACGACCGCTGCCGTCCTGTTGGACCGGCAGGAGTTGGAGGAGGCCCACTCCCAGGGATGGATCTCGCCCAGGCTCTACACCAGGGCCTGGATGGAAGCCCGACGCCTTCTGACAGCTGTGGAAGAAGCCACCTGGCCGCCTCCCGTGGTGGGAGCCTGGCCGCTGGAACGGTGTGAGGCGCTGATGCGCTGATGGGAGCTAACTCGTCCGACGAACGGAGCAGAGTCGCTGCAGGTCCACATGGAGGGTTCGCAGCACCTCCGGATCCTCCTGGAGGCAGTCGATGAGCCGAGGGTATTGGTCCAGGATCTCCACCGGGAGGGTGACTTCCTGGGTGTGGAACGCCCCGTCGTCCGCGAAGAGGATTTCCAGGGTAGCCTGACCTGGCCCGGAATCAGCCTTTCGCGCGGTCATGACTCCGGCCCCACGAGATCCTCCACGGCGCTCTGGATGGTTCCGAAGTCGAAGCCCTGAAGGCGGGTGGCCATGCCGCGGCCTTCGCTCACCATGATGGTGGGGGTGCCCTGCACGCCCAACTGGGTTCCCAGAAGCATGCTGGCCGTCACCGTCTCGGCATGGCGATCGCTCCGGAGGCAGCCGTCAAAGGTGGCGCCGTCCAATCCCAACTCCTCGGCGAAGTCCGAGAACATTGAGGCAGGGTTGCCGCTGGCCGACCATCGGGGCTGCTCTGCAAAGAGCCGATCGTGATAGCCCCAGAAGGCATCCTGATCGTGCGCGCAGCGCGCGGCCCGAGCCGCCAGGAACGCATGAGCATGGGCTCCCATGAGGGGGAAGTCATAGAAGCGGAATTTGGCGGTCCCCTGGGCAATGTAGGCGGCGTCCACCAACGGTTTCACCTGGATGGCGAACGAGGCGCAAGCCGGGCACTGAAAGTCGGCAAACTCCACGATAGTCACCGGAGCATCCGCCGACCCCACCTCGATAAAGGACGCCATCTCCACCAGAGTGGCGGGATCCTCAGCGCCTTCCAACTCCACCGGGCCAGTGGCCATATTGGCGGCCCCCCGGGTCTGGAAGATCACCAGAGCCGCCACCAGAACCACCACCCCAATCCCGATGGGCAGTACGGGAATCTTCCCACGACCCATGCCGCTCATGCCTCGCTTCGCATCCTTTCTAGCCACGCTCGCTCTCCTGTTGCCCACTGGTTTCATCCCGATGCGTTCACCCGGATGTCTTGCCCTACGGTAGGAATGTGCGGAAGGGGTAAGATACGCCCCACCCGATCCAACGGCACCTCAACCATTCAGAAGGATCTCCGTGGTTTGGGCGAGATCTCGGAAGTCGGGAACCACGACGTGGGCCCCGGTGGCTTCGAGCTCGTCTACGGAGTAGTTGCCGGTGGCCACCGCAAGGGTCCTGACTCCGTGATGCAGACCACACTGTACGTCCAGGGGGGTGTCTCCCACCACCCAGATCCGGTCCCGGGAAAAATCCACCTCCCAATGCCGGCGGGCTCGCTCCATGGCGATTCCGGGAAGATGATCCCGCATCTCATGGTCGGAGCCATACCCTCCCACAATGAAATGCCCGTCGTCTCCCACTCCAAAGCCCACCGACTCCAACTTCAGGCGGGCGCCGGGTAGGATGTTTCCGGTAACCAGACCCAAGGCCACATCCGGGTCCGTCTGCAGCGTCACCATGAGTTCTCCCACCCCTGCCAGCAGATCCATGGGTGCGTCACCCAAGCGGGCCGCCAGTCCCCCCAGATACGCCTCCCAGAGAGCCTCAAACCCGGCCTCGATCTCCCGTGGATCCATCCCCGTAGCGTCCAATAGACCTCGGGCGATCTGTGGATCCGTCTTTCCGGAGAAAACGTAGCCCCCAACGGGTCCTGTGGCACCGTAGACCTCCATCATCGCCTCTTGGAAGGCCAGCTTGGCCGGACCGCCCGAAACCAGGGTGCCGTCGATGTCAAAGAGGATGAGGTGGCGCATGATCCAGTTGGGAAAGGAGGGAAGGGTCGAGGTTTCCACCCGTCACCACGGCAGCCACAGGACCCTTCACCGGTCCCACCGCCCCTGACCGCAGGGCTGCCAATGCAGCAGCCCCTGAGAATTCCACCACCAGCTTGTGGCGGTGGAAGAGGAAAGCGGCAGCCTGACGAATGGACTCGTCATCCACCGTGACCACCCCGTCCACCAGGTCGCGGGCATGCCGAAAGGTGAGGCCGCCCACCCGAACCGGCGCCAAGCCATCAGCGATGGTGGAGATGGAGGGAAGGGTGACCGGCCGGCCGGCGTCCAGGGCGGCGCTCATGGAAGCTGCCCCCTCGGGCTCCACCCCCATGACCTGGACCGTGGGATCCAGGCCCTTCACCGCCGCCGCCACGCCGCTGAGAAGTCCACCTCCACCCACGCAAACCAGGATGGTGCGGACGCTTGGGTCGGCGGCAAGGATTTCCAGCCCCACCGTTCCCTGGCCGGCAATGATATGGGCATGATCGAAGGGCGGCACCATTGTGAGCCCCTCGTCGCCGGCTATGGCCTCGGCTTTACCGCGCCGCTCCTCGGACGTGGTGCCTTCCATGACCACCCGGGCCCCCAGGCGTCGGGCGCCCTCCACCTTCACCTGTGGCGCCGTGGTGGGCATGACCACTACGGCGGGCACCCCCTTCAATCGGGCCGCCAGGGCCACTGCCTGGGCATGATTTCCCGAGGAGTAGGTGATGACACCCTTTTCCAGCTCCTGGCTTGTGAGCTGGGAAAGGAAGTTGAACGCGCCACGGAACTTGAAGGAACCGGTGCGCTGAAGGGACTCCAGCTTCAAGGCTACCGGAAACCCCAACTCCTCAGCCAACTCCCGGGAGGAGACAAGTGGCGTGGCCACGGCTACCCCATCCAGAAGCCTCGCAGCCTCCTGGATGGCAGCCAGGGGCACCAACCCCTCGGCTTTGGGCTCTGCCGTCATTCTCCGGCCGACTCCACTTCTTCGGACGTTTCCTCCGCCTCAGAGGCTTCGGCGACATCCTTCCCGGCCCTGGGCTCGCCTTGCCCCCCCGCTTCGCCCAGTTCCCTCTCCAGCTCGGCATCTTCCTCATCTTCCGAGATGATCCGCGCCACGTCCATGACCTGATCGCCCTTGTCCAGGTTCACCAGCCTCACGCCCTGGGTGGCTCGCCCGATGACCCGGATCTGATCCACGCTCTGGCGGTTCACCACACCATTTCGGGTCATCATCATGACTTCATCGGTTTCCAGCACCGATCGGATGCCCACCACGGCGCCCGTCTTCTCACTGGTCTTCATGTTGATGACACCTTTGCCTCCCCTTCCCTGAAGGCGATAGGTGTCGATCTCCGAACGCTTCCCCATTCCCTCTTCCGTCACCACCAGGAGGGTGGAATCCGCCCGCACCACCACCATGCCTACCACCACATCCTTCTTCCCCAAGCGGATGCCCCGGACACCGGCCGTTGCCCGCCCCAGGGGACGGCAATCCCGCTCGTGGAAGCGGATGGCCATGCCCTCCCGGGTGGCCAGGATCACCTCATCATCTCCATGGGTAATCCCCACGTGGATAAGCTCGTCGCCCTCGCGGATGTTGATGGCGTTCAAGCCCACGCTTCGAATGTTGGAATAGGCCGAAAGCGCGGTCTTCTTCACCACTCCCTTTCGGGTGGCGAAGAGCAGGTATCGATCGTCGGCAAACTCCCGCACCGGGACCACCGAAGCGATGCGCGTGGAGGGGTCGATGTTCAGGAGATTCACCAGCGGCTTTCCCCTGGAGGTACGACTACCCGGCGGGATCTGCCAAACCTTCAACCAGTGGCACTGACCGTCCCGGGTGAAGATCATGAGGTAGTCATGGGTGGACGCCACGAAGAGGTGCTCCACCCAGTCCTCTTCCTTGGTGGCATGGCCCTGGAGCCCCCTTCCGCCCCGACGCTGGGAGCGGTAGGTCCCCACGGGGATCCGCTTCACGTACCCCGAGTGGCTCAGGGTGATGACCATCTCCTCATCGGCGATGAGGTCCTCCATGGACAGGTCGGAGGTCTCCCCAATGACCTGGGTCCGCCGATCGTCGCCGTAGGTATCAGCGAGGGCCTGGAGTTCGTCGTGGATCACCTGCATCCGGAGCTCCTGGCTTCCCAGGAGTTCCTCCAGTTCGGCGATGCGGGCACGGACCTCATCCAGCTCGGCCTGGAGCTTGTCCATCTCCAGCCCGGTGAGGCGGGCCAGGCGCATGTTGAGAATAGCCTCGGCTTGCTTGTCTGAGAGCTCGAAGCTCTCCTGGAGGCGGGCAGATGCCGTGGGGGAATCAGGCGATCCCCGGATGATCTTGATGACCGCGTCGATGTTGTCGACGGCGATCTTCAGCCCCTCCAGGATGTGCTCCCGACCTTTCGCCTTCCTGAGATCGAACTCGCTTCGGCGGATGACCACCTTGTGGCGGTGATCCAGGAAGTGCTGGAGCATCTGCCGCAGGGTCATGACCCTGGGCACACCGTCCACCAGCGCCAGGAGGATGGTCCCGAAGGTGGATTGCATCTGGGTGTGTTTATACAGCTGGTTCAGCACCACCTGGGGAATGGCGTCCCGCTTCAACTCCACCACGATCCTCATTCCGTCGCGGTCGGACTCATCCCGGAGCACGGAGATGTCGGTAACCCGCTTCTCCCTCACCAACCCGGCGATCTGCTCGATGAGCCGGGTCTTGTTCACCATGAAGGGGATCTCCCGGATGACAATGCGATCGGCACCGCTCTCCGCTTCCTCGATCTCCGCTTTGGCCCGCATGACGATACGACCCCGCCCGGTGCGGTATGCGTCCCGGATTCCGTCCCAACCGCAGATGAAGCCGCCGGTGGGAAAGTCAGGGGCGGTGATCCGCGCTTCCAACTCCTGCTGGGGAAGATCGGGGTCGTCGATGAGGCCGTGGAGGGCGTCCACCACCTCCCGGAGGTTGTGGGGGGGGATGTTCGTCGCCATCCCCACGGCGATGCCCGACGAACCATTCACCAGGAGATTGGGGAAGCGAGCCGGCAGGACGGTGGGCTCATCGATGCGCCCGTCGAAGTTGGGGCTGAAAGCCACCGTCTCTTTGTCGATATCCGCCATGAGCTCCACGGCGAGGGCGGTCATGCGGGCTTCGGTGTACCGATAGGCCGCCGCCGAATCACCGTCGATGGAGCCGAAGTTTCCCTGCCCGTCCACCAGGGGGTACCGCAGCGAGAAGCTCTGCACCATCCGCACCATAGAGTCGTATACCGCTGAATCTCCATGGGGGTGATACTTACCCAGCACTTCACCCACGACGCTGGCGGACTTCTTGTACGCCCGACCGGGAGAGAGGCCCAGGTCGTTCATGGCGTAGAGAATCCGTCGGTGCACGGGCTTGAGACCGTCCCGCACGTCGGGGAGAGCCCGCTGGACGATGACGCTCATGGAGTAGTCGAGGAATGACTCCCGCATCTCGTCTTCCAGCAGTCGGGCCATAACTCTCTGACCCGGCTCCTCGTGACCGTTCTCCGACTCCATGGCAACTTCCTGGCAGGGGGGTTTGCGCAAACCATGAATATAGCCCCGGAAAGGGGCTTAAATCAAGGAAGAACAGGCATATTCGAGGGGTCGCGAGACACCCCCGGATGGACGGCTCCCCAGCCGGACCGCGCCACCTTCAGGAGGGGAGGGAAGCCGGGTCCCGGGAAGGCTTGAGAAAGGTGCCGGTGACACTGGCCTTCACCCCTGCGATGAAGTCCGGGGGGCCCGCCGCCACCACCTGGCCCCCGCGGATTCCTGCACCCGGCCCCATGTCTACAACCCAGTCGGCCGCCTGGATGACCTCCAGGTTGTGCTCGATGACCACCACGGTGTGACCCTGGTCCACCAGTCGGTTCAAGACGCCCAGGAGTCGATCCACCTCCGGGCCGGAAAGCCCGGTGGTGGGCTCGTCCAGCAGGTACAGATTCCGGCCCCCTCGACTGTGGTGGGCCGCCAACTCCCGAGCCACCTTCAGGCGCTGGGCTTCCCCCCCGGAGAGGGTGGTGGCGGGCTGTCCCAGGCGAAGGTACCCCAGCCCCACCTGTTGGAGCTGCCAGAGGGCACGACCCAGGCGATCCGCTCCCCGGAAGAAGCGGAGAGCCTCATCTACGGTGAGAGCCAGGACCTGGGCGATATTGATCCCCTTGTAGCGCACGTCCAGGATCTCGGGCTTGAAACGACGGCCCCGGCAGTGGTCACAGGGAACGTAGACGTCCGCCATGAACACCATCTCAATCTCCACCTGCCCGGCTCCCTTGCACGCCTCACACCGACCTCCCGCCACGTTGAAGGAGAAGTGTCGGGGCTGATACCTCCGATCCCGGGCCAGGGGAAGGTCGGCAAAGAGCTTCCGAACCTCGTCCCACGCCTTGATGTACGTCACCGGGTTCGATCTGGGCGTGCGACCGATGGGTGACTGGTCTACCACCACCACCGACTCCAGGGCCCCGGCACCTACCAGGGAGTCGTATTCGCCCACCGCCTCCCCCAAATGTTCCTTCGCCGACGAAGTGCCATCTCCCAGCTCCCGCTCCAGGGCTCGGTAGAACACATCGTGGATGAGGGTGGACTTCCCCGAACCCGACACCCCGGACACCACGGAGAGCACCGCCAATGGGATCTCCAGATCCACCCCATCCAGATTGTGGAGTCGGGCTCCTTTCAGCACCAGGCGCGAGCCGGTGACCTTCCTACGCCGGGGAGGGGACTCCGGGGGGGACTCCCCGTCCCGGGCCACGTAATCTCCCGTGGCGGTGCCGGCGGTTCGGAGCTCCTCCGGGGTGCCCTGGAAAACCAGTTCCCCCCCCTTCTCTCCGGCCCCGGGGCCCAGCTCCACCACCTCGTCTGCGGTGAGAATGGCCTGGGGGTCGTGCTCCACCACCACCACGGTGTTCCCCCCATCCCGCAACCGCTCCAGCAGGGCCAGGAGGGCACCCGTGTCTCTGGGATGAAGGCCCACGGTGGGCTCATCCAGCACGTAGAGTGTATCCACCAGACGGGAGCCCAGGGAGTTGGCCAGATGGATCCGCTGCGCCTCGCCTCCCGACAACGACCGGGTCTGGCGGTCCAGGGTGAGGTACCCCAGCCCCACGTCCACCAGGAAGGAAAGGCGAGCCTCCAGCTCCCTCAGAATGGGCTCGCCGATGCGGGCGGCGGAGCCGGAGAACTCCACCCCCCGGATCCAGGGCAGGAGCTCGTCCAGGGGCTCGCCCGAAGCCTGGTGGATGGAACGCCCATCCACCTTCACATGGAGGGCCTCCTTCCGCACCCGAGCCCCGCCACACTCCCCGCAGGTGACGGGACTCTGATAACGGCGCAGAAACACCCGGATATACTGCTTGTAGCGCTTCTTCTCCCGGGATTTCAGGAAGGGGATGACTCCCTTGAATCCCTTGTCTCCCAGACGCCCCTTCCCCTTGCGAGTGCCGTGGATGACGGCATCCCGGAATTCCTGGGGCAGCTCTTCCCACGGGGCATGGAACGCCACCCCCCTGCCTTCGGCGAAGGCCTCCAGTGCGGCCCGCTCCCGCTTGTAGCGAGGCTTCGTCCAGGGGTCCACCGCCCCATCCACGAGGCTCCGGTTGGGGACGGGGACGATGAGATCCAGATCGTACTCCAAGGTGGCGCCGAAGCCCGTGCAGGTTGGGCAGGAACCCACGGGGTTGTTGAAGGAGAAGAGGTTGGGCTGGGGGGTGGGGAAGAGGATCTCCGGGTGCCGGGGACAGCGAAATCGCTGGGTGAAGGGCAAGCGCTCCATCTCCCCATCTCGGGGGATCAGCGCCACCAGCTCCCCATCTCCTTCCCGAAAGGCGGTGGCCACCGAATCCGCCAACCGCTCTTCCATCCCCTCCGTCACCTGAAGTCGGTCTACCACCACCAGCAGCTCCTCCACCTCCGCCACCGGCTCCGGGGAGGTGAGGTCCACCATCCGTCCGTCGGCCAGAACCCGGACGAAGCCCAGCTCCAACAGCCCTGCCCTGAGCGCCTCGTCAGTGGGACCGGTGGTCGTCGCCGGGCTCTTCTCCGCCGTCTCCTTCCCCTGGGAGTCGCCACGTCCGCCCTCACGAGCAAGGGGAAACGCCACCATGAACCGGGTGCCGGCAGGGAGCCCGCTCAGGTGGTCTACCACCGTGGTCACCGTGTCGGGCTCCACCACTTCATGGCATTCCGGGCAGAGGGTCACTCCCACCCGGGCCCAGAGGAGTCGCAGATAATCGTGCACCTCCGTGGCCGTGCCCACCGTGGAACGGCTGGTTCGGGTGGGGTTTCGCTGCTCCAGGGCCACGGCGGGGGGAATCCCCTCCACCCGATCCACATCGGGCTTCTCCATGCGCTCCAGGAACTGTTTGGCATAGGTGGAGAGGGATTCCACATAGCGCCGCTGGCCCTCGGCGAAGAGGGTATCCATCACCAGGGAGGACTTCCCGGACCCCGACGGACCCGTCACCACCGTGAGAGCCCCTCGTTGGATATCCAGGTCCAGATTCCGGAGGTTGTGCTGCCGGGCACCTCGGATGCGGATGGGACTCTTCAAGGGGCAGGATGGGTGGGAGGAGCTGGGGAGGACGAGACCCGTTGGAGCCAGACCTGTGCCGTGAGGGCCAGACCTGTAGAGAACGCCAACGGAGGCTCGGAGTTCCAAACGCTCTTGACCCCATCGCCGCTCATAGGCTACGTTTTCCTCATGTTCACTGATATTCATTCTCACGCCCGGCATCACCACGGCCACGCCCATCATGGGGCGGGGCGGGTTCTCCGGGACAGGGAGAGGTGAAGGTGGCCTGACCCATTCCCCCCGAGGAATCTGCAGCCCGTCCCCGTTGAGTGGACGGGCTTATTTTTTTCCCCGTCCGGGAACGCCAGGCAACGCCAAGCACACCGTTCCTGAACCCATCACCACCAAGAGGACTTTCCGTGTCCAGAATCGCCATACCGAACAAGGGTCGTCTGTCGGAGCAGACCCTGGAACTCCTGGAGAAGGCCGGACTCAAGGCCGAGTTCCGGGCCGAGCGGGCCCTGGTGGCCCGGCTGGGTGACGACTTCCAGGCCATCTTCGTGCGCGCCCAGGACATCCCGGAATTCGTGGCTGACGGAGCTGCCGATCTGGGGGTGACGGGGAGCGACCTGGTGGCCGAGGTGAACCGCCCCGAGGTGACGGAGCTCCTGGACCTGGGCTTCGGCCGCTGTCGACTGGTGGTGGCCGTGAAGGAGGAATCCGCCGTGCAGGCTCCCGGAGAGCTGGAGGCCGGGACCCGGGTGGCCACCTCCTTCCCGGGCTCCACCGCCAGGTACTTCAGTGAACTGGGAGTGGATATACGCATCGTCCCCGTCTCGGGAGCCGCAGAGATCGCGCCCCATCTGGGTGTGGCTGATGTCATCGTGGACCTGAGTTCGACTGGCTCCACCCTTCGGGTGAATGGACTTCGGGAAGTGGGCACCATCCTCCACTCGTCCGCCCGCCTGCTGGCCAACAGCTCATCCCTGGCGGACCCGGATACGGAGCGGAAGGCCCGGGAGCTGTCGCAGGCCATGGAGTCGGTTTTGCGAGCCGCCAAGAAGCGGTACCTCATGGCCAACGTGCCACGAGACCGCCTGGACGAGGTGCGGGAGGTGCTCCCCGGGATCTCGGGTCCCACCATCGTGGATGTTCTGGATAAGGGGAAGTGGGTGGCGGCACACGCCGTTGTGGATGCCCATGCCGTCTATCAGACCATCGCCCGCCTGAAGGAGTTGGGTGCCGAGGGCATCCTGGTGACCCCCATTGAGCGGCTCATGCCGTAACGGCGAACCCCTCGTGTCTCAACTGCACAACCCCAGGAGATAGGATCACATGCGCGTGGCCGTAGAGGGACGTCTGGATGAACTGACGCAGGAGGAGCGCTTGCTCCTCCTGGACCGCCGCCCGTCGGATGAGGAGCGGCTCCAGGAGGCTGTGGCCGGGATCCTCAGGTCGGTGAGAACGAAAGGTGATCCGGAGCTCTTCCGCATGGCTCGGGACTTCGACGGGGTGGAGCTGAAGGCCCTGGAGGTGCCCCGTGAGGCTTGGGACGCCGCCCTGGCCCGCCTGGACCCCAGGGTGCGGGCTGGCCTGGAGCGCGCCGCTGGGAACATCCGGAAATTCCACGAAGCCCAGTTCCCCTCTCCCGTGGAGATGACCACCGAGGAGGGTGTCCGACTGGGCAGGAATGCCGTTCCCCTCCCCGCCGTAGGGGTCTACGCCCCCGGTGGGCGGGCGGCCTACCCTTCCTCTGTTCTCATGGGGGTGGTCCCGGCTCGGGCTGCCGGGGTGCCGCTGGTGGTGGTCTGTTCCCCCCCGGGACCCTCGGGGCATCCCCCGGACGAAGTGCTGGCTGCGTGCGCTCTGGGTGGGGCCTCCCGGCTCTTCGCCCTGGGCGGAGCAGGGGCGGTGGGGGCCATGGCCTACGGCACGGCGAGTGTGCCCCGGGTGGAGGCCATCGTAGGGCCGGGGAACCAGTGGGTGACGGAAGCCAAGCGCCAGGTGGCAGGCGAACTCCGCATCGACTCCCCGGCAGGCCCCTCCGAGGTCCTGGTGGTGGCGGCCCCGGGAACCGACCCCTTGCGGGTGGCCCTGGAGCTCCTGGCCCAGGCCGAGCACGACCCGGAGGCTGCCGTGGCGGCGGTGAGCTGGGACGAAGAACTCCTGGCCTCCGTGCGACAGGCTCTGGCCGCAGAGGTGGAGGCCTCTCCCCGTCGGGAGGTGGTGGCGGCGGCACTGGCCACCCGAGGGGGGCTGCTGCTGACCTCCTCCCGGGAAGAAGCCCTGGACTTTGCCCAGGAGTACGCCGCCGAACACCTGGCCCTCTTCACCCAGGACCCCCGGGCGGACCTGGCCACCCAGACCTCAGCCGGGACCGTCTTCCTGGGAGAGCCGGCCTCGGTGGCCTTTGGTGACTACCTCACCGGGGCGAACCATGTGCTCCCCACCGGCGGGCGGTCTCGCTCCTTCTCGTCCCTCTCCACCCTGGACTTCCTCCGCTTCTACACCTGGCAGGAGATCTCGGAGGCGGGGGCCCGGGCCATGGCAGAGGATGTGGGCCTCCTGGCCGACGCCGAGGGGCTTCCCGGCCATGCCCGGGCGGCTCGGGTTCGGGGGATGGAAGGATGACGCCCTTCCCCAGGGAAAGCTATCGGCCCCTGACTCCCTACGCCCCCGACCGGCGCCCCATCGAGCTGGACCTGTCGGACAACACCAGCCGGTGGGGGGTGCATCCGGCAGCGCTGGCCGCCCTCAAGGCCACCGCCGGGGAGCCGGCGCCTGAGGCCCTGCTCCGCTACCCGGCGGTGTACGCCGACGGTCTCAGGCAGGCCGTGGCCCAACGGTACGGGGTGCCCGTGGAATGCGTGGCCACCGGGTGCGGCTCCGACGACCTGCTGGATTCCACCTTCCGGGCCGCCGGAGAACCGGGAGAGGAGGTGCGATACCTGCCGCCCACCTTCTCCATGGTGGAGATCTTCGCCCGAATGAACGGCATGATCCCCACGGCCCTGGAGCGCACCGCCCGGCTGCCGGACCTTCCCTACGGTGCCCTTCCCCACCCGGAAGCCCTGATGGAGGGCTCCCCGGCGCTGGTGTACCTGTGTCGGCCCAACAACCCCACCGGGGAGGAGTTCCCCCGGGAGTGGGTGGAGGCGGTGTTGGAGGCGGGAGGGCCCCAGGGCCCCCTGATCCTCCTGGACGAGGCATACGCCGACTACTCGGGAAGCAGCTTTCTGGAGGAGGCCCCTTCCATCTCCCGACTCCTGGTACTTCGAACCCTCTCCAAGGTGTACGGTCTGGCCGGGCTCCGGGTGGGCTTCGCCGTGGGGAGTCCCCAGGTGATCCAGGAGGTGGAAAAGTCCCGGGGGCCGTACAAGGTGAACCGTCTGGCGGAAGGCGCTGCGGTGGCGGCCCTGAACGACGCGGAAGGTTGGTGTGCCCTCCGCATTGCCGATGCCGTGACGGCCCGCGAGTCGCTGCGGGACGCCCTCCTGGCTCGGGGGTTGGCTCCTCTCCCCTCCCGGGCCAATTTCCTTCTGCTGCCCCTTGCTTCGCCGCAGCCTATGCCCAGCGGCTCCGCCGCCGCCGTGACTGCGGCTCTGCGGGAGCAGGGGGTGGCCGTGCGCCCCTTCCCCGACCTCCCTGGCCTGGGAGACGCCATCCGGATCTCCGTGGGGCCGCCCTCGGAAATGGAGCGCTTCCTGGCTGCCCTGGACGCCGTCCTCCCATGACTTCCATACCCCCCTCCAATCCCGCTTCACGTATGACTGACAGCTCAACCGGGCCCCATCTGGCCCTCTTCGACTATGGAGCCGGCAACCTCCACTCCCTCCAGAAGGGGCTGGAAGCCGGTGGCGCACGGGTCACCGTGACCCAGGACTGGAACGAAGCCCTGGCCCGGGACGGACTGGTCCTTCCCGGCGTGGGGTCGTTCGGAGCCGCCGTGCGGGCCATGGCGGGGTGGGAAGAGCGGGTGCGGAAGGCTTTGGCCGACGGCCTGCCCGGGCTGGGCATCTGCCTGGGAATGCAGCTTCTCTTCCCCGAAAGTGAGGAGGGCGCCGGCACGGGCATCGGGCTCATCCCTGGGCGGGTGCTCCGGTTCGAGGGTGGTGCTGTTCCCCGTATCCCCCAGATGGGTTGGAACGATGTGGAGCCATTGGGAGGCTCGGACCCCGTGGTGGGTCCTGCCACCGGCTTTTCGGCCTACTACGCCAACTCCTACATCTGCCGCCCTGACGACTCCAGTTGCCTAGTGGCACAGACCACCTATGGGCACGGGACGTTCCCGGCGGCGGTGCGGACGGCCCGCACCTGGGGTGTCCAATTCCACCCCGAGAAGAGCTCCGCCGCAGGAGTGGAGCTGCTGGGACGCTTCGTCCAGGAGGTGGCCCGGTGAGGACGGTAGAGGAAGCGAGAGGTCCCAGCGACACGGGCCCGTCCGCGGCGTTTCGGGCCGTTCCCGCCGTGGATCTCCGGGGGGGGCGGTGCGTCCAGCTGGTGGGCGGTCGGCCCGATGACGAACGGGTTTCCCTACCGGACCCGGTAGCGGTGGCCCGGGGATGGCGCGCCAAGGGATTCCCCACCCTCCATGTGGTGGATCTGGACGCGGCCCTGGGGGATGGCGACCAACTGGATCTCACCCTTGCCCTGGTGCGCGATGCACCCGGCGACCTCCAGATGGGCGGGGGCGTGCGAAACGAAGAGCGCCTGGCAGCCCTCATCCAGGCGGGAGTGAACAGGGTGGTAGTGGGTACCCGGGGGGTGGACAATCCGGAGTGGTTGGCGGAGATGGCGAATCGGTACCCCCGCCGGGTGGTGGCCGCCGCCGACATCCGGGACGGATGGGTGCTCCGGAAGGGGTGGAAGGAGAAGTCCCAGCTCCGGGTGGAGGCCTACCTGGAGGCGCTGGCTCCCCTGCCCCTGGCCGGCATCCTGTGCACGGATGTGGCTCGGGAGGGGCAGGTGAAGGGAATCCACCGGGAGGAGGTGGCCGCAGTGCTCAACGCCGCATCGCACCCCGTCTGGATCTCCGGCGGCGTGAGCACCATGGACGAGCTCCACTTCCTGCGGGATCAGGGAGCCGCCGGAGCGGTACTTGGAATGGCGCTCTACACCGGCGCCCTGGATGGAGATGCGGTGGCCCGGGAATTCACCGCCGCAACTTAAGCCGTGAGAGAAAGCCGCAACTTTCCGAAAGAGGCAGTCATGACCCGTATCGAACGCGTGACCCGTGAAACCCAGATCCAGTTGGCCGTGGGCAGGGAGGAGGGAACTCTCGCCATCTCCACCACCGAGCCCTTCCTGGATCACATGCTGGTGACCCTGGCCCGATACGCCGGGATCTCTCTGGAGGTGGAGGCCACCGGCGATCTGCGGCACCACCTGGTGGAGGATGTGGCCATCGCCCTGGGTACGGCCCTTCGGGCTGAAGTGCCCGCCCAGGCCCGCCGCTTCGGTTGGGCCCTGGTTCCCATGGACGAGGCCCTGGTGCAGGCCGCCGTGGACGTGGGAGGCCGACCCTACTACGTGGGAAAACTTCCCTCCAACCTCTACGAGCACTTTCTCCAGTCCCTCGCCGTGAATCTGGGCGCCACCCTCCACATCCGGGTCCTCCGGGGGCGCGATCGTCACCACGTGGTGGAGGCGGCGGTGAAGGCCACCGGGCTGGCCCTCCGCCAGGCCCTGGAAGTGGGCGACTCCGTGTTCAGCACGAAGGGCTCCGTCTCCATCACCCTTTCCGAAGGGGGAGAATGACGTGCTGAAACCTCGGGTGATCGTCTGCCTCGACGTGCAGGATGGACGGGTGGTGAAGGGCACCAACTTCAAGGCCCTCCGCGACGTGGGTGACCCGGTGGAGTTGGCCCACCGCTACGAAGAGGAGGGCGCCGATGAGATCGTCTTCCTGGACATCTCCGCCTCACACGAGGGGAGGGGGACCCTCCTGGACATCGTCCAGCGCACGGCTGAGGTGCTCTTCATACCGCTTACCGTGGGCGGCGGGGTGCGCACCGAGCAGGACATGCATGCCCTTCTGCGAGCCGGGGCCGACAAGGTGTCGGTGAACTCCGGCGCCGTGGCCGACCCATCCGTGATCACCCGGGGGGCAGACCTCTTCGGGAGTCAGTGCGTGGTAGCTTCCATCGATGCCAAGAGGGTGGAGGATCACCCATTGGGCGCCGGTTGGTACCACCACACCCATGGCGGAAGGAAGCCCACCGATCTGGAGGCCGTGGCCTGGGCTCGGGAATGTGTGGAGCGGGGGGCAGGCGAGATTCTTCTCACTTCCATGGATCAGGACGGCGTCCGTCAGGGCTACGATCTCCCCCTCACCCGGGCCGTGTCCCGGGCCGTGACCGTGCCCGTCATCGCCTCCGGAGGCGCCGGTTCCGCGGATCATCTGAGGGATGGATTCACGGAAGGGGAGGCGGCGGCGGTGCTCCTGGCTGGAATCCTCCACGATGGCCTCACCACCGTGGGGGAGCTGAAGACGTCGCTGCGCCAGTGGGGGGTGAACGTCCGATGACGGCCCCTGACGCTTTGAAGCCCGGAGCCGCCGTCACCGGGCCGGAGGCGCTGGACAAGCTTCGCTACAACGAGGCGGGTCTCATTCCGGTGGTGGCCCAGGACGCGGCATCCGGGACAGTTCTCATGGTGGCGTGGGCCAATCGGGAGGCATTGGAGCTCACCCTGACCACCGGGTTCATGCACTACTGGTCCCGCTCCCGGAGCGCCCTCTGGAAGAAGGGAGAGACGTCGGGGAACTTGCAGACGGTAGTCTCCCTCCAGGCGGATTGCGACGGCGACACCATCCTGGCCCGGGTCACCATGGACGGGCCCGCCTGCCACACGGGGGAAGACACTTGCTTCGGCCCGGTGGCCGAGAGCGCCAAGTCCACGGTGGCCGCCGGCACCACCCCCACGGTGACGCCAGGCCCCGGGCCCGTTCAGACCCCCGATGTGGTCCTCACCCGCCTCTGGAGCATCCTGGAAGCTCGGGCCCGAGAGCGCCCGGAAGGCAGCTACACCACCCGGCTCCTGGACGATGAGAACCTTCGCCTGAAGAAGCTGGGGGAAGAGACGGTGGAAGTGGTCACCGCTCTCTTGAGAAAGGATGCACGGGCCCCCGAGGAGGTGGCCGACCTCCTCTATCACCTCCTGGTGGCTCTCCTGGCGGAAGGCCATGCCCTCCAACAGGTGACAGACGAGTTGGCCCGGCGCTTCCCCCACGCGCCGGCCCCCACACCCCTGCCGGCCTCGGAAGACTGACCCCCATGGCTGCCCCCGCTCCTTCGCCGGCCCTCCAGGAGGAGGAGGTTCTGGGGAAAGGGTATGACGCCCAGCTCATGCGGCGGCTCCTCCAATACCTGGCTCCCTACAAGTGGAAGGTGGGGGGGGCCATCCTGCTTCTCATGGCCGCCTCGGCGGTGCAGATCGTGGGGCCCTGGCTCATCCAGCAGGCGTTGGACGAAGCCGTACCCCGGGCAGATCTGCGCCTCCTGGCCATCCTGGCCTCCACGTATATGGGGGCCACGGTCCTCTCCTTCTTCCTGGAGTACGCCCAGCAGCTCCTCACCACCTGGCTGGGGCAGACCGTGATGCAGGACTTGCGGCAGGAGCTCTTCCTGCGGCTGCAGGAGTTGGACCTCCGGTTCTACGACCGGAACCCCGTGGGGCGGCTCATGACCCGCATCACCTCCGATGTGGAGACCCTGAACGAGCTGTTCAGCTCCGGGGTGGTATCGGTGTTCGGAGATGTCTTCACCCTGGCCTTCATCGTGGCAGCCATGCTCTGGCTGGACTGGCGCCTGGCCCTGGTGACCTTCTCCGTGCTCCCGGTTGTGGGCGTCACCGTGTTTGTCTTCCGGGCCCGCATCCGGGATGCCTACCGCGACATCCGGGTGCGGCTGGCGCGCATCAACTCCTTTCTCCACGAACGCATCACCGGCATCCGGGTGGTGCAGCTCTTCAACCGCGAGGCGGCGGACACGGCGAAACTGGACGCCATCAATCAGGACTACCTCCAGGCCCATCTCCGCTCCATCACCTACTACGCTCTCTTCTTCCCCTTCATCGAGTTCCTCACGGCGGTGGCCCTGGCCCTCATCATCTGGTACGGGGGCATCTCCATCCTGTCCGGCTCGGTAACGGTGGGGGTGGTGACGGCGTTTCTCCTCTACGCCCGCCGCTTCTTCCGACCCATTCAGGACCTCTCGGAGAAGTACAACCTCCTCCAGGGCGCCATGGCTTCCTCCGAACGGATCTTCAAACTCCTGGACACCGAGGTGGAGATCCGGGACTTGGGAATGGACACCTGGGACCCAGAGATCCCCTCGGCGGAGTCCTCGCCCCCCGGCTCCGCCCGCCTTTCTGACCCCGTCCGGGGAGAGATCGAATTCCGGGACGTGTCGTTCGCCTACCAGGCGGGAGACGACGGGCCGGATTGGGTACTCCGGAACATCTCCTTCCGGGTGGCGGCGGGAGAGCGAGTGGCCATCGTGGGTCACACAGGTGCCGGGAAGACCACCCTCATCAACCTCCTCATGCGCTTCTATGAACTCCAGGAGGGGGAGATTCTCCTGGATGGGGTGCCCATCGGGAAGATCCCACTGGCTCTGCTTCGAAGCCAGATGGGGCTGGTGCTCCAGGACGTGTTCCTGTTCAGCCGGGACGTGGATTACAACATCCGGCTGAGTTCGGAGGGCCTCACTTCGGACACGGCCATCTCCGCTGCGCAGGAAGTGGGGGTGGACACCCTGGTGGATCGCTTGCCCGGGGGGTATCACCAGGCACTGGGAGAGCGGGGTGCCTCTCTCTCGGTGGGAGAACGTCAACTCATCTCCTTCGCTCGCGCCCTGGCCCATGACCCCCGAATCCTCATCCTGGATGAAGCCACCAGCTCGGTGGATTCCGAGATCGAAGCCCGGATCGAAGACGCCACCGACCGACTCATGAGTGGTCGCACGGCCCTGGTGATTGCCCACCGCCTCTCCACCGTGCAGAGCGCGGACCGGATCCTGGTGTTCCACCACGGACGACTCAGGGAAGAGGGAACCCATGACGAGCTGCTGGCACTGGACGGACTGTACGCCCGGTTGCACGAACTCCAGTTTGTTGAGGGCAGTGCCAATGCCAACCCAATGACCCAACCCCAGGGAAGTTCAGGGTGACCCTCCCCGCAGCGATCCGTCGTTGCTACCTCTGGACCCTCCTGACGCTTCCGGGATGCGCCTCGGCCATCCCCTCCGTCGTGGACCAGGTGCAGCCTACGGGAGGGTGGTGCTGTACCCGGAGTTCGGAAGCAGTGACCCTGGAGTATCTGGGCGTGGGCGGGTGGCTCATCCGAATGGGCGACGCCGCCGTCCTCACCGCTCCCCTCTTCTCCAACCCCGGGATGCTGGATGTGGCGTTCGGCCGCATCGAATCCGACAGCGCCCTCATCGAGCAGTTCCTCCCGCCGGTGGACGACGTCTCGGCCCTCCTGGTGGGGCACGCCCACTACGATCATCTCATGGACGTGCCGCACATCCTCCGGCGGAAGGCGACGGGAGCCACGTTGTACGGGAGTCGCACGGCGGTGAACCTGGTCCAGGGTGATCCGGGGGTGGAGCCCCACCGTCTGGTCTCGGTGGAGGAGGGCGTCGGCGACCATGAGCGCCCCGGGGTCTGGTACCACACGGCAGAGGGCAGGGTGCGCATCATGGCGCTGGTGTCGGGGCATGCCCCCCACTTCATGGGGATCCACCTGTGGGATGGGCAGTTGGAGGAGCCGGTGGAGGCCCTCCCCCGTCGAGCGTCGGGATGGCTGGAGGGCACCCCTCTCGCGTATTTGGTGGACTTCCTCAATGGCGACGGTTCCGTAGCCTTCCGGATCCACTACCAGGATGCCGCCTCCGAGCCTCCCGCCGGCTTCCCGCCCATCCTGGACGATGATGTGCCAATAGACCTGGCCATTCTCTGTCCGCCGGGCTTCGAGGAGGTGGACGGCTTCCCCGAGGGGATCCTGGAGCGGCTCCAGCCCCGGGCGGTGCTCCTGGGGCACTGGGAGAACTTCTTCCGGCCCCGCACCGAACCCCTCCAGGGGGTGCCCTCCACCGATCTGGACGAATTCCTCCGACGGTTGGACGGAATTTTGCCTGCGGGGGTGCCCAGGGCCATGCCGGAGCCGGGGGAGGTAATCCGGGTGAGGGCGGGGGTGGGGTCGTGACGGGTTGAACGGGTCGTGAGCGGTGGAACGAACCGGCTGTGCGGCAGACACACTTGTCCCCCCCAGTGATCGCGCGCGACTGACCGCACGCGACGGACCGCGCTCGTCTGGATGTCCGACTCCTTCAGCCAATCGTTGCTCTGGTAGGCCCGTCGTTCCCTCAGCAGGCCCATCTTTCCGCAGGTGGGCCCATCCGTACATCCATCTGTCCCGCCAGGCCCTTGACAGCTTTTGCGGGACACGGGCAACCGACCTCCGACCCCACGCGGGAACCGCATGCTGGACGGCTTCTGCGGTGCTTTCAGGCGTCGCCTTGGGTGGGACGCGGCGTTGCGGACCCCTCTTCAGTTCGGCGGCTCTCCAGAGCGCTCCCAGGGCTTCGAAAACCCCCTGTTAAATTAGGTAAGTCGTTATCGTGACTTGGGATGGGAGGGGTCACTATGTCGGGGTTCGGGTTGGCATTTGGGTTGAAATCGCGGCTGGAGTTGGGGTCGGGTTGGGGGTTGGAGTGGGAAGGCTGCTTGAGACGCGGCGGGGTGATGGTGCGCGAGACCAGGGTGAATTACGATTGGGGAAGAGACGCCGATACGGCCCCCGCGGCTGAGTCCGTCTCTCATCCCACCTCTGACTCCGACGCCGAAGTCGGCTCCGAAGTCGGCACCGACTCGCTCGAAGCCCTGGAGCACGAGATCACGACGCTCTCGGCGCATGTACACGCCGCCGAGCACCGGCTGCTGGTGCTCATCGCCGAGTTCGACCGTCGGGGCGGCTGGAAGCCGGGGGGCCACCCGTCGTGCGCGGAATGGCTGCACTTCCGCACGGGCATCGACCGGGGCGCGGCCCGGGAGCGGGTGCGTGCGGCGCATGCCCTCCAGGGGCTGCCCCGGGTGTCGGAGGCCATGTCCCGTGGTGAGCTCAGCTTCTCCAAGGTGCGTGCCCTGACCCGTCTCGGCGACGCGTTGGACGAGCGGGCGGAGGAGGAACTCGTGGAGTTCGCCCGGCAGGCCACGGCCGCGGAACTGGAGAAGCTGGTACGGGGCTGGAAGCTGCTGGGTCGAGCCGATGAAGCGGAGCTCGAGCGCAGGCGTCATGCCTCCCGGTGGTTCTCGGTCTTTCCCGATGACGACGGGATGTACGTGGTGCGGGGGCGACTGGACCCTGAGGTGGGCGCGCTTCTCATGCGGGCGGTGGAGGCTGCGGGCGACGCGCTCCACCGGCCGGGGCTCACCTGGGCGGCCGAAGGGGGCCGGCGGGGTCCGCACACCACGGAGGTCACGCCACGGCAGCGGCGGGCAGACGCCATGGGGCTCCTGGCCGAACGGGCCATGGCGGCGGGGTTCGGCGAAGCAGGCGCGGTGGAAGAGGGACAGGAGGAAGAGGCGAACGGGCGGCGCCAGCAGCGGGAGACCCCCCGCACCCCGCTGAGCGGCTCCCGCGCCGAACGCTATCAGGTGATCCTGCACGTGGACGAAAGCACGCTCGCGGAGAACGGCAGAAGTGGGAGTTGCGACTGCGCGGGCGGGCAAAAGCGCGGTTGGGACGGTCAGCGGGTGGACAAGCGCGAAGCCGACCACGAACCCGGCCGCTCCCACCTGGAAGACGGGACCCGCGTTTCCGCGGAAACGTCCCGGCGGCTCGCGTGCGATGCAGCGGTGGTGCGGGTGAGAGGTAGCGGCGAGGTGTCCCGAGGCGGCCCCGAGAACCGCAAAGATTCCGGCGAACCGCTCCACATCGGTCGCCGCACTCGCACCATCCCGCCCGCGCTACGTCGCGCCCTGGAGCTCCGCGATGGCGGTTGCCGCTTCCCAGGCTGTGGGCTCCGGTTCACCGAGGC
>JBBDRI010000010.1:0-53482 GCA_040905545.1 Gemmatimonadota bacterium | reverse complement strand
ACATCGGCCGCGCCAGCTACCGGAAGACGGTCCAGAACCTCTGGCTCGCGTTCTTTTTCAACGGCGTCGGCGTGCCTCTGGCCGCCACCGGAATCGTGCATCCCGTCTGGGCGATGGTCGCCATGGCCGCAAGCGTGAGCACGGTGCTGCTCAACAGCTTCGGCGGTCGGCTCCTCCCGGAGGGCCGCCGGGTCGCGCGACAAGCCGCCCCGCCCCCGGCGCTTGGATGAGCTCATGGAGATCCAAGGCGGCTAAGAACCCGTGTGCCGGCTCTCCTGGGCCGTGATCGGGATCGTAAGGCGGAAGAGGGCCCCCCCTTCCGATCCGTCATGGACTGTCAGTGCCCCTTGATGGGAGTGCGCGATTTCGGTGCTCAGCCACAACCCCAACCCGGTTCCTCCATCTCCCTTCGTCGTATAAAGGGGAGTGAAAATGCGGTCTCGGGCGTTCTCAGGTACCCCGGGCCCGCTGTCTTCCACTTCCACCACCACGGTCTCCCCCACGGTTCGCACTCGGACCTGCATCCATGGGAGGTTGGGGCTCTCCAAGGCGGCGTCCGTGGCGTTGATGAGCAGATTGAGGATCACTTGGCCAAGCAGGGTTCCCTCGCCTTGCACGGGAGGTACCGGCTCGATCTGTCGGTCCAGTCGGATTCCCATCTTCCGCAAACGATCCTGGACAAGGAGGAGAGAACCCTCCACCTCCTTTGCCAAGTCAACTTCCTTGAACCGGAGTCCGGCCAGTCGCGTTTGAGACCGCATTGCGGTGAGCACGTTCTGCATGCGGCTTGTGGCGGACGCCATAAGCTCCAGGTCCTCTTGGGCCTCTGCGGGCCACTCCGGATCGTGCAAGAGGTTGTCGAGGGCCATCTTGACGACGGTGAGTGGATTGGCGATTTCGTGGGCGAGCCCGCCGGCCAGCATTCCGAGGTTCGCCAGTCCCAGACGTCCGGCGGCCTGACGTCGGACCTCATACTCGCTGCGCAACACCCCTCTGCGGATGGTAGCACCCACCACCGTAAGCGTCGCCATACAGAAGAGGAAGGACCCACTTGTTGCCACCGTTTTCCCGTTGATGGGCACCGACGCGGTGAGAAGAGGGAGGTAGAGCAGGACCAACACCAGAACGCAGATCTCTGCCGCTTCGCGGGTTCGAAGCGGCACCAGAAGCGCCGCTCCGGCCATGGGTAGCATGGCGGCGTAGACGTACGGGCTGGATGTGGCCCCTGAGTAGAGTGCCCCCACGGTGATGGGAGCCATGACCAGGGCGAGCAAGGTCAAGAGCGTAATCCGTGGCGAAACGAGACGTCGCTGGAGCAACCATGCGAGTCCGAGGAAGGTGATGGCCGCTCCCAGTCGAAGTCCCAAGAGAAGACGCCAGCTGTCAGGGACGATCCAGATGTCCAAAAGGGCGAAAAGCAGGAGGAGCGGGCTCGCTACGAGGCACGCGGTGCGCACCGCACGTGTTTGGCCGGCTTCGAATTCCTCTTCGAAGGAGGGCAGGATGTCTGGTGGATTCGACCGCTCGGAGGCGGTCAACATGAAGTCACCGAGCAACCCCCTTAGTGGTGTGATGTTGGGCACCGAAGCGGTGAATCTAGGGGTTCGAATACGGGGCACAAGGTGGAAAGGTGGGGGTAGCTTTTGCTGATGAATGACCCTTCGATCCCCGCCGTCAAGCCTGCTCGCATCCTCACGTTCCATCCCACGGTAGAATGGACGGGCAACCAGGGCACGGGCACCTCCGGGTACGGGGCGTACTCCCGAGCCCACACCGTATCCGCTCCAGGCAAGGAGCCGCTGGCCGGCTCTTCGGACCCCCTTTTCCGGGGGGATCCCACCTCGTGGTCACCGGAAGAGCTGCTGGTGGCGGCCTTGAGCGCCTGCCACATGCTCTGGTATCTCCACCTCTGCGCCGATGCGGGGGTGGTGGTGACAGCGTACCACGACGCTCCGGAAGGGAAGATGCCCCTGGCTTCCGGAGGTCGGGGTGCGTTCAGTGAGGTGATCCTTCGTCCCAGGGTGCGGTTGGCCCCCGGTTCTGACGTGCGGCAGGCGGAAGCGATTCACCAGGCGGCCCACCAGGCCTGTTTCATCGCGGCGTCGGTGAACTTTCCCGTGGGGTGCGAGCCCACGGTGGAGCTGTGAACCAGGACACGCTCCTAGCTGACGTTGCTTGCTACTCCCCCTTCAGCACCCCCATGGGTTCCACGCCCGCCGCCCTCCGGGCCGGAATGTAGATAGCCAGGGTGGCCACTGCGGCCAGGATGAGCGGTACAAGGGAGAACGCCACCGGATCCACTGCGCTGACGTTATAGAGCATCCCGCTCATGAGGCGTGCTGCGCCGAACGCTGCCACCAATCCCAAAACCAGGCCCAGCGCCGTGAGCCGGCTCCCCTCACCCAGAACCAAGCGCACAATGCGTCTGCGGTCTGCTCCCAGCGCCTTCCGGATGCCCAGTTCCCGGCGGCGTCGGGCCACAGAGTACGCCATGACTCCATAGATGCCCACGGTGGCCAGTGCCAGTCCCAGCAGGCCGAACGCTCCCAGGACGGTGCCGCCGAGGCGGGCCGGCATGAGGGCGATGCCCATATGGTCTTCCATGGTGCGGACGTCGAAGAGGGGCAGCGTGGGGTCCTGGCTGGCCACCATCCGTCGGATGTCCTGGAGCACGCCCGACGGTTCCCGGGCGGTGCGCACCACCAAGGTCATCCCGGTGGTGAAGAGTTCCCGTTGGGGAAAGTACATGTACTCCGTGGGATCTTCGCCCAGGCTCCGATACTTTCCCGTCTCCACTACCCCGATGACGGTGCGCTCCTCCCCGGCGGAGATCACCGTGCGGCCCACCGCCGACTCCCCGGGCCAGAACCTCTCGGCGAAACGACGGTTCACCATGATGACAGGGGGTCCTGAAATGCCGTCCTGGGCCGTGAAGGTGCGCCCTTCCACCAGGGCCACACCCATGGCCTCCAGATACCCTTCCGTAACCCGGGCGTAAAGGAGACTCCGGAGCTCTCCCTCGGCGAAGTCGTACCCCGGGATCTCCACACCTCGATCGCTGCTGCTGAGGCCCAGGGGGACGACGTCGGTCATTCCCACCGCCGTGACTCCCGGCAAGGCTGCGGTGGCCTGGAGCACGTCGTCCAGAAGCACCCGGGAACGATCTGCGTCGTAGCCCTGAAGCCCCGGATCCATGGAAGCCACTACCAGGTTGCCGGGCTCCTGGAAGCCCGGGTCGATCTGGGTGGCACCCTGGAGGCTGCGAAGGAAGAGTCCCGCGCTCAACAGGAGCACCACCGATACCGCCAACTGGCCCACCACCAGTGCGTTACCGGCCCGAAAGCGTCCCGAGCGGGTTTCCGCTTCGCCCTTTACGGCCGACATGGTGTCGGGCCGGGAGGCCTGGAGTGCAGGGACCAGCCCGAACAAGACCCCGGTGGCCACGGAGAGTCCCAGGGCAAAGAGAAGGACGGTGGAGTCCATGGCGATGGTGAAGTCCCACGGCCCATCCATGGGTGGGCGGACGCCGGCCAGTCCCCTGAGCACCAGGAACGCCAGCCCCAGCCCCACCGCGCCCCCGAGAAGGCTGAAGAGCAGACTCTCCGTGAGAAGTTGCTGGATGATCCGGTCCCGACTGGCCCCCAGACTCAGCCGAACCCCCATCTCCCGTCGGCGATCCCGGGCTCGGGCCAGGAAGAGATTGGCCACATTCAGGCAGGCCATGAGGAGCAGAAGGCCCACCACCGCCATGATCACCGTGCTCATGGCCATCTGAGCACCCCGGATGGTGGGGTGGATGCCGGCCCCGTCCTGAGGCACCAGGGCATGGCCCACTTGCAGCTCGTAGTCCTGGGGATGCTCCTCGGCGAGCTGGGCCAGGAGTCCGTCCAACAGCTGCTGGGCCGTTTCCATGGAACGATCGTCTCGAAGGCGCCCCACGGCCGTCATCATGTTGCTTCCCCGGGCGGTGATGCGGGTAGAACCGGGGTTCAGCTCCCCCTCCATCATGAGAGGCATATAGACGGGAACGGAGGCGAAATTCACCGGCCCCTTGAAGTCCGGCGGAGCCACCCCCACCACTTCCCAGGGCCGTCCGTTCAGGAGGATGGTGCTCCCCAGCACGCCAGGATCGCCACCGAATCGGGACTGCCAGAAGCCGTGACCCAGGATGGCCACCGGATGCCCCCCGGGTCCCACACTCTCTTCCCCGGGGATGAACGCCCGGCCCAGGGCCGGTGTCACTCCGTAAGTCTGGAAGAAGTTGGCGCTCACCCCCATGCCCAACACCCGTTCGTTCCCTCCATCCATGGAGAGGGAGACGGGGGTGAAGAAGTACGCCGCCACATCCTGGAACGCTTCGCCGGCCCGGTCCCGGAGATCCTGATAGTGGGGAATGGAGACGGAGCCGAACTCCATCCCCGGCCAACTCCGATAGATCTGGACGAGCTGATGAGAGTCTGCCGCACCTGCCAGGGGCCGAAGGAGGATCCCGTGGATGGCGGAGAAGGCGGCTGCATTGAAGCCGATGCCCAGGGCCAGCGTGGCCACCACCACTACGGTGAAAACGGGGTTCCGGACCAGAGTCCGGCCGCTGTAGCGGAGATCCTGGAGCAGGTGGGCGAGCATGGGCAGGCCTTCCGTGCGGGGGAACGGATGGGAACTACCCAGTGGGACGAGGCAAAAGGGGGAAAGGTTTCAGGGGGGGCACCCTGTCGGCTTTGGAAATCTTGCCGCAACCTTCTCCGAAGCTACCTCACCGCCGTCAGCTTCTCACTCAGCAACCGCATTCGATGAAGCCCGGGGCGTCGCCTCACCGGATCCTGGCCACGGCCAACCGGAGCGCCTCTTCAGGGTCTTCGCCGTCCGGCCCCGTGAGCTCCAAGAGCCAGGGTTCCGGCCCGACGCCCGTCAGCTCCAGGAAGAACGCGCCCCCTGCGGGAACATCCGTCAAGTGGAAGTCGAAAGCAGACTCGGCGGACCGGACTTCCAAGGGGAACGGTTCCATGAAGACCTGCCCCTGGTCCCGGTGCAGCCTCTCGAACACGTCCCGGGTGTCCCAGCTGGGGAGATTGAGTCGCGGATCGATGGGCCCGGGATCCAACAGGTCATCTAACACGGAGGCCAGGGTCCACAGGCCCAGGAGCTCGTCGAAGGCATGGCCCGCCTGCGTTTCCAGGTTGGACACGCCGCCCTTCATGGACTGGACCAGGCTGCGAAAGAACACTGCCTCCTCCATCCCCGAGTGGTCGGCGGCCCACCGGAGGAACGACCAGCTGGCGCCGCGACCGGCCCGGGTACCGGGAACCAGCGGGGACGCGGATGACGGGGAGCGGTAGTAGTCCCTGAGATTCACGAAGTGCGTCCACATGACCCGAGGTGAGCCGGCGCACGGGGACATATGCGGTCGAAGTTCGCACCAGAGCGTGTCGTCGTATCCCAGGTTCGCCCTGGCCGGCTTCCCGAAATAAGCCCGGACGTAGATCTCTTCAGCGATGAACGCTGCCGCATCTCGGAGCCAGCGCTCCTCTTGGGGCGCCCCGCGGGCATACCGCTCCGCGTACGACGCGCTCCGTGCGAGGTTGTGGACCACGTTGGGCCGGATGGTCCAGAGCCAGTTTGCCCGTGTCCGGAACCGGAAGAAGTCGTCGGTCTCCGGGAGGGTGGGCACGTGGGCGTAAAAGATCGCCCGCTCGTCGCTGCTGGGGCAATCCGCCCTTGGCAACAGATCCCCCGCGAACTGGAGCGCCACCAAGCTTCCGACGTCGTTGATCACGGGACTGACCAGGATTTCGAACCTGCTCCCGGCTTCGAGCCCTTCGTTCATGGCCAAGGGATCCCCCATGTATTCCCGGACCATGGGCATCATGGAGGTGTCGAGCTCGTCGACGAGCGCCTGGAAGTCCACGTCCATGACCCCCGCCAGGGGGGCCATGACGTCCTCCAGGACCAGCCCGTGGGTGCCCATGTAGGCAACCCGGGCGGTCACTTCGGTAAACGCCTCACAAGCGTCGTGTTGCGCTGCGTCCGGGATCCGTCGCGTGACCCTATCCCCCACGGAGACGGACACGGGTTCCGCCGCCGCCGGGAAGGAGAGACCTCGCGCCGGCGTCAGGCCGCGGAGGCGTTCAGGGAGCTCGAGAACGATCTCCGTCCCATAGCGCTCGAGTCCCAGGACCGAAGGATCCTGCGGCGCCCGGCGATCCCCGGAGACCGCGACCCTGGTGGGGGGAGCACCCCCGATATGCGGCCTGAGGGCGGTGGTCACCGCCGACGCCGCTTGGCCCCGTAGTCGAAAGGCCGACGCGTCCGCGTCCACATCGGGATTCGTGCTCATCACCGAGATCAGGTACGTGCCGGCTCCGTCATCCAGTTCGTTGCATCGCACCTTCTCAGGATCCAGAACGAGGAGATGCTCCCCCGCCGACAACCTTCGTTTCAGGGAGACCTCCAGGGGGGTTTCCAACGCACCCGTAGAGGATCCCACGGTAACCCGCATCCGGGCGCCGCCGTCCGGCATGCACGGGAAGGTGCGTCGCCCCGGGAGCTCCACCTCAAGCTCACTGGGAGAGGCGCTGATCACCGTAACTTCCACTCCGCCGACGTCCACCGTGTTCTCATCCGGTTCCGGGTGGAAGTACGCGCCCAGGAGGGTAGCGGTGGCGCCGGGGGCCAAGGGTGTCGGCGTCACGGAGCTCACCAGCACGTGCCCCACGTCCACCTCCACGGTGTCCGAAACCTCCACTCCCGCCTCCGCGTCGACAAACGTCGCAACTACGCGGGCGCTCCCTGGGGCCAGGCCGGTTACCGCCCCCGATTCCCCCACCGAGGCCACATCGGGGGCGAGGCTCGCCCACTCCACCAGGGCTTCGGAAAGGGTGTGCCCGTTTTCGTCCAGAACCGAAGCGCTCAACGTCTGCACGCTGCCTACGGCCACGGTCAGGCCGACCGGGTCGATGGCCACCGAGGCGGCGACCTGCTTCACTACAACCGAAGCGCTGTCGGCGTGCCCCTCTGCTGCGGCCCGAATCCACGCGGTCCCGTTGGCCTCTGCGGTGACCCGACCCGAGGCGTCCACGGAGGCGGTGGACGGATCGCTGCTGGACCAGGCGAAAGTCTTGCCGCTGAGGGAGGCACCCGAAGCACCAGCGGCCGTGGCCGAGAGCTGCGCGGTCTCCTTCAGGGCCCGGAGCCCCACGCTGTCCGGCATGACCTGGACGGAGACGACCGGATCGGGTACCGCGCCCTGCGAGTTCCCCGAGGGACCGGTCCCATCCCCGGAGCACCCCACGACCCCCAGTGCGCCGAGGAGGAGGAGAGGGAATGAGGCGAGGCGCCTTCTACGGCGTCCACGGGCAAAAGTCCATGGCTCGTCCGATTTCATGGAGGCCCTCCTTCCCCTGAGGTTTCGTCGGGGCTTCGAGGCACCCACATCCCAGACGGGATCGGGGCCGGGAAGCCCATCCACCAAGCGAGTTTTAGAGGGAGCGGGCGAGAGAGAAATAGGTCGCCGACCTATGGGGCAGGTTCTTCAGTAAGGGGCCCGCCCACCTGCGCCCGGCTCAACCCATGGTGATGCGGGAGCGGACCTGTGCCCGGGACCGAACTCCGAGCTTTCGGAGCACGCTCTCCACATGGCGCTTCACCGTATGCACGCTGATGCCCAGAGTGCGGGCAGCGTCCGGATTCGAGGCGCCTTGAGCCAGGAGGTAGGCCACGTGGACCTGTCGGGGGGTAAGTGCGAAACGCTGCCGAAGCTCCTTCTCCGGCAGCCGGACCTCGAACAGGGGCACCACCCGGATCGCCACCAGCGGGTCCCCGGGATCGCCGGGCTTGAGCGGCACAGGATCCAGTCGGTACTGGCCCCGCAGGGTCCGTACGCGCTCCGGGGCGTGGAGTGCGGCCCGATGCCGAGGCGAGCGGTTCAGGGCCCGCGCCATGGCCCGCAGGGCGGACTCCAGGCGGGCCCGTTCCGGATCTCCGGCGAGAAGCCGGGCGCAGGCGACGTTCACGTGGGCGAGACCACCATCCTTACCCACCACCGCCAGGGCGTCAGGGAGGCGGTCCAGCACCGCCTCCAGCGAGACCCGCAGTTCGCGAAGCCGGAGATCCACCGCCACCGCGCCCCGGAAGACGGGGTAGAGCAGCTCCCCCACGGTGCAGTCCCGTTCGTCAAAGGGAGGACGGGAGAGGTCGTCCCGATAGGCCACCAGCAGAGCCGGGAAGGGCTCGCCGGGCACCTTCGTGGTCATGCCCAGCGCCCGGGATCCACCCAGTGGTGCCATGAAATCGTTGAAGTACTCGGTTCGGTAAAGCGCATCGCCGTACAGCCGGTGATGGCTGGCTACCCGCAGCCCCAAGCGGCGGCCGAGTTCGGCTCCACGATCGAACTGGTGGTAGTGCTCGCCGTAGGCCTAGATCCAACGGGGCTCCACCGCCCCACTCACGGCGTCGGGTCTGTTCTCTCGGGGCAGGAGGAAAAGGACGTCCTGAGACCGGAGCAGGTCTCGGAGTGCCGGGATGACGGCTCGACGCCAACTCTCGCTGGACGGGTGTTCCAAAGGGGAAGAGAGTGTCTGCAGCGCCTTCTGGAGTAGCGCCACGTCCCCGGCATCAAGGGACCTCGGTCAACCTCCGTACTGACCCACGAGGATCTGGAGGACCGCAGCGCGGGCAGCTCCGGCTGCGACGCGGGCGGGAGGGGCCCTAAAGCTATCATTCCCCCTTCCAACCCCCACGTCAACCACACGATCGTTCACTTTCGATCTCACTCGGTGTCAGGTGTCCCCACCCGCTGCGGCTATGTTTTCAGTCGGGAAGAGGGCCAGGGAGACTTCCGGAACGAGGCCTTCGCGGACAGCATTTCCTTCCGGCGACCTTTCGAACGGCATCGCCTCGATCCGCCGGAGGGGGCCCGGTTCGTTCCTCCCCCCAATTGAGTCGCCGTCACTCCTCGATCCACAGATGCTCCAGGCCCCCGAACGGCCAGCGCCACCCCTGGCGGGCCAGGAGTGTTCCCGGTTCGCCCAGCCCCTGCACCCGGCGGTGGGCGACGAGCGCACCGGTCCGGAAGTGGAGGAACATGGCGGGGGCGAGATCGCGATAGCGTTTCCCGGCTTCCATCATGAGTTCCGTGCCGCGAGCCGGATCGGGCTCGGCGCGCGCGGCGTCCAGCAGGTCGGCCAGCGCCTCATCCACCGGGCCGATGGGCGACGCGTGCTGGGCAATCGTCCACTCGGAATGAACGGCCGTGGGGATGATGGCGGCGAAGTTTCCTTCCTGAAATCGGCGGTGCGCCAAGCTACGGTCCAGGACCCGGAGCTCCGCGATGATGCCGATGCGCCGGAGCTGCTCCTCCAGGAACACGGCGGCCCGCTCGTTGTTGGCCGCGGAGATGAGGGGAAACCGGAACGGTTGGCCTTCCCGGTCGAGGATGCCGTCACCGTCACTGTCGCGCCACCCAGCCTCCTCAAGGAGCCGGAGCGCCTCCGCCGGATCGTGGGGCCAGGGCTCGGTGTGGGTGTCGGCGTCTCTCTGGCAGGGCGTCATCGGCGCGTCGGTGATAGGCAGCCCATCCGGGAACGCCAGGCTGGCGGCCAGGGCGCGGCGATCCACGGCATGAGCCATCGCACGTCGCACTCGCGGATCGGCGAAGCGGGGGTCCCGGTGGTTCCAGGCCACCCAGTTGGCCGTGCCCTGGAGGCCATAGTAGACGCGGAACCGTGGATCGCTGGCGAGGCGGGTGGCCTGGAGCGGGTCCATCTGGGCCAGGTCGATGTTCCCAGCCAGCAGTTCGGTGGTGGGCGACCCACCGCGGAACCGGATGATGACCCTCTCGATAGCGGGCCGTCCGCCCGGATAGTCCGGGTTCGCCTCCAACTCCACCATGGTCTCGGGCACGTGGCGGACGTAGCGGAACGGCCCGTTTCCGATGGGCCTTTGCCAGTAGTCCCACTCGAAGAACCGTGCCGGCTCGCGCGCTTCCAGGTGGTGGGCCGGGAAAAATACGTACCATCCGTCCAGTGGCCAGCTCCCCGGACGGTGCAGCCGCAACCTCACCGTTCGCTCGTCCATGGCCTCGGCTTCAGCCACCTCCGAACCCCCGTACCAGCCGACGTCCGGATGGCGCCACAGTTCGAGGTTGAAGACCACGTCCCGGGCGGTGACCGGTGTGCCGTCATGCCAGCGGACATCGGACCTGAGGGTCACGGTCCATGTGAGCCAGTCGTCGGATCGCTCCCATCTCTCCGCCAGCGACCCGGCGGGCTCGACGCAACTCGATCCGGTGCGGGTCGCCAGCGGCTGGAAGAGAAGGAACTTCGGCGAATCGTCCCATGCGGGATTGAAGATGTCCAGGTCGCCGCCTTCGTAGAGGAGGCGGATGGTGCCCGGCTCGGCTCCTCCGCGGTCACGGGGTGGCGAGTCCCCGGCACACGCGGAACTGGCGAGCGCCACGCCAATGCAAACGGTGGCGCAGGCGAGTCGGGCGCCGCACTCTCGACGATTCATCACGTGGCAAATCTTCACCCGGACCCGGGCGGGATTCAAGGGTGGTGAACGCGGCCTCCGCCGAAAGAGAGGCTTGCCCTCCTGTGCCTTGGCGCAACATCATGGCGGATCGGACGGCTCCTTGATCGATTCAGCGGATACCGCCATGAGATGGTTCCGGACCTCCGGGCTGGGCCCCACCCGGGTGCGACGCCAGGCCCCGCTTGGGCCCGTCGTGAGCGCCCTTGTGCTTGCTGCGGCCGGCTGCGGTGGGGCGCCGGCGGGGGACGGAGACCGGACCACGCTCACGATCCTGGACCCGGACTACGAGGCGATCTTCAACCCGTCGTGGTCGATGCCGGCGCGGTTCCTGGTGTTCTCCCCCCTCGTCGGGATCGGGGAGGACGGGAATCCGGAGCCCCATCTCGCCCGGCGCTGGGAGCGTTCCGAAGACGGCCGGGAGTGGACGTTCCACCTTCGTTCGGACGCCCGCTGGCACGATGGCGCGGCATTCACCGCCGGGGACGTGGCATTCACGCTTCGGATCATGTCCGATCCTGCGGTGGGCTATCGGACCCGCCCGGACACGGTGATCGTGGTCAACGACTCCACGGTGACCATCCGACGGAAGCGGCCGTGGAACGCGCTGGACGACTGGTGGTGGGTGTATTATCCGGAGCATCTCCTTGGGGATGTCGAGCCGTCAGACTTCTTTGCGTCGGACTTCTGGACCCGGCCGGTGGGCACCGGTCCATTCCGCTACGTGCGCCACGAGCCCCGGACGGTGTTCGTTCTGGAGGCAAACCCAGACTACTTCGCCGGCCCGCCCGGCGTCGGCGGCGTCCGGATCCGGTTCGGTGGGGGCAGCCCGCTCCTGGAGCTCCGGAAAGGGAGCGTCGATGCGGCCCGGTATGTAAGCCGCGCACAGCTGCCCCGTTTTCGGCAGGACCCTGACCTGCGGGTGTACCACCAGATCTATCCGGACCTCGCGGACATCGAAGCCCTCGTCTGGAACCATCGCCACCCCTTCCTCGGCAACGCCGTGGTCCGGCGGGCGATGGCCATGGCCATCGATCGGGAAGAGCTGCGCCGCCTCCTTCACCTGCCGGAGGCTCTTCCGCACTTCGACGTTCTCTTCACGCGATCTCAGTTCTGGGCCGGACAGCTGCCCGCCGCAATTCCCTACGACCCCACCGCGGCCCGGGCTCTCCTCCAGTCTGCCGGTTGGCGCGACGACAATGGCGACGGGGTGCGCTCACGCGGCGCCGACGCCGCCCGCTTCACCGCCCTAATGAGGAGCGGGGGGTCGTCAGCAACGAGCTCGTGGGAAACGTCTGCCGTCTACATCCAGGCCGGACTCAGGGAGATCGGTGTGGCGATGGAGATCAGCAGGCTCGAATCAGGCCTCACCCAGAGGGTCCGCGCCGGTGAGTTCGAGGCCGCGTTCGACCTCTTCAACCGAATCGAGGCGCCGTTGCGGCTCTGGAGTGACGGATCGCCCATGGGCTATCACGATCCCGAGCTCACTGAGATCCTGGCCGCCGCCGACACGCTCCTCGATTCGGCCGTCCGGGACAGCCTCTATCGGCGCGCCTGGCCGATCCTCACTCGTGACCTGCCCGTCCTCTTCCTGGCACCTCAAATCCAGCACTTTGCCATCCACCGCCGTGTGCGGGGGCTGTCGAGCCCGTACCGCGCAGACCCGTACATGAGCCTCGGGCACGCCTGGCTGGAGGACGACACAGGGCCCAATGAGCCGCTTTAAAGCCGTCGTCGCCCACGCCCCCCTGGTGTGCGCAGTCAGCTTGGGCTGCGGAGTGGATGGAGACGGCGCGAGGGGGCGGCCCCCGGCGTCTGCCACCCTCACCACGGCCTACTGCTGTGACTCGCAGGCGTTCAGCCCGGCCATGGATGTGGACGCCAAGTTCCTGGTCTTCCTGCCGCTCATGTCAGGCGTGCAGCTGGACGAGCAGGAAGGGATCCTGGCCGAGCGGTGGGACGTCACTGACGATCACCGCACCTTCACGTTCCACCTTCGGCCAGGTCTCACGTGGCACGACGGTGCGCCCGTCTCGGCCCATGACGTGGCGTTCACCATCGAACTGTTGCGCCATCCGGACGTGTTGATGGTGTCGCCCGCCGGCGTCCTTCCCGCAGTGGTGATGGACGATTCCACGGTGGTGATCCGCCACGCCGAGCCCACGGACCCGGTCCAGTTCTGGTCGTGGTACGTCATCTGGCCGAAGCATCTGCTCGAGGACCTGGATCCTGCTGCGCTCTACGACTGGGCGTTCTGGCGCGCCCCCGTGGGCAATGGCCCGTATCGCTTCGTCCGCCACATGCCCGGCGTCATGACGGAATTGCAGGCGGACGAGGATTTCCGTCTTTGGCGCCCGCGCATCCCGCGTGTGGTCCTCAAGTTCTCCCAGAGCGCCGGGCTGACCGAGCTGTTGGCCGGGGCGGTGGACGTGGTGGAGATCCGGCCGGAGCAGGCGCTGCGGCTCGAGGGCGACGACCGCTTCCGCGTCTACCACTCCTACCATGGCTACATGGCGACGGCGCTCCACTGGCGCAACGATCACCCGCTTTTCGAGGATCCCCGCGTGCGCCGTGCCCTCACCATGGCGGTGGACCGACATTGGGTGATCCGGGCGCTGAACCTTCCCGAAGCGACCCCCGTCTTCGATGGGGTCTACACCCACCGCCAGGTGCTGGCGGGGCACCTTCCGCCCGCGCTCCCATTCGATACCGGGGCCGCGGCAGCGCTCCTTGAGGAGGTGGGGTGGAAGGACGCCGATGGCGACGGGGTCCTGGACCGGGCCGGCATGCCGTTCCGCTTCACGGCGCTGGTGGCGGGCGCCGATCTCCAGGGGGCCGGGCTCCTGGTCCAGGACCAGTTCCGCCGCGTGGGGATTCACATGATGCTTGAGGTGCAAGAGCCGAACGTAACGCGGGATCGCGTTCGCTTGGGAGCGTTCGACGCGTACCTGGGAGGCTTCGGCAACGCCCCCGGAGGGCTGCACTTCGCGCTGGGCGACGAGTCCCGGATCCGCTACCGGAACGCCGCAGTGGCCGCGCTGGTGCGAGAGGCGCGGACCGAGCCGGACCCTGATCGCCGCGACCGACTATACGGATGCATCAGCCACCACCTCCACGACGACCCGCCCGCCCTCTGGCTTTTCCCCCAGGTCGGGATGCGCGCCGCGCACCGCCGCGTACGGGGGCTCCGGTCTCCGGACCGGGTCGCGGAGATCCTCTCCCTGCGACACCTCTGGCTGGAGGACGACACAGCGGCGGTCACGGACCCCGAGGCGGGATCGACTTCATGATCCTCTACATCGTCAAGCGCCTGGTCCTTTCCGTCCCGCTCCTTGTGGGCATCGCCACGGCTACCTTCTTCGTTCTCCACCTGGCACCCGGCGACCCCATGGACATGTATCTGGAGCCGCGGTTCCAGAGGGAGATGGATCCCGAGGTGATCGAAGCGATCCGGACCCGGTTCGGGTTGGACGAGCCCATCCCCGTGCGTTACGGGAAGTGGATTCGGAACCTGGCAACCGGAGACCTGGGCACCTCGTTCCGCTACCGGCGTCCTGTGGCAGACCTCATGTGGGAGCGAGTCCCCTACACGCTTCAGCTGACGGTGCTCGCGCTTCTGTTCGACGCGCTCTTCGGGATCAGCTTGGGAATCCTGGCAGCGGTCAAGCAGTACACGAAGTTGGACAAAGTGGTGACGCTGGGCTCGCTGGTGGTCTACTCCGTACCCGGCTTCTGGCTGGCTCTCATGCTCGTGCTGGTGTTCAGTGTGGAGCTGGGCTGGTTCCCCACCTCCCAGACCCGGTCGCTGGACTACGAGCTACTCTCCTTCTGGGGCCAGGTGGCGGACCGGCTCTGGCACTTGGTGCTGCCCGTCTTCGTGCTGAGCGTCGCGTCCGCGGCCGGCACCGCCCGCTACATGCGCAACAAGCTTCTGGACGTGCTGAGCGAGGAGTACGTCCTTGCCGCCCGGGCGCGGGGGCTTCGGGAGCGGGTCGTGATCCTGAAGCACGCGCTGCGAAACGCGCTGATTCCCATCATCACCATCTACGGGATGGCGCTGCCGTTCCTGCTGGGCGGCGCGGTGCTCATCGAGAACGTGTTCGCGTGGCCGGGCATGGGCACGCTGGCGGTGGAGGCGGTGCGTGGGCGCGACTATCCCGTCATCCTGGCAACGACCATGCTGTCGGCCGTCCTGGTGGTCGTGGGAAATCTCATGGCGGACATCACGTACGCGGCCGTGGACCCGCGCGTGTCGTACGAGGGGAAGGTGAAGGCGTGAGCTTGTTCGACCTACCCGAGGGTCTGGTCGCCGAGCGGGACCGCGTGGACCGGTCGGCGCTCCTGCTGCGGGCGGTGGTCCCCGGCGCGGCCCACTTCGCTCTCGGCCGACGTCGCCGCGGCGCTCACCTCCTGGGCTACGCGCTCCTCATGATCCTGGTTCTGACGCTCCGGGGCGGCGCCGTGCGCGAGGCTATGGCAAGCCGGGACCCGGGCGACTGGCTGGCGGCAGCGTTCGTGATATTATCGCTGCTCGGCGCGGTGGCGTTCTCGGTCTGGGACGCGGCCCGGATCGTTTCCGACAGGGGCCGGACACGGTCGCGCAGCCCGCTCCGGATCGCACTGCGGCGGTTCTCGGAAAATGGGCTGGCGGTGCTTGCGGTGTACGTGATCGTGGGGCTCTACCTGCTGGCGATCCTGGCGCCGCTCCTGGCGCCGTACGACCCCACCGTCATCGAAAACGCGCTGGAGACCCGATACCTGGCGCCATCGTGGTTGCACCCGTTCGGCACCGACGAGTTCGGCCGGGATCTGTTCAGTCGGGCGCTCTACGGCGCGCGGGTCTCGCTGTCGGTGGGCCTTCTGGCGGTGGTGGTGGCCATCACGCTCGGCACGGTCTACGGCGCCGTGGCCGGCTACTTCGGCGGCTGGCTGGACGGCGTCCTCATGCGCGTGGTGGACGTGATCATCGCTTTCCCCACGTTCTTCCTCATGCTCATGCTCGTGGGCGTGTTCGAGGCGGGCATCGTATTCCTGGTGCTGATCCTGGGATTCACGTCGTGGACGGGCACGGCCCGCTTCATCCGCGGCGAGATCCTATCGCTCAAGGAGCGGGAGTATATCGAGGGCGCACGGGCCATCGGCTTGCCGTCGCATCTCATCATCATCCGGCATCTCATTCCCGCCGCGCTGGCGCCGGTCCTGGTGAGCGCGGCGCTCATGGTGGGCGGGATGGTGGCGGCCGAGGCCGGTCTTTCGTTCCTGGGGATCGGGATCCGGCCGCCCACGCCGTCGTGGGGGAATATGCTGTCGGCGGGTCAGGACGCGCTCCTGGTGGCCTGGTGGATCGCGTTCTTCCCCGGCTGTCTGCTTGCGCTGACCATTCTCTCGTTCAACCTGCTGGCCGACGGGCTCAGGGACGCCCTGGACCCCAAGACGCTCACGCGGAAGCACCTGTGAGGGGCGACTCCTGATGCGACTTCTCTCCGTGCAGGACCTGCGAACCTGCTTCTTCCTGGACGATGGCGAGCTTCGCGCCGTGGACGGCGTCTCATTCGAGATCCACAAGGGCGAGATAGTGGCGCTGGTGGGGGAGTCGGGGTGCGGCAAGACCATCGTCGCACTATCCATCCTCGACCTGGTGACGCTGCCCGGCCGGGTGGTAGGCGGGCGGGTGGTGCTGGACGGCAAGGACCTGCTCGGTGCACCGCCGGAAACGCTACGGAGGGCTCGAGGCCGCGACATCGGGATGGTTTTCCAGGAGCCGGGCGCTGCGCTGAACCCGGTGTTCCCGGTTGGGGAGCAGATCGCAGAGGTGCTGCGGGTGCACGGCGGGATGGCGGCGGCAGAGGCGGAGAGCGAGGCGGTCCGGCGGCTGGGTGACGTCGGGATTCCGGAGCCGGAAAAGCGGGCACGGTCCTATCCTTTCGAGCTATCCGGCGGCATGAAGCAGCGGGCGGTCATCGCGCTGGCCACCGCGTTGCGGCCCCGGCTGCTCATCGCCGACGAACCCACCACCGCGCTGGACGTGACGGTGCAGGCAGAGATCCTCGAGCTGCTGCGCGACCTCCGCGACCGGCACGGCACAGCCATCCTCATCATCAGCCACGACCTGGGCGTGGTGGCGCAGCTGGCCGACCGCGTGCTGGTCATGTACACCGGCAAGATCGTTGAGAAGGGGCCCACCGCGCGGATCTTCCGCGAACCGCTCCACCCCTACACCCGTGCGCTCCTGGCCTCCATCACCCGGCTCGGGCAGGGCAAGGGGGCGCAGCTGGGCGGTATCCCCGGAGCCGTTCCCGATTTTCTGTCGCTGCCCAGTGGCTGCACCTTCCATCCGCGCTGCTCGCTGGCCGACGGCGAGTGCACCGAGCACTTTCCGCCGTTGCGGAGCCTGGAGTACCAGCGGCAATGCGCATGCTACAAGGTCGACGCCCTGGCGCCCATGGGGAGCGAGGGGCCATGAACCCGCTTAAGCCCACCGCCGCGCCGGTTGGTCGTCCACGGGCGACCTCACGGTCTGGTTCGGCAGGTCCGCTACCGCTCCTCCGGGTCCGGGGACTTCGCGTTCACTTCCCGTTCGGAAACCGGTGGATGGGCCGCCGGGGCGTGGTGCGTGCGGTGGACGGCGTGGACCTGGACGTGCGCGCCGGCGAGGTTTTGGGCGTGGTGGGCGAGTCGGGGAGCGGCAAGACCACCCTGGGCCGTGCGGTGCTGCGCCTGGTGGAGCCCACCGTCGGCGACATCCGGTTCGAGGGCGCGGACCTGCGCGCCCTGCGGGGGCGGGAGTTGCGCGCCGTCCGGCGCCGGATGCAGATCGTCTTCCAGGATCCGTACACCGCGCTCTCGCCACGTATGCAGATCGGCCAGATTCTGGCCGAGCCTCTCCGCCTGCACCGTCTGGTGGAACCGCACGAGGAGCCGGCGCGGGTGGCCCGGTTGCTGAGGAAGGTCGGGCTCGAACCGTACATGGCCGACCGATATCCCCACGAGATGAGCGGCGGCCAGCGGCAGCGCATCGCCATCGCGCGCGCCCTCAGCCTCGGGCCGCGCCTCATCGTGGCCGACGAGCCCGTCTCTGCACTGGACGTGTCCGTGCGCGCCACCATCCTCTCCATCCTGCTCCGGCTCCAGCGCGAGGAGGGCATCGCGCTCATCTTCATCTCCCACGACCTGGCGGTCGTCGAGCAGGTGGCCGACCGGATCGCCGTCATGTACCGCGGTCGCATCGTGGAGGAGGCGCCGGCCGCCGCCACCCTGACCCGCCCGCTCCATCCCTACACCCAGGCGCTGCTGTCCGCCGTGCCAGACCCCGACCCGGGGCGACGCACCCGGCGGATCCGCCTGCACGGCGAACCCGCCTCCGGGGCGCCCGACGGGGATGGCTGTCCGTTCGCGCCCCGGTGCCACGAGGCGCAGGCGCGCTGCCACGAGGTCACGCCGCCACTGGAGGAGAAGGCCCGCGGGCAGCGCGTGGCCTGTCTGCTTCGCTGACCGATGACAGTGCACCGGCAGTCATAAGAAGCCTCGGTCCGCGACATTCCTCCCGCTGCGGCAGGGCCACAATTTTTTGCGGCAACGGTGGCGTCATACCCCTTGCGAACCGTAGTCGCATCCATTTTCATTCAAATATGCATACGAATGATCTGACTCCCGTCCAGACCCGATCCTCCACCCCTGCCACCGTACCCGAGCTCTGCGACGTCCCCTGCTTCGAGGAGGAGATCGTGCGCAGGGTTCGATCGAGCATCCCCGACGAAGCGGCGTTGGAGAGAACGAGGAAGATCTTCGCTCTCCTGGCGGACCGGAACCGGCTCCTCATCCTCCATGCCCTTCGCACGGAAGGGGAGCTGTGCGTGTGTGATCTGGCCCATGTCCTCAGCACCAGTGTGTCTACGGCTTCGCATCACCTCCGGAAGCTTCGCGAGCTTGGACTCCTCGTGTCCCGACAGGAGGGGAAGCTCGTCCTCTACTCCCTGTCGAGCCCATGGGCGGCAGACATGACGCGACAGGTTCTGGAGGAAGTGGAGGATGCATAATTTTTTTGGCTGGACATTCGCACGCAGCTTTGAATGGGGGCGAGGTGGTCGCCCAGGCCGGCTCCGGAAGCCTCGGCGATTCCGTCATGCTGTGGCGGTGTTCGGGGCCCTCCTCATGGCGGCGCATCCGGCACTGGGACAGGAGCCGGAGGGCACGGTTCGGGTCCAGGTGGTGAGTGGAACCGAGCCCGTGGCGAACGCCGAAATCCGGGCCCACGGGATCCTGGCCATTACGGACGAGAGAGGGGTCGCCCTGCTCACCCTCCCGGCAGGCGATGTCCGGATCCAGGTCGAGGGATTCGGCTTCGAGTCGGAAACGGTTCACGTGAGGATCGAGGCGGGTAGGGAGGCCTCTGTCGTGGTGGAGCTGACGCAGGCGGTTCTGGAAGGCGAAGGCATCGTGGTGACCTCCACCCGAACGGGGCGGCGGGTCCAGGATGAACCCCTCCGGATCGAGGTTCTGAACCGGGAAGAGATCGAAGAGAAGATGCTCATGACGCCCGGAAACATCGCCATGCTTCTGAACGAGACCGGGGGACTCAGGGTGCAGGTGACCTCACCCTCTCTGGGTGCCGCAAACATCCGGATCCAGGGAATGCGGGGGCGATACACCCAGCTTCTGGCGGATGGACTTCCCCTTTACGGCGGTCAGGCCGGGGCCATAGGACTCCTTCAGATCCCCCCCACGGACCTGGGTCAGGTGGAAGTCATCAAGGGTGTGGCCTCGGCGCTCTACGGAGCGTCCGCCCTGGGCGGCGTCATCAACCTCATCTCCCGCAGGCCCGAGAACGAGAGTTCCACCGAACTCCTCCTTAATGCCACCAGCCAGAACGGCCAGGATGCCACCTTGTACCAGTCCGGTCCCCTGAGGAACGGGTGGGGGTACTCGGTCCTGGGCGGGGCGTACCGTCAGAGCCAACAGGACCTGGACCTTAGCGGCTGGGCCGACGTCCCGGCACACCGGCGGTGGAGCCTACGGCCCCGGTTGTTCTGGGGCGGACCGGACGGGCGGCGCATCCTCATCACCGTGGGAGGAATGACCGAGGAACGGGACGGGGGCACGCTCCCGAACCGCAGCCTTCCTCAAGGAGGGTCGTTTCCGGAGTCGCTGGACACGGAACGGGTGGATGCAGGCCTAACCGCACAGTGGCCCGTGAGCGATGTGGGATTCCTCCAGCTCCGAGCCTCGGGGATGACACAGGGGCACGATCATCGCTTCGGGTCGGTCCGGGAGGAGGATCGACATGGAACCATGTTCGGGGAGGCGGCGCTCACCGGCACCTCCGGTGGCCATACCTGGCTCCTGGGTGCGGCCGCGCAGCGTGACTCATACCGATCAGAAACCTTCCCCGACTTCGACTATACCTTCACCGTCCCGGCGCTGTTCGCCCAGAACGAAGTTCGGATTTCGTCCGATTTGAGCGTGTCGGCCAGCCTCCGTTGGGACGAGCACAGCGAGTACGGCACGCATCTGAGTCCGCGACTGTCCGTTCTGTACCGTCCGGGGCCGTGGACGATTCGGGCGTCGGCGGGAGGCGGCTTCTTCGCACCGACTCCGTTCACGGAAGAAATCGAGGCCGCCGGCCTGTCGTTTCTCGAACCCCTGGAAGAGCTCCGGTCGGAACGGGCGCAGAGCGGCTCCCTGGATGTGGGACGCATCTTCGGATCCCTTGAGCTGAATGTCGTTCTCTTTGGATCCAGAGTGACCGACGCCGTGCAGCTCGTCTCCATGGACGGTGGTGGGCCTGCCGGTACCCGCGGGGTGCAGGTGGTGAACGTGCCCGGGGAAACCCGCACGCTGGGCACGGAACTTCTGGCGCGTCAGCGGTGGGACCATATCTCCTTCACCGGTAGCTACGTCTACGTGCAGGCCACGGAACCGCATCCCACCGCTCGCGCGCGCCGCGACCTTCCTCTCACCCCCCGCCACACCGCCGGCCTGGTGGGAATGTGGGAGGATCACGACCGTGGCCTCCTGGGTGTGGAGGCCTACTACACGGGGCGACAGCCGCTGGACGACAACCCATTCCGCCAGGAGGGGCGCCCCCACGTCCACCTGGGGGTGCTGGGCGAAATGCGTCGCGGCGATGTAAGCCTCTTCGTGAACGCCGAAAATCTGTTGAATGTTCGGCAGACCCGGCACGACCCCCTGGTCCGGAACCATCGGGCGCCGGACGGGCGCTGGACGGTGGATGCATGGGCCCCCATGGAGGGGTTCGTGGTGAATGGGGGGGTGCGGATCCGGTTCGGGGGGTGAGGAGGAGTCGGCGCAGCAGGCTTCGGGAGCCATCCAGGACACGATCCGCTCGCCATGTCCCGACTTCCTGTCGCAGCCGGGCGGAGAGGGCGGCGGAGAGAGCTGGGGTCAGCGATTCACGAACGCCGAAAGAAACGCCTGGGCGAACTGAGAACGCTCGACTGCGGCATGCTTGAGGGGATTGTCCCACCAGATTCCTTCGCTGTTCGCGAGGAGGATGAGCGTCAGGCTCTCATCCGGGATCTTGAGGTACAGCGCGGAATACGCGTCGGGCCACCAGCCCGAATGCCAACGGAGTTCGTGACCCGCGTACTGCTGGGCAAACCAGCCGAGGCTGTAGGGCAACGATTCCCCGTTGCGGGAGCGTGCGGGTCGCATCATGGCCGTGTATGAGGACGACGAGAGCAACTCGCCTCCATCGAGGGCGATATCGAATTGGGCCAGATCCAGGACCGTGGAGGTAACCCCCCCTGCCGCACCGTCTCCCTGCGGATCCCTCTCGGGGGAACGCACCGGCACTCCGGCGCTGTCTATCTGGTACGGGACGGCGAGGGCGGCGGCCAGATCCTCATGCAGTGGCAGGTCGCGGTGGGTCCGTGAGGACCGCGCCATTCCCGCGGGCTGGAAGGCGTGCTGCTCTACCAGGCGGGAGAACGACGTGCCGGCGGCGTCCATCATGGGGCGCGAGGCCCAGGAATAGAGCACCGGATTGTAGGAGAACCGGTCACCTGGACGGCCGATGGCGGTGTGAGTCAGCAGGTGGCGGAGCGTGTGCTGCGGAGAGTCGCAGCGAAGCCCCTGGGCGAAGATCGATGGCTGCTCGCTGAATGCCGTGCAGAAGTCTGCCCATTCGCTGTAGTCTGCCATGGGGCGGTCCAGGTCGAGCAGGCCGTCCTCCACCAGCCTCAGGGCAACGACCGCGGAGATGGGCTTGGCCACCGAGGCGATATCGTACGGGGTCTCCGGCGTGGCGGGAATCTGCTGCTCCAGGTCGGCGTATCCGAAGCCTTCCGCGAAGATGACTTCCCCGTCCTTCAAAACGGCGGCCGAAAGCCCCGGAATCTGCGCCGCGACCCGCAGCGAATCGAGTGTCTGCCGGAATAGCCGAAGATCGTAAGCAGGCTGCGATGAAGGGCTGGAACACGCGGACACGCTGGAGGCCGCAAGAAGGGTCAGGACCGCTATCGCCTGCGATTTCACGGCAATCCCGTTGTCAGTGAGGACTGAGTCATGCCATCACCCTACCGTACGCGCAGGATGTACAGATGCTTCATGAACCGGCCGTGCAGCCTACTCCAGGGGGCCGGCCCGACTCGCGGCCTCGAGTGTGGTAGTAGTCAGGAGTCCTACGCTTACCCAACCGCTTTCGTGGCATGGTAGGAGGCGAGACTTTTCTGATAGGGGTGGCCTACTCCACCTTGGATGTTTCCTATGTCGTCTGGTTTGACGTGGCACCTCACCAGGCTCCGGCAGCCCCCTGAGAGGGAGCCCGAAGCCTCCATGGAGCCTTTCGCCCTTCCCCATCCCAGCGGAGAACCGTCATGAATCTCGAAGCCATCGACTTCGGCATGCGCACGCTTCTCGCCATCCTGGCAGGCGGTATCGCCTACTACATGCTGGGTGCGCTCTGGTACATGAAGCTCTTCGGCGAACGATGGATCGCAGCCACGGGCCGGACGAAGGAGGAGATCCAGGGGGATGCCGTTGGGGCCGAAATGCTCCTGACGCTCGCTGGGGCGATGCTCGCCACCACCGTGCTGGCCGTGGTGTTCCAGTGGGGGGGAGGAGCCTCCCCGGTAGACGGGGCCGGTGTGGGCCTGATGGTGGGTGTGGGAGTGGCTGCGGCGGAGGGATTGAAGCAGGCCGTCTACAATGTGGACGAACGGGTGGATCGCTGGGCTCTCTATGGCATCAACTCGCTGTATGCGGTGATGGGGCTGACTCTCGCCGGAGTGGTATACGCTCTCATCGCGTGAAATTCGGCTCTTTACGCGAGAGGAAGGCGGATCAGATGCTCCAACCCGGACTCGGCGTGACAGGCGCCGCTACTCGGCGAAGGTTTCGCACCGGCTCAACCCTGATCTGGTTCGTCGGGGCTCTTGGGGGCATCTCCTTCCTTGCGTCATGCACCGGCCCAGATCACTCGTCCCAAGCGGGGCTGCTTCAATCGAAGGTATCTGTGGGGTGGGAAGCCGTCCTGGAGCTTGAGATCGGTGGAAAGCACGGAGGTCCCCAATTCGCTCATGTCCAGCAGATTCAGTACCGGAATGAGCCGAAACAACTTGCCGTTATGGATGGGATTTGCCGGAAGATCCATTTGTTCAGCCCCAGCGGCACGCTCCTCGACAGTGTTGATCTCACCACCTCGCTCACGGGAAGAGACGAGCATCCGTTGTGACAGACAGCGGCGCCGACGGTGAAATGTTTCTCCTGGAGTTCGGGGGTCGGGATGGATCCATCCGGAGGCTGGTCCGGTTGCCATTCACATCCCACGCCGGTTGCCTGCATCTCCAGCGAACTCGGGAGGAAGTGAGGGGATACCTATGTTTGCCTGAGGAGGCAGCGGTGGTGAGCTTCCATCTCGCTAACGATCAGCGCGACTGATCAGGCACCCACTGCCGGAGTAACGCCAGGAAGCGTTGCCCGAATTCATCGCACCCCCGTCAGCTCCTCACTGAGCAGCCGCAGCCGCTCGCGGGCCTCCCGATCCGAAGCCTGGGCGTTGGGCTCGTCCAGCACCAGCCCCCGGTAGTAGCCGCCAGGCTCCAACCCGTCGCTTCGCACCAGGTTCAGGAGGGCTTCCAGCCCTTCCTCCACGGAAGCCCGGGGCTCGATTCCCCGGTCCAGCACCATGCCTGTGTCCATGAGGGTGGCCGGGTGGAGGCTCACGGCCAGAACGCCGGTGCTCTCCAACTCTTCCGCCAGATCCCGGGTGAACATGATCTGGGCCAACTTGCTCTGGCTATACGCCCGGGGGTTCGCTCCCTCTTCCTCCAGCGTGACATCGTCGAAGTCGATGGCGGCCTGGGCCACCGAGGCCACCTGAATGATCCGGGCTTCCCCTTCGCGCGCGGCGGTTTCGCGCAGGAGGGGAAGGAGTTCCCGGGTGAGGAGGAAGCCGGCCAGGTAGTTCACATGGAAGTGGAGCTCATGCCCGTCGTCGCTCACCCGGCGGCCGTCCGCCGGATCCAGGAAGATCCCGGCGTTGCTCACGAACGCGTCCAGGCGGTCGTACTTGTTCAGCACCGCCCGGGCCAGCTCCCGGGTGGCCGCCATGGAGGCCAGATCCGCCGGGAAGAACCGGGCGCTTCCAGGTCCGGCGTTCAGTTCGTCCACCAGGGCGTTGCCCGCCTCCACATTCCGCCCATGGACAATGATGTGGGCCCCATCTGCCGCCAGGGCTCGGGCCGCTTCTCGGCCCAGGCCGGAAGTGGAGCCGGTGATGAAGATCACGGGGGTGTCGGCGGAGAGGGCGGGGGTCATGGCGTCGGCTTCGCTGGATGACTCGGGGTCGGCCGTGTTCCCGCACGCGGCGGCCAGGAGCGCCAGGGCCGTAGCGAAGAGGGGGAGGGTGGAACGGTCGGTCCGGGAGAAAAGAGGTGGTGCAAGCATGGGGTCAGGTCCGAAGTGGGTCAATCACGGTGAGGAATGGAAACCGATGGATAAGCATATGGGGCAGGGTCGCTCCGGCAACTGCGCCCCGTTCAGGTGTCCCCCTGCGTGGCCTCACGAATGAAGCGGGCGGTTTCCCGGAAGTAGTCCGGACCCGCTTCGAAGGGGAGATCGTTGTGCCCGGCGCCGGTTACCTCCAGGTAGCGGAGGGCACCGGCTTCCCGGGGCCGCTGCTGCGCCACATCCCGGAGTTCCCGTCCCATCCGCACCGGAATGAGGCCGTCCCGGTCGCCATGGGTGATCATGACGGGTCCCTCCCAGGCTCTCACTCCCGCCCGGGCATCGTAGTGCCCCTGCAGCCGACGGAGGAGGAAGGTGGGGAAGATGGGGTAGGCGGCCTTCCCAATCTCGGCCAGATCGGTGAAGGTGGACTCCAGGATGAGCCCGGCCGGCTCAGGACGGCGCCGGGCCAGCCCTGCGGCCACCGCTCCCCCCAGGGAGCGCCCATGCACCACGATCCTCTCCCCCGGGATCCGCTCCAGGAGCCAGTCCAGCCCAGCTTCCGCATCCATCACCACCCCGGCTTCCGAGGGGCGGCCCTGGGATCGACCGTAGCCCCGGTAGCTCAGGAGAAGGATGGAGACGCCTTCCTGGAGCATCCCTTCGGCCTGGAAAGCACGCATCCCGATGTGCCCGGCGTTCCCGTGGAGAAAGAGCACGGCAGGAGCCGAGGCCTCAGCCTCGAACCACCACCCATGGATCCGCGTGCCGTCGGCCGCCACCAAACCGAGGTCCTCTCCCCGGATTCCCGCCAGCACCGGAGCCGGCCCAGGATCGGCCCGGGAGGGGAAGAAGAGGAGGAATTCGGCCACCCTGGGAGTGATCATGAAGTAGAGTAGCACGACACCCACCAGGAGGAATCCAGCCAGTCGCAACACAATCATGGTGGCTCCATTCGAAAGGAATCTTTCCAGGGGATCGATGGCTCCCCACTTTGAACCAAAGCCTCCCCCCGCCGGAGTCGCAATGTCTGCCACTTTCCGCCCGTTTGCACCCTGCTCACCGCCACACTCCCTCACCCGCCGGGATTCCCTGAAGACCATGGGGGGGATCCTCCTGGGGGGAACTCTCTACCCCTGGTCCGCACATGCCCGGACGCCGGAGGGGGAACCCCTTATCCTTCCCGACCCCGACACACTCTACACCCCGGACCAGCCCATCACGGCTATCACCCTGGGAGCGGGAGCCCGGGGCAACACCTATGGCGGATTCGCCCTGGAGTATCCCGAGCAGGTGGACATCATCGGGGTGGCCGAGCCCATCCCCATCCGGAACGAACGCTACGCCGCCGCCCACTCCATTCCCGACGAAAATCGCTTCGTCACCTGGGAGCACGTGTTTCAGCGGCCGAAGTTCGCCGACGCCATCATCATCACCACCCCCGACGACCTCCACTACGGCCCTTGCATGGAGGCCCTCCGGATGGGATATGACGTGCTGCTGGAGAAACCCATCTCCCCTTCGGAGCATGAGTGCCGCGACATCCTGGCGCTCACGGAGCAGACGGGGCGCATCGTGGCCGTTTGCCATGTGCTGCGCTACGCACCGTACTTCGTGAAGCTCCGGGACCTCATGCTGTCCGGGGCCATCGGCCGGGTGGTGAGCGTCCAGCACTTCGAGCCCATCGAGCACGTCCACATGGCCCACTCCTTCGTGAGGGGGAACTGGCACAACAGCCAGGCCACGGCCCCCATCATCTTGGCCAAGTCATCCCACGATCTGGATATGCTCCGCTGGCTCATCGACCGTCCCAGCCGGAGCATCCAGGCGTTTGGAAACCTCTCCTGGTTCCACTCGGGGAACGCCCCCGAAGGAAGCACCGCCCGGTGCATGGACGGCTGTGCGGTGGAATCGGAGTGTCCGTATTCGGCCCTCAAGATCTACCACCGGAATCGTACCTGGCTCTACGTGTTCGATCTTCCGGACGATAGGGAGGAGTGGGGCGACGCCATCCTGGAGAACCTCCGCACCACGGATTACGGCCGCTGCGTCTACCGCATGGACAACGACCAGTGCGATCACTACGTAACGAACATCCTCTTCGAGGATGGGGTCACGGCCAGCTTCTCCATGGAGGCGTTCACCCCCTGGGGTGGGCGCCGCACCCGGGTCATGGGGAGCATGGGGTACATCGAAGGCGACATGAACGAGATGGCCGTGTACGACTTCCGCACCGGAGAGCGGACGGTTTTCGAGACGGCGGCCCTGGATGTGGACCAGTACTCCGGCTCAGGCCATGGGGGTGGTGACTGGCGCCTCTTCGCCAACTGGGTGGAGGCGGTGGCGAAGCAGGATGCTTCGCTCCTCAGTTCTTCGCTGGACGCTTCGGTGGAAAGCCACGTCATGGCCTTCGCGGCGGAGCGGAGCCGGCTGGGGGGGACGGTGGAGGGGGTGCGGGTGTAGTGTCCTGACCCGTCGGTGGCGCCCTGTACTTCTTCAACAGCCTTCTAAGGTCTGCGAAAGGAGATTGACAGCGAACGCGATCCACCCAGCGCAGCTACGTACCGGCTGCCTCGGTCCTCCGCCTGAAGGTCGTAGACGCCGATGGGAGTGACGAGGGCCGCGCGCGAGAAGCCGCCGCTGGCATCGACGCTGATGATCTTGACTATTTCGGCGTCCCTTTGGGGGTAGCTGTTCAGCCATTCTCCAAAAGCGTTCTGAACCGTGATGACTGCCGTGCACACGCCATCTTCCAGCGTAACGCCCGCCGCCCCCGACACGGCCGCCCCGTCATATTGCCCCTCGTACGCCACCACCTCCGTCGGGCAGGTGACCGGCGTCGCCGGCTGGGCAGGCATGAAAGGCGCTGCCAGCATGATGGCGGTCTGCTCGATGGCAGAGACCCAGCGCGCGTTCGACAACAGGCTGATGGCGAGTCTGCGATCTGGATAGAGGACCAGTGCACTTCTGGCTCCATTCGTAACTCCGGCGTGATGGGCGATCCGTTCGCCTCGGGCGTCGCGAGCGCTCCGCCAACCGAAGCCGACTGTGGTCGCAGTGCCGCCCGGAGTCTGATCCTCATCCACGACGGCCGATTCGTCGGCCAGTCGCGCGGGGGCCAACATCCAGTCGAGGGCTTCCTGCGACACGATCTCACCTTCCATTACTAGCCCGCCAAACCGTGCCAGATCGGCAGCATTCGCTCCCAAGCCTGCGCTGCCCCAACCGTAGCTGTAATCGTGGGGGGCTGCCTCTCGAACCACGCCGTTTTCGAACTCATAGGCTTTGGATGCGTTCGGATCGCCCGTCGCCGTTGCGTCGGGTCCGATCTTCAGGTCCGACAAGATCTCCTGCGAGAGATAGTCCAGATACGGACGACCTGAGATTTCTTCGATGACCGCCGTCAGCAGCGTATAGCCATACGAAGAGTAGCTGTAGTCTGTCTGGGGCTCGAACAGCAGGTCGCGGTGGGCGAAAACGGCAACCGCCTCCCGCACGGTTTCGAACCGCCGCCCACCGCGATCCGCATCCATCGCCTGATAGTGCGGAATGCCGGACGTGTGTGCCGCCAGTTGCGCGGTGGTCATCGGCGGCCATCCGTCCCATAGGTAGGGGACGATTGATTGCACGGGAGCCTCGACGTCCAGCGAACCCTGTTCTCGTAGCTTGGCCGCCGCAGTTGCGGCGAACAGCTTTGAGACGCTGGCCAGGCGAAAGATGGTATTCTCGTCGACGGGCTGCCTGAGCTCGAGATCGCGGTGGCCGGCCGACCCGGTCCAAACGAGTCGTCCGCCGCGCCAGACCGCCGCGCCCATTCCTGGAACGCCGTTCGTCTCGACCAGGGCGTCCAGGATGCGGCTCGACACGCGGGTGGCGAAGGCGTCGGCGTTTTCGGACGGTCGCTCGGAGGAGGGTTGATGGGCAGCGCATCCATGGAGCAGAGGCGTGAACGCAAGAGTGAGAGCCACTGCGCCAATAGAACGCTTGAAAAGACCCAGCCGATTCGCGGACATGGAAACTTCCTTGCAAGGGTAATTGGTAAAGCCTCGTCCCGAACCGGCTCCAGCTAACCTGTGACGCCCCTATCCGCAGAGGGGTTGCTCGGCTGACACCCTTCCGTCCTTCAAAACCCGACTTCCCCGGATTCATGTAGGGCGCCGATGGCTCGGGGGTGGGCTCGCCCCTTCCATCTCGACGCAACGCACAACCTACGCATTGACGACGAATCCCGAAGATTTTAGGTTAGACTAATCAGAAAGTTAGTTTGGCCTAAATACGGGGATAATCTGGTGCGACAGGGGAAGCTCTCTGGGATCGTCCTGCTCGCCGCCTTGCTCGGCGGCTGCGACATCCTCACGCCGGCAGCCCCGGCCCAAGAGGACGTGTTGGACGGGACCATCGAGGAGATGAGTCCGTCGCAGGTACGCCAGCACCTGGCAGGCGACGAGGAATTCGGCCGCATCTTCAGCGTAGCCGACGGACTCGGCCCCATCTTCGTCGCCACGTCGTGCGAGCAGTGTCACGGTGGTGATGGCAAAGGACACCCTGTGTTCAACCTGCGCCGGTTTGGCCGGTTGGGATCCTCCGGTTTTGATCCCATGGTGGCGTTCGGTGGCCCTCAACTCCAACACCGATCCATCCCGGGCTACCCGGCTGAAGAGATCCCCATGGGTGTCACCGGCGTCTCCACCTTCACTCCTCCGGCCGTGACCGGGCTCGGCTTCCTGGACGCCGTCGACGATGAAACGCTGGTGGATCTCGCCGACCCGGACGATGCCGACGGCGACGGCATTTCTGGTCGCCTCCAGCTCCTCCAGCCCACCGAGCTCCTGGAGCGTGTGCTGGATCTGGAGCGACGGGGCTCTCCCGATCCGAACGCCCGCGGAACCCTCGTGGAAAATCGATACATCGGGCGCTTCGGCAAGAAGGGGCTCACGGTCAACCTGCTTCACCAGACGGTGGGTGCATACCACCAGGACATGGGTGTGACCAGCGACCTCCTGCCCGAGGATCTCTTCAATCCCGCAGCGGGGAGCCGCGCGTCGGACGACGTGCCCGATCCGGAGGTCTCAAGCGCCGTCGTGGCCAACGTGGTGTTCTATCTGAAGACACTCCGCGCGCCGTCGCGTCGTGAGCCGGACCATCCCGAGGTTTTGGCCGGAGAGAAGCTCTTCCAGCAGATCGGCTGCGCAGGCTGCCACGTACCCACCCTCCGAACCGGCGCATCGGAGATCAAGGTGCTGGATCGTGTGGAATTCCACCCCTATACCGACCTGCTTCTGCACGACATGGGCCCGGGTCTCGACGACGGGTACACGGAGGGCCGTGCACTCACATCGGAATGGCGTACGCCGCCGCTCTGGGGAATCGGGCTCGTGGAGAGCTTCCAGGGAGGACAGGGATTCTTCCTCCACGACGGCAGAGCTCGCAGCCTGGCGGAGGCCATCGAGCTTCATGGCGGAGAGGCCGAATCCGCCCGGGATCTCTTCCTCGAGCTGTCCACGGAAGACCGCGACCGGCTGATCCGCTTCCTGAGGTCACTCTGATGAACGAGCCCATCCACCGCCGGGAGTTCGTTCGGCGGCTACCTGTTCTCACCGCCGGCCTGGCGGCCTGCGCCTCCACTCCCGTGCTCACGGCGTGCGCCGGCGCAGCGTACCTGACCCCCGTCTCAGGGCTCGACGGTTTCTCGATTCCAGCGGAAGCGGTGAGGGAAAGTGGCGGCGTCTTCATCCAGAACCCGGACATGCGCCGGCCCATCTACGTACACCACTCGGAATCGGGAGAGTGGACTGCGGTTCTCGCATCTTGCACCCACGCGGGATGCCAGCCCGAGCCACTGGGCAACCGGCTTGTGTGTCCCTGTCATGGCAGCGAGTTCTCGTTCGCGGGAGAGGTCCTCCAAGGCCCTGCCGAGCGCGCCCTCACTCGATATCGCGTCGTCGAGGAAGGCCGACGCCTCATGATTCGCATCGACGGTGGTGCCGCATGACACGCCCAATCGTGACATGCCCAATGCTGGGTGCCTGCGGCCTGGCGCTGCTCGCTCTCGCCTCTCCCCTACACGCCCAGGTGGATTCGACACAGGCGCGAGTCGATTCGGCTCGGGCTCGCCCCGATTCGACGTTGGCCCAGGAGGGACTGTACGACCGTCCCTTCATCGGGTCGCTGTCGTCCACCTCCATCGGAGGCTACGTGGAGGGCAACACGAACTACTTCGTCCAGGACGGCGTTTCTGAAGGTTTCTCCATGGAGCTCCGTCGCTTCAACATCTTCCTCTTTTCGCAGGTATCGCAGCGGGTACGGCTCCTCTCGGAGCTCGAATTCGAGCACGGTACCGAGGAGATCGCGCTGGAGACGGCACTCGTCGACTTCCAGATCCGGCCGTCGCTGGTGCTGAGGGGAGGCATCATCCTGGCACCTATCGGCTTTCTGAACCAGAACCACGACAGCCCGGTTTGGGACTTCGTGGATCGGCCCATCGTCACGACTGACATCATCCCGTCTACGCTCTCCGAGGTGGGATTCGGAGCCTACGGAAAGCTCGCCGCCGGATGGCTGATCTTCTCGTACGACGCATATCTCACCAACGGGCTCGGCGAAGAGGTCGTGGGAGGCAGCACGGGGCGTACCGACATCGCGTCGGGCAAGAACGAGGAGATGTTGGGTGAGGACAACAACGGCTCACCAGCCGTCTCGGGCCGTCTCGCGGCGCGGCGGGTGGGCCTCGGCGAGGTCGGTGTGTCGTACTACGGGGGTTACTACAACTCCTTTCGAGTGGAAGGGGAGCGGGTCGACGACCCGCGTTGGCTGGGAATCACCGCCCTTGACCTGAGCGCTGCCGTGGGGCCGGCCCACCTTCGGACCGAGTTGGCGTACGCTTCCATCGATGTCCCCCCGGCGAACGCGGAGCTCTTCGGTGACCGCCAATGGGGCGGATACCTGGATGTGCTGGTGCCCGTCTGGAGACCCCATCTGCTGGGATACAACGATGCGGTGGTCACCGCCGGCGTTCGGTTGGAACGGGTCGATTACAACGTCGGCTCATTCTCGTCTACCGGTCGAGACATCGGTGACGAGGTCACGGCCATCGTACCGGGTTTGAGCTTTCGTCCCTCCCCCGGAACCGTCTTCCGGGCCAATTACCGGTATCATTGGATTCGGGATCTCCAGGGCAACGAGCCGGCGCGCATGGCCGGCTTCCAAGTGGGGTTCGCCACGTACTTCTGACAGGCGTCTCGCGGGGGCCAGGGGATGCGACGGACGGGGTAGCGTGGTCCGTTACACGGTCGCTTTGATCGGAGCTTCGGCTTCTCAAGAAGAAGCACGGGGAACGCGGCGCGGTTGTCGGGACTTTCACGGGAGAGAACGCCTACCCCGTTGGCATTTGGCCGTCAGCCGCCATGGTGGAAGAGATTGGGCAGGGCCAGCTCATCATTGTGGAAATCTCTCAGGCGCCCGGCCGGATATCGGAAGCAGACCAATTGACAGTGGTCAAGCTGGGCGAATTCGAACGATTCCGGCCGGTTGGATCGACGCGTTGGTCGCGCCGAGTTGGAATTGCCGATAACTGCACACACTTCGGGGGCGAAGACGATCTGTGTGCAGTTGACGGCGTATAGAGCCGTCAAGTGGACAATCATCTAAGCGCGCCAAGGTACCTTGTGCAGTTGTGGGTCATATACGCCCATAACTGCACAATCGTTTGCCGGTGGATCCATCCGTGTGCAGTTGACGGCACTGTATCGGTCCGCAACGCTGCCCACCGAGGCCGCAACGCTGCCCTCGCAGTGCGCGTCCGGCCCACCCAACGCCCCTTGCCGCCGCGGAGCCCGCCGCCGACGCGTAGCGCCCCGCCGCGCCGCCCCCCCGCCGCGCAGCCGCCCCGTCGCGCAGCCGCCCCGCCGCCACCGCGGTCCCTCGCAGCGGATGCCGAGAATACTCTCCTGATTCATCTCTATCTGCGAGTTGCCATGACGATCTGGACCTGCTGGACCCTGAAAGCGGGGTGCAGGTTGAGTGGAGCTCGGGTCGAGGATGGCGGCGAAAGCGCTCATGAGGCTTCAGCGCGGGACCGTGGCCCGGGTGATCCTCTATGAGACCGTGGGTCATGAGCAAAGAGTCACCCGTCCCTGGACCCTCGATCGTGGACGCGTCGGTACTGGTGTGGGCAGCAGTGGACGGCGGACCTGCGGCTCGTCGGTTTCTCACCAGGAAGTACAGGGAACCCTGCACCGCCTCCGGGACTTACACGGGAGCGAGGTTACCCCATTCAGCCATCCTCCGCCATGCTTTCACTTCCAATCGAAACCAAGAGGGCGCCACCACGAGGAGGCCCTGGGTTCAAGGCGATCCCCAGGGCCGGAGTCCTGTCTTTAATGTGCCTCGCGGTGGGAGGTTGCCAGGACGCGATCCTTCCGGTGGCTCCGCCGGCGCCCCCCCTCATCGAGGGGACTCTCTTTCCCGGATGGTGGGAGCGGGTTCCTCGACTTCCCGTCGGCGCAGATGCCTCGGGTGCTGTCGTCTTCGGTGAGGAACTCATCGTTGTGGGCGGATGGGACGCTACCCAGGAGCGAGGCACTCAGACCGTGCTGCGGATGGATCTGGGATGGGTGCGCCTGGGGTGGGAGCCCCTGCCCGAGTTCCCGGAAGCTGTGGTGGCTCCCAGCCTGGTGGTGGGAGACGGAATTCTGTTTGCTGCGGCGGGTGTCCAGGGAAGTATCCAGTCCGAGGGCGAAGCCGAATCGCCGGGCGGCATCTGGCGTTATGATCCGGCAGTACGGACGTGGGAGTCGCTGGGGCCGCTGCCCCATCCCCGAACCCACGTCCGAGCCGTGTGGGCCCACGATCGACTGGTGGTTTTGGGGGGCCGGCGGGCATCCGGAGAGGTGGCGAGGGTAGAGGCGGAGCCCCATGACAACCCGCTCCGGCCCATGCTCTACGATCCCCAGACGGGGGAGTGGGAATTGGGCGCGGCCATGCCCTCCGATCCCCAAGGCTCACCACGTCTCGATCCGGTGGTGGTGGAGGTATTCGGGCTGATCTACGTCCTGGGCGGGCGAACTCCCGGTGGGGAGCTCTTCGAGGACATTCTCATGTATGAGCCCCGCCGAGATCTCTGGACCCGGTGGAGGGATCCCGTGCCCCTTCCCCAGGACCATATGACCGCTGCGGTCCTGAACAATCGGATCCATCTGCTGGGAGGTTCGGACAGTGGACAGGGGACCACGGTTCACCAGGTCTTCGATCCGGCCACAGGGGAGTGGGAACGGCTCCGAGACCTTCCGGAGCCCAGGGCCCGGGCCGCCGCAGTGAGTTTCGCAGGATCCCTGGTGTCATTGGGGGGGCGAGCTGAACTGTCTCCTGCTACTCCACCCGCCTTCACCGTGGACGTGTTCCACTTCCCGTAAAGCCCCTCCAGCGCCCCGCCGGGTGTGCCGGCAGGGGATCGCCTGCCCCGCTCCTACTCGATTCGGACCGTCCCCCGCATCCCTGAGGTGGGTGATCCGTGGATCGTGCAGAAGTACACGAGCTCGCCTGCTGAAGACGGGGCCACCACCTGATGCGTGCCGCTGGACTGGGTGGGAGAATTGGGCAGGTCAGCCGACACCCAGGTGACGTTGTGTTGTTGGCTGCCGTTCCATGTCCAGTTGATGGTGGCTCCTCCGGCCACCCGGATAGCTGTCGGATCGAAGAAGTTGTCTCTCACCCCCACGGAGGTGGTAGCCACGGTTTCACCGGGGTCAGTCTCATCGGGGGCTGTGCTGGAGTCGGAACCGCAGCCGCTCAACAAGAGGGACAGCGTCAGCGCCCCGATTGCGGCGGTCATTACACCGGCCTGGGCTGATGGCCCGAACTTAAGAGATGCCCTGTGGGAGTATCCGGTAGGATGAGACATGGTGTCACCTGAGGCGGAGGATTATTGCAGTGCTGGCCATGGCATGTGTCGGTGCACCAGCACCGGCAGAGGAAAGACGAACCTGCTTATTCTGAACTCAGGGACGGTGCGTATGGTTCCTGACTCACCGCACTGGCCCTGGATGCTGAAATTTCACTGGGATGGCGCTCACGGGAGGGCGTGTCCGAACCCGGAGTTGCTCGCGAACCTTTTCGGGTGCTCGCGCGTTTCCCCTGAGAGGAGTCAAGGGGGTGCCCCCTGGAGACTGCCTCCAGGGCAATCCCACGACAGGGCAGGAGGGTATGGCTGACAACGGTGTAAGGCGCTCATTCGAAGAGGTGATAGGGGAAGAGATCGACCGGCTCTACCGGGGCGCACTCCTCCTTGCGGGGAACGATGCGGATCAGGCTGAGCGCATCCTCACCACGGCTCTCGTTGAGGCCAGACGCGGGCACAACCATGAGTCGGCAGGAGTAGACGGATCGAGGCTCTGGCTGGACACGGTCCTTGCCCGAACCTTCCTCTCGTTGGAAGGTGCCACAAACGGTGGGCCCGACGTGCCGGTCTCGGCGCCTGCCCCATTGGATACGGCCGCTCTCCCAGGCGGGCGACTTCCGCCCTCCATCGGTCTTCTCGCTCTGGCGCGGACGGCCGCAGGGCTGCCTCCGGCCCACCGCGTGGCTGTCTGGCTCTCCCTGGTGGGTCGGCGAGGAACCCGGGAAGTGGGACAGATCCTGGGAACAGACGAGGAAGCCGTGACAGGGTTGGTTGGTAGCGGGTACCGGTACATGCGAAACGCGATTCTAGTGGGTGGGAGCAATCGGCAAGCTGAGCGGAGGAATGAATCATGACATGCGAAAGAGCCCGCGAGCTGCTCTGGCCGCCAGAGCAACCCAGACTCGCGGAGAAGGATTTTCTTGAAGCCCGTTCACATGTGGACGATTGTGAAAGTTGTCAGGAGTTCCTGGCTCTGGACGCGACGCTCATCCAGGCCTACCGTCGGGCACCCGCCATCCAGGCACCTCCGGCGGTGCGGGAGCGGGTATTTGACGCCCTTGCTCAAGCGCGCTTGGCGTCGTCTTCGGAGGCCCGGAACATCCCCCCCCGCGGATTATTCATGTCTCGTTGGGGAATGGCGTTGCCCATGGGGGCGGCGGCCCTCCTCCTCGTGTCCGTCTTTGCCCATTCTCATTTGACCTCGAATCCACTCGGGGATGCTGAGTCGGCCGATCTACCCACGATGTCCGTGCCGGTCGCCGCAGTATCTCCCCTGCAGGGAGCAACGAGTCCCCTGGGGTTCGTGGAGGACTTCCAGAGACGGGAGCTCCAAGCCCAGCATCTCCGCACCTCCAAGCCTCAAGATGTCGTGGGGTTTCTTCGCAGGGAGTTCGGATTGGACTCGGATCTGGCAGTGACTTCACTGCCGCTGCCCGAGCTTGAGGTCGTGGGCGTCGAGGTCTGCATCATCGAGGGAGTGCGGGGGGCCATGGTCACGTACAAGCAAGCTGGACGCGTTGTCTATCATCACTACATGCGTACGAGCGGGGGCACTCCCTCACCGCCGTCTCTCGCGAGGGTGGAGAACATGAGTTCTCTCACCGGTGCCACAACTCCTTCTATCGTGAACTGGGAGTCCGAGGACGGGCTGAAGCAGGTGCTGGTGGCCGATCTGGCGCCTGAGGATCTTCTGGCTCTTGCCCGGAGATCGAAGGGCGAGTAGACCGGGACGGAAGCTTTTGGACGGCGTGGTGCTCTTCCACCGGGATCCCTATCGCGCAGTTGCATTAAACGCCCGGACCGCCTGAGGGGTATAGAGGTCAGACCCAACCTCAACAACCTATTTCAGGAAGGTCCCATGTTTGCATCCGGCCCAACGGGCAGCCTCACGGCGCTGGCCGCCTCGCTTGTCCTTCTCAGCGCGTGTGGGGGTGGTCCGCAACCGGCTTCCCCAGCGGGCGATGGTTTCTCTGAACTACAGGCGCGGGGAGAGGTGGGGATGGGGGTTGATCAGTACGCCTCCACCCATGTTTTCGACGCCCTTCCAGACGGCGGTCGGATCGAGTTCCAGTATGATAGCGACGACCCCGAGGGCGTCGCCACCATTCGCAGCCACCTGAAGGAGATCCAGAAGGCCTTCCGGGCCGGCGACTTCAGCACCCCTGCCTTCGTGCACGATATGGAGGTCCCGGGCGCCGACGTCATGGCTGAGCTGAGCGAGCGGATCGAGTACCACTACCGGGATCTCCCCCGGGGGGGTGAGGTGCGGCTCGTGACGAACGACCCGCAGGCGCTGGGCGCCATCCGTGAATTCATGGCCTTCCAACGTATGGATCACCGCTCCGAAGGAATGGACCATGGGACCATGGTCCACTGAGAGATGGGTGGCGCGCTGCCTACTCGATGCCCGCCCCCAGGGGAAGCGGCCTTCCGCATATGAAGACGACTCCTTTTTCGCACTCCGGGGTAAACCATCCTCCGCCCGTGCACTGGGATTCTGCGGCTCTTGCATGGGGATCCCGAGCCCATCTCCACTCTCCCTGCGAAAATACCATGACGTTTCCGTCTTCCCGCACCTCCCCAAAGGGGTCCCCGGACGACGTCTCCCCAGCGGGGACGGGTGGTGGCGGCGCGGCCGAAGGGGGCGATAAGGGCCCCAAACCGTCTTCGGCTCAGGCAAATCCCATCGCCATCCGGAACTACCGGCAGGTCTACGATGGCGTGGCCCTCCCCGTGCTTGTCATCGATCCCGACTCGTGGCTCATTGTGGACGTCAATGAGGCAGCCCTGAAGCAGTACGGGTACCAGCGGGAGGAGTTCGTGGGCCTCTCGGTACTGGAGGTACGTCCCCCCGAGGGTCGGGAGGAGGCCCGACAGGTCATGTCCGAGATCCCCCACGGCTTCTGGAAGACCACCACCGTTCGACACTGCCGGAAAGACGGCTCGGTGTTCCCCGTCGATGTCTGGTCTCGGGACACCCTGGTGGATGGGCGTTCGGTTCGGGTGGCCACCATCCACGAGGTGACCGAGCGGGTGCATGCGCAGCGGGAGCTCCAGCAGGCCCAGAAGATGGAGGTGGTGGGCCGACTGGCGGGCGGCGTCGCCCATGACTTCAACAACGCCCTTACCACCATCATTGGGGCCTCGGATCTCCTCATGGAGCAACTCCGGGAAGATGCCGATGCCCGATCCGATCTCGAGCTCATCCAGCGAGCGGCCCACCGGGCGGCGCTTCTCACCCGACATCTTCTGGCATTCAGCCGGCAGCAGGTGATGCGCGCGGAGGTCGGCTCCCTGGCCCAGGTCGTGGAGCGCAGTGTGGGCCTTCTGGAGCGGGTGCTCAACGACCACATCGAGCTCCATACGCAGTTCGCTCCCGAAGGTTGGACGGTACAGATCGACGCCATCCAGCTAGAGCATGTCATCATGAACCTGGCGGTGAACGCCCAGGATGCCATGCCCGGAGGCGGGGTCCTGGCCTTCACCACACAAAACGCCTCGGTGTCGTTGGAAGACACTCGAGGTGATCCCAGGGTGCCCCCCGGGGACTATGCTCAGCTCACCGTCCGGGATACGGGGGCCGGGATGGACGAGATCACCCGCGCTCGGGTTTTCGAGCCGTTCTTCACCACGAAGCCGGCGCCCGAGGGCACGGGCTTGGGGCTCTCTGTGGCGTATGGAATCATCCGTCAGAGCGGTGGCTTCATCACGGTGGATTCGGCCCCGGGAGCGGGAACGACGTTCCGAATCCTTCTGCCAAGGGACGATCTGACCCCTGCCGAGACGACATCTGTCCCGGAGAGAACGCTGCCCGGGGGGCGAAGGATCCTGGTGGTGGATGACGATGACGACGTTCGACGGTCCACGTGCCGCGTCCTGGAAGGCATGGGATACGCGGTGGCTTCCATGGCCTCTGCCGAGGAGGTCCTCGCCGCATTGGAAGGGTCGGACCGGATGCCGGATCTGCTGGTGACCGACCTGAGTCTGCCGGGCATGGACGGCAGCGAATTGTCGGAGCGGCTCCAGTTGTCCCACCCCGGTCTCCGGGTGCTCTTCCTGTCGGGCTACGCCCTGGAGGGGGATGACAGTCTGACGGCCTTCGACCGGGCTCGGGGTCTTCTTCAGAAACCCTTCTCGATGGAGGCCCTCACCGCAGCTGTGCGTCAGTTGCTGGCTGAGTCCTGACGGTGTCCCGACCGTGTGCCGCAGTTGCCTGCGGGGTCATCCTCTTCACTGCTTGTACTACACCGCCCGAGACGGGGGAAGAGCAGTTGGAGGGGGCGTTGTCCCACCAACCGGAGGGCGTCGAACTCCAACTCTCGGTGTCGCCGAATCATGTCGCCGGCCGACCGGATCTTCTTCCTGCGCTTTCGCCTGTCTGGGAGGTCTCCGGACGGGCGCCCCTGAATCTGAGAGCCGTGAGCGATGTCCGGTTGCGACCTGACGGCGGCCTCGTCCTGGCTGACTACAGGGGCAGACAGGTGCTCCTCCTGGATGGGGAGGGTCGACTGAAGGGTTCGGTGGGGCGCGAGGGAGACGGGCCCGGGGAATTTCGTCGCCCGTTCACCGTGTTGCCCGTGGCGCAGGACCTCCTTGGCAGCCGGGTCAAGCTACCGCGCTCTCCGTCTTGACCGACGATGGCGATTTCCTGGCTTCGTCGCCGATCCCCGTGGAGGGAGACTGGGTCAGCGCTTTCCTCCGTCGCTTCCCACCGGGAGGACTCGGGTGGGTGCAGGGACCTGAAGATCTCAGCCGCCGGTTCCGGGCCTGGGGCGATAGTGCATTCCTCCACCTCCTGGAAGAGGATGAAAGGAGCCTGGCGGGTTCGGCGGAGTCCGCCCAGCCTCCCTCGACGCCCCCGTCTCGCCGGACTCATCTCATCCGGTACGGGTTGGACCTGGCCGTGCAGGATACGGTCGCTCGGCTGGAGGCCATCCCGCTCCATCTGGGAGAGCCCCAGTTCGATGGATTCCGCTACTGGTGGGAGCCTCTCTTTCCAGGGCGGAACCTCTTCGCCACCGGCGACGGATGGCTGGCCCTGGGGCATGGGGACTCGGCCTCCGTGTGGGTCTTGCGGAATGGTGCCGGAGAGGGGGTGCAACGGGTGGTATGGCCTCTCGATCCCAGACCCCTGACTGACGATGACGTGGACCGTGCCATGGAGTGGGATCTGGCGACGGCTCTCCGAGACGACCGAGCCTTCCAGTCCATGTGGAATGCAGAGAGTCGTGGAGGGCGCCGGAGAGTGCTGCGGGAGTTTCGTGATGACCTCCACCGCCACATCGTTCAGCAGGTCCCTCAGGTGACAGCCCTCTTCGGTGCGGGAGCTTGTGTGTTCCTGGCCGGCTTCCGCCCGGAGGATCATCGCTCCGGGACGGCTGCCAGCCTCGTGGCCGTGAACCTCCGAACCGCAACCGTAGGAGCCGTCCGACTCCAGGGGAAGGGAGAGCGACTGGCGGATGTGAGCACGGACCGGATTGTCACCACCGCCCGGGATTCCCTGGGAGAGTGGCTGATTCGTAGCTACAAGCATGGGGTGGACTGCGGATAGACGATGGCGGTGATATGATAGGGTTTATAGGTCGGGTCGGATCGCACCTGGGTGGTCTACGATGAGATTCGTGGGTATGTCTGCTTGCCGGAGGAGGCCGCCGTGGTCCGATTCGCTCTGCCTTTAACGGACCCCGCCTGAGATGCGGAGACTGGGAGTGGCTCTCGCGGCTCTTCCCCTATGGATGGGTTGCGCGCCCGGAGACAGCGATGCCCCGGAGTCCCAGGCGCCGGTCTTCCACCCCACGTTCCTCACCATCCTGGAGGAGACTCCCTCGACTCCCCACCTGGCTTTCGGCGAGGTGGGAGGCATCGTCTTGCAGGCGGACGGGACCCTGGCCATTCTGGACCGGATGGCAGCCGAAGTGCGGGTGGTGGACATGGAGGGGCGGCTGGTGCGGACGGTGGGACGCCGGGGTCAGGGACCGGGTGAGTTCAGCGGAGAGCTCACCCTGGGCCTCCTTGCCACTCCGGATGACGGCCTGGCGCTGCCGGATCTGGATCGGGGGGTCGTGGTGATTTTCCGGCCCGACGGAACCCCGGGAGATGCTGTTCCTTGGGATGTGGCCAACCACTTCATTCCCGAGTGGCGCCCGTTGTCCACGCCCGGATCCGCCGCTGCCCGGGCGGTGGCGGATTCCACAGAACATCTGATCCGGCTGGAGTTGCCGGGGGCCGGCGGCCTTGCCGGCGACACCCTGGCCACCCTCCCCCGCATCCGGCAGCCGCCCACGGCAGCGGAGCCCAGGTGGCCGCTCCTCATGGATCGCTGGGTCTGGGATGTGCGGGAGAATCGCGCAGTGGCCGCTCAGACCAGTCGAGCCGAGATCCTCCTCTATGACGACGGGCAGCCGACGGGTAGCGTGTCGTGGGACCACGTGCCCGCCCCCGTGACGGACACCCAGGTGGAGGATCTTCTCCGGGTGGTGGCTCGCACCCAGGGTTCCCCAGGCGAAGTGCCGGCCGAACTCCGGGCCCGCATGCTACCGCCCGAGCAGCTTCATGCCGTGGCTGACCTTCGGTTGGGGCCGGGTGGGCTCATCCTGGTGCAGCGACTTCGCCCTACTTCGGAGATGGATCGCCGGATCCTGTCGGCGTTCGGTGCCCGGGGTCTGGGCGGACGTATCTGGGACCTCTTCTCCTGGGAAGGTGAACGCCTGGGGGTGCTGGAGTTCCCTTCCAACGTGGAGCTTTTCCAGATTCTGGGCGACACGTTGGTGGGGGTTTTGGAAGGCGGGTTGGATGTGCAGCGAGTGTTCGTGGCCACGCTTCCGGAGGGGCTGCCGGATTCCTGAGAGCGGCGTTACCGGCGCTGCCTTAGCCGCTCATCCCCCTGGACTGCCCCAATACGTCGTCCGCTTGCCTGTGGATCCGGTCGTAGATGGCTTCTCGGTCCTCTTGGCTCAACTCGATGGTTTCAAGGGTGTCGAAAAGGTGCTGGACGAACCGGCGGAGGTGTGTAGGTTGGATACCTCGACCGTGATGGGCGTGGGCCAGGGGCCTCCCTCGGTACTGAATGGGCCCTCCCAGGGCAGCGGAGAAGAACTCCCGCTGCATGTTGCGAAGTCGCTCCATCGCCACGCCCTGGAAGAAAGGGGCCAACTCCGGGTCTGCGAGCACTCGGTCGTAGAATGCGTGGAGCAAGGCATCGGTACCGGCCTCTCCCCCCAGACGTTCCCAGAGAGAGGGGGATGCGCGGTTGGAGTCGTGGTCTTGGGTCATGATGGGATCTCCTTTGGGGGTAGCAAATTCAAACGCCCCAACCACCGAAGGGCAAGATGGCCCCGGTGACCGGCGAGGCGTGGTTTCACTTGTAAGCACATGTAGTTATCATACGAAAACAAGCTTGCCGCCTCAGAACGTCCGTTCCCGAGCCATCGGAGTACCCATGCCTGGTTCCTTGATTCTTTCCGCCATTTCCTGGACGATCCCCGCCGCCTCGCTCCTGGCTCTCGCCAGTTGTGGTGCGCCGGACCCGGCGGCGGAGACAAGTAGGTTACTCCCTCCGGATCCATTGGATTCCGAGATGGCTGCCATGGCGCAGTCACTGGGCGGTCCGGCGGCCGGAGCCCTCGCTGGGGGGCTGGTGGGCCGCCTCTCCGAGGCTCTCCAGGAGGGTGGCGCGGCTGGCGCAATGGAGTTCTGCTCCACCGAGGCCATCCCCCTCACCATGGCACTCTCCCAGGAGCACGCCCCAGGATTCGAGGTGAAGCGAACGAGCCTTCGCATCCGAAATCCCGGCAACGCCCCGGATGCATGGGAGGAGCGGATCCTACGCTACGTCGAGGCCATGGAGGCGGAAGAGAGGGGCTCCGCCCCCGAGACCATCACGGCTGCCGGACCCGACGGGTCTTTTCGCTTCTACCGAACTCTCCGCACGGTGCCCATGTGCCTTCAGTGCCACGGCGCCGAAGACGCTCTCTCTCCCGGGGTGCAGGAAATCCTGCACGCTCGCTATCCCGACGACCGGGCCACGGGGTATGAAACTGGAGACTTCCGGGGACTGCTACGGGTGGAGATTCCGGCGGATTACGAAGGAGTTGCGCCAGCGGGCTCCTGACCAACAGTTTTTTCGCCGATGCTGTCACGGCAAGGAAACCACCCGCAACCCCGCGATCCGCTGGAAATGGGCTTCCCCCTTGGGCCCTACCAGAACCCCGAATTCCCGCTCCATGGCCAACGCGGCTACCATGAGATTGTGAGCTGGACGTGGGATCCAGCAATGCGGTAAATGCGGTAAATTAAGGGAACCGCCCAGAAGACGCCTCCCAACCCAACGAACCGGTGCCGACTACCGGGGCCGGATGATCACGGCCAGGGATGTCCGGAATGCGACGATGCGGTCCGCAGGGGATCCGATGCCTTGGAAGTTCTCCCCGAGACGGAAGTCCTGATCATCGATCGGGTTCGGGGTGACACGGCCGGACAGCTCCAGGCGCAGGAGCACCCAGCGGCCGGCGGACATCTCCGCCCCCGCCCCGAGGGTTCCCGTGGGGAAGGTGGTGCGAACGTCCGAGAGGGAGACTGGGTTGCCCACCAACTCCGAGACGTCATCGAGCTCGTCCAGGTCGCGGAGGGTCCAACGGGTCGCCCCCACCCCCATGTCCAGGTGGGGACGCACGATCCAACTCACCGGTCCCAGGTGGCGTCGAGCCGTGAGCTCCACCGCATCAACGCGCACGGTCCCAAGCCTCCGAAGGGCGAACGGCCGCGCCTCGTCGCCGGGTCCATCGCCGATCCGACCGTCCACGGAGAGGCTGGAGTTCAGCCGGCTGGCGCCTACTGCGACGGTGTAACGGGGCCCTGCGCGCCATTCCAGGCTCGCGCCCAGGAGGTCGGCCGGAGCCACCCGGATGACCGCCTCCAGCGGAGAGCCGTTGTCGGATCCAGCGGCTCCGGCTTGGACTATAGTGCCGGCCACGCCGCCCAGGCGGCTGTGCCACTGATGGCCGATCTGTCCCGTGACCTGGAGGGGAAAGCCTCCACCCACAGCCCGTGGCAGGGCCGGCGGTCTGCCGTCCTGGGAGGTGACGGCTTGAGGATGGAGGAAGAGGGCCATCGCCAGGGCCAGGGCCAGGGCTGGTGCGGAGCGGCGCACCAGCCTCTCGGGCCGGCGCAACACCTTCCCGGACCGGCGCGCAGCCCTCACATTCTTGCCGCCTGGTCCATCGGCCTCGTACACGTCGCCTCGCTCGCTCAAGAGCTTCAAGCTCCACGCCTCCGCAACCGATACCCCACCTCCAGCGGCCGGCTGTTGATGATGTAGATACAGATGTTGGTGTCCAGGAGGTAGACCGGCCGGCTCATTCCTTCCACTGCTTCCTCTTCGGCACCTCGGGCTGTTCCCTGGTGATCTCGAAGCCGGGCTCGAACTCGCCGAGGGCCTCCTTCATGATCTCCCACGGGGCTTCCATCGGAAGGAGAAGGACTCCACTTCCGAAGCGCCTCGCGATGACCTCCTCCCCCGCGAACCGCAGTTCAAGGGGAAGCCGGACGGCCTGACTTCGTCCCGTCATGAAGAGCTTTGCCGTCGTTGACATGTGAGGGCCTCAGGGTGGGCGGAGGGTCGTCTTCCTAGAAGGCTGTTGAAGAAGTACAGGGACCACCGGGACGGGGTCTTGCGGTGGCGGGCGAGGCGGCGCCCTGTACTTCTTCAACAGCCTTCTAGAGGATATGTATCCACGATATATACCAGCCGTTGCGGCGTCGATCCCAGACTACGCCATCAGCCCCATAACCACGGCCAGAACCGTGATTCCGCTCAGCACCCAGAGCACCCGATCGCTGCGACGCAGGAGTAGGTGGGTGGTGAGGATGGCCCCGATGGGCGTGGCGAATGCGTAGATGATGACGAAGGTCATCCCCATCTCGGTGGCCAAACCCCGAACGATTTCGTCAAACTCCCCGGCGGTGGTGGCCAGGACTTCTACCAGATCCACCAGGGTGAAGAGAATCACGAACACCGCACCCAGCTGCAGGTACAATTTTACTTCGGCCCTGGCTTTAGTTTGGAAAAATGCGGAAATGGGTCCCACCAGGGGCCGAACCAGGAGGCTCAGGGTGGAGCCCGGGTCGTTCATGTGGTAGTACATCCGCAGTCGATGACTCCATCGATCCAGCGATCGGAACCCGGGTCGTTGCGCCAGTTCTTCCCAGCGGGCACCCAGATTCGTCACCGCCACGAGAACCAGCACCGCCAACAAGCCTTCGAAATTCCCGGAAGAAGCGCTCAACGATCCCAGGAGGAAGCCCGCCAGCAAGAGAACAAGGGCATCCCCCACGAGACGCAAGCGGCCTCCTCGGAGAGGAGCCCATGCCGGGGGGCCCTCCAGGAGAGTCGGCTCCAGCGATGGCATGAAGGCCAGGGCCAGGGGAGGCAACCCCTGCAGCTCCCGATGGGTCTGCTCGGTGTTGTGCTCCTCCACCATGGCGTTCAGTTTCCGGATATCCAGGAGCCACCAGATGAATCCGCCCCCGCTGGTGAAGAGCATGAGGATCCCTGTCCCGATACGGTCCAGATAGAACCGGTGGCCCCCCAGGAAGCCGGTGAACAGCCAGAGGGCTCCGGTCACCCAGAGACTCTTCCGAGGGTAGCGGTACAGGTCCTGCAGGACGACGGCCGACATGTCCGGGTCAGGCGGGTTCCCCGCGCTCCGACTCCTGGGCTCGCTCTCGATGCGCATGGCTGTTCCGGGGAGATGTCCTGGTTGGGGAGGTGCCGTCTACCGCACCAGCTTCCGCACGATCCCGTCATACTTGTTGAACACCAGCACTTCGTCGTCCGGGCCCAGGCTCATCCGCATATCGGTTCGCCCCGCCGGCTCCCGCCCCTGCTCCACGTTGACGCCCTGTATCAACTCCAACAGCGTCCGGTCCTGACCCCCGTCCCGGAAAAGCACCCTTCGCACCGAATCGCCACCTCCCGAGGGAAGGTTGTCGGCGGAAAAGTGGAAGATCTCTCCGGAGACCAGTTCGCCCCAGAGCACCCGGCCGTTCAACTGTGGAACCTCAGTGCCTCGATAGACAACGGCGCCTGACACGGCGCTCCTGGGCTGGAGGATGGGGTCCACATGATCGTATTCAGCCACGGGGTAGACCATGGCCGGATCGGACTGGAAGCGGCTCGTCTCCACACCGTCCCGGCTCACGTACGGGTGACTTCCCTCCCAAACGTTCCAACCCAGGTTGTCGCCCCGTCGCACCAGGTTAATTTCCTCAATGGTGTTCTGGCCGATGTCGGAAACGAAGAGATTCCCGTTGGCCGGGTCCCATGCGAACCGCTGGGGGTTCCTCAGCCCCACGGCGTAGATCTCGCCCAGGGTGTTTGGGTTGTCGTCACCGGCATACGGGTTGCCTGCAGGGATTCCGTATTCCCCCGTGGGTCCATCGGAAGCCAGGGGATCGATGAGGAGGAGCTTCCCGAAGATGGACGACAGATCCTGGGCCAGGTTGAGGGGATCGCCTCCGCTTCCCCCGTCTGCCGAGCCGATGTAGAGCCGTCCGAAATCTTCATCGCCCGGGCCGGCCAGGGGGTTGAAGGCCAACTGACCCCCGTTGTGGTTCCCGTAGGGCTGTCTCTTCCGGAGAAGCTCCCGGGGAGCCCCCCCGTCGTAGGCGGTGGCAGACGGGTTCCCGGCGGTGAACTCCAGCAGTACGGTATCGTGGGTGTCGCCCCCCTCTTCCGGTCGATAGTCAGGAGCCGGGTCGAGGTTCCGGCTGTCGGTCCAGATATAGAAGCGCCCGTATCCCGGAGTGCCTGCCTGGGCGAACTGGGGGTGGAAGGCGAAGCTCTGCACGCCTCGCTCCCGTCCGGTGGCCTCCACCTGCACCCCCCATCTGGGGTCGTCCACATCCAGATACCGGGTTACTCCGCTCCCGTCGTGGCCCATATGGTAGATGGGGCCCTGCATATCCAGCACAAAAATCCGGTTGGTGCCAGGCACCGCCTCCAGATGCATCACCCTGGGAGCCGCTCCATCCACATCGGGAATCACGGCAAAGTTCTCGAAGCCCACCCGGATGGCTCCGTCCGTGGCGGGGATGGGAGCGGGGAAAGGATCGCCGCTCACCTGAGCTTTGGTGAGCGAAGGGACGGCGACTGCCAGAAACAGCAGGATGGGAATGGAAGAGCGAATACGGGGGAAGCCGGGCATGATTTTCAACTCCTGCAGATGAAACAACGGGTCGAACGATCTGGAAACACCACACCTTGAGATCTAGGCGCTGGAGTCGCCCTTCGCCAACTCCCGTAGCAACGGCGTGGGGAAGCGTGGTGTCACCACCACCCCGTCCAGCCAGTCTGTGAGCTCCCTGGCCCGGGTCTTCGCGGATGTCTTCGCAGCCTTGTCCACCGTCTCCAGGAACCGGTATTTCACCCTGCCATCGGGCCTCTGACCCCATCCACCCACCACCTTTCCATCCAACCATACGGTGGGTCCCACATTTCCGCTTCGGTCGAAGAGGGGGCCACCATTCTCACCATGGGGGCCCAGATACCAGCTGCGCTCCCGCCAACCCATGGGGGTGGGGTCCAGCCCCGGGAGGAAGGTGACCGTGTGGGGAGCCGTCGGCGGGCCGGCTCTCTCCACCTCAGGAAGATCCTCTGGCAACACGAACCCCTCCCCACGCGGGCCATGCTCGTGACCCTCCAGCTCCACCGGCACCGCATCCACCGCCTTCACCGCCGCCAGGCTGCGAGTCTTCGTCCAGCCGGTCCACCACCGTATGTCGTCCAGGGTGGCCGGCCCGTGTGTGGCCAGGTAGAGGCGAAGAAGGGCGGCGGCTCCTTCCTTCTCCGTGAGGGGCGGATCGCGTCGCTGCCAGTCTCCGGCATCATCGGGCCCCGAGGCTCTGCCATCGCGGGCCCCCGAGGCCCCGCCGTCGTCGAGCCCCGAGGCGCCGAACCAGGCCTGCGTCTCAGCCCAATGGTACTGGCTGGACCGCCAGCTTCCCGCCGGGCGGGTCCGGACAATCCGCCCCTCCATGGCCAGAAGGAAGAGGAGCCGCGACGAGACCGGAGCGCGCCCGTTCCACTTCCCTGTGCCCACGCTGATCTGGGTACTGAGTTCGTGCACGGCGGCGGAGAGACCCTGGGTACGCCACTCCCTCCCATCTGCCAGCACATCCAGGGTCCGCGCCTCTGCCCGTTCCAACCACCGGGCCGGAGGGCCCTTCACCTCTCCACTGGCCACCTCCGCAGCGATCCACCCTTCCAGCTTCCTCCGCTCCTTGCGGGCGACGTCCTGCGACGCCCCGGCCTGGAAAATCGCCGCCTCCTTTGCCGGCACCACGAAGAGGGTGCGCCGCATGGCGTGGAGCCGCCAGAGACTCCGATGTTCATGGAGGGCAGCATCCAACTGGTGCAGTCGGAAGTCCAGGACCCGGGCCCAGACCCCCAGATAGGGAGTGGCCGGATCGCTGGAGTGCATGGCCGCCACGCTCCGGATAGCGGCCAGGGGATTCACCGCGGTGCGCCCCAGATGATGACGGGCTACCAGGAGAGAACGTCGCTGCCCCGCCGATATGGACGGTAGTGCCCGGGAGGATCCTTGGCGGGATTCGTCCATGCGGGAAGAACGGTTGGAGGCTGTCATGTCTTCTCAATCTGGAGGAAGTGCCCCTGTCGGTGCTACCATGCCTTCCAGCGGGTCCCCTTCCCCCTGGCTTCGGGAGGCCATCATGCCCCACCGCTCTCTCTTCCTCAGCATCGAAATCAACCTGCTGCTCTGGCTGGTGGCGGCCTTCCGCTCCGACTGGGACGGAGTGGTGGTGCTGGGCCTGGTTCTGGCCGTGGGGCTCCAACACTGGGCCTACTACGCCCTCATCAAGGGCAGATAAGGGAAGGGCCGGGGGGGCGACTTCTCCCCCCCGACCCGTTCCCGACCCGTGGATCAGACCACATCAGGCCCTGATCCGACCTTCCACTGCTATCAGGTGCCCAGCTGTTCCTCGCACTCAGGGCCGCTCATGATGTCGCGTGCGAGACACTCGTTCAGCGGATAGGGAAAGCCCAGGTATACCTTGTGGATGGGAAGTGCCCGCGGGAGCTCATTGAGCTTGTCGTACTGTCTCATGTCCAGGTAGTGGAATCCCCCCTGATGAAACAGCGACATGAAGCGGTTGTAGAGAATTTCATCCAGGAGATCCCCGGCAAAGGCCGCAGGCAGTGCGGCGAGCCCACCGGATCGCACCCGGATCCGATTCACATCTTCCAGCGCGAGGCCGGGGTTCGCGTTCCCAAGTTGAGCCTCCGCACGCATCAGGATGAGTTCCTCGTTCGTGATCCATGGCAACGGCGCGGTCTGGCTCTTGTAGGCGTCCGTCCTCTCCGTGACTGTAATCCCAAACGTGGTGACCGGAGCAGCCATGATGGCGGTCTTGTCCAATGCACGCTGGTCGAGTTCTCCTCCGGGTTGTAGCTGCGCATCGTCGCGCACCCGCGGATGCGCGTAGTCGGTGGGCACTCCGAAGAACCCATTGGTGGCGTCGCCCGAGATGGTGGAGTAGTTGAAGTACGCGCCGGCTGAAAGATCTCCGTCCTCATCGATGAAGGAGGCGCCGATGGCGGCGAGTGCCGCGCCCCACTGACCATCGTATTTCAGTACGCGGGCCTTCAGGGCCCGGTTCAATGGAATGAAACTCCCCGGGGTGTTGAAATCCGACATCCCAACGGTCAGGGAGAAGGGGAACGCGGTGCCGCCGGCCTGCAGATCCGCAGCGGCTTCGTCATAGAGATCCAGGATGAAGGCCACTGCGGCGGCGGGAGGTGCGATGGGGCTCAGCTCTGCGGTGGGATCCGCATCGGGCTCAAGGGGAATGCCGATCCCCAACGGTCGGCCGATGAGAACCTGCCAGAGGGCGTCCGCCTTGAACGTCTTCGCGAAGCCTGCCACAGCCCGTCTCTCCACATCGGTGATCCCGGTGGCGTTTTCGGAGGCGGCGATGACCGCGTTGATGTGCGCGACCTGGGTGTACTGTCCACCGAACAGCTGCCCGCCATTCACCGGCCCCAGAGGATCGATGAGTGCATCCGTGTAGGGACGAGGTTCTTCCGGGCGAAGGTCGTAGCTTTCACGGCCCCACACCCCCATGCGGCCCACCATGCCGGCCTTCAGGCCCCGCTGCCCGGAGATGATCCCCTGTACGGCGGCGGCGAGGACGGACTTCGACGGAGCGCTTGTCAGATCCTCCTTCGAAGGATTGTTGAGATTGGGTACTGTCAGGTTGTCGTCGCATGCAGCAAGGCCTCCCATGAGGAGGATGCCGGCAACGATGACTCGGGTTATCGAGTGCTTCATAGTCCGATTCTCCATGATCAGAAGCCTATGTCCACCGAAAGCCAGAAGCTCCGGCTCGGTGGATAGGGGGCAACGTCGATGTTCCGGCCGATGGCCCGCTGCCCGAAGTTGCTGACCTCGGGATCCATGCCGGTGTAGTCGGTGAAGGTGAGGAGGTTACGACCGCTCAGGTTGAAACGGAGGTGACGCGCGTCATTCCAGACACGGGAAACCAGTTCCTGGGGAACGTCATAACCCAGTGTGACCTCACGGACCTTCACGAAGGACGCATCCTCCACCCAGATGGTCGATACCCGGCCGGGATAGACCCGCGCCCTGTACTGACCGACGCTCTCTCCTGCGGCGCAGGTGCTGGCTGTGCAGGGATCCGTAAAATCGGCGGCATTCTGTGACAGGTCCAGAAGCCAGCCAGTGAGGTTCACGGAGTTTCCACCTTTCTGCCAGTCGATCAGTCCATAGAGGCTGAGGTTGCCCCGACGGAATTCGTTGGAGATGCCCATACGGAAGTCGGGATTCGAGTCTCCGATGGTGGCGAGAATGCGATCACCCACGGCGCAGGGGCCGTCACAGCGGGGATCGTTCGCCACCGCCACGGTGTCCCGGCCCACGATCTGCGTGGGCGACTTCCCATTCGCGATCTGAAAGCCGCCCAACGCCGTGCCGAATCCTCCGGCGGCGAAGGGTGGAACCGGCAGTTCCTCGATGGTGGCGTCCACCGTGCTGAAGGTGATGCGTGAGTTCCAGGAGAGGTTCTCGCTCTGGAGTGGGATGACCTGCAGTGCCACTTCCCAGCCGTTGCTCTGCATGACGCCACCATTGAAGATGGCCGTGTTGAAACCGGTGGAAGGCGGGAGCGCACGGTTGAGAAGGAGATCTGTGAGTCGCCGATTGAAGTAGGTGACCTCGAGAATGCCTCTCCGGTCGAAGAGCGTCAGGTCCACACCCGCCTCGATCTCGCGCTGTCGCTCGGGCCGGAGATCGGTGGCCGCCGTGGTAGTGGCGATTCGAAGGGTCTGGAGCCCCGACATGTTCCCCACGTTCAGATTGGAGAACTTCTGCCCGAATTGAGGCTGGTTGCCTGTCTGACCCCACGCGGCCCGAAGCTTCATTTCGTCGATCGTTCCCGGGATGAAGTCGGGGAAGCGAAAGGAAGCCGCGAATTTCGGGTACGTGAAGTACTCCTCGGTGTCCGCGTTGTTGGAGCTGCGGTCCATCCGAACGCCACCCACCAGCAGGAGCCGCTCGTCCAGGAGGAGAAGCTCTTCCTGTGCGAAGACGCCACGGTCTTTCACTCTGGTCTGCTCCTGGAAGACGCCGGGTGAAGTGCCCGCATCGATATTTGTCTGCCCTGGGATGAGGTCTTCGTTCACTACCCGCATGATGTCGATGTCACGGTCCTCGATCTGAACTCCCAGCGAGGAGGTGGCGGAGAAGAGGCCCGAACTCGGCGTGAGGCGGTGGACCAGGGACGCCGTGTAGTTCAGGTTGAGGCTGGTGGCATTTCCCTGGAAGGTCGTTCCGGTGTTTCCATCCAGTGGCTCGAACTGCAACTCTCCCGGGGAAAAGACGTTGTTCTTCTGGGAGAAGTAGTCCACACCCCCGTTCAGGAGGAGATTGACCGTGTGCTGGTTCGAGGAGTATGCATCGATGGTGAGATCGGCCGAGGCGATGGTCCGCCAGACGTCTTCGTCGTTCACCGCCAGGGCTGCGGTCTGGAGCGGGTTCGAGTTTGCGAACGGGTTCACTGGAAAGCTGCCATCCGCCCGCCGCCGAAGGTCGACGAACGAAGGAGTGCCCGTGAGCGCCATCCAGTACGAAACGGACCGATTGTCGTTGTTGGTGAAGCCGCGCTGGGTGCTGGAATGTACCCCGTTCATGTTCAGACGGAGCTGCGCCCGACTCCCCAGCGACTGATCGATGTTCAGCCGGAGCGATTCCTTCTCATAGCCGGTGTTCGTGATCACGCCGCCGTCGCGCTTCAGGAGACCCGATGCGAAGAATCGGGTGCTTTCGGTCCCGCCCCGGGCGCTGAGGGCTGTTTCGTGCGAGAGGGCGGTGCCGCCTGCGAGTTCCTGCTCGTGGTCGAACACGCGCCCCGCTTGCCAGTGGTCTGCCGCGACGGTGCCGAAGACTGCCACCGCATCCTCCAGCGTGTCGAACGTCCGGGCTCCCAGCTGGTTGGACATCCGGGAGCCACCCACGCGCTGCGTCATGGTGAAGTCGGTCTCACCGGCGCGGCCCCGCTTCGTGTTGATGAGGATCACGCCGGCGCTGGCCTTGGAGCCGTAGATGGCCGCCGCCGATGCACCCTTCAGAATCTCGATGGACTCGATGTCGGCCGGGTTGAGGTCGGCAATGCGGTTCGCGCTGTTGTCCTGGGTGGAAGCCAATCCGCTCCTGAATGCGCCGCCGCTGGCCCTCTGGATCACGTTCGTGCCGGACTGGATCGTCGCATCGCTGACCACCACGCCATCGATGACGTAGAGAGGTGTCGCGCTGCCGATGATCGACGAAACGCCCCGGAGGCGAATCTGCAGACCGCCACCCGGCGCCCCGCTGTTCGACTGGATGTCGGCTCCCGCGACCTTCCCCGTCAACTGCTGCTCAATGGAGGCGGCCGGAGTCCTGGTGAGCTGCTCGGCATTCACCTGGGAGACGGCGTTCGCCGAGTTTCTGCGAGCGACGCTTGTGACCTGTCCCGTGACCACCACCGCGTCCAGGTTGAGCACGTCGATCTGCATCTGGATGGTGAGCGTGGACTGGTTGGCCTCCACCACGACATCCGCCGCTCGATAGCCGATGAAAGTGGCCCGGATGCGCACGGGGCCGGGGGGCACGGTCATGGAGAACTGACCGCTCTGATTCGAGAACGTCCCGATCTGCGTGCCCACCACAGAGATCGCGGCACCGTTCAGGGGGACGCCCTGCTCACTGACGACTCTTCCTGTCAACTGGCGGTCCTGAGCCGCAAGCGACTGAACGCCGGACATGGTCATGAAGATCATGGCCAGTCCGAGGCTCAACTCTCGTACCGTGGTGCGTACCATACGAACCTCCTTCAGGAGGGTGCGGGAACATCGCTCCCACCGCGCCCAAGGTCTCGTGCCGCAGCACAGTGCCCAAACGCGCGTCGGAGCCGGAGGGGATTGACTCTATCGTCATGGGAGGAACGAACACGTTCCCACGGGCGACTCAGACTCTTATGGGCGAGTCAGATCCCTGGGAGATCTATCGTGTAACAATTCCCGACGCAAGATGTAGGGGCGACTCATCGGATCACGGGATGTCGCAGAAACCGGGCTGCGTGGAGATCAGCGCACCAGAACGCTGGATTGGGCCAGGATGGGCTGGAGCCAGAGCTCCACGCGGTCGCCCTGCGACACGGTCGTGGCCGGACTCCGGTATCCCTCGAAGCCCCCCACCGGATCGGCGAAGAGCACCAGCGTATGCCCGCCTTCGAGGGCGTCCGTGGGAATGGCGAATTCGCGGTTCGAAAGGCCAGATACCATCCCCATGCGGATGCGCGTGGTGCCGCGGACGCTGTAGATCGTGGCGTCCTGCCAGCCGCGGTTCACCACCCTGAGTGTTGAGAGTCCGGATTCAGGGCCGGGCGATCCGCCGCCCATTTGTGCGCAAGCACCCACGACGCCGGGCAGGAGGAGGGTCAGACACAGGAACAGGACGATGGGGGCGCGGTGCAGAGCCCCGCTGGGGCTACATTGCTCACTCTCCGGCGAAGGGAGCGTTTTCCGGCGACCGGGGGACACCACATCCTGGGCTGTCATCTTCGCTCCGAGGGTAGGAGGTCCGC
>JBBDRI010000009.1:0-54273 GCA_040905545.1 Gemmatimonadota bacterium | reverse complement strand
GATACCGCAAGACCCCGTCCCGGTGGTCCCTGTACTTCTTCAACGGCCTTCTAGGGGATCAGTGAATCCCGGACTCTCCGCAGCAGCGGTGGACAGCTACACCCTTCGGCCTTTCAAGGCGGCACCCTGGCTCCCCGGACCCCATCTCCAGACGGTGCTGGGGAAGTTCCTCCGGCCTTCGGTGGCCCTGCAGACCCGCAGGGTTCGGCTGGAACTGGACGACGGTGACTTCCTGGATCTGGACCTGGGCCCGTGCCCCTCTCCCGGAGCTCCCCTGGTGGTGGTGCTCCACGGCCTCGAGGGCTCCATCCAGCGCCCCTATGCCCGGCTGGCCCTGCAGGCTCTGGTAACACAGGGCATTCAACCGGTGGGAATGAACTTCCGTTCCTGCAGCGGCGAGCCCAATCGCACCCTTCGCTTCTACCATTCCGGCGAGACCGATGACTTCCGGGCCGTTCTTTCGGCCCTGGAAAGGTGGTTTCCGTCCCGACCCGTGGGGGCACTTGGCTTCTCCCTGGGAGGGAACGTGCTTCTGAAATGGTTGGGAGAGGAAGGGGAGGGCGCCCGGAAGAGACTGCGGGCCGCAGCCACCGTCTCCGTGCCCTTCGACCTGGCAGCTGGAACAAAACTGCTGGAAGAGGGCCTCTGGGGGCGAATCTACACCCACTACTTCCTTCGATCCCTCAAAGAAAAAGCCCAGACGAAAGCGTCCCGATTGGGGAACGTGCTGGAGATGGAACGGATCCTCTCCAGCCGCACCCTCCGGGAGTGGGACGACGCTGTCACCGCCCCTCTCCATGGTTTCAAGGATGCCCAGGACTACTACGTCCTGTCTTCGTCCAAGGGATTCCTACCGGATGTGCGGATCCCGGCCCTACTTATCCAGGCCGACGATGACCCCTTCCTTCCCCGGGAGTCCCTGCCCACGGATGAAGTGGGGGAGAACCCGTTCTTGAAAGCTGCCTTCACCCGTGGAGGGGGCCACGTGGGCTTCGTAGCAGGAAGTTCACCGGCCCACCGATTTTTCTGGGCAGAGAGCGAAGCCGCTCGATTTCTGGGATGGGCGTTGACGGATTCAGCCTGATGGAGAGGTCAGGAAAAGAAGGCCGAGCCGTGCCAACGCTCCCGGGCCGGGGCCTCCCAGCCCTGACGCACCTCCGACACCCGGGAGGGAGAAAGGTCGAAGACGGGGGTCTCCGGAGTTACGAATCCCTCGCCGGCCCGAGCCCGAAACTCGCTCCTTGAGACGGCGCGGATCTCACCGTCCCGGTCCCGATACCAGACTCTTCCCTTCCCCACCAATTCCACGCCCAGCCTGTTCTCCACCTCCTTCAAGGTGCGGACCAGGGCATCGATGGAACATCCCGAGGGTGCCGCCACCCGGGGATCTGCGCCCACCAGGAGAAAGTGGCCGTGGAGCCATGCCCGGCGGGCGGCCAGGGGATATCCATGGGCCTTCCAGCCTTCCAGGAAGCCGTCCACCGCCTGGAGCAGTTCCTCTGCCTCCGACTCCGACAGCCCTCGACTGGAGCCGAAGATCCAGAGTTGCCCGTCAGGGGGAAGTGGCTCTAGAAGCTCCCTTGACGCTACCCCCGCCGCTGCATCCAGAACCCGGTTTGTCACGTTGCCTTCCGTTCCATTGAGGATGAATCAACCCCTTCCACTGAGGATTTTCCCAGCACCTCCTCCAGGTCTGGCGGCACATCCTTGTCCAGGAGCACCGCCACCCATCGAAGGTCCTGGGTGTTCTCCAGCATGATCTTGACCACCATGGTAAGGGGCACCGCCAGAAGAGCGCCCACCGGACCCCATATCCAGGCCCAAAACAGAAGGGACAGAATCACCACCAGAGTGGAGAGTCCCAATCGGCGGCCCATGAGGCTGGGCTCGATAATGTTCCCAAAGAGGGTATTGATGACCAGATACCCCACCACCACCACCACTGCGGGACCCGGCCCGAACTGGATAAGGGCCAGGAGAAGGGCTGGGATGGCGGCCAGGATCGATCCGATGGTGGGAACGTAGTTCAACAGGAACCCCACCAGGCCCAGAAGGATGGGGAAGTCCAATCCCATGATCCACGCCCAGACCCCAATGAGGATACCGGTAGCGAAACTCACCAGGGTCTTGATGACCAGATACTCCTGGACCTCGCCCACGATCTTGGCGAAGCGAACGGAGTCCTGGCCTGGGCGATCCAGAATCCGACGAAATTTTCGAGGGAAGATGGCGGCTTCAGCCAGGATGAAGATCATGATGAGGCCCACCAGGAAGGCATTGGAAAGGAAGGTGGCGATGCGCGAGAGGGTCCCTCCCACCAGATCCACCACTGCCGACGGATTGATCATTTCCGACGAAATGAAATCACCGGCAGGAATCCCCCGGGCCTGGAGAGATGCGATCCAGGAGCCCGCCAGGTTCTGGAGTCGGGCAGCATATCGGGGGAGCCGGTCCTGGAAATCCGCCACCGACTGGCTGGCCAACAAAACGATGAGGCCAAACGCCGCCGCGTTCACCATGACGGCAACGATGATGGCCAGGAATGTGGGTACCCCTCGACGCTGGAGCCACACCATGATGGGGAGAGTGAGGACCGCCAGGAACAGGGCAAGAGAGAAGGGGATGAGGATGGTGGCAGCCAACCGAAGGCCGTGGATCACAACCACTGCACAGGCCATGAGCAGCAGGAATCGGGCACCCGGCCCCATTTCGATCCTTTCCACCATCTCGTTCCCCTACCCCTTTCCCGGTGGGTGCCAGCGACATTTCACAGTGGGGTCCACGGCGCGCTCCCTGCCGGTCCCTCATGAGCTACCCTGTAGGGAATCTACATCGGCGAGGCTGCAGAGGCACAGGTGCGCTCTTCTCCCCTCGGGCTCCGATTTCCATGATCCCCGCATACACCTCAGCAACGTTGGCCTTTCCCTCTGTGACTCCCTCCCCCAATTTGACGGGAAATCTCGGTCGGAAACCGACTCTCCACCGACAAGGCAGGCAGAGATGGAGCAGGAGCACATCAGGATTCTCCTGGTGGACGACGACCAGGGAGACTTTGAGATGACCCGGGCCATGGCGACCCAGGTGGTGAGCCCACCCCTGGCCCTCACGTGGGCCAGCAGTAGCCAGGAGGCGCTCCGGGTGATGCAGGATGATCCCCACGACCTCTATCTCCTGGATTACTTCCTGGAGGACGGTACAGGCTTGGACCTCCTCCGAGCGGCCAGGGAAAGGGGCATCCGAGCGCCCATGATCCTTCTTACCGGCCGGAGTTCCCGGGAGGTGGACATGGAGGCCATGGCCGCCGGAGCCGACGACTACCTGGTGAAAGGCCAGGTGGGGCCCGAACTCCTGGAGAGAACCATCCGCTACGCCATGGAACGCCATCGGGCCCAGGAGGAGTTGCGAGATTCGGAGGAACGACACCGAAGCATGTTCGATCACCTCCCCATCGGGCTGTACCGAGCCTCCTCCGAAGGACACTTCATGGAGGCAAACCCGGCCCTGGTGCGGATGCTGGGCTACCCTGATCGGGAGACACTCCAACGGGTCTACTCCCGGAAGCTCTTCGTAAGCCCCGACGACCGGAACCGCTTCCTGGAGCTTCTGGAACGGTTCGGTGTGGTGAGGGGCTTCGAGACCGAGCTCATCCGCCTGGACGGCCGACCGCTGCGGGTGAGGAATACCGCTCGCGCCCACAAAGGCCCAAACGGCGACGTTCGCTACCTGGAGGGAGCCCTGGAGGATGTCACAGATCTCACCCGCGCTGTCTCCCTCCAGGAGAGCGATGCGCGGCTCCGCACCCTCCTCCGAATCACCCGCTCGGGGGTGGGGATCCTCGATCTCCAGGGGCGGCTTCTGCAGACCAACCCGTCCCTGGACTCCATCCTGGGACGGGATACCGAGGATCTGGCGGGAACCCTGCTGACGGAATTCCTCCACCTCGACGAGCAGGATGAAATGGCCCGAGAGATCCGAGCCCTTGGGGGAGGCAGCTCGGACGGGGTCCATGGAGAGCACCGCTTCATCCTGCCTGACGGAGGGACGGTGTGGGCCCGACTGGCACTCACCCGCGTCCGCACAGGACCCGCGTCGGACGATGAACTTCTCCTCCTCCTGGAGGACCCAGGCGAAGGATCAGGCTGATCCTTCGCGCCGGGTCCGGTGCCAGGCCGCCAGGACCTCCTGCTCCGACTCCAGGCTGAGGCCGGCAGACGGATTGGTCCTCCGCCCTTCCGACTCCGCCAACCACCAATCCAGCGTATCCCGTGCGGTCTCCGCCAATGGCCGAAAGGTGAGTCCCGCCGCCAACGCCCGGCTGATGTTCCGCCGCATGAAAGCTGCCGTGGCCCCCTCCGGCGGAATCCACACCGGAAGATCACTCCAAGGGCGGACACCCCGCTCTTCCAGAAATCCCCGATCCACCCAGGTGAAGCGCACCGGAGCCGGGGTCACGGCTCGTACCCCGGAGAGCATCTGCAAGAAATGCATGGGGTAGTGCGGTCCGGTGGCATTGAACGTCCCCGTGGCTTCTTCTTCCAGGAGTCGGATCATCCAATGGGTCAGGTCGCGTACGTCGATGAACTGAACCGGATCGTGGGGCGCTCCCGGCGCTAGAACCTCTCCACCCCGATGCACCCTGGCCGGCCAGTAGGTAAAGCGATCAGTATCATCTCCTGGCCCCACGATGAGACCCGGCCTCACGATGAGGGTCCGTCCGGGGAATACCTGGAGCGCCTCTCGCTCCGCGGCCGCCTTCAGGGCACCGTAGGTGGCGTCTGAGGCTTCGGTGACTTCCAGGGGGTCCCCCTGGTCGAAGGCCCGCACCTCGGCAGTTTCATCCGCCCCGGGGATGTCGTTCCGGGCATAGACCGAGATCGTCGACACAAAGAGGTAGCGACCCACGGAACCCTCCAGGAGCTGGGCCGTATCCCGGACCCACCCGGGCAGTGTGGCGGAATTGTCCACCACCACATCCCACTCCCGCCCCCGTAACGCTTCCAGATCGTAAGCCCGGTCACCTACAAGTTCCTCCACGGACGGGGCAAACATCCCGGGATTGGAGCCTCTGTTGAAGAGAGTGACGGAGTGGCCCCGAGCGAGGGCATACCGGACCTGGTGGGGGCCGATGAAACCGGTTCCACCCAGAATCAGGATCTTCAGTGCCCTGGAGGCCGGAGCAACGGTGCTTCCACCCTCCCCATCACTCCCCTTCAGGGCCTCGACGTGCCCCAGGGAAAGCGCTGCTCCAGCTCCCAACGACGCACGGAGGAATGTCCTTCTGGAGGGGTTCATGCCGCCCCCCCCCGGGCGGTCCACTTTGCCAGAACCTCCCGCTCCATCTCCTGCGAGATGGCGAAACGCGCTTCTTCCCTTCTCTCCTGGGGCACGGAATCCCACCACTCCAGGGTGGTCTGGACCGTATCCGCCATGGGCCGATAGGTGAGCCCGTGATCCATGGCTTTGCGAGACAGAATGGTGCTCATGCCAAGGGTATCTCCCCGGGGCATGACCCAGGGTACGGAATAGCGCAGTCCCACCTCATCCAGGAAATCCAGGTCGGAAATCCACTGCCAGTCCACGGGATTCCCGGTGACGGCTTGCACCCCATAGACGAACTCCGCCATGGATAGGGGAGCCGCCGGCCCCGCCGCGTTGAAGGTGCCCGTGAGTCCATCCTCCAACCCACGAATCATCCACTCCGTCAGATCGCGCACGTCGATGAACTGCACGGGATCGGTGGTCCGTCCCGGTACCAGAACCGTCCCCCCCCGACGGATCCGCTGCGGCCAGTAGGGGAAGCGATCGGTGGGGTCGCCCTCTCCCACGATGTAGTGGGGGCGAATGACCAGGTGGTTCCGGGGGAACGCCTGACGCGTCTCGTCCTCCGCCAGGGCCTTCTGGACTCCGTAGCTGGAGGCCTCCCCCGTGTCAGGATCATCCACCCGGCGGGGCTCCACGGACTCGTCGATGCCCTGGGTCCGATAGGGGAGGAAAACCCCGGTGGTGGACACGAACAGGTAGCTGCCCACCTGGCCTTTCAAAAGCCCGGCAGACCTCCGCACCCAATCGGGATCCGTAGCCGAATTGTCGATGACCACATCCCATTCCCGGCCCTCCAACGAGGCAAGATCGTCACGGCGATCGCCCAGGAGCGCCTCCACATTGCGGAAGATCTCCGGGAAGAGGGTGGGCTCGGTGCGCCCCCGGGTGAAGGTGGAGACCGAGTGGCCCCTGACCAGGGCGTAGCGGATCTGATGGGGTCCCAGGAAAGTGGTGCCGCCCAGAATGAGAATCCGGAGGGAACGAGAGGGGGCTTCAGCCCTTGGGGACTGCGGGTCCCGGGCGTCACGGATCACACCTCGTTCTCCAGACAGAATCTCCCTCCGGGTCAACGTCATTGCATTTCCCCCGATGAAACGGATGGGCCCGACTTCAGTCCAACCCGGTGACGAAGCGATCCAGGTAGGCCCTTTCCGCCGGGGACAGCGTCCGGGGGCCCTGGCTCCTCGCCCGGTCCATCAACCGACTCACCTCCTCCCGGTTCACCGGGTGCAGCCGCTCCAGGGCGATGTTCTGCCATCGGGCCATGCCCTCTGCGACCGACGTCTGCGGCTTGGGCGCCGCCTCCCTTTGAAACTGGCGACTGGGCGATCGAAATTCCACCCACTTGAGAACGAGATACCCCCCCAGGAATCCACCCAAGTGGGCGAAATGGGCTATTCCGGACTGCGTGCCACCAAAGCCTCCCAGGAGCGCCAGAACCGTGAGAAAGATCACCAACCATCGGGCCTCCACAGGGAGCACGCCCCAGATGTAGATCCGTTCCCGGGGCCAGTACCGAGCGAACCCCAGCAGGATCCCGAACACCGCTCCCGACGCGCCCACGATGGCAACATTGGGAGTACCCAGCGACAGAAGTCCGCCCATGACCCCGCTTCCCAGATAGAGAAGCAGAAAATTGCCGCCGCCCAGCCTGGCTTCCAACCGTGGTCCGAAGAAGAAGAGGCCGATCATGTTGAAGAGGAGGTGCCAGAGTCCCGCATGGAGAAACTGGTAGGTGAACAATGTCCAGGGCCGGATGAGGATGAGGCCCGGGACCAGCATCATGGCCCGGTACAGGGTCGGCATGGCACCTGCAACGAGGAACACCACCACGTTGGCTGCCAGGAGGCGGGTCACCCAGGGAGTCATATGTCATCCCTTTCTCGTAGATCCAACAAGAACATGTATTTCCCCGGAAGGGAGATGGATGGGAAGCGATCCTCAAGGAGTTCCTGCAACACCGTGCCCAAGGCTGGATCGTCCATGACGATGGAGATGCCCACGAGAGACGAAGGGCGCGGCTGTTCAGGCACGCCGTTGGGAAGGTACCAGTGGTCCCAGTCCATATCGAATCCGTCTCCCTGGAAGGTGAAGCCCGGTGGCAAGTGGGCCATCAGCCCCGTTGGCACCTCCCCTGGAGCTGAGTCCGGGGGCCAGGCCCCCGATTCCGCCTGAAAACGCACTGCCGCCGCACCCACCTGGACGATGGCCTCGGCCAGGGGTGATGCCCGGGACATGACGGCTCTCAACTGCATCTGGGGAATCGCCACCCGCAGGACTGTGGCAAGGAGCAGAAGCGAAAAAAGGAGTTCCACTACCGTCATCCCCTTCCGACCGAAAGTCACTCCCTTCGGTTCCCATGTCATGGTGCCGACGTGTCCGCAGCTCGCGCCTGAATCCGGGGAAGAATCCCAGCGGCCTGGAAACGGAGTAATGTGGCTGTACGCTCCTCCGAGTGGAAGGATACCTCATCATTGCCGGCCAGACCCGACAGAATGAAGTCCTCGGGCGAGGTGCGAATGTAGCGAAGCCCCCCTACCACTGCTCCGGCCTCCGGGAGCTCTCGCGGCAAGCGCCCCATGGCTTCGTGATATCCCGCCACAACCTGACTCTGCAGGTAAATCGCCAGCTGGAGTTCTTCCACCGCCCGCTCGGGGGTGGGGGCGGCAGGTCCATCCGGAACCAGCCACGAGGGTGGGAGAAGCCAGGCCCACCCTGACAAAAGGAGGATGACGACCCCCAAGACGGAACGGGAGCGGTGATGGCGCTCCCGTTGCGCCTTGCGTTCCGTTTCGGATCTCTCTACCTCCCGAGCGATGCTCCGGGCCAGCGCCTCCGCCTCTTCCGGGCGGAGGCGCTGGCCTTCCCGGGGCTTTAGCGGCATCATGCACTTCCTCGATGCAGTGGGCCCAGCAGGACTTGAACCTGCGACCGTCGGATTATGAGTCCGCCGCTCTGACCAACTGAGCTATGGGCCCGAAGGACGACAGCGACAGACTGCCTTTTCACGGCGCTGTCGTGGGAGGGAAGGTAGATTCGCAAGACGCCCCCGTCTACCGGGCTGCCGCTCCCTCGTGAACCACGTAGCGGACTCGAGCAGCTACGCCCCCTCCTTCTTCCTCCAACCGATCACCTGGGGCTCCCGAGAGCTCTTCCAGATCTGCGTGCTGTTCAAACGCGGTGCCCACCATGTGATCTGCCAGGTCGGGATTCGCCTGAATAAACGCCCGGGACAGCAACAGCAGGTCCACTCTCCGTTCCCGGAGTGCCTTCAGGCAATCCTCCACCCCCTGACCGGCCTTCCCGCCTGAATTGGCCAGATCCATCACCTGGCCCAGCAGTTGGGCCTGGATCTCCTGGGTGATGACAGACGCAGCTTGTTCCACCTGGCCGCGCACTTCGGCTACACTCATTTCCACATGCGCAGACGACATTTCTCCGGTTCGTACGCGAAGGGTCTGGGGAACCAGATCACGGGCATGGGCCACGGCCTCGGTGGTACCCCCCAACACCAGGAGTCCGTCTGAGCCCGCCAACTCGGAGAGGGTCTCCATCAACCTTTTCAGGAGCCGTTCCTCGGATACCTCCAGGAATCGTTGTGCGGCATCCGTGGCCGTTTGCCCCCGCACCCCCGAAGCCACCTGGGCCCGCTTGGAGAGGTTCAAGTCGGAGAGATCGCCGGCCAGTGCCTCGGCGGTCAGATCTGCCGGCTCCTCCAGCACTCCGTCGATGTAGCGAAAAATCCTGGCACGCCGGGAATCCATGAGGACAGCTACCACCACGCGCTGCTGCTTCAGGGCGCGGACGTACGGAGCCACTCGGAGCCCCCGCTCCCAGCAAACCAGATCGGGCATGGGAGCTCGCACGGGGCGGCCGTAGTGCACCGCTTCCTCGGTGGCGAAGGCCACCCAACCTCGATCGGGAAGGAAAGTATCCATCTCCGCCAGGTGTGGCCGAATCCGTTCCACCGCCTTGTCGAAGGCCGCCCGCGCCGCCTCATCCTCACCCAGGCCATCCCGGGTCCGAGTCAGTCCCTGTTCCAGTCGGGTTCGCCAGGCCTTCCGTTCGGCGAAGTCAGTGGCTGTCCCGTTGGCGTAGATGCTCAGGACTTCCTGGGTCCGGAGTTCCCTGTATAGTTCCACCAGCTGGGTTTGACTCAGCATCCGCAATCCTAGGTTCGTGGGTCGAGAGGCACCGATAGCCTTGGGCTCTCGGTGAGAGGGGAACTTCTTTTTCTTATTCCCTCGTCACCCCTGTGGGGTTCCGTACAATCGGTCTCCTGCATCCCCCAGTCCGGGGAGAATGAAGCCTATGCTACTGAGCTGGCGATCCAACGCTGTAGTGAACACCCGCACGTTGGGATGCTGGTTACCCAGTTTGGCCACCCCCTCGGGGGCAGCCACGATGCAGAGGAGGTCCATCTGGGTGCACCCCTGCTCCGTGAGGAGTTCCACCACCCGGGAGGCTGACCCTCCGGTTGCCAGCATGGGATCCAGAATGAAAGCTCGGCGGCCCTGAATCTCCGCCGGGAGGCGAACGAGGTACTCCACCGGCTCCAGGGTTTCTTCATCGCGATACACCCCCACATGGCCAACTACCGCCTCGGGAAGCAACTCCAGCATGGCATCCATCATCCCGAGTCCCGCCCGAAGAATGGGAACCACCAGGGGCGCGGCGCCGTCCAGCCTTCGACCCTCCATGCTCTCGTTGGGGGTTTGAACCACGGATCCCCTGGTAGCCAGGTCGCGGGTAGCGTATGCAGCCAGGATGAGCGTGATGCGATGGACCAGGGCTCGGAACCTGGGGGGCGGGGTGCGTTCATCCCGGAGCTCGGCCAGATTGTGATGGCTGAGGGCATGATCGAGAATAACGAGATTGGAAGCCAAGAGTCCCGCCGTGGGGTAGGAAGACGATCCAGCCGAGGTGACACTCAAGATGCAGAACGAAACGCCCAGGGAAAAGCGGCAGCTGTCCGGCACCGGGCCGGACCCATCGGGATGGGAGCCCTCGCCCCAGGGAGTGGCCATGGTCCGGGAACAGTTGAAAGGGCGCGGGATCCACGACACCGGGGTGCTCTACTGGATGGCTCGTATCCCCCGGCATCTCTTCCTCCCCCCGGAGGATGCGGCACGGGCATACCGGGATAGTGCCCAACCGCTCCCCAGCGGACAGACCGTGTCTCAGCCCTACATGGTGGCAGCCATGACCCAGGCCCTGCATGTGCTCCCGGGACAGCGGATCCTGGAAGTGGGTACGGGTAGCGGGTATCAGACGGCCCTGCTGTCCCTCATGGGAGCGGAGGTATACACGGTGGAACGGCACGCCGAGCTGTCCCACACGGCCCGAGACCGATTGAGCGGCCTGGGCCTGGCTGGCATCCACTTCCGAGTGGGCGACGGCACGCAGGGATGGGCAGTGGAGGCCCCATTCCACGGAATCCTGGTAACTGCCGGGGCTCCCCTGGTCCCTCAGCCTCTGCTGGACCAGCTGCGACCTGGCGGTGGGATGGTGATCCCCGTAGGGGACCGTCACCTGCAACAGCTGCTGCGCGTGACGCACGACGCCAGCGGCCTCCACGAGGAAACCCTGATGGAATGCCGCTTCGTACCCCTCCTGGGCGCGTCGGGATGGCCGGAACCATGAATGGCGCAGGGCGCAGCGTTATCGCTTGATCCGGGCTCCTCGATCTTCCGTCCGGAAGATCCACGCCGCCAACCTGCCGGGCCGGATGCTTCCATCTCCATCGCCATACTCGTGATCACCCCCTGATCCCTGGCCCAACCCGGGCCGAGCCTCCACCTCCGCCTGAAGTTCACGAAGGCGCTGTTGCCAGCGAGCCCAGTTCTCCGCCCGAAGGTCCACCCAGCCGGAATCCACCACCCCGGGATCCACCACCGATCGGCCTGGCAGTGGCGGTACCTTGACCCGGGGGCCACGGAGCACCGATTCCCCGTCGGGGAGGAGGATGGGAAGGCCGATGGTCACGATGCGCTGACGGAAATCATGGTTCGATGTGATGAAGTCCAGCGAATCAGCAGCCACCTCCAGGGGTTCCACGGCCAGGGCACCGAGCACGTTGCCGTAGAGGTGGCGCAGCAGGGTGCATTCGAAAAGGAGCTTGGAAAGTCGGGGTGGCCCCAGCATCTCGAACGCCACTCCCTCCACGCCGGCCCTCTCTTCCATAACCTCCAGGTGCTTCAGCGCCTGGGACCGCAGAACGCCCGCACGATACGTGGGTCCCATGGTGGCGGCATCCAGTGCTGAAACCACATCTCTCCCGGTGGGATGGCCCTGGATTTCCCGGATGACGTTCTCTGCAATCTCCTCCGGGGTGACGTACTCCATGAGTCCCAGGGCGGTGAGGGCTTCGAATTCCATGGGAGAGAAAAGTCCGTTCTCCCCTGCATCCAGGAACACCCCTTCCAACGGTTCGTCCAACTCCTGCCAGGCCAGATTTCCGTGGGAGTCGGTGAGGGGGGAGCCAGGGGACGTGGGGAATGCCTGGATAGCCGGCAGGGGACGGAGGGCATCACCCCGGAGAATGGGGCGACCTCCCCGGCGGATGACGCCCTCTCCCATGGACTTCCAACTGATGGCGGCCGTGGGCTTGATCTCCTTCACAGCTGGAGAGTCCGGGGTGCGGGCCATGAGATAGAGAAGGAGGCTGTGGGCACCCGCCAAACCCGCCTTGGCCAGCAGCACCCGTGAGGGGCGCTCCTCCGAGTGGGTAAAGGGAATATTCAGGCCCATCCCTCCGGTGCCCGCCGTGCCGATCTTGACGTACATCCGGGTGCCCGCCCGCTTCATCCCCTCCAGGGCCAGCTGCACATGGCGGATGAGTTGGGGGAGGTAGAGGGTGGCCAGGTGACGTTCCGCCAGATCGGTCCCCACTCCGCCAGCGTGAGCCGCCTCCCGGAGGCCTGCGGCTGAAGCGAAGACGTTCTGATATGCCAGTACTCCGGCCGTGTTCACGGAATCCACAACCAGATCGGGACGGAGTTCCAGGAGCAGATTCCCCAGGGCGGAGCGCAGGAAGACCGGCTCGGTGAGCTCCCCATAGAGATCATCCAGGAAGAGCTTGCGATGCTGCTCATCCGCGAGAATCTCGTCCCTGGTCAGGCGCCACAGCTCCGCCGGCACGAAGAGATCTCCCCACACGGGGATGAGCTCCACCTCCCCGGCTCCCGGGAGTCCGGCCAGCTCTGCCACCGCCTCCCGAGCCTCCGCTTCCCTCAAGGACGCCACGGCCAGCCGGCGCGGGGCGAACTCCAGAAGCCGCCGGGCCACGGATATCCCCACCAATCCCGCACCGCCCAGAAGAAGGACGTTGGTGCCTTTCATCTCCATGGCGGAGCCTTCTCCTCATCAAGGGAACGATGCCTTCCACCTGCTCTGTGACCGGTATGATGCCCCGTGTGAGTCAACGCTGGGCTTCCGCTCTCAAGGCCTCCACCTCCCGAAGCGACAGATCCCGCCACTGACCTTCAGGGAGGGGACCCAGCGTCAGAGACCCGAAGCGAACCCTCTGGAGGGCCAGAACCGGATGGTTCACCGCCAGGAGCATTCTCCGGACCTCCCGCTTGCGGCCCTCCCGAAGCACCAGGGTCAAGACCGACTCGTTTTCCTTCTTCTCCAGGAGACGCACCCGGTGTGCCCGGGCCATCCCGTCTTCCAACTCCACCCCCTGCACCATGAGGCGCTGGGTGGCACGGGTAGGGACTCCCTTCACCCGGGCACGGTACTCCCTTTCCACGCCCCGGGAGGGATGGAGAAATCCATGTGCCACATCTCCCTCATTGGTAAAGAGGAGGAGTCCCTGGGTCTCCCGGTCCAGCCGGCCTACATAGCGTAGGCCTCGCATGATATCGGGGAGGAGATCGTAAACGGTAGGTCGGTTGCCAGGATCTCTGAGGGTGGTGAGGTATCCCGGTGGCTTGTTGAACATGACCCAACGAACGGAGTCCACCGACACGGGGGCTCCATCCACCTCCACCCGATCGGTGTCCGGGTGGATCTGGGTTCCCATCTGGGTGACCACCACGCCATTCACCCTCACCCGACCCTGGGCCATGAGCTCTTCAGCTCTACGTCGGGAGGCCACACCTGCTCGGGAGAGGAACTTCTGAATACGAACCGTTTCTCCGCCTACCTGAGGAGATCTGCCGGCCGGCCCCGCGCCGGTCTCCCCCGACGACGCCGAGGCTCCATCGCCGCCGGATCCCGCAGAACCGCGCCGACCCTTCATCCGGCCTCCAGGGTCATCTCTTCCTGGCTGGGATCCGGGTCGCTCCCGCCCTGTTCGTCATCCTCGTCGGGAAGGATGGACACTGGCTCCCGCAGGATCACGGGGAGTTCCTCGGGTCGGGGGAGGTCGTCCAGGGTCCTGAATCCGAAATGCTCCAGGAAGTGTCGCGTGGTGCCATAGAGCAGAGGGCGACCCAGGCCCTCGGCACGGCCCACGATCTCGATGAGTTCCCGGTCCAGCAGGGTCCGGATGACCCCGGCGGAGCTCACCCCGCGGATGTACTCCACCTCCAGGCGCCCGATGGGCTGACGGTAGGCAATGATGGCCAGGGTCTCCAGGGCGGGCCCCGACAGCCGGCTGGGACGGGGAACGCTGTCGAAACGCTCCAGGTAGGGGGCGAACTCCGCCCGGGTAACGATCTGATAACCCTCAGCCACCTCCACCACCTGGATAGCTCGCTCCGACTCGTCGTAGAGAATTCTCAACTGATGAAGTGCCGCCTCGACTGAATCCTCGTTCAGACTCTCGTCTGCCCTGCTGATCTCCTCCGGACGCAAGGGGGAATCACTGGCGAACAGAACCGCCTCGACGATCTGGGCTGGGTTCACTGCAACGTCTCCTGGGGTTCCGTTGGGGACTGGGCTTGGATTCCGCCGGGGTCATCCGGTTGGTGGTTGGTCGGGCCGTCGGGCCCGGGGGCGTCAGGCCAAGCATCGTCGGGCCAAGGGTCGTCGGAAGGATCTCTTCGGTAGATCCAAAGCTCGGCGAAGGGAGAGGCCTGGCGCATCCGCAGGGCCCTCCTACGGCCCAGCTCCAGCGTGGCCAGAAAGGTCATCACTCCATGCATGGTGCCCAGCAGCGGATCCAGAAGCCGTCGGAACTCCACCCGGGTGACACTCTCCAAGGTAGAGAGGATGAGCGTAATCTTGTCTTCCATGGCCACCTCCCGGGTAGTGACCCGGTGGGTGGGGTCTCGAGGATCCGGGAGCCGAACTTCCAGGGCGGCCGCGAACACTTCCTCCCAGGTGCTCTCCAGCGGCTGGTCCCGCCCCGATGCCCGTGGGCGGGGGGGCACGTAGCCGCGAATGAAACGGCGGGCCCGATCTGCCTCCGCGGCGGAGAGGATGCCCACCACCTCCCGGATCTGTTCGTATTCCAGCAGGCGTCGCACCAGTTCGGCTCGCGGATCGTCATCCACCTCCTCCCCATATCGAGGAAGAAGCATCTGGGCCTTGATGCGGATGAGGGTAGCGGCCATCTCCAGAAACTCACCGGCATGATCCAGGTTCTCAGGGGCCACGCCCTGGATGGCCTTCAAGAACTGTTGCGTGATGCGGGAGATGGGGATATCGAAAATATCGATATCCTGCTGGCGAATCAGGTGAAGGAGAAGGTCCAGAGGGCCCTGGAAACGCTCCAGATCCACCACGAGAATCCCGTCCCGGTCTCCGCCAGGTTGCACCAGGGTGCTGGTCACCTACGCGCGACGCCTGGGAGTATGGAGGTTTGCTTTGGGCATGTTGAAAAGCTACCGGGAAGGGAGGATGGGGGCTACCCGGGAAAGCGGTTTCACCCCTGTCCCCATCATCGGGGATCCCGCCCCCGATACCCGGGACCCCGGAGCGCACGGCCAGGAAGGGCTCCTGTATGGTTCCCGTTGCGAATCACCGCCTCCCCATTCACGAATACATGGGCCACGCCCTGGGACAGTTGGTGGGGTTCCTCGAAGGTGGCCCGATCCATGATCGAGTCCGGGTGGAAGACCACCAGGTCGGCGTACATGCCCTCCTTCACCAGTCCGCGTCCCTCCAACGAAAGCCTGGTGGCCACGGCCGAGGTCATCTTGCGGATGGCATCTTCCAACTCCAGCACTCCTCCCTCCCGGACGTAACGGCCCAGAATCCGGGGGTAGGTACCGTATCCCCTGGGGTGAGCCAGGCCCGTTGCAGTTTCCGGATCCACCCCCCCCGCATCCGTCCCGAACTTCATCCAGGGCTGCTGCATCTTCAACGCCACGTTCTCCTCAGACATCATGAAATAGATGGTTCCGATGCGCTGTCGCTCCCGGCGCAGCAATTCCATGACGGCGTCGGGCCATTCCATCTCCATTTCCCGGGCGATCTCCGAAAGCCGGAGACCCACCCACGGTCGGTGTTCCTCCAATTCCAGGCCCAATACCATGACCCCTTCCGGGGTTGAGAGGCCACACAGGTCTTCCCATTCCCTGGCCTCCGTGGAAACCAGCTCGGCACGCACCCGCTCCCGGAAATCCGCCTCCTCGAGCTGTTCGTAGAGCTGTCCGCCCTCCGAGGCCCAGGGAGGGAGGCAGGCCGACAAACCCGTGCCGCCCGCCGTATAGGGGTACATGTTCGCTTGGACATCCAGCCCCCGGTCCCTGGCCGCCTGGATGAGTTCGATCACCTGCGAGCCCTTGGAATGGTTCCGGGTGCCGGCGGCCTTCAGGTGATAGATCTCCACGGGGACACCCCCTTCCTCCCCGATTCGAATGGCCTCTTCGGTGGCCTCCAGAAGCCGATCCGCTTCCGAGCGCATGTGGGTGATATAGTGACCGCCCAGGGGAGCCATGGTCCGGGCCAGGTGGATGAGCTCCTCCGTACCGGCAAAGTTCCCTGGAGGGTAGATGAGGGCCGACGCCATGCCGAACGCCCCATCCTCCATGGCCCAGGTGAGGGCCTTCGCCATGGAATCCAGTTCCGCCGGAGCGGGAACCCCCATGCTCATCCCCATCCCGTAGACCCGGAGGGTGGAAGCGCCCACATAGGAACCCACGTTGGCCGAGCTCCCCCTCCCCACCATGGTTGTGAGCCACCGGTCAAAGCCCCCCTGCCCCACAAACGTGCGGGCCAACTCCAGGTCTTCTTCCGACGCGATGTCTCCACTTCCCTGAAGCGTGAGCTCGTTGGCCGGGGCGTTGGTCCATCCCTCCCCCATGATCTCAGTGGTGATGCCCTGGGTAACCTTGCTCACCAGACGACCATCTCCCGTGAGAAGGGGGGTGCGGGAGTGACTCTGGATGTCGATGAAGCCAGGAGCCACCACATGCCCCGATACATCCATGCGGGTCCGGGTGGGCGCCTCCGCAAGCACGCCGGCGGGCGTCACCCGGGCAATCCGGTCGCCCCGGATGCCCACGTCTCCATGGAACCAGGCCGCGCCCGTGCCGTCTACTACCCGTCCCCCCGTGAGAACGACGTCGAAGGGCTCCTCCGGAGATCCGGTTCCCGGAGAATCTCCACACGCGGCCGCCAGCCACGCACAAAGGCAGAGGGTCATGACCCACGAGACGAGCCCTACCCGGGGATCCCTGGCCCTGATGGCAGACGGTGGGACGCGAAACCGCGAATCGGACAGTCGGTGCCGTGGATCCGCCGGTGAGGGCTCTCGATGTAAGAGCCAGGAGTTTGGAAAGGAAGGCATCGTACCCGTTCCAAGCTGAGAGGGAAGGCAGAAGCTACCCGGAGGCCAGGGGGGGACTCCACGCGGAAGAGAGTAGCGCTTCCCCCGCACCGGGAAAACCAATCTTCTTGTGAAAGCCGAAGATGCGTGGTACGGTGCCGCCCATGGAAAGTCCGGTCCTCATCCGACCCCTCACCTCCCACGATGACTTCAAGGAGTGCGTGGAGTTTCAGCGCACCATCTGGGGATTGGATTACGGCGACGTGGTGCCTGCCAGTATCCTGAAGGTGTCGGCGCGGGTGGGGGGTGTGGTGGCAGGCGCCTTCGACACCGAAGGGGCCATGATGGGCTTTGTATACGGCCTGGCCGGCCTGCGCGACGGGAAGCCCATCCACTGGTCCCACATGCTGGCCGTGGCGCCCAGCCACCGCAATGGCGGAGTGGGCCGTCGCCTGAAGGAATTCCAGGCTCGGGAGGTGGCCATCCAGGGGATCCGGACCATGCTCTGGACCTTCGACCCCCTGGTGGCCCGAAACGCCCACTTCAATCTCAACCGCCTGGGCGCCCGGGTGGAGGAGTACGTGGAGCAGATGTACGGAGAGACCGGCAGCGCCCTCCACACCTTCGGAACAGACCGCTTCGTGGTGCGGTGGGAGCCCGAGACAGCCCCGGCACCCCAGAGCGAGACCGAGTTGGGGGAGGAGGAACTCGTCTCCATTCCTGGCGATGTGGAGTCGCTGGCGGCCCGGGATCCCGCCGCTGCCCGTCGGTGGCGGACCACCAGCCGAGATGCCTTTTCGCGCCTCATGTCCCACGGGTATGGTGTGGTGGGCTTCCGGCCGGGTTCCCCCGGGAAGGAGCCGACCTATGTACTTCGGAAGGTGGCTGGACCCGCAACATGACGAACTCCACAACGCCCTCCTGACGCTCTTTTTCCCCACCCCGTCGACAACCCGAAGAGGCCCCATGCCGAGAACCCACACTTCCCCGGCCGCATCGGAGAGACCCTCGTGGCCATCCTTGGGGTGGCACTCATGGAGCCCCGGGGCGTGCGCTACCCTGCTGTTGCCTCTGGCCCTGAATCTGGCCTGCACTCCGGCAGACCCTCCCCCGGATGCTTCCAGTGCAGCCGCTGACCCCGCGCCTGAACGCGGCACCCCCTTCAGCTCGGAGCGCCCGTTCACCCCCCAGCGCCCGACCTGGGACCGGTACCACACCCACACCCAGACCCTGGCCATCCTGGAGGCGTATCAGGCCCGCTTCCCGGAGTTCACCCGCCTGGATACCGTCGGTCGGAGCTTCCGGGGGCAACCGTTGGTGGTAATGGAGGTCACGAACCGGGCCACGGGCCCCGCGGATGAGAAACCCGCCATCTATCTGGACGGGGGGATCCACGCTCAGGAGCTCACTGCCTCGGAGGTGGTTCTCTACGTCATGGATCATCTCCTCACGGGATACGGGGAGGATGCCCAGGTCACCCGTCTCCTGGACAGCCGAACCTTCTATCTTCACCCCAAGGTGAACCCCGCCGGATCGGATCTGGTGCTTTTGGAAGACCAATGGCTCCGGAGCACCCCCCGCCCAGTGGACCTGAACGGAGACGGCATCCCCGACTCCGACCCGCCCACGGATCTGGATGGAGATGGTCGCATCCTCCAGATGCGGATTCCCCACGCCGACGGCACCCATGTCGCCGACCCGGCGGACCCCCGCATCATGCGTCCCCGGGAAGCCGGTGACCCGGGCCCCTACTACCGCATGATCCGGGAGGGAGTGGATGGGGATGGTGACGGGGAGATCGCATCCGACGGAATCGGGGGGAGCGATATGAACCGGAACTTTCCGTACAACTGGGCGCCCCTCCACCAGCAGCCTGGAGCCTACAACTTTCCCCTCTCCGAGCCGGAGACATGGGCGCTGGCCAACTTCGTGAACAACCACCCCAATATCACGCAGATCATCCACGGCCATACGTCAGGGGGCTTTATCTACCGGCTCCCCTCCGCCTCCAACCCGGACGAATTCAATGCCACGGATCTGGACCTCATCCAGGCCCTGGGCAATATCTACACGACCGATACCGGTCGACCGGTGATTCCCAGCGCCACCCATCCGGTGGACCATCGCTACGGCACCTTCATCTCGTTCGGATACTTCGCCTACGGGATCATCGGTTGGGTGCCCGAATACTGGCCCGGACCGTCTTCGTGGGTTCCGGATCACGACGGCACAGGCGAGGTGACGGAAGCCGATTGGCACCGGGCCAACGACGAACGGTTTCAGGGGGCCTACTTCACCGACTGGACGCCCTTCGAGCATCCCCAGTTGGGGAGCGTGGAGATCGGGGGATGGCACACGAAGTATTGGAATCAAAATCCGCCGCATCCTCTTCTGGAGGAAGAACTCCGCACCCAGCTGCCATGGATCCTGGAGATGGCGGAACGCACTCCCTTCCTCCAACTCTCAGAGCCCTCATTCCGGGAGTTGGCGGATGGGGTGGTGGAAGTGACGGCGACGGTGACGAATGAGGGATGGCTGGCCACCCACCTCACCCAACGTGGGGCGGAGGGCCGTTTCGGCCCGGATGGAGAGCTGGAGGACCCCGTGATTCCCTATCCCCTGGCGGTTCTTGAGGTGGCCGGGGGCAGTCTGGTATCGGGGAACGGTCGGACCCGCCTTCCGCACCTGGCCGGCTCCAATCCCCACACCACCGCCGCTTCCGGTGCGAGCCATACGGTGCGGTGGTTGGTGGAACCCGACTTGGAGTCCGGGGACGTCGGTTCGGACCTCAGGGTCACCGTCACCATCCACTCCACCAAGGGGGGGACGGTACGGAGGGAAGGAAGCTTCCCATGATGCCCGGAAGGCGACGCACCCACACCTCGCCGAGGCTTTGTGGCCGCGCCCCCCCCCGGACCGTAGCTTCCCCCTTATGAAACTCGTCCGCCTTACCCTTCGTGAGATCAGCCTCACCCTGGTTGAACCCTTTCAGATCTCCTCCGGCACCGCTTCGGCCCGACGCATCCTCCTGCTGGAGTTGGAGGATGATGACGGAGCGGTGGCCTGGTCTGAATGTGTGGCCGGGGAATTTCCCAACTACAGTCCTGAGACCGTGGACACGGCCTGGTGGGCGCTTCGGGAATGGATGGCTCCCCGAATCCTGGGGAAAGCGGTGGCTTCGGCCAGCGGCGTCGCCCCCCTTCTGGAGAGAGAGATCCGGGGACACCAGATGGCCCGGGCCTCGTTGGAAATGGGGATGTGGGGTCTGGAGGCCGTCAGCCGTCAGCTTCCCCTTGCCCGCGTCCTGGGGGAAGGGCGGGGCGCCCTCAGGCAGACGGTTTCCACAGGGATCTCCCTGGGTATCCAGCCTTCACCGGAAGCCCTGGTGGAGCGGGCTCAGGAGGCGCTGGCGGTGGGATATCGGAAGGTGAAGATCAAGATCAAGCCCGGGCAGGACCTGACCCAGCTCCGAGCGGTGCGGCTGGCCCTGGGACCCACAGCGCCCCTCATGGCCGATGCCAACTCCGCTTACACCCTGGATGATGGATCCCATCTGGCGGCCATGGATGAACTGGACCTCATGATGTTGGAACAGCCCCTGGACCGCACGGACCTGCTGCGGCACGCTCGACTTCAGGAGCAGATCAGCACTCCCATCTGCCTGGATGAATCCATTGATGGGCTGGATCGGGCAGAGGATATGATTGCCCTCAAGGCCGGGCGGATCGTGAATATCAAGCCAGGACGGGTAGGTGGGTTTGCCACATCGCTGGCCATCCACGACCTCTGCCTCAAGCACGACGTACCCGTGTGGTGTGGTGGGATGCTGGAGAGCGGGGTGGGCCGGGCGTACAATGTGGCCCTGGCAGCCCTGCCGGGATTCACGCTCCCAGGCGACCTCTCTCCCAGCCGGCGCTATTGGGATCGGGACATCGTGGATCCCGAGTGGACCATGTCCGCCCAGGGCGAGGTGCACGTGCCCCAGGATCGACCTGGGATGGGTGTCACCGTAGATCGGGATCGGGTGGAAGCTCTCACCGTCCGCAAGGAGGTTCTGGGTCCGGCGTAAAGCTGAAGCGCGGTGCTTTCGGCGGAGCCGGGTGAAGCCTCCCTTCCCCCGGTTCCCCGCACGGGCCCGCTCCCTTGATCCGTCTGCACACCTCCGCTAGCTTTTTAAGCTTTCGCAGCATTGTGAACTGAACACATACCAGTGGGTCTACGCATGCCGAACATCAAGAGCGCCAAGAAGCGGATGGATTTGAGCCAGGTGGCCCGGGGTCGGAATCGGGGCAAGCGGTCCCGCCTGCGGAACGCCGTCCGTCAGGTTCTGGCGGCCGAAGATCGGACTGCGGCCGAGCCCCTCTTCCGGGACGCTGTCGCCATCCTGGATCGGGAAGCCGGTCGTCGCCTCATGCACCCGAATCGGGCCGGTCGCATCAAAAGCCGTCTGGCCCGGCATCTGAACGCGCTGGAAGGGTAGCTCCCCTTCGCAGGTGAGCGCCCCCTCCTCGGGTCAGCCCCGCGTCAGGGCATCACAACTTCCTCGTCCCGCCACAGAATCACCCCTCCCACCACCGTCATGATGGCCTTCCCCTTCAGGGGATGGCCCGTGAACGGCGTGTTCCGGCTCTTGGAGATGAAGCGAGCCGGATCTACCTCCCATCGCAGGTCCAGATCCAAAACGGTCACGTCTGCCGGTGACCCTTCTCGAAGGGTGCCCCCGGGAAGACGGAACGCCTGGGCCGGAGCCGTGCTCATGCGACGGATGAGGGTGGGCAGATCCACCACCGCTTCCCCCACCATGTGGGTGAGACAGAGCCCCACTGACGTCTCCAGCCCGACAATCCCGAACGGCGCGTCGTCGAAGGCCTGTTCCTTCTCGTCGTAGTGATGCGGCGCGTGGTCGGTGGCCAGCACATCCAGGGTCCCGTCGGCGAACCCCACTCGCACCGCCTCCCGATCCTCCGCAGTCCGAAGCGGTGGGTTCATCTTGGCATCCGTCCGATATCCCTCCACGGCCTCGTCCGTGAGGATGAGGTGATGGGGGGTGGCCTCGGCCGTCACCCGCACGCCCCGATCCTTCGCCTGCCGAATGGCCTCTACCCCAAATGCCGTGGAGACGTGCTGAAGATGGATGTGGCCTCCAGTGAGCTCTGCCAGGAGCAGATCTCGGATGATATGCACGTCCTCCGAGGCGTTGGGCTTTCCCCGCAGGCCCAGGCGAGCGGAAATGAGGCCCTCGTTCATGACCCCACCGGTGGATAGCCCCAGATCTTCCGGGTGATCCGCCACGGGGATCTCAAACCCCATGGCGTACTCCAGAGCCCGGCGCATGAGGCCTGAATCCATGACGGGGTGACCATCGTCGGTAATGGCCACAGCCCCGGCTTCCACCAGTTCGCCCACTTCGGCCATCTTCTCTCCCCGCAACCCGAGGGAGATGGCGCCGGTGGGATAGACCCGGGCTCCCCCGGCCCGGAGGCCGGCGGCCGCCACATACCCCACCAGTGCCGGAGAATCAATGACCGGATCCGTATTGGGCATGGCGCAGATGGACGTGAAGCCCCCGGCCGCGGCGGCCCGGGCGCCGGTGACGATGGTCTCCTTGTGCTCCTGCCCCGGTTCCCTGAGGTGCACGTGGATGTCTACGAGCCCCGGTGCCACCACCTTTCCCGAGACATCTTCCACCTGGGTGCCCTCGGGGTAAGCCTCCAGAGGACGTCCCACATGAGCCACCTTTCCATCCTGGAGGAGGACATCCCCCACCGCATCCATCCCCTGGGACGGATCCAGGATACGCCCGCCCCGGAGAAGGAGAGCCGACGGGCCATGGGAGACACTCATGACCCCTTCCCCCCCTTGGCCGCCTCAGCCTGTTCCGGAGCACCGCCTGCCAGCAGGTAGAGCACAGCCATACGAACGGCCACCCCGTTGGTCACCTGCTGCAGAATCACGGAATGGGGGCCGTCGGCCACGTCGCTGTCGATCTCCACGCCTCGGTTCATGGGTCCTGGATGTAGGATGAGGACTTTCCTGGGCGCCGCACTCAAGCGTCGGCTGGAAACCCCGTAGATTCGATTGTATTCCCGCAGAGAAGGTACGAACCCGCCCTGCATCCGTTCCAACTGAAGGCGAAGCACGTTGAGGGCATCGGCCCATTGGATGGCGTCTTCCACCCGACGGAAGACCTGCACGCCCAGCGTCTCGATACCTCTGGGGAGCAACGTGCGGGGACCACAGACCGCCACTTCCGCGCCCAATTTCAGGAGCCCGAAGATGTTGGAGCGAGCCACGCGAGAGTGGAGGATGTCTCCCACAATACAGATCTTCGCCCCCTCCAGCGATCCCAGGTGATCCCGGAGGGTGAGGATGTCCAGAAGGGCCTGGGTGGGATGCTCGTGACTCCCGTCTCCGGCGTTCACCACATTGGAGGGTATCCGTTCCGCTAGAAAACGTGCGGCACCCGAGGCCCAATGCCGGATCACCACCATGTCGATGCGCATGGCCTCCAGGTTCCGGGCCGTATCCACAAGTGATTCACCCTTCTGGACCGACGAACCGGTAGTGGTGATGTTCACTGTGTCGGCGCTCAGCCGCTTCTCTGCGAACTCAAAGGAGATGCGGGTGCGGGTGGAGGGCTCCATGAAGAGGTTGACGATGGTCTTCCCCCGGAGCACCGGCACCTTCTTGATGCGACGTTCGGAAATCTCCTTGAAGGGCTCCGCCGTATCCAGGATGGTGACCAACTGTTCCCGGGTGAGGGGTTCGATCCCCACCAGGTCCTTCCCCAGGGGTGAGAGGGGCGGACTCATATGGACGCCAACTCCACGGCCAGCCGTCCATCCACCTCGGGAACCAGGACATCCACCCGTTGGCCCGGGAGCACCTCCACCTCTCGACCGGTGATGTCGGGGTGGATGGGGAGCTCCCTTCCCCCCCGATCCACCAGGACGCAGAGCACGATGCGGGCCGGCCTCCCCCAGTCCATGAGTTCATTCATGGCTGCCCGGGCCGTGCGACCCGTGAAGAGGACATCGTCCACCACCACCACCGTGCGATCGTCGATACCCTCCATGGGAAGGGCGGATTCACCCACCACCGGGCGAGGACCCACCGCAGCCAGGTCATCCCGGTACATGGTGATATCCAGAGATCCGGAAGGGATCCGGATTCCCGCTTCCCCTTCAATCGCAGTCTGGATCCGTTGGGCCAATTCCACACCTCGCCGCTGTATCCCCAGCAGCACCAGACCCTCGGTACCACCGCTTCGCTCCACCACCTCCCGGGCCATGCGTGCCAGGGCATGCTCCACGGCCTCCTGGTCCATGAGGGTCAACCTCTGGCTGTTCATGGTGTGCTCGATGGGTTGGAGGGATCCGACGGCGTGGCGGAGGAGCATGGTGCGCGCCCAACCTAGAGGTCCGCCGGAGGGAGTGTCAACGGATCCGGCACCCGTGGGGCCCGTAACAAAGCTCACCTCGTTGCCCGGACACGCTTCTGGCGAGCCGGAGTGAATTTGCGGCACAGCCCTCCACTTCCGATCTTCATGCTGGCCATCCCCAGACTACGCATCAGGCACCTCCCCACCGAGAGCCCGAAGCGTCATCCTCCCTCTTCCCCTGCTCATTTCCATGGAGCTATACGCACAGCCCGGCTGGCTTACCCTTGTCCCGCCAATTGTGGCCATCGGATTGGCGCTCATCACACGAGAGGTGGTGCTCTCCCTCTTTGCGGGAATCTGGGCCGGGGCCGTCGTGCTGGCCGGCTACAACCCCATGACCGGCACCGCCGGGTCCATAGACTTCCTCCTGGATGCCCTGGTGGACCGGGACCACATGTCCATCATCGTGTTCTCTCTCCTCCTGGGCGGGATGGTGGGGGTCATGGCCCGTAGCGGAGGAACCCAGGGCATCGTGGACAAGCTGGAAGCCGTTGCCACCAACCGAACCCGGGGGCAGCTACTGGGCTGGGTGTCGGCCTTCTTCCTCTTCTTCGATGACTACGCAGGCACCCTGATCCTGGGAAATTCCCTCCGTCCCATGACGGATCGTCTGGGCATTTCCAGGGAGAAGCTGGCCTACATTGTGGACTCCACCGCCGCCCCCCTGGCAGTGACTGCGGTGCTTACCACCTGGATCGGCTTTCAGATCACCCAGGTTCGAGACACCCTGGGGAACCTCGCCGCCCAAGCCGCCGACCCGGAGCAAGCCGCCCAACTCCAGGCAGGCGCCGACAACGCCTTCCTGGTGGTGCTCCACTCCATTCCCTACCTCTTCTATCCGATTTTGGCCCTCTTCTTCGTCCTCATGGTAGTGGTCATGAAACGGGATTTCGGCCCCATGTATCAGGCAGAACGGCGGGCAGCTACCGGGGGCGGGCTCATACGCCCGGGTTCGGTGCCCGCCTCAGACCCCACGGATGCCTCGTTGCAGCCACCTGCGAATGCGCCCCGGCGGTGGTATAACGCGGCGGTGCCGGTGTTCGTGGTGGTGGTGGTGGCCATGGCCTCTCTCTGGGGCACCGGGGCCGCCGGGTTGGAGCCGGGAGAGAGGACCCTCGTGACCGTCATCGGGAATGCGAACCCCTTCTCCGCCCTGCTCTGGGCGTCGTTCGCAGGCTGCGTGGCGGCCATCGCCATGGTGGTGGGACAGGGAATCCTCAGCGTGCAGAATGCCCTGGGAGCCTGGTTGGGCGGGATCCAGTCCATGCTCATGGCCGTCATCATCCTCGCACTGGCCTGGGGGCTTGGGGGGGTGACGGCGGACATGGGAACCGGAGCTTACCTCTCCTCTCTGCTGCAGGAATCCATCCCCTTGACCCTCCTCCCAGGGCTCGTCTTCCTGGTAGCAGCCGCCACGGCATTCTCCACCGGCACGTCGTGGGGAACCATGGCCATCCTGTTCCCGGTGGTGATCCCCCTGGCGGTGGCCATGGGTGCCGGAGTGGGGTTCGCCGGAGGGGAGCACTATGCCATACTCCTGGGCACGTTGAGCTCCGTCATGGCGGGGGCAGTATTTGGCGACCACTCCTCGCCCATCTCCGACACCACCGTACTCTCGTCGATGTCGTCATCGTGCGACCTGGTGGATCACGTCCGCACCCAGCTGCCCTACGCCCTGGTGGTGGCCGGGGTAGCCCTGGTCGTCGGTGAGGTGCCCGCCGCGGCCGAATGGATCCACCCGGTGTTCTCCATCCTCATAGGGATTGCCCTGCTGTACGTGGTGCTGCGGGTGTTCGGTAGGGATCCAGCTGCAGCGGTGGGGCCGGCCAGTTAGGAGCGTGGTCGACGTCAGCGTGAGCGTCGTCAGGGAAACCCTTCGCCGGAGGCCCGGTCATGGCGATTGAACCCCCCCAAGGAGATCTCAGCAGTCTCTCAGGACTTCTGGAGCGCATGGAAACCGTGCTGGGGGAAGAAGACCCCGTCTCCGTGGAGACGGTTCTGCGGGTCGTGGGCCAGAGGTCTTTCGGTCCACTCCTCCTGTTGGCTGGGCTCATCACCGTGGCTCCCTTGGTGGGAGATATCCCGGGGGTGCCCACCTTGGTGGGAGCCTTCGTGGTCCTCATGGCAGGTCAACTGCTCATGGGGCGGAGGTACTTCTGGCTGCCTGATTGGCTCCTGCAACGAACCCTGTCGGCCCGCCGACTGCGGAAAGCACTGGAGTGGGCCCGAAGCCCAGCACGCATCGTAGATAACGTCCTCCAACCACGCCTACGATTCCTCGTGGGGAAGCAGGGATCCTACGCCATCGCCTTGGTTTGCGGCCTGCTGGGTGTTGGAATGCCTGTGCTGGAATTCGTTCCATTCAGCGCCACGGTTGCAGGTGCGGTGCTGACCCTATTCGGGCTGGCCCTGGTGGGCCGAGACGGACTGTTGGCGGCCCTGGGATTCCTGGTCTCAGCGGGGACACTGGCTCTGGCGGTCATGGGCCTCAGCGAGGAGCGTGTCCGACTCGGATTGCGGACGACCTGCCGCCCTCAGTCCTCCACGAGGTGACCCCGGATCTCCCCGTCAGGGAAGGTGGTGGTATGGACCATCACGTGAGCTTCGTCTGACCGCATCCAGCTCAGCACTTGGGCCAGGGTAGCCCCCCCTTCCATGTCGGCCGTGGCGGAAGTGGCACTCCCGCTCACCAACTGCCCGTTCACCGTACCTGTGGGTTGGTCCGGTCGGAAGAGCCACATCCGAACGGGTGCGTTCTGCTCCCGGGTGGCCGGTCCGTGGATATGGGCCTGTATGACATTGGTCATGTTGTTCACGTTGATGGTCCATGACAGCCGCGTGCCATTCCACTCCAGGGTAGCGGATCCGGACGCCCCGGTCTGGGGGTTGGCTCCCACCACGGCACCGTTGGTGAGGGACGCCGTCCAGTCCTCGTCCACCACCGGGTCCGTGGGATCGGTGGGATCCGGCGAGCCATCGGACCCTCCACACCCAGCCGCAAGAACCACTGCCGCCAGCGCGCCCACAGTTCTGGCCGTAGCGCTCGATTTCCTCATAAACCAACCCATATCAATTCTCCTTGCCTTCAGAACGCCCACGACATTTGCGTCGAGAAGAGGTCACCCATGGGATCCACGGGACCGGTGGCCCAGTTCCAGGCGTACTCGGCCCGTACTTCCACGTTCCTGTACGCCTTCCATCCCCCACTCAGTTGCAGGCGGCGAACCGGATCGTCCCACCGATCCCTACCTTCCACGAAGGTTCCGTCATACTGGATGCCCTGGAAAGGGAATTCGTTGAACTCCATGGCACCGAACCGCCCTGCTACGAACCAACTGGCACCCAATTTCCGATGAGCTTCCAGGGAATAGGAGATGTCCACAACATCCTCGCTCACGTTGGGCACCTCCCAGACGTCGTGAACCACCTCGGCTCGCAACGTGGTGTAGCCCCGCTGATACGTGACCTCCCCTCCGCGCAGGATCTGGTTGTAATCCGAGACCTTCGCGTCTCCTGGAAGGGTGCCCAGCGGATCCTTCTCAAGATAGGGCCCCCGATTCATCCACGCTTCTACCCTGAGGGAAGGGAGGAATCGCCACCCGACCGCCGCTACGAAGGAAGGCGCATCCATGGGGTTGGCGCTCCACCCCCAGGCCTCGGGCTCGCTGGAGGGAGCGCTGTTCAGCACGGCAGCCCGGTAGTTCAAGCGGCCCACGGCGCCCATGGCCATGGCCCCCCACTGATAGGGAGCACCCCAGATGGGCGGCGCACCGATGGGACGGAAATGGGGCGCCAGTTCAGCCGCCTTCCACTGGATGAACTGGGTGGAGTTGCCGGGCAGCTCCCGGCCGGACACCATAGTCCGAAACTCATAATGGAGGGGCGGGCGGATGAACGGATCGGCCACGGAATGATGTCGAGTAGGGTAGCTTCCGAAGGGCGAGGCGAATCGCCCTACCTGGAGGGCCACGGGCACCGCCCCGGGGGTCCACCTCAGGAAGAACTGCTCCACCCGGGCCTCGAGGTGCCCCTTCCGGGGGGCCTCGCCCCCATCGGCCCGAAACTCTGCCGTGAGATACCACGCCTCCCCCACGAAGAGATCTGTGAAGAGTCGAAGCCGCCCCGTCGCGAATGGGTCCGTGTCCGGAATGAGCCAGGGAGGCTCCGACCCCGGCATGTACGCTTCCAGATCCAGGCGACCGGACAGTGACAGTTCCACCAGTCCCCCTTCCGAACGGTAGCCCAGGCCCAGGTCGGACAGGGTGGGGAGGGGAGAGCCATCCTGACCCTGAACGCCATGAGGAGCCATTATGAGCCACATCCCCACCAGCATCCCCGCGAGAGCCCCAACACGCGCCCTCCCGGGACGGGTGCCCCGGCCGCCGGCCTCGCGTCCAAACTCCAGCTTTTCCCAAGACCTCAGGATCATGCCCGCACCCGGTGAGAAGGAAGATGTGCCGGGGCCATGCCCGTCCCGGCCCAACGTCCGAAAGTATGATGCTTTGAGGGAAATGGCGATGCAGAGTCCCAGGAGAACGGCCATGGGAAGCCCGAGGGAAACTCACATGCCGGGACCTACCGTTCATCCCCCTCCAAACCAGAGGGAGAACGCCACCCACCACTCCATCCGGGGGGCCGGCCACATGAGGGCATGAATGACAACGAGGGCACCCAGGGTGATGGGATAGGGCGGATATACCTTTCCGCCCCTCCAGTCATGGATGATGAGGGCCACAGCAATGGCTTCGGTAACGACCATCATAGGGTTCAGCGCCGGCACCAGACCATCGATACCGGGCACCCAGAATGCCATGAAGCGACCCAGGGCCGGCGGTAGCAACAAGATCACCGTGGCCGACATGTAGCGAGAATGGAGTTGGACCTCGCGGCGATGTTTAAGGGCCAGGGCGTAGAACACCCCCAGCAACACAACGGATGGGATGTCGATGAGGGCCAGCGTGTAGGCCAGATCGCCATACCCCTCCAGTCTTACCGTGAGCATGAGGCGCACCATGTGGAGGCCGCTCAAGAGCATCGCCGGAAAAACCGCCAACGACGCCCATCCAAGCTTCCGGTGCCAGCCCGGTTGCCCGTGGGTGATGAGCCAGGACTGGGAAATGAGCATGATGAACCAGAGCGTGGCACTCCCACCGTGGATCAGATAGGACCATGGCGTCTCGCCCAATCGGGTGAAGAAGGTGGGTCCAAACCCACCCAATACCACAACGAACGCCACGAAAAACCAGATGTGCGCACGCCTGTACATGAACATCACCTCCGAACCAGAGGAGCTACCTCGCTACGTCGGTTCCGAACGCCTCCCTCCCCATGCGCCCAAGGTAGTCGCCACCTGCTGCAGCCACGCCCTGGGGTTGTACCGTCCAATCATACGAAAAGAGAACCACGCCCGAAGCACCTTCCCGCCGGGCCAAGCGGACCTTGGACAACGCGCCGGGAAAGGAGTTTTGATAGACACCCACGCCGGCCCACACCCGGTCTGGTCCGGCCGCGGCCACGGCCTCGCGGATCTGGCGGGAGAAGGTGGCGTCATCCTGCGTGTATGCCATGGGAACCACCACGTCCAGCCAGCCCTCCTGGAGCCATCGCTCCCAATCCTGATAGCGCGACCCGAAGGCGTCGTGGGCGTTGGCCATGACCGCTGCAGACACTACCAGCCTGGGATTCCGCGCCTTCAACGCGTACCAGGCATCCCGCACCAGCGTCGTCACCTGCTCTCTGCGGAAGTCATCCCAAAGGTGGGGTAGCGCATCTGGCCACGCCGTTATCTGGCCGCCGGCCATCCCTCGGTTCAACTCGTCGCGTTGGGTGCCAGGGATGCGTGGGGCCGCCCATTCGCGGAAGCGGTCCAGGGCCACCACAGAATAATCGTGATCTGGACCGGGATATCGGACGTAGTCCAGGTGGATCCCGTCCAGGGGGTACCCCTCCAGCAGGTCCAGGAGTACGGCGATGAGGTGCCGTCGAACCTCCGGATGCGCCGGACTCAAATACACACCCTCCACCCGTTCCACATTGTCTGCGGCAAATCGGAGAAGGGCCTGGGCGTATCCGGGATCTTGTGGAGATCGGGAATACAGGGAGGGGGCCAGGGAGCGGGGCACGGCCAGGAGCTCCGGACGCGCCCGAAGCAGGTGATCCGGCTGATCCGGCGGGGTGAGACCAGATGCCACCAGATAGGCGTTCACCCATGCGTGAACGGCCATCCCACGGGCATGGGCTTCCTGGATCACCACGCCCAGGGGATCGTAGGTGGAAGGTCGCCCCTGAATGGGGTGGGCCCTGGGTTCGAGGCTACTTCGATAGTAGGCGTCTCCCCTTCCCCGTACCTGAACCAGCAGGGTGTTGAACCCCGCCGCATGAGCTCTCTCCACCATGACCCGAGCAGAGTCGGGATGGGTAAGGGCGGTGCGCACCACCCAGAGGGCTCTCGCCTCCGGAAAGCTCCGGACGGGAGGCACCTTGAAGCTGAGGGTAGCCTGAACCGGCACGTCTTCGTCCGCCGCCGTCTCGTCATGCTGTCCCTCGTCCCGTCCGGGTTGGGACGGGGCCGGCGGCTGGACAGGACGCAGCACGGGTGACGGCGCGTTCCCCCCTGTGCCCTGGGGATACCCCAGCACTCCGCACCCCGAAAGCACCGGAAGCCCCACCCAGATGACGGCCAAAGTTCGGAGTACTCCCCACGCCTGGAATCGACCGGCCCCGGGCTCCGCGCACGGACCCCCTGCCCTCGACCCGCCCGGCCCCGGCCTCATCCTCTGCGCGCCCGAAAGAATTCCCGCAACAGGTCGCCCGACGCCGTACCCAGCACACCCTGTGTCACCTGGCAACGGTGATTCAAGCGAGGATCCTGGAGGAGGTTCCCCAGGCTTCCCACCATCCCCGCCTTGGGGTCCAGGGCACCAAACACCACCCTCGGAATCCGAGCCAGGACGATGGCGCCCGCACATTGGGCGCACGGCTCCAGCGTCACGTAAAGGGTGCAGTGGGTGAGGCGCCAGTCGCCCAACCGATAGGCGGCCCGGCGAATGGTCATCACCTCCGCATGGGCAGTGGGATCCGGTCCGGCCAGGGTCTCGTTGTGACCCTCAGCCAGGAGGCGGCCTGCTCGAACTACCAGGGCCCCCACGGGCACTTCCCCGCGAACCGCAGCCAGACGAGCCATCTCCAGCGCTCGGGCCATCCAGAGAGTATCCCCGGACTGCTCCGGCACCGGCATGAGGGAAGGAGGGGTGTGGGCGACCGTCAGTGAGCCACCGAAGACATGACCGGGGACACCCCATCCATGGTCCGGTGCAGTGCGGCAACGCGACCGATGACCCGTAGGCGGGAGGGGTCCTCCACGGCCAGGGGAGGCTTGGTCCCATTGTGAAGCATGACGGTGCTTCCCGCTCGGGTGAAGCGGGCAAACGTAGGCGATTCCTCCACCTTTACGGCCACCAGGTCACCCTCTCGAAGTTCGTCCAGTTCCACGGGCTCCACCAGGAGGAGATCGTTCTCCCGGATGTCTGCGCCGGGACCCTGCCCGTCTCCCCGGGCTCTCACAAAGAAGGAACCTCTGGCACCGGCAACCCGGCGGTCCAGGGAGAGGTGCATCTCCACTCCATCGCTCCGGAGCCCCTGATCCGGATCCGGGATATCCCGGTAGCAGGGCACCGACACGGTCTCGGCATGGAGGTCCACCCCCAGAATCCGGACACCTCGGGAACGAGAGGGATCTCGCTCCAGATACCCTTTCTCAGCCAGGGCCCGGAGATGTTCGGAGACCGTCTTGGTGCTCCGAATCCCGAACTCTTCGCCAATTTCCCTGATGGACGGCTGGAACGTGTTGTCCCGAAGGTACTGGACCATATAGTCCAGTATCTGGCGCTCGACAGGGCTCAGGAGCTGGTGCATCCAGTTCTCCGGGACAACCCTGACGACGAGGCAAATCGCCACCGGGGAGGCCGCTCATGGGTTGGGGCCAACTTCACAGGATGGTAACGGTAAGTCTGGTGGAAATGACCTGTCAAGCAGATTGCAGAAAGGGGTGCTCCAGAGCCTCGTGGAGTCGGCGAAGGGTTTGGGTGCGCCCCAACAGCTGCAACACGTGGAAGATGCCTGGGCTCACAGCCCTCCCCAGGACCGCCACACGCAGGGGATGGATCAGCTTTCCGGCGCCCACGCCCAGCTCTTCCGCCAAGCTCCGGAGTCCGGTCTCCAGAGACTCCAACTCCCAGCTTTCGGCGGTGACAAGCCACCTCTCCAGCGCCTGCAAACGCTCCCGGGTATCTACCGGATCCTTCCAATGTTTCGCCATTGCCTCCGGGTCTCGCTCCAGAGGGAGATCCAGATAGGGAATCACATCGTCCGCCACCTGGTCCAGGCCCCGAGCCCGCTCCTTGAGAAGGAGGAGAAGATCCCGGTACCGGGTTCCGTCCTGACAGAGCGATCGGAAGGCGATCTTCCTGACTTCATCCTCGCCCAGTCGCTCCTCCAGGAGTGGAGTCAGAACGGGTTCCACCCGTTCCACAGGAAGGAGGGAGAGATGCTGGCCGTTCAACCAGGCCAGTTTGTCCAGATCGAACACTGCGCTCTTTCGTCCCACCCGCTCCAACGAGAATGCTTCTGTCAGCGCCTCCAGGTTCAGGACCTCCCGTTCATCGCCTGGATTCCAACCCAGGAGTGCCAGGAAGTTCACCATGGCCTCGGGCAGGATCCCCTGACGGGCGTAGTCCCCCAACGCAGTGGCACCATGCCTCTTGGAGAGGCGCTTCCCGTCGGTTCCCAGGATGAGGGGCACATGCCCGAATCGCGGTACAGGATAACCCAGAGCCTCATGCAGGAGAATCTGCTTGGGCGTGTTGGAGATGTGATCGTCGCCCCGGATCACGTGACTGATCTCCATGGAAGCGTCGTCACACACCACGGCCAGGTTGTAGGTAGGACTCCCATCGGACCGGAGGATGATGAGGTCGTCCACGTCGTCGTGACCCACCCGCATCTGGCCGTGGATGAGATCCTGCCACACGGTCTCTCCCGGCTCCACGCGAAGTCGAATGGCATAGGGATCGCCCGCCGCCGCCCTGGCTGCCGCACCCGCCGGACCCAACTCATCGGCCCGCCGACGAGCCAACTGACTGGGATGACCGATCCCCAGCGCCGCCGCCTCTCCCCGGAGCTCATCCTGGCTGGAGAAATCCCGATAGGCCTTCCCTTCCTCCAGGAGGCGCAAGGCTGCGGCACGGTGCATCTGCACCTGGGCGCCCTGGAAGTGGGGCCCCTCGTCCCAGTCCAGCCCCAGCCAGGCCAGGCCATCCAGAATGGCCTGGGTCATCTCGTCCCGGGAGCGGGCCCGATCCGTGTCTTCGATACGAAGCACGAACACTCCCCCCTCCTTCCGGGCAAGCAGCCAGTTGAAGAGAGCGGTGCGAGCGCCCCCCACATGAAGGAAGCCGGTGGGGGAGGGAGCGAACCTCACGCGGAGCGTCACGACGACGTCTCCGAGGTTGTGGCCAGAGCTCGCAGGAGTCGCTCCCGGGCTTCTTCAGGGTTGGCCTTCCCCTGGGTGGCACCCATGACTCTGCCCATGAAGAAGCCCACCAGAGCTGCCTTCCCCTCCCTGAAGGCCTTCACCTCCACGGGGTTTGCCGCCACTACGGAATCCACAGCCGCCTGAAGCGCCTCTCCGTCCACCATCCCTCCACCCCGGTCCTCCAGGAGCCGGTCCGGGTGGGTGCCGTGGGTCACCATGACCGTCAGGAACTCTCGTGCCGTGGTCCGGGGAATCAGCCCTTCCTCCACCCACTGGGCCAGTCGACCCAGTGCGCCACCCGGGAACTCCGGCACATCTCTCCCCTGCTCCCGCAGCTCCCGCTGGAGATCGTTGACTGTCCAGGCTGCCACGGCGGAAGGGTCGGCATACGCCGCCATCGCCTCTTCGAAGAAGTCCGAGAGCGCCCGGGAACCGGTGAGGAAATCAGCATCTTCCAGCGACAGACCCCACTTCTCCTGGTACCGATGGAAGCGTGCCTTCAACTCCGGGTGCGCCTCCCGGACGCCATCCCGCTGGGGATGGGTCGCCGGCGCCCTCTCCTCCGGTGCTTCACCGGATCTCGTACTGGCCCCCGGAGAGGCTTCGTCCCTGGTGGCTGCGCCGGCGGTCTCTGGCTCCTCCCCTTTCCTGGCCTTGGCCCATCCATCCCTGAGCCCCACTACCCGATTCAACACCAGAGCGTCAGGGCGAGAGTCGGAGTCCGGGGCGAAGTACCCCACCCGTTCCAACTGCACCCGCACGAGGCTGCCGGAGTCCCGTCGGTCCAGGCCATCGGTCGACCCGGCCTCCTCTGCCAAAAGCCTTGCCAGGGCCGGCTCAACCCGGGCTCCCGCCTCTACGAAAAGGGAGTCAGGATTCAGGTGATGGATGAAGTCTCCCTCCTCCGGGACGTCGTCGGGATCGGGCACCTGGAAGAGGCGGTCGTAGAGACGCACCTCCACTGCGACGGAGGCGTCGTGTGGAACCCATTGGATGGCACCCGACGGCTTCCAGCCGGCACCACTTCCGCCCTGACTGGTCCAGTCAACCGTGCAGTGAAGCTCCACGGGTGCGCCGGTGATGGGGTCCACTTCCACCCGGTGGCAACGAACCACATACCCGTGGCGAAGGCGCACCACCCCATTGGGCGACAGCCGCTTCCAACCCTTGGGCGGCTCCATGGAGAAGTCATCTACATCGATGAAGATCCGCGGCTCCAGGGGTACCTGTCGCGTCCCGGCCTCCACACCTTCATCCGGGAAGAGTGGTGCCTCCAGGGTGATCCCCAGCGGCCCCGTCCCGGGCTCCCCTTCCGTCTCTTCCCCTCCGTCCGGGCCCTCCGCCCAGTTCGTAAGGACCACCGACAGGGGGCGCAGGACAGCCATATAGCGGGGCGCTGACCGGTTCAATTCATCCCGGATGGAAAACTCCAACTTCCCCACGTCCACCCGGGAGTCGGTGCGGGTAACCCCGATCATATCGCAGAAGCGGCGGATAGCCGCCGGTGGCACGCCCCGTCGTCGCAGTCCCGCCACGGTGGGCATACGGGGATCGTCCCACCCCGACACGTGCCCCTCCTGTACCAGTCGGATGAGCTTCCGCTTGGAGAGGACGGTGTACTCCAGATTCAGTCGGGAGAACTCGTACTGACGGGGGTGAGGTTCGGGAAACTCCCCCTCCGACAGAATCCAATCGTAGAGCTCCCGGTTGTTCTCGAACTCCAGGGTGCAGAGGGAGTGGCTCACACCCTCGAACGCGTCCTCCAGGCAGTGGGCAAAATCGTAAAGGGGGTAGATGCACCAAGCATCTCCCGTACGGTAATGGCGCGCATGGCGGATGCGATAGAAGACCGGATCTCGCATGAGCATGTTGGGGGACGCGAGGTCGATCTTCCCTCTCAGCACATGACTTCCATCAGGGAACTCCCCCGCCTTCATGCGTCGGAACAGATCCAGATTCTCCTCCACCGAGCGGTTCCGATGAGGGGTGGGACGTCCAGGCTCCGTTACGGTCCCCCGAGCCTCCCGAATCTCTTCCTCACTGGCGGAGTCCACGTACGCCTTGCCTTTCCGAACGAGCCCTTCAGCCACCTGGTACATCCGGGAAAAGTAGTCCGACGCGAAGTACAGATGCTCTCCCCACTCGAACCCCAGCCACTCCACGTCCCGCTGGATGGCCCGGGTGTATTCCTCGTCTTCGGTGAGGGGATTCGTGTCGTCGAAACGGAGATGGCAGCGACCGCCGTATTCTTCTGCCAGGCCGAAATTAAGACAGATGGACTTGGCATGCCCCACGTGTAGGTAGCCGTTGGGCTCCGGGGGAAAGCGGGTCACCACGCCCGGATACCGGCCCTCGGCCTGATGGCGGTCCACGATGGTCCGGATGAAATCCCTGCCCTCCCGGACAGGCGACCCGGAAGGCAAAGAAGAGTTGGCAGTCATTGAGAGCAATGAGGAACGGGGGGACAGACAGGTAAGGGGATACCCCTTCCTTTGACTCCAAGCCTTGAAGATAACAGTGCGTCGGGGCGCCGCCTCGGAACTGGCGCCTGCGGTGCCCTTGAGCGAGGCTCGCCCCATTGCCTGGACACGCTCCTGCTTCTACCTGGACACGCTCCTACTTCCCGTGACCTTGCTGGCGAGCCATGCGCGTCTGCTCCTTCCCGAGCCAGAGACCCAGCACGGCCCATGCCGCCGCCATTGGCACCACTACCGACGTGAGGACCAAGATGCCGCCGCCCAGCTTGGCCAGGAACCCTTCCGTCCAGGCCCCCACCACGTCACCCGTACGGTAGACGAAGGTGTCGATGACCGCCTTCCCTTTGTACTTCTCCTCGCGACCCACCACGGTGAAGAGGGTTTCCCGTGCAGGTCGGGTGATTCCCCGCTGCATGGCACGGTAGGCGGCCTCCATGAGAATGAGGGCCGTAAACGTCCCCGTCATGGCCAGCCCCACGAAGCCCAGGGTTACCGTGAGAGGAAGGAGGACCAGGGCCACCGCCACCCCCAGGCGCTTCATGATGTGCCCGGTGATGAAGAGTTGAAGGGCGAAAGTGGTGAACTGGGTCCAGAAGTCGATCTGGGCAAAGAGACCGGTCCGCTCGTCCATCTCCCCGGTCATGGCGGCCACCATCTGGAGCCGGGTGAAATAGATGAAGGTGGCCATGATGGTCATGATGAGTACGAAGACGCTGATCCCCAGGAGGTAGCGGGAACGCAGGATGGCCCGGAACCCCTCCCAAGCGCTCCCCCCGATGATCTCATCCTCCGGCACCACCGGCGGAGGCTCCGGATCGGAAGGATCGAATTCCGTAAGACTTTCGGGCTGGAAGCGGGTCACGGCCAACGCCGACACGACGGCCAGCCCAAGAAAACCCACGGCAACGAGGATGAGATTGGCGGTGCCCACCGCGTCCACATAGGTCCAGGCCAGCCAGGGGCCGAACATGGCTCCCAGGGTACCCCCCACCGCGATGACCCCAAAGAGCCGCTTGGATTGCTCCAGGGAGAAGCGATCCACCATGAGGGCCCAGAACACCATGGTGCTGAACAGGTTGAAGACGCTGAACCAGATGTAGAACACCCGACCGGAAACCTCCCCGGCGGACTCGGGCGCGAAGGTCAGGAGCCCCCAGAATACCAGGAGACTGGCGCCGAAGAAGATGTAGGTGGTGGCGATGAACGAGATCCGCCGGAAGCGGGCCACCAGAAAACCGAAAACGGGGTTCACCGCCAGGGTCACCACTGCGGTGCCCACGAAGAGCCACCTGACGGTATCCAGGCCGCTTCTCATACCCAGGGCCTCCCGGGCCGGGCGAATCACCATGAGAGCCGACAGCACGCAGAAGAAGAAGAGGATAGAGGCCAGAAGGGCCGGGATCTCTTCCTTCCGGACGTTGGCGAAGCGCTGGATTGCCGAGGTCATTGATGCTCCGATGCGGACTGCCAGGAGGGAAACGGAGGGCCGGGTTGGACTGAAGGCTGCAACCTAGGAGATGAGTGACGGTAGCGAAACGTTCAATCAGAAGGTTTTCATGGCGCCACGGGCCAGGAGGAATCAGATTGGGACACTTCCCACGCTTCGATCCGGTCTGTCCATGAGCTTCCCACCCCGTTTCAGAGGAGCGCGTCACTGGATATCGACCCCTATCCGTTTCCGGCCCCTTCCCGCAGCGCCCTCATGGGCACACTCCTGTATGCGGCCACCGGCGGCCTCTGGATCATCTTTTCAGACCGGGTCCTGCTGGGTCTGGGGCTGCCTCCCGAAGCCTACGCCACGATGCAGACCTGGAAGGGGGGCTTCTTCGTGGCAGCCACCTCGGTGGTGCTCTTCCTCATCCTAGAGCGCCAGTTCTCCCACCGAGCCCACGAGACCGCGAGGTTGCGGGAAGCCACTCGTCGACTCCGACATCACGTGGAGAACACCCCCCTGGCCCTGGTGGAGTGGGACGCTGACTTCCGGGTGACCCGATGGTCGGATCAGGCGCATAAGTTGTTCGGATGGAGCGAAGACGAAGTACTGGGGCTCACCTGGGCAGACTGGGATTCGGTGCACCCCGACGACTTGGAGTTGGTGAATGCCCGGGTGGAGGTGAATCGCCAGACGGGGGTCACCGGTTTCGTTTCCAGAAACCGCAACCTCACGAAAGACGGTGAGGTCCTCTGGTGCGAATGGTACAACTCGTGGATCCGGGATGACCAGGGAGAAGTTCGATCCATGCTGTCTCTCATCCACGACATCACCCCCGAACGGGTGGCCATGGAGGAAGTTCAACGACTGAACCGGGAGTTGGAGCAGCGGGTGCATCGGCGCACCGAAGAACTGGCGCAGGCCAATGCAGACCTCAAGGCGTTCACCTACTCCGTCTCCCACGACCTGAGGGCCCCCGTGAGGGCCATCGTGGGACTGGGGGAGATCATGGAGCGGCGCTACCTGGACGACCTCCCTCCCGAGGCCTCCCAGTATCTGTCGCTCATCCTGTCGGCAGGAAGCCAGATGGACCGGCTCATTCAGGGGCTCATGGAGTATGCCCGCCTGGAAGCCGGTATATCACCCACCACGCAGGTGAACCTCCACCGGATCATGAAGGCGGCAATGGACACGGTTCAGGCCGGGATGGATACGGTTCAGGCCGGGATGGATACGGTTCAGGCCGGGATGGATAAGGAGGCGGGTGAGGTGCAGATTGAAGGGAGGCTGCCGGAAGCGCTGGGGCAGGAGGACCTTCTGTTTCGGGTGTTCCATAACCTTTTGGAGAACGCCTTCCAGTACCGGGACCCTTCACGGCCCCTTGAGGTGCGGATTCGAGGTGAGCTGGGAACGGGGGCTGCGCGGCTGTTCGTGACGGACAATGGGTTGGGAATTCCCCCGGAAGATCGAACCCGGGTTTTTGGTCTGTTTGAACGGGCCCATCAGGACCCACTTCGTCCGGGGTCCGGCTTGGGTCTGTCCATTGTGAAGCGATCTATGGAACTTATGGGAGGGCACGTGGTGATCATGGATTCGCCTGACGGGCTGGGCGTCACCTTCGTTCTCGTCCTTCCCCGCCCCGGCAGCCTCTCCTCATCGGATCTCGAATGACCAACCCGGATCCCTCCGCAACGTCGAGTGACCACGAGTCCCGGGGGCAAGCCCGGCACGCGGGGTCGCCGGCGCAGCCCCGACCGGGCGAGTCCCTGAAAATTCTCTACGTGGACGACTCCCCCTTCGACCGGGCCCTGGTGCGAGACGCTCTGGAGCGGGAGGCGCAGGGCTTCACCCTTGTGGAGGCTTCCAACCGAGAGGAGTTGGAAGCGATCCTCGCCAGCGACGCCACCTTCGACCTGGTGCTCAGCGATTTCAACATCCTGGGAATGACGGGTCTGGACGTGCTGGATCGAGTTGGCGAAGCCCTCCCTGGCATGCCGGTGATCATCGTGACGGGTACGGGCTCGGAAGAGATCGCCGTGGAGGCCCTGAAGGCAGGTGCAGCCGACTACGTCATCAAGCAACCCGCCCACATTCGCCGGCTGCCCCAGACCATCCAGGCCATCCTCGAGACAGAGGCTGCCCGACGTCAGCGGGACCGGACCCTGGCGCTCCTGGCCGAAACGGAAGACCACCTCCGCCAGCTCCGGCGTCTGGAATCCGTGGGTCGCCTGGCAGGAGGCATCGCCCACGACTTCAATAACCTCCTCACCGTGATCCTGGGCAACGTGGAGGGACTCTCCCACGAGCTCCCCGAAGACTCCCCCCTTCTCCGGGAGGTGAATGAGATCCGTACGGCGGCGCGCCGGGCGGCATCGCTGACCCGTCAACTCCTGGAGTTCTCCTCTCGGGACATGTCACCGATGGAGCCTGTGGACGTGGCCGCGCTGGTTCAAGGGATGCAACGGGAGCTCAAGGCCAGCGTACCGGCCCGGGTGCGTCTGCGGCTGGAGTTGGACCCAGGGCTTTCCCAGGTCATGGCCAGTCCATCTCGGCTTCGGCAGCTCGTCCTGACCCTCACGGCCAACGCGATGGATGCGGTGGAGCACGAGGGCACCATCCAGATCCTGTTGGACAGGTGGATCCCGCCCGCCTTCCCCCCCGGGATCACACCGGAGTCTCCGCTGGGACTCCCTGCCGCCCTCCCCTCGGACGGAGGACCGGTGCTCCGACTCCGGGTGACCGACAATGGCCACGGCATGTCCCCCGACGTGTTGGAGCGGGTATTCGAGCCCTTCTTCACCACCAAAGACGTGGGACAGGGCACAGGTCTCGGCCTGGCGTCCGCCTTCGGCACGGTGCGACAGGCCGGCGGGACGATATTGGCGGAGAGCGAAGTGGGGACCGGGACCACCTTCACCGTGCTCCTGCCCTTTCCTTCCAACGGAGAATGACTGGCGCGGTCAAACCAGCCCCCGGGGTACACCCCGCACGCGCGCCCCGTTCTGTCCTTTTCCTGGTGCCCATCGGGCCCTACGGACCGTCGGGAGTGCTCCGGGCGCTGGACTATGTGCCCCTCCTGGAGGCGGACGGCATCTCCACCACCGTAGTGAGCTACGACAGCCCTACCATCCACCGGCTCCGCCACCTGGAGACGGGATGGTCTCGCTGGATACCGGGGAAATTCTTCGGGCTCCTGAACCGACTGCATCGGGCGTGGGCCCTCCGGACCGTCCTCCGCCGGGCTGCCTCCCATGACGTGGTGTTCATCCAGTGGGTTCACCCCCCTGCCGCGTGGACCCGCGAGTTGGCGTCCCGAAATCCCCGCATCGTGTTCGATCTGGATGACCCGGTCTTCCTCCGGGACCCGGAAGCCGCCGAGGCCCTGGCTCGAACCGCCCGGGTGGTTTCCGCCGGGAGCCGCTTCAATCTGGAATGGGCCCAAAAACAGACAGATCGGGCGGTCTACCTCCACACCCAGGTGCCGGTCCATCTCTTTCCCCAGACCAGCGCACCCTCGGGTCCTTGGGTGGAAATCGCATGGGTGGGCAGCCCTTCCACCATGCCCTATCTGGAGTTGCTCCGGGAACCCCTGGCCCAGGTGGCCCAACGCTTTCCCGGGCGGATCCGATGGACGGTGGTGGGAACCCGGGAGGCTTCCCATGAGATTCCGGCCCTCTTCCCCGGGATGGAGATCCGGGTCATCCCCTGGGTGGGGGCCCAGGAGCTGCGAGACCTGCTCCGCACCTTCCATATCGGTGTCACCCCCCTGAAGGAAGGGATCTGGGAACAGGGGAAATCCCCGGGTAAGACTCTCCAGTACATGGCTGCCGGCCTCCCGTCCATCTCCAGTCCCGTGGGAGAGTACGTGCATGTCCTGAAGCATGGAGAGGAAGGTTTTTACGCGTCCACCTCACAGGAGTGGGTGGAGCACCTTTCCAGGCTGGTGGAAGACGAGGAGCTGAGAACCCGCATGGGACGGGCCGCCCGGAGGCGAGTGGAGGCGGAATACTCCACAGAAGTGTGCTACGCCCGGCTTCGTTCCGAGGTACTCGGTGGCGCCATGAGGGAATGAGATCCCTGCTGCTTCAGCCCACCTCTGCCCGCTCTCGCGCTACCCCATCCGGCCCCCGTTCCATGAGGAGATACAGCGCCGGAGTCACCGTAAGGACCAGGAGGGTGGAAGCCAGCAGCCCCCCGATGAGGGTGTAGGCCAGGGCGTTCCAGATGGTGGCATCGGCGTATGCGGTGAAGAGGACCAGGGGAAGGAGCCCCAGTACGGTGGTGGTGGTGGTCATGAGGATGGGGCGAACCCGATCCAACGTGCCCTCCAGGACGGCGTCCGCCAGGGAGAGCCCCGCTTGCTCCTGCCGCACCTGATTGACGCGGTCCACCAGCAAGATGGCGTTGTTCACCACGATTCCCCCCATCATGATGACCCCCACGTAGGCTTCCCGAGTGAAGGAGGCTTCGGTGAAGAAGAAGATGAGGAACACCCCGATGAGGGCCATGGGCACAGTGAGAAGCACGCAAAACGGCTGGCGGAACGACTCGAAGAGGGCCGCCGTCACCATGGTGATGAGGAGGAGCGCCAGAGCCAGCACGGAGTAGATCTGGCGCTGATCCTCGGTGGACCATTCGAAGCCGCGGGAACGCTCCACCGAGTAGCCGGGAGGTAGGAGAGTCGCCTCCAGCACCGCATCATTCACCACATCACCCAGCCGCTGGGGACCCCGGAACTCGTAGGCCACCCGCCGCTCGTACTGCTGGTCTTCCCTGCGGATCTGTGACAGCACTTCCCGGGACTGCACCGTCACGAGATCTCCCAGGCGAAGGGGTACTCCGGACCTGGAGTGGACGAGGGTCTCCTCCAGGGCCCGCACATCCAACTCCCGGAACCCCTCCAACTTCACATCGAACCGAAGGTCTTCCCCGCCCACCCGGACGAAGCGCCGCTCTCCACCTTGTCCCCGGATGGTGGCACCCAGGTGCCCCACCACCTCTTCCACCGTGAGGTCGTGACGCCCGATGGCGTCGCGATCCACGGCGGCCACATATTCCACCGCCCGATCCCTCTGGAACCAGTTTCCCGACGCGTTCGTGTCCACCGACTCCACCCGGGAGAGGCGGGTGAGGCGGGTGGCCAGATCTTCGGCGATTTCCCGCACCCGGTCGTAGTTGTACCCCCGGATGGTAATGGAGTAGTTGGGGGCCGCTCCCCCGCCGCCATAGAAGGAGGGGCCGAAGCCGTAGACCCGCACCTGCGCTCCCGAAAAGCCAAGGGAGTAGGCCATCATCTGGTCTTTGATGGCCACCGGAACTCCGGTGTTCTCCAGATGTTCGGGGAAGGTGATGCGCACCAGGGCCGCCGTGGGGTTCACGGTGGTCTCGAAGCGTTCCACTTCGGGAAGCGCCGACACCCGCTCCTCGAAGAACCGGGTGAGTTCGTCCAGTTCGTCGATATCCGCCCCTCGGGGAAGGGTGAGGCGGATGTCGATGTAGGTCTGCTGCCCCCACATGCCCCCCCATAGGACTCCCCGGGTGACATGTTGGTCGAAGAGGTAGTACGACCCCCCCAGCGCCCCGGCCACCAGCATCACAGCCACCCAGGGGAAGCGCAGGGAGAGCCCCACCAGCCCGGCGTAGAAGCGGACGTAGAAGGGGCGTGGGCCAGGCGTGGTGCCATGTCCCGGGTCAGGGAGGCCGCCTCCCTCTTCGGCTTCCCGCGATTCCGGCAGGATCCGGGCCGCCAGGGCCGGGATGAAGGTGAAGGCCACCGCCAGCGACGCCCCCAGGGTGAGGGCCACCACAATGGCCAGGGGCACGTAGTACACCCGCACCTCGCCCTGGAGGTAAACGAAGGGAATGAAGACGATGAGGGTGGTGAGGGTGGAGGCCAGGATGGGCAAGGCCACCTGCCGGGAGCCCATCTCCGCCGCCACGGACCGCTCTTCCCCCCCCTGCCATCGCCGGTAGACGCTCTCCAGCACCACGATGGCGTTGTCCACGATGAGGCCGAAGCCCAGGGCCAGCCCCATGAGGGTGAGGAGGTTCAAGGAGAGCCCCCCCAGATAGAGGAGGTTCACCGCAATGAGTACCGAGAAGGCGATGGTAGCGAAGACGATGAGGGCCGAGGGAATCGACCGGAGGAAGAGAAGGAGCACCAGGAAGATCACCACCGCCGACACCAGCGCCCGGGAGCGGAGGTCCGTGAGCTCACGCCGGATGTCTTCGCTCTGGTCCTGATCCAGGATGAAGCGCGTCCCGGCAGGGGCCAGCGACTCCAACTCGCTCATCCGGGCCTTCACCCGATCCGCAACTTCCACGGTGTTGGATCGGATCTCCCGGGTGACGGTGAAACTCACCGCCGGCCGGCCGTCGATGCGGTAGTGCATGCGGGGATCTTCGTAGGTGTCCAGCACCCGGCCCACATCGCCGATGCGGATCACCCGGTCGCCCCGGGCCGTGAGGACGGCGTCCCGGAGGTCGTCCACCTGTCCCGGCCGATTCCGGATGGCCACGGTCCACTCCCGATCGCCCTCCCGAACCACCCCCGCTTCCCGCACCAGATCCAGTTCACCGATGCGCCCGGCCACCTCGGCCGGAGTGAGCCCCAGGGCCTCCATCCGGTTCCGATCCAACTCCACCTCCACCACCCGCTCCCGGCCGCCGCTCACATTTACCTGACTCACCCCCGTGATACGGGTGAGTTCGGGCACCACTTCCTCCTCCAGATGGATCCGGAGGGCTTCCAGGGTGCGGGGGCCGGTGAAGGTGTAGCGGAGGAAAGCCCGTTCGTACTGGGCCTGGAACTCCTGGGGAATGTACGGCTGCACCGTGAGGCGCTGGATGCCGGGGTGGAGGGTCTCCCGAAGGGTGGAAAGGCGCTCGGAGAGCTCCAACCGAACGAAGTTCATATCCGTGTCCCGGATGAACTCCACCTCGATGCGAGCCTGGCCCTCCTCGGAAACGGAGGTGATGCGCTCCACTCCCCGAAGCTGCTGGACTTCCGCCTCCACCGGAGAGGTGAGGAAGGCCTCCACCACCTCCGGCGACGCCCCTGGCCACCCGGCATCCACCTGGAGGCGAGGGAGCTGGGTGTCGGGAAGCAGCTCCACCGGCAGATTCCCCCACGCCTGCACCCCCAGAAGGGCCACGGCGAAGTAGGCCATGGCCACCGCCACGGGGCGACGGAGCGCCAGGCGGATCAAGGTGGGGACTCCCGGGGCTGGGATCGTGGGGGGGCCTCCCGTTCGAACGACCCCTCCCCACCCTGGCCCTCCACCACCGCGTAGAGCACCGGCACCACGATGAGGGTGAGGAGCGTAGCCACGAGGAGTCCGCCGATGACCGCCACAGCCAGGGGCGCCCTCAGATCCGCCCCCCGCCCAATCCCCAGGGCCATGGGAGTGAGCCCCAGCACCGTGGTGGCGGTGGTCATGAGGATGGGACGCAGGCGCACCCGCCCGGCCTCCAGGATGGCTTCCCGCGTGGGCACCCCCCGCCCCCGCGCCTGGTGGATGAAATCCACCTTGATGATGGAGTCGTTTACCACGATCCCCACCAGGATCACGAGCCCGATGAGGCTCATGGTGTTCAGCCCCTGTCCCGCCAGGGCCAGGGCCAGCACGGCGCCCACCAGGGCCAGGGGCACGGCGCCCAGAATGGTGAATGGGTGCCGGAACGACTCGAACTGGGCCGCCAGGATCATGTATACCAGGAAGAGGGCCAGACCGAAGGCAAAGGCCAGATCCTGGAACGACCGGCGCATCTCCTCGTTCTCGCCCCCCACCTCTACCCGGAGTCCGGCGGGGGTGGCCACGGTGGCCAGCACCTCATCCAGGGCGCCGATGGCCCGGGCCAGCCCCCCGGAGAGGACGTCGGCGTGCACCGTCACCACGCGGCCCTGGTCTTCCCGACGGATCTCCACGGGGCCCATGGCCTCCTGCACCCGGATCACCTCCCTCAGGGGCACGCCCTGGACCCGCAGGTCGTTGAGGGTAGCGGCGGAGGTCCGGAGCTCCTCCGGGAGCCTCACCAGTACATCGATCCGCCGATCGAAGTCCACGAACTCCGTGGCCAGGGCCCCGCGCATGGCCTGCTCCACCGCCTCGGCGATGACGCGGGGCTCCAGCCCGTAGCGGGCCGCCTCCTCCCGCTGGATCTCCACCTGGAGCTGGGGCTGCCCCAGTTCGCTGGCCAGACGCACGTTCCCCACCCGCTCCACCCCCTGTAGTCGCTCCTGGAGGAGTTCGGCATGGGCGTGGGCGGCATCCAGATCCTGCCCCCGGATGCGTACGGCGATGTCGGCGTCGCTCCCCCCCAGGAGACGGCCCAGGGCGGTGGCCTGCCCCGTCTCCACGCTGATACGGGCGCCGGGCACCGCCGTCTCCAAGTCCGTTCGAAGGCGGTCCAGCACCTGGTCGGTGGAGACGCGGGGGTCCAGCCGGACCTGAAGCTGAGCGGTATGGAGACCCGTGGTCTCCTCTCCCTCGGCGTAGGCCCGCACGTCCCGGCCCACCCGGGCGAAGACGGCGTCCACCGCTTCGTCCGCCAGAATCCGCGCCTCCAGCACCGCCGCCACCTCCTGCGTGCGGGCCAGGGCCGTCCCCTCAGGAAGCTCCACCCGTACGTCGAAGGCGCCCTGGTCCACCTGTGGGAGGAGGTCCCGATCCAGGGCCAGGCCCACCAGCGCCGCTGCCCCCAATGCCCCCACCGCCACTCCCAGGGTGAGGGCCTTCCGGTCCAGAGCGGAATCCAGCACCCGGTGGTACCACTCCGCGAACCGCTGGAAGCCCCGGTCGAAGGCCCGGAGGAGAGGGCCGAAGACCGCCCCGGCTCCGCGGGCCACGCCCCACCCCCAGAAGCGCGCCAGCTCCCCCACGAAGTGGACGAAGCGCCCCAGCAGCCATCCGGGAAGTGCGAAGACCCCCCTGATGCGTCGTCCACGGACCACCGGAAAAGCCGCCGGGGTGGGGCGGGCCTCCAGCACTTCTCCCAGTCGGAAACGGGCGGCCATGGACGGTAGCAGGGTGAGGGCCACCAGGAGGCTCACCAGAAGGGAGAAGGCCACCGCCAGGGAAAGATCCCGGAAAAGTTCTCCCGCCACGCCTTCCACGTAGATGATGGGTCCGAACACGGAGATGGTGGTGAGGGTGGACGCCGTGATGGCCCCCTGCACCTCCCGGGCTCCCTCCGAGGCGGCGGCCATGATCCCCTTCCCTTCCTCCCGGTGCCGAAACACGTTCTCCAGCACCACGATGGAGTTGTCCACGAGCATCCCCACCCCCAACGCCAGCCCTCCCAGGCTCATGATGTTCATGGACACCCCGAAGGCATCCAGCAGGGCGAAGGTGCCCACCACCGAGATGGGAATGGCCAGGGCCACCGCGAAGGGGTAGCGGGGATCCCGGAGAAAAAAGAAGAGGACCAGGAAGGCCAGGAGCCCTCCGAAAAGGAGGGCCTGCACCACATTGTCGATGGACTCCGCTATGAAGCCCGCCTGGCTGGAGGCCACCTCCACCTGCACCCCGGGGACCTCCGTACGGAGCTGATCCAGCACCTCCTCCACCGCTCGGGCCACGGCCACCGTGTTGGCCCCCGCCTCCTTGAAGAGAAGGATCCCCACCGATTCCGTTCCATTGAAGCGGGTGATGGTCTCCCGCTCGGCGGCACCGTCCACCACCTGGGCCACGTCCCGGAGGCGGATGAGGCGCCACCCGTCAACGGCCGCTTCATCCGTGGGGGCGGCCTGCCGCCCCACCACCACTTCGCCCATCTCGTCCACGGTGCGGAACTCCCCCAGGGTCCTCAAGGGGTAGCGGAACTGCCCCTGCATCACCGTGCCCCCAGGCGCTGAGACGTTGGCCTGCTCCAGGGCCCGAGCCACGTCGGAGAGCTCCAATCCGTACGACTCCAGCAGCGCCGGGTTCACTTCCACCTGGATTTCCCGGTCCAGCCCTCCCGAGACGGCGGCCTGAGCCACCCCGTCCAACTGCTCCAGACGGCGGCGGAACACCGTCTCCGCCAACTCCTTGGTGGCCCAGAGATCGCCACCCCCCACCACGCTCAGGGTGAGGATGGGCTCGGCGTCGGGGTCCACCCTGAGGATGCGGGGCCGCTGCGCCCCCTCGGGGAGGGCTTCCCGCAAGTTGTCCATGCGCTCCCGGACGTTCAGGAGGGCGAAGTCCATGTCCGTGCCCCAGGCGAAGCGCAGCGTCACCAGGCTCACCCCGTCCCGGGACACCGACGTGACGTTCTGCACCCCCGGCACTGCCGCGCCCTGGGCCTCCACCCGCTCGGTGATGAGGCGCTCCACCTCCGCCGGGGCCACCTCGGGATAGGCGGTATAGACCACCAGCCGGGGGTAGCTCACCTCGGGAAGGAGATCGATGGGAAGGCGGAGAAAGGAGATCCCCCCCAGCAGGATCACGGCCACGAACACCATGGACACTGCAACAGGGCGGCGAACCGCCAGGGCCGGAAGGGACATGGGCGCCGGGCCTCCCGGGGTCAGCGCCGGGAGGAACTGGAGGGGGCGTCTGCGGAACCCACCGCGCCGGTCTCCAGGGGCATACCCAGCGCCTCCTCCAGGGCCAGGTGGGCCCGGGCGAAGGCGTAGCGGGCCTGGAGGAGCTGCCTTCGAGCCGCCGCCTCGGCCCGGATGGGCTCCTGGAGCTGATCAAAGGTGCGCCCTGCCAGGCGGTACTCCTCCCGGGCGATGCGCACCCGTTCTTCCGCCAGTTCCAGGGATTCCTCTTCCAACCGCACGGCCCGATACGCCGTTTCCAACTCCAGGTGGGCGTTCCGGATGTCCTCTTCCAGCTGCAGCCGGGTCTCTCTCACGGTTTCTGTCGCGTTCTGGGCGTTCACCTCCGCCTGGGCGATCTGGAAGGAGGTCTCGAACCGACGGAACACGGGAACGGAGAGGTTCAGGCTCAGCCCCCCGCCCGTCTGATCTCTCGGCGAGAGATCGAACAGGGCGTCCTGGTCCGGGGCGAATGCCGACCGACTCGTGGATCCCGAGAGACTCAGGGTGGGCCAACGGCCGGCCCGGCTGGCCGCCAGGTTGGCCCGGGCCACCGTGAGATTGGATTCCTCCCTCCGAAGCCGGGGGCTCCCGTCCAACGCGCCGGCCAGGAGTTCATCCACCATGACCGTTCCCGGGTCGAAAAAGGGAAGCTCCGCTGGGACCACTCCCTGGGGAACAGCTCCCGGATCGCCCATGGCCGTGCGAAGGGTGGAGAGGGCCTGCCGGAGGGTTCCGCCGGCATCCTCCACGGCTCGCTCCTGCTGGCGCACCTCGAAGCGGGCTCCCAGCACGTCGGCTCTCCCCCCCTCCGCCAACGCGAAGAGGCGTTCAGTCGCCTCCAGGTCCCGGCGGCGGGTCACCAGGAGGGCCTCCTCCACTTCCACCATGGCCTGAGCCTCCTGAGCGTCCAGGAAGGCGCCGGTCACCGCCGCACGGAGGGCCACCCGGGCAAGATCACCCTGGGAGAGGCGGAGCTCCGCCTGGGCCCCCGCCGACCGGAGGTCATGGAACCGGCTCCCCCCCTGAAAGAGGGTGAGGCTGAACGACACCGCCTGCTGGGCCTGGGAGGTGTAGGCCGTCCGAACCTCGGGGTTGGGAACGGGGTTGCCGAACACGTCTTCGGCGATGGTCCGCCGACTGAACCCCGCGCCGGTGCCTGTGGAGAGTTCCAGCGACGGGAGGAAGGCTCCAAAGGCCCGCCGGCGTTCCGGTTCCGAGAGGCTCTCTTCCTGGAGAGCTCGGAGGTAGGTGGGGTTGAAGCGATGAGCTCGATCCAGTGCCTCCTCCAGGGTGACGGAGTCCTGGGCGGCCGCCCCTGCCACGCCAAACGTGACCGCGGCCACGACGACGGTCGGGACCGCCCAGCCAAGCCTGCTGGCCCGCTTCACGAACCCACCGGCCCGTTTCACAAGCCCGCCGACCCTCCTCATGAGTCCGCCAGCCGCACCAGGGCGTCGTGCACCAGGTACTGGTGGCCATCCACCAGCACCACTTCGCCGGGCTCCACCATGGAGGTTTCCGTGGACTCCATGAGCTCCACCCACTCGTCCCCGCTCCGACCCGTGGTGACGTAGCGCCACTTGGCCCGACCCCTGGATGGCTCTCCCTCGAACACGAAGAGCATGGACCGCCGATCCCGCTCCAGCACGGCGGCCCGGGGCACCAGGACGCGGTCAGGGACGTTCCGGGCATCCAGCGTCACCCGGGCGTACATCCCGGGTCGGAGACGACCATCGGGGTTGGGGAGGAGGAGTGTGGCCCGGGCCGTCCGGGTATCGGGGTCCACCAGGGGGTTCAGGGTTTCGATGCGCCCCTGGAAGCTCTCGCCAGGGAATGCAGCGAAGGTGGCCGTTGCCCGGCGTCCTTCCTCCAGGCTGCCCAGCTCGGATTCCAGCACCTGCACTTCCACCTTGATGGGGTCCAGTGCCACCACGGCCATGAGTTCAGTGCCCTGGGCGAGGTACTCTCCCTCCACCACCCGGAGATCGGCCACCCTCCCGGCAAACGGGGCCCGCACACGGGTGCGCTCCAGGTTCAGCTCCGCCTCCCGGAGGGAAACCCGGGCCTGCTCCCACCCGCTTCGGGAGCGGGCCAACCGCTCGCGTTCGGCCCTGAGCTCCGGGTCTTCGATCTCATCGTCGAAGAGGATGATCTGCCGGAACTCAGCCTCGGAACGAAGGAAGTCGGCCCGGGCCCGGTCCACCGCCAGGGCGAACTCCGTGGTGTCCAGCACCACCAGCACTTCACCGGCGGCCACCCGCTGATTCTCCCGCACCCGCACCTCCTCCACCGCTCCCTGCACTTGGCTCACCAGGGTGGCCATGCGGACGGCTTCCGCCTGACCCGCCGCAGCAACCGAGATCCAGAGGGTGTCGCGCACGGCCGCCACCCCCCGCACGGGCTGGGGAACGTCGGTGGCGAACTGCTCTCCGGCCTCCGGGGGGAGGGCCGCAGCGTCGGCCACTGCGGCCTGAGCATCCGGACTTCCCTCTTCTTCCCCCGCAAGGCGAAGGTAGACCCCCGCGCCCACGGCACCCACCAGAAGGACCAGCGTCACCAGCGCCATCGTCGTACGGGAAGGATTCATGGTTCCGAAAGTGAAAGGAGCGAAAGGGCAGCCCGTGGGCTCACTCGACTGGGCGCCAGCGGACCCGCGCGAGTGGGTGCCAGCCTGACCCTCAGGCGCCAGCCTGATCTTCAGGGTATGAGACGCACGTTTTCCCTCATGGGTTGCCTGGGAGGCCAAGGGGGAACAGTTGGATGGGGGGCACGGAAGGGCAAGGGTTGGGCGGAAGGGCGCGCAGCGAGGGGTGACCAGGATGGACGCAGATCACCCCCGGTGCTACTCCCGCGCTGCCCCGCTTACCCCTACCGTACGAGCTCCTGCGGCATTTCCATCATCACGAGCCGGGGGACCGGATCCTCCACCACCAGAGCAATCCGGGCCTGATCCGGGTCTACCGCGAATGCGGTAAAGGGCAAGCCGATCTCCAGGATGGCGAGGGCTTCGCCGTCGGGCCGGAAAACATGGATAGCCGTCGGCAGGCCAACGGGATCCCGGTCCAGCCCACAGCCGCAGAACGCAGCATAGATCCGATCCCCGGCATGCTGGACTCCCAGGTATGCAATCTCGTTTCCCTCTTCCCAGAAGAAGCGTCCTTCGGACACCGAGTAACGAGCGGTCGTGGGGATAGGGCCCGGGAAGGTGAGGACGGAATCCGCCTCCAACATGATCAGATCCAGGCGATTCGCGAACTGATAGGCTACTACGAGTTCATCGCCCTGGGGAGAGATTGCCAGGAAGCTCCGGTTTGCCAACCTGCGACCCGTGGGGTTCGGCACTTCATGGGGCGGAGGAAGCACGATCCTTCTGGTGGGGACCAAGGAGGCAGAGAGTTCCAGGACGGTGAAATCCGCCGACAGCCCGCTGGCCCAGATGCGGCCGCCATCAGTGGCGAACTCCAATAGGGACACCGGCAAATCCAGTTGCCGGGCAGTCCCGAGTGTCACGGTTCCGCCCACCACCTCCAGGGCCGTGAGCCGCCTTTGGTCGAAATCCCAGATTACGGGCGGTCCATCCCCTGCCTGATCCCAAAGAAATGGAGCGATGAACTCGTTTGGGCCCTGGCCCCGGCGCCCGAGAGCCTGTTCACGGACCAGAGTGGCTGCATCCCAGATCTGGAGGGGGTCGGCCGCCCGCTGATCCGCCACGACCAGGCGTTCACCCCACCACGCGATGGCTGAAGCCAGGGCCAGGGACGTCGTGTCGGGAGAGACGTCGGCGGACTCGAGCGTGATTCGGCGAATTCCAGGTGAGGCGTTCCCGGTTCCTGCAGGTACCGGGACCAAAGACACTCCCGGGACCTCCTCCCAATCCCCAAACTCGCCGGGCGTCCTGGCTTCACGTTGACGGTCCTGACAGGCCACGGTGACCAGCACCAGCATAGAGATGATCAGGAACCGAGGTCGAGTGGGCATCTGGATGAGCATCGAGAGGGTGGGAGGGGCGGCGAAGGGAGAATGGGCTGGTTCTAGAGGGACCCGGATACGCTCCTAGGGTCCGCAGCCTCCAGTGCATTTGTAGTTGACGTAATCACCATGATAGGTGGAGCAAATGTAGGAATATTGCGTTTTGCACTCTGTCGCTTGAGCGCAGCCCGCCGACACGGCTATGCTTGGGGTTCCGAACAATTGTCCGGTCCCTGGCGTGAAGTGAAAGGGAACGAGCAGGGCCACGCACATGCTCGTCATGAGGATGATGAGCTTTCTAGTCATATCGCTGCTCCTGATTCGAGTGTCAACAATCCCTCCGGCCCCCCTCACCGCAGTCGAAGGAACCCTGTCGCCGAAAATGCCCCCCCCCCCAATATTTTTTGTCAATAGTTGTGATCTCAGTAGTTCCAGATGGACCACCCGGGAGGGGTTCCTACGATCTGCACCCCCCTCAGTGGCCGTCCTGGCTCGCAAGGCCTACCGGCGCTTCCACGCTTTTTGCTTTTGGTCCTCACCCCCTGATCTCGCCATAGGGATGGATGACGTGCCGTGAGTGGCGGAACAGCTCATGAAGCAAGGCAACCGAGAGGCTTGGCTCCTGGGAAAGTCCCTGTGCCGTTGACGGCGGTCGACACAGCTAAGTGCTGGTGCTACATAAGTTCATTACCATCCAGCCGCTACTGACTCCCAGTTCGCTTCAGGCTGAGGATCCAAGGGGATCCTGCGAAACCAAGGCTGACCTCCAACGGACGCGTGGTAGATGCGGCCGGGAAGCTCGGGAGAAGAAGAAGATCACGAAGCTGTCGAAGGGGCCAAGCGACTTCTGCAGACAAAAGTTGATAGGACTACCTCGGGTGCTCGGAGTGGAACGTTTTCTGTGATTCCCACAAGCCGCGCAAGGCAGAATGCCCCACTCCCTGTGCCTGTCGTCCCGTAGGTGGGCCCATCCGTACATCCACCTGTCCCGCCAGGCTCTTGACAGCTTTTTCGGGACACAGGAAGCCGACCTCCGACCCCGCGAAGAAACCCCGCGGTGGACGGCCGCTGCGGCACCTTCAGGCTTCGCCGCAGGCCGGGCCCGGCATCGTGAGTCCTTCCTCGGCTCGGTAGCTCTCAAAAGCGCTCCCAGGGCTTCAAAAAACCACCCGTTAAATTACGTAAGTTGTTATCTTGACTCGGGATGGAGGGGGTGGACATGTTGGAATCTGGATTGGGATGGGGGGTGGAGTGGGCTGGTGCCTTGAGCCGCGGCGGCGTGATGGTGCGGGAGGCCGAGGCGAAGTACGACTGGGGACCCGACGCCGGTACGGCCGCCGTCAGTGAGTCTGACTCTCCTCCCGCCTCTGACCCCGACGACGATACCGACGCCGAAGTTGGCACCGATGGCAGATCCGACGTCGACACCGATGCCGACACCGACTCGCTCGAAGCTCTGGAGCACGAGATCACGACGCTCGCAGCACATGTACACGCAGCAGAGCACCGGCTTCTGGTACTCATTGCCGAATTCGACCGCCGAGGCGGCTGGAAGCCCGGGGGCCACCCATCGTGCGCGGAATGGCTGCACTTCCGTACCGGCATCCACCGGGGCGCGGCCCGGGAGCGGGTGCGGGCGGCGCATGCCCTCCAGGGGCTGCCCCGGGTATCGGAGGCCATGTCCCGTGGGGAGCTCAGTTTCTCCAAGGTGCGGGCCCTGACCCGGCTCGGCGACGGACTGGACGAGCAGGCAGAGGAGGAGCTGGTGGAGTTCGCGCGGCAGGCCACGGCCGCAGAGCTGGAGAAGCTGGTGCGGGGATGGAAGCTGCTGGGCCGAGCGGATGAAGCCGAGCTCGAGCGCAGGCGGCATGCCTCTCGGTGGTTCTCGGTCTTTCCCGACGACGACGGGA